>NZ_CP022316.1:2767784-3459731 GCF_002216795.1 Brachybacterium avium | reverse complement strand
GGGGTGGGCAGCTCCGCATCCTCGGGGACCCGCACCGCACCGACCTGCAGCGTGTGCGAGACCAGGCGGATCCCGGCGGCCTGCTCGAGCAGCGCAGCCGCGACCCGGCCGGCGACGACCCGTGCCGCGGTCTCCCGGGCGCTGGCGCGCTCGAGGATCGGACGGGCCTCGTCGAAGCCGTACTTCAGCATCCCGGAGAGGTCGGCGTGGCCGGGGCGGGGCCGCGAGAGCGCCCGGTTGCGGGCGATCTCGCGCTCGTCACCGGTGCCGGCGTCGATCACCAGGTCCTCCCGCGGGACCGGGTCGGCGCTCATCACCTTCTCCCACTTCGGCCATTCGGAGTTCGCGACCTCGATCGCCAGCGGCGAGCCGAGGGTGCGGCCGTGGCGGAGGCCGCCATGGATCGTCAGCACGTCCTGCTCGAACTTCTGCCGGCTGCCGCGGCCGTGGCCGAGCCTCCGGCGCGCGAGCGCCGCCTTCAGATCGTCACTGGTCAGCTCGATACCGGCCGGAATGCCATCGAGCAGGGAGATGAGGGAGGGGCCGTGGGATTCCCCGGCCGTGAGCCAGCGCAACATGACCTCGATTCTCTCATGCGGGGCAGGTGCCCCGTCCCGTCGTCCAGAGCGCGGCGAGTCCGCGGAGCGCTCAGTCCTCCCGAGCTCCACGGATTCCGTGGCGGTGCACCGCTCCACCAGCGGGACCACGTCGGCGATGCCGTCCAGCACGGCCGTGGGCCGGTACGGGTACTGCGTGATCTCCTCCGCCCGGGTGGAGCCGGTCAGCACCAGCACCGAGCGCATCCCGGCCTCGAGACCGGACTTCACGTCGGTGTCCATACGGTCACCGATCATGATCGAGGTCTCCGAATGGGCGCCGATCCGGTTCAGTGCGGTGCGCATCATCAGCGGATTGGGTTTGCCGACGTAGTACGGCTGGGTCCCGGTGGCCGCGGTGATCATCGCCGCCACGGCACCGGTGGCGGGCAGCGGTCCTTCCGCGCTGGGGCCGGACACGTCCGGATTGGTGGCGATGAACTTCGCACCACCGGTGATCAGACGGATCGCGCGGGTGATCGCCTCGAAGGAGTAGGTGCGGGTCTCCCCCAGCACCACGAAGTCGACGTCCGAGTCGGCCAGGATGAACCCCTCCTCATGCATCGCACTGGTGAGCCCGGCCTCGCCGATCACATAGGCGGCCGCGCCAGGCTGCTGCTCGGCCAGGAAGCGCGCCGTGGCCAGCGCGCTGGTCCAGATGGACTCCTCGGGGATGTCGATCCCGCTGCGGGACAGCCGTGCCCGCAGATCCCGCGGGGTGAAGATGGAGTTGTTGGTCAGCACCAGGAAGCGGCGCCCGTACTGCTGGAGGGCGGAGATGAACTCCGCGGCACCGGGCAGTGCGGCCTCCTCATGGACCAGCACCCCGTCCATATCGGTGAGCCAGGAGTGGATGGGATGGTCATCGAGCGTGGCGGTCATGGCACCAGTGTGCCGTCTCCACCGTGATCCTGCCGAGTCCGATCACCGCCTGCTCATGGGAACGGCCCGGCCCCGCGCGATGCGGGGACCGGGCCGTTCCGGGGAACGATCCGAGGATCAGTTGCCGGTGAGCTTGGCGCGCAGGGCGGCCAGGGCCTCGTCGGAGGCCAGCGTGCCCTCGTCCGAGGAGCTCGACTGGTAGGAGGCCTGCGAGGTGGCGGGGGCGGCAGGCTCCGAGGAGGTCGTGGACGCGGCGGCCGGAGCGTTCGCGGACTCCTCGTCGGCCTTGATGGCCTCGACGACCTGAGCCTTGTGCGCGGTCCAGCGCTCGTAGGCGGCCGCGTACTGGCCCTCCCACTCCTCGCGCTGGACCTCGTAGCCCTCGAGCCACTCGTTGGTCTCCGGGTCGAAGCCCTCGGGGTACTTGTACTCGCCGTTGGCGTCGTACTCCGCGGCCATGCCGTAGAGCGCGGGATCGAAGGTGGTGTCGTCACCCTCGGGGTCGACGCCCTCGTTGGCCTGCTTGAGCGAGAGCGAGATCCGGCGACGCTCGAGGTCGATGTCGATGACCTTGACGAAGACGTCCTGGTCGACGGTGACGACCTGCTCGGGCAGATCCACGTGGCGCTGGGCCAGCTCGGAGATGTGCACGAGGCCCTCGATGCCGTCCTCGACACGCACGAACGCACCGAAGGGGACCAGCTTGGTGACCTTGCCCGGGACGACCTCGCCGATGGCGTGGGTGCGGGCGAAGAGCTGCCACGGGTCCTCCTGGGTCGCCTTCAGCGACAGGGAGACGCGCTCGCGGTCCATGTCGACGTCCAGGACCTCGACCTTGACCTTCTGGCCCACCTCGACGACCTCGGAGGGGTGATCGATGTGCTTCCAGGACAGCTCGGAGACGTGCACCAGGCCGTCGACACCGCCGAGATCGACGAACGCGCCGAAGTTGACGATCGAGGACACAGCGCCCTCGCGGACCTGGCCCTTCTGCAGGGTCTGCAGGAAGTCCGAGCGGACCGCGGACTGGGTCTCCTCGAGGTAGGCGCGACGCGAGAGGACCACGTTGTTGCGGTTCTTGTCGAGCTCGATGATCTTCGCCTCGATCTCCTGGCCGACGTACGGCTGCAAGTCGCGGACGCGACGCATCTCCACGAGGGAGGCGGGCAGGAAGCCGCGCAGGCCGATGTCGACGATGAGACCGCCCTTGACGACCTCGATGACGCGGCCGGTGACGACGCCCTCGTCTTCCTTGATCTGCTCGATCGTGCCCCAGGCGCGCTCGTACTGGGCGCGCTTCTTGGACAGGATCAGACGGCCTTCCTTGTCCTCCTTCTGGAGGACCAGGGCCTCGATCTCGTCGCCGACCTCGACGACCTCACCGGGGTCGACGTCGTGCTTGATGGACAGCTCGCGCGAGGGGATGACGCCCTCGGTCTTGTAGCCGATGTCCAGGAGGACCTCGTCGTGATCGACCTTCACCACAGTGCCCTCGACGATGTCGCCATCGTTGAAGTACTTGATGGTGGCATCGATGGCGGCCATGAGTTCGTCGGCGCCGCCGATGTCATTGATGGCGATCTGGGGGGTCGTGGTGTCGGTCATGTAGGTAAGGACTCCGTCGGGACAGGAATTGAGTAGGGTCGATGGACGTGCAGGCCCCCGAGGGGACCGGTCCTCGCCCGGGCGGCGCACTGCGTGGTCGCCGCTGCGGCGACCATCGCGGTGTCTGCTCGCGCAAAGACCTTCAAAAGCCTAACAGCCCGCCCGCACTTCCGCGAGGACCGAGCCGCCCGCTGACGACGTCACCGGTGTGATGTCCGTCCTGGTGGCTCCCCGACCTCGCCCACCGGCCCCTGCTCAGTGCGCGGCCTCGCGCCAGGTGCGCCCGATCCCCACCCCGACCTCGAGCGGGACGGACAGCTCATAGGCCGAGTCCATTCCCTCCTCGACGATGCCGCGCACCTGGTCCAGCTCGCCCGGGGCGATCTCGACCACCAGTTCGTCGTGCACCTGCAGCAGCATCCGCGAGGAGAGCCCCGCCTCCCGCATCCGACGCTCGACGGTGAGCATCGCGAGCTTGATGAGATCAGCGGCGCTGCCCTGGATCGGGGAGTTCAGCGCCACCCGCTCCGCGTTCTCCCGGCGCTGACGGTTGTCGGAGGTGAGATCCGGCAGATAGCGCCGACGCCCGAGCAGCGTCTCGGTGAATCCGGTGCTCCGGGCCGTCTCCACGGTGCGGTGGAGGTAGTCGCGCACCCCGCCGAAGCGCTCGAAGTATCCGTCCCGCAGCGCGGTCGCCTCGGCCCGGGAGATCCGCAGCTGCCGGGAGAGGCCGAAAGCGGACAGCCCGTAGGCCAGCCCGTAGCTGACGGCCTTGGTCTTCGAGCGCATCGCCGGGTCCACCGCGTCGGGGCTGACCCCGAACACGCGGGAGGCGACGAAGTTGTGCAGGTCCTCCCCGAGCGGAAGGCCTCGATGAGGCCGGCATCCTCGGAGAGGTGCGCCATGATGCGCATCTCGATCTGGGAGTAGTCCGCGGTCAGCAGCGTCTCGAAGCCTTCGCCGGCGACGAACACGTCCCGGATCCGCTGGCCCTCGGCGGTGCGCACGGGGATGTTCTGCAGGTTCGGCTCGGTGGAGGCGAGGCGTCCGGTGGCCGCGGCGGTCTGCTGGAAGGTGGTGTGCACGCGGGAGCCGGCGTCGACCACCTTGTCCAGCCCCACCAGGTAGCCGGTCAGCTTGCTCATCTCGCGGAAGCGCAGCAGCCAGGACAGGAACCGGTGCCCGGCGGAGTCCGGATCCAGCGATTCCAGCAGATCCGTGAGCGACTCGGCGTCGGTGGAGTGGCCCGAGGAGATCTTGCGCGTGGTGGGCAGCCCGAGGGTCTCGAAGAGGACCACCTGGAGCTGCTTCGGGGAGGCGAGGTTGACCTCTTCACCCACGATCTGCCCGGCCTCGCGCTTGGCCTGGGCGACGAATCCCTCGAACTCGTCCCGCAGGGTCCCCAGCGCCGACATATCGATCGCGATGCCGCGCTCGTGCATCGTCTCGAGCACGCTCTGCAGGGGCTGCTCGAGCTCCTCGAGGATGCTGCGGGCCCACGGCTCGTCGGCGGTGCGGGCGGTCAGCTCCTCGGCAGCGCGATGCAGCGCGGCGGCGGCCGTCGCGAGCCGGGCCCCGGCACGGGCGATGTGCTCGCCGCGCACCTCCGGGGTCTCCTTCTTCAGCGTCGACTCCGCGGGCTTGCGGGGCCGCGGCTCGAAGCTCGCACCGCCCAGCTCGGTCGCGAGCGCCTCGGCGTCGTAGCTGCGTGCGCCGGGGCGCAGCACGAAGGCCTCCAGCGACAGGTCGCGCGCCCGCTCCCCCAGCCGATACCCGTTCAGCTCCAGCCAGGAACGGACCGCCGGGGCATCCGCGACCCGGATCTCCGTGGCTGCGCCGAGGGCTGCGGCCAGCATCTCGGTGGCCTCGGACTCCAGTCGCCCCAGCTGGATGGCGCCGGCGGACGCGGTGGTCGCCAGTCCGATCAGCGCACCGCCGCGCAGGTCCTCCACGGCGTCCAGGGCCAGCACGTCGGCCCCGGTGTCGAGCAGCTGCTGCAGCGTGGCCGCGTCCTGGACATCGAGGACCTCTGCGGCCTGCGCCGACTCCTCGGCCGCGTCCTCGTCGACGGACTCGCCCAGCAGGGCGGCCGGCAGATCACGGCGGATCGTATCGCCGAAGGCGAGATCGTCGAAGACCTCGAGCACGCGGGCGCGGTCCCCCCTGCCCAGGGCGTAGTGCTCTGCCTCGGTGGGCAGATCCAGGGTGGTGACGGCGGCGTTCATCAGTCGGTTCCGCTCGACGTCGGCGAGGTGGTCGCGCAGGGACTGGCCGGCTTTGCCCTTGATCTCGTCGGCGTGGGCGATCACGCCGGGCAGGTCCCCGTACTGGACGATCCACTTCGCGGCGGTCTTCGGGCCGACCCCGGGCACCCCCGGGAGGTTGTCGGCGGCCTCGCCCACCAGGGCCGCGAGATCCGGGTAGCGCTCCGGCCGGATGCCGTACTTCTCCTCCACCGCATCCGGGGTCATCCGACGCATCTCGGTGACGCCCTTGATGGGCTGGAGCAGGGTGACCTTCTCGCCGATCAGCTGGATCGCGTCGCGGTCGCTGGAGACGATCAGCGCCTCGCGGCCCGCCTCCTCGGCGCGGGTGGCGAGAGTGGCGATGATGTCATCGGCCTCATAGTCCTCGTAGGTCAGCCAGCGCACCCCGAGGGCGTCCAGGACCTGCATGATCAGGTCGATCTGGCCGTGGAAGGCCGGCGGGGTCTCGTCGCGGCCGCCCTTGTACTGGTCGTAGAGGCGGTCGCGGAACGTTCCGCCGGGCAGGTCGAAGGCGACCGCCACCTGAGTGGGGCGCTCGGAGGCGACCACGTTGATGATCATCCGGGCGAATCCGTACACGGCGTTGGTGGCCTGGCCGCGGCCGTCGCTGAACCCGTCGGCAGGCAGCGCGAAGAAGGCGCGGAAGGCCATCGCGTGCCCGTCGATGAGAAGGATGCGCTGGTCGTCGGTGTCACTCGCACTCATGAAGAGCAGTCTCCCACGTCACCGCCGCCCTCGCCGCCCGTCCAGCTGTGGCAGGCTCGAGCCATGACCGACTCCTCCCTCTCCACCCCGCTCCCGTCGACCTCGCGCGCGCCCGGCGGCGCCCCCACCGCGCCGCCGGTCAGCGACGAGCTGCGCGAGCACTTCGCCCCGATGCTGCCCGGGACGCTCCTCGAACGCTGCGGGATCGAGCTGCTCACCCTGGATGCGGGCGGCGGCACGGCGGCGATGCCGGTGGCGGGCAACATCCAGCCGGCCGGCCTCCTGCACGGCGGGGCGACGATCGCGCTGGCGGAGTCGATCGCCTCCTTCGCCGCGATCGTGCAGGCCCGCGAGGTCCACGGCGACGGAGCTCAGGCGGTGGGGACGTCGGTCTCGGCGCTGCACCACCGCTCCGCCCGCAGCGGGCGGGTGATCGCGTCCTGCACGCCGCTGCATCTGGGGCGTCAGGTGGCCAACTATCTGGTCGACGTCCACGACGAGCAGGGTCGGCTGCTGAGCACGGTGACAGTCGCCACCCAGCTGCTGCCGCCGCGCTGAGGACTGCTCAGCCGGCGGCTTCGAAGCTCGTCGCCGTCCCCTCCTCCAGCACGTTCTCCGCGGACCAGCCGTACCTGCGCATCTCGCCGATCCGAGCATCGGACCGGGGCCCCAGCTCCAGCTTCCCCGACCGGCCGACGTAGGCGACGGTGGCACGGCCCTGCGCCTCCAGGGCCGTCCTCATCACCCGCCGGCAGGCCTCGTAGTCGGTGCAGGACTCGGCCCCGGTGAGGATGCTCGGGACCGCCGCGGCCAGCGCCGTACCGGTGACCGAGAGCGCATGCTGCGCGGCCAGGCAGGCCATGGTGAAGGCGTCGTACCCCTGCTGCGAATAGGCATAGCCGGTGCGCAGGAAACCGCTGCTGCGGTTGAGCATCATCGCTTCGTGCTCGCCGGTGATCTCGCCCCCCGGTTGGAACCCGGCCGCCGAGGTGAGGCATTCCGGTGCCAGCTCCTCCGCGATCGGCAGCTGCGAGTAGTCGACGGTCGCGGCCGGGGAGAGCTGCGCCGGGATCTCGATGGTGCGTCGGCCGTCCTCGTCCGCGGTGGCCTCGTGCAGCGCGGAGAGGAAGGAGGCCGATTCCTGTCCGCCGTTGAGCACCAGCAGCGCCGGCGGCTCCTTCAGCACCTGCTTCACCCGGGCTCCGATGTCGCCGATATCGCCGACCGCGTAGAACTGCTCGGACACGATCCTGCCGCCGAGCGGATTGAGGTACAGCTCGAGCTCCTGCCGCAGGCTGCGGCCCTGGCTCGTGTCCTCGGAGACGAAGGCGACCGTTCCCTGGGCCCCGCCCTTGTCGGAGTCGGCGCCGAGCGCGATATCGCCGTACTGCACGGCAAGGATGCGATCATCCGGTGCCAGCCTCATCAGCAGGTTCGAGGTCTGCACCTCCTCGGCACGGACGTCCATGCCCGAAGTGAACACATCGATCACCGCCAGACCCGCTTCGACGACCGCGGGCATCGCCGCGATCAGCGACTCCTCGTCGATCGAGGTGATCAGGCAGGTTGCTCCCTCGCCCGCGAGGTCTTCGATGACCGGGGCGAGATCCTCACCGGGCTCCTGCATCACGTACCGGTCCAGGAGGACCACCTCATGGCCGAACAGCCCGCCCCAGCGGGCATTCACGTCGATCTGCGCCTCCTCGATGGAGACCGCGATCGCTTCCTCGAAGACGGCCATCCGGCCGTAGGCAGCGCCGATCTGGCCGATCACCAACGGGGTGTCGGGCTCGGTGAGCTTGGGGGCCGACGGGGGCGGTGAGGTCGGGCCGCCGCCGCGACGACCCGGCCCGCAACCGGTCAGCGCACCGGCTCCCAGGACCCCCGCCCCGAAGCCTCGCACCAGGTCACGTCGCGTGATCGCCATCGTCGTGCTGTTCCCCTCTCCGCCCGGCCCACCCCGGGCCCGGATGGTCCTGCTTCAGTCCTTCGGGCCGCCCAGCTGGTCCACGACCGCGTCGGCGACCTCCCGCATGGTCAGCCGACGATCCATCGAGGTCTTCTGGATCCAGCGGAACGCCTCGGGCTCGCTCAGGCCCATATTGGTCTGCAGCAGGCCCTTGGCCCGGTCCACGCGCTTGCGGGTCTCGAACCGCTCCCCCAGATCTGCGATCTCGGACTCCAGCTGGGTGATCTGCTGGTAGCGCGAGATGGCGATCTCGATCGCCGGCAGCAGATCCGCGGGGGTGAAGGGCTTGACGACGTAGGCCATCGCACCGGCATCACGGGCCCGCTCGACGAGCTCGGCCTGGGAGAAGGCGGTGAGCATCACGACGGGGGCGAGGTTGTCCTCGCCGATCCGCTCGGCTGCGGTGACGCCGTCCATCTGCGGCATCTTCACGTCCATCACCACGATGTCCGGTCGCAGCTCGCGGGCCTTGGCCACTGCCGCCTCGCCGTCGCCGACGGCGGCGATCACGTCGAAGCCCGCCTCCGTCAGCGTCTCGACGATGTCCATCCGGATGAGGCTCTCGTCCTCGGCCACGACCGCGGTGCGGCGCGGCGCGTCCGCCTGCGGCAGCGCATCGTCCTGGGCGTCGTCGGGGAGGGAAGTCGTATCGTCTGTCATGTCGCCCTGTGTCTCGAGAAGGGCCTCTCCAGGGGTGTCCAGCACCCACGGGGTCAAGGCCGGTGGTCATCAGCGGTATCCTAATCCAGCCCTCCTGCATGGGGGGTGAGCCGGGTTGGCGGAATGGTAGACGCGGCGCACTCAAAATGCGCTGTCCGCGAGGGCGTGCGGGTTCGAGTCCCGCACCCGGCACCTCGATCGCAGGGCTGTGGCCTGTGACCACGCGTGTTCTCCGCCCCGGGGAGGGGCTGATCCGAGCACGGTGTGCGCACGTGCTCCTGCGGAGCGCACGCAGGCCGCCCGGCAGACCACCGCGGACCGTCCTCCCCAGCGCCTGCCGGCTCCCCCGCGACGTGAGGCGTCCCACCCCGTGCCCGGCCGCGCCCCGGGGCCATGCGAGAGAGAACACTCATGTCCGAGCCGGCTGCGCACACCGATCCGCAGCGGCGCGCGAGGTGCCGAGAGATGCGCGTGGTGGTGTAGCCTTTCCGCAGTACAGAGCCGTACTGAGTCGCGAGAGCGGAGCCCATGGCAGTGTCATCCAAGAGCCCAGGCCACGTCGCCATCATCGGGGCCGGCATGTCCGGTCTCGCCACCGCCTGGCACCTGCTGGAGCAGGGGGTCGAGGTCACCGTCCTGGAGCGGGACGACGTCGCAGCCGGGTCGTCCTGGGGGAACGCGGGGTGGCTGACCCCAGCACTGACCCTGCCCCTGAGCGAGCCGTCGGTGCTGACCTACGGCCTCAAGGCGATGATCGACCCCTCCTCGCCGCTGTACGTCCCCCTGACCGCGGATCCGCGGCTGCTGCGATTCCTGCTCGGCTTCGCCCGCAACTGCACTCCCGGCAGGTGGCGTCGCGCCATGGGGATCTTCACCGAGGTCAACCGGGTCTCGCTGGACGCCTTCGACGAGCTCGACCTCGCCGAGCCGATCCATCCCGCACGCCCGTTCCTGGCCGCCTTCGCCACGGAGGAGGACCAGGCCGCTATGGTGCGCGAGTTCGACGGGGTCGCCCGCTCCGGGGGCACGGTCGAGTACGAGCTGCTCAGCGGCGCTCAGATGCGTGAGCACGAGCCCGTCCTGGCCGACGGCGTCACCGCAGGCATCGCCCTGCACGGGCAGCGGTTCATCGATCCCCCGCGGTATATGGCCTCGCTCGCCGAGGCGGTCGAGTCCCGCGGCGGGCGGATCCGTCGCGGCTTCGACGTCTCGGACATCCGCCAGCGCGGTGCCGGGGTCGACGTGCTGGACCGGTCCGGCGACTCCGTGCGCGCCGATCACGTCGTGATCGCCACCGGAGCATGGCTGGGTCGGCTCGCCCGCCGCTTCGGCATCCGCCAGGTCGTCCAGGCCGGTCGCGGCTACAGCTTCACCGTCCACCCCGAGACGATGCCGACCCACCCGCTGTACTTCCCCACCCAGCGCGTGGCCTGCACGCCCCTGGGGGACCGCTTCCGGGTCACCGGGATGATGGAGTTCCGTGACGCCGACGCTCCTCTGGACCCGCGGCGGATCCAGGCGGTGATCGACGCGGTCCGGCCCATGTATCAGGGGATCGACTGGGAGGATCGTCAGGAGGAGTGGGTCGGGTCCCGGCCCTGCACCGCCGACGGCCTGCCCCTGGTGGGTCGCACCCGGGACTCCCGGGTGAGCATCGCGGGCGGTCACGGGATGTGGGGCATCGCGCTCGGTCCCCTGACAGGCAAGATGCTCGCCGGTCAGCTGACCGGCGCTCAGCCGCCGGCCGTCATGAAGCACTTCGACCCGCTGCGCTGAGAGTGCGATGGCGGCACCCCGCAGCCAGTGGGCCGCCGGGTGCCGCCGTCGCGGACCGTCACTCGTCTCAGCTGTGCACGCCGGAGGCGATCCGATCCGCTTCGATGCGGGCGGACTCGGTGCCGTCGAGGTCGCCGATGCGGTGCACGCGCAGGGTGTTGGTGGAGCCGTGCACGCCGGGAGGGGAGCCGGCGGCGACGATGACCAGATCGTTCTTCTGCAGCCCCTTCTGCTCGCGCAGCAGGTTGTCGACCTTGCCGACCATCGCGTCGGTGTCGTTCTGCATCGGCACCAGGTGCGATTCGATGCCCCAGGTCAGCGACAGCTGACGGGCGACCTCCGGATACGGGGTCAGCGCCAGCAGCGGGATGCTGGGACGCAGGCGGGACAGGCGCCGGGCGGTGTCACCGGACTCGGTGAACGTCACCAGGTACTGGGCGGAGAGCTGGTCGCCGATCTCGGCGGCCGCCCGGGTGATCGCGCCACCGCGGGTGTGCGGGATGGTGCCCAGCGGGAGGATGCGGTCCGCGCCGTTCTCCTCGGTGTTGGTGATGATGCGGGCCATGGTGCGCACGGCCTCGAAGGGGTACTTGCCCACGCTGGTCTCGCCGGAGAGCATGACCGCGTCGGCCCCGTCGAGGATCGCATTGGCGCAGTCCGACGCCTCGGCGCGGGTGGGCCGCGGGCTCTCGATCATGGACTCGAGCACCTGGGTGGCCACGATCACGGGCTTCGCATTGCGGCGGGCCAGCTCGATGGCGCGCTTCTGGACCAGCGGGACCTGCTCCAGCGGCAGCTCGACGCCCAGATCGCCGCGGGCGACCATGATGCCGTCGAAGGCGCCGACGATCGAGCGCAGCGCGCGCACGGCCTGCGGCTTCTCGATCTTCGCGATCACCGGCACCCGGCGGTCCTCCTCCTGCATGATCCGCAGGACGTTATCCATGTCATGGGCGTCGCGGACGAAGGACAACGCCACCAGATCCGCGCCGAGGCCCAGGCCGAAGCGGAGGTCCGCCACGTCCTTCTCGCTCATCGCGGGCACGGACACGGCCACGCCCGGCAGGTTGATGCCCTTGTTGTTCGAGACGGGCCCCGGCACCTCGACGATGGTCACGACGTCGGTCTCGGTCACCTCGGTGACGCGCACGGAGACCTTGCCGTCGTCGATCAGCAGGACGTCCCCGGGGCGGCAGTCGCCCGGCAGTCCCTTGAAGGTCGTCGAGACGCGCTCGCGGGTGCCTTCGATGTCGTCCGTGGTGATGGTGAGGGAATCGCCGACCTCGAGCTGGTGCGGCCCGTCGGAGAACCGGCCCAGGCGGATCTTGGGACCCTGGAGGTCCACCAGCACGGCGACGTTCTTCCCGAGGTCCTCGGCGGCGCGACGGATGTTCGCGTACACCTGCGCGTGATCGTCGTGCGTGCCATGGCTGAAGTTCATCCGGGCCACGTTCATCCCGGCCTCGATCAGGGTGCGGATCTGCTCGTAGGTGCCCGTGGCGGGACCGAGTGTGCAGACGATCTTCGCTTTGCGCATGTCAACCCATCTGTAGTTCGTGTGAGGGCCGCGTTCCCTCCCGGGACAGCGCACGAACGCCGCAGGAGGGCCGCGGCATCGCGTGTTCTTCACCCTAGTCTTTCACATTGTGACGGGCTTCTCGCCGGGGCCCACGGGACGCGGCAGCGAGGTGCTCCCCATCAGGTGCTCATCCACCGCTGCGGCACAGGCCCGCCCCTCGGCGATCGCCCAGACGATGAGGCTCTGACCTCGGGCGCAGTCGCCGGCGGTGAAGATGCCGGGCACCGTCGTGGTCCAGTCGGCATCGTGCACGACGGTGCCCCGTGAGGTGATATCCACTCCCAGGGCCTCCAGGAGTCCCTCGCTGCGGGCGGCGGTGAAGCCCATCGCGATCAGCACCAGGGTGGCGGGCAGCACCGTCTCGGTCCCGGGGTGGGCATGCGGGCGCCCTCGACGTGACGGGTGCGGGAGACGACCAGCCCGCTCACCGCGCCCCGATCGTCGGCCCGGAAGCCGGTGGTCGAGGCGAGGTAGGAGCGCTGCCCGCCCTCCTCGTGGGCGGTGGAGACCTCGAACAGCAGCGGATGGGTGGGCCAGGGCTGGGTCTCATCGCGCTCGGTGGGCGGCTGGGTGCCGATCGCGAGCGTGGTCACCGAGCGGGCGCCCTGGCGCAGCGCAGTGCCCAGGCAGTCGGCGCCGGTGTCGCCGCCGCCGATGATCACCACGTCCTTCCCCTCCGCGGTGAGCGGGTCATCGATCCGGTCGCCCTCGACCAGGCGGTTCGCCTGGGTGAGGTAGTCCATCGCGGGATGGATCCCGGCGGCGCCGCGGCCGGGCACCGTCAGCTCCCGGGGCACGCTCGCGCCGGTGGCCAGGACCACCGCATCGAAGCGGGAGCGCAGCTCTTTCGCGCTCAGCGCGCCCTGCCCCGTCCCGCCGACGTCGACCCCGGTGCGGAAGCGGGTGCCCTCGGCGCGCATCTGCTGCAATCGCCGCTCGAGATGGCGCTTCTCGAGCTTGAACTCCGGGATCCCGTAGCGCAGCAGGCCGCCGATCCGGTCATCCCGTTCCAGGACCACCACGGAGTGGCCGGCACGGGTCAGCTGCTGGGCGGCGGCGAGCCCGGCCGGTCCGGAGCCGACCACTGCCACCGAGCGGCCCGTCTGCCGCGAGGGCTCGACGGGCTGGACCCAGCCCTCCACGAAGGCCCGGTCGATGATGGAGACCTCGACGTTCTTGATCGTCACCGGGGGCTGGTTGATCCCCAGCACGCAGCTGGACTCGCAGGGTGCCGGGCAGGCCCGGCCGGTGAACTCCGGGAAGTTGTTGGTCGCGTGCAGGCGCTCACCGGCCTCCTTCCAGTCCTCGCGGTAGACGAGGTCGTTCCACTCCGGGATCAGGTTGCCCAGCGGGCAGCCCTGATGACAGAAGGGGATGCCGCAGTTCATGCAGCGTCCCGCCTGCCGGGAGACCACGTCCAGGGTGCCCTGCTCCCGGGCCTCGTACACCTCGCGCCAGTCCATCAGTCGCAGCGGGACGGGGCGGCGGGCGGGCAGCTCCCGATCGCGCTCGCGCAGGAATCCTCGGGGATCAGCCATGGGTGGCCTCCATGATCTCGTTCCAGACGGTGTTCGCATCGGGATCCTCGCCCCGCGCCGCCGCGTCCTCGCGCAGGGCGGTGATGGTGAGGAAGGGGCGCGGCGCGATCTCGGTGAGCCGCTCCAGCAGCTCCTCCTCGTGCTCGAGCAGCGCGGTCGCCCGGTCGGAGCCGGTGCGCGCGGCGTGGTCGGCCACCGCCTCGAGCACGAACCTCCGGTGCTCGGGACGCACCGGCGTGACCGCGAAGCCGGCCGCGTCCACCGGGTTCAGGCGGGCGGGGTCGAGGTCGAGGACGAACAGGGTGCCGCCGCTCATCCCGGCGCCGAGGTTGCGGCCCGTCGGCCCCAGCACCAGCATGGCGCCACCGGTCATGTACTCCGCGCCGTGGTCGCCGATGCCCTCCACGACCAGGGTGGCCCCGGAGTTGCGCACCCCGAACCGCTCCCCCGCGGCGCCGGCCAGCAGCAGACGGCCGCTGGTCGCACCGTAGGCGCAGGTGTTGCCGGCGATCGGGGCGGAGGTCAGCGAGGGGGCGGTCCCGGGCCCGTGGCCGACGGCGATGATGCCGCCGGAGAGGCCCTTGCCGACATAGTCGTTGGCATCCCCTCTGAGGTGCATGCTGATCCCGCGCGGCAGGAAGGCGCCGAAGGACTGCCCGCCGGTCCCCTCGAGGTCCAGCATGATCGAGTCGTCGGCCAGGCCGTCGCCGCCGGTGCGGCGGGTGACCTCGTGACCGAGCAGGGTGCCGGCGCTGCGCTGGATGTTGCGCAGGGTGTCCCGCAGATGCACGGTCTCGGCGTTGCCCTCGAGCACGGCCTCGGCGCGGGCGATCCAGGGATGGTCGGGGGCACGGTCCAGCTGGTGGTCCTGGCCGCGCCGCCGACGGGGGAAGTCTCCCTCGTGGACCGTCGGTGGAGCGAGGATCGCCGTGAGGTCCAGCCCTTCGCGCTTGGCGGCGCCGAGCACGGTGGCGGCCCGGTCGCCCTCGGACAGGGCGAGGAGGTCGCCGCGCCCGACCGCCTCGTCGAGGGTGCGCAGCCCCAGCGCCGCCAGATGCTCGCGCACCTGCTCCGCGATGAAGCGGAAGAAGGTCACCACGTGCTCCGCCTTCCCGGTGAAGCGCTCGCGCAGCTCGGGATTCTGGGTGGCCACGCCGACGGGGCAGGTGTCCAGGTGGCAGACGCGCATCATCACGCAGCCGGAGACCACCAGCGGTGCGGAGGCGAAGCCGAACTCCTCCGCCCCCAGCAGCGCGGCGATCACGACGTCGCGGCCGGTCTTCAGCTGGCCGTCGACCTGCACCGTGATCCGGTCCCGCAGACCGTTCAGCAGGAGGGTCTGCTGGGTCTCCGCCAGGCCCAGCTCCCAGGGGGTCCCGGCGTGCTTGAGGGAGTTCAGCGGGCTGGCGCCGGTGCCCCCGTCGTGGCCCGAGATCAGGACCACGTCCGCATGTGCCTTGGAGACGCCGGAGGCGACGGTGCCGACCCCGAAGCGGGAGACCAGCTTGACGTGCACGCGGGCCGCGGGGTTCGCGGACTTCGCGTCGTGGATCAGCTGGGCGAGGTCCTCGATCGAGTAGATGTCGTGGTGCGGCGGCGGCGAGATCAGTCCGATCCCGGGGGTCGAGTGCCGGGTGCGGCCGATCCACGGATACACCTTCTCCGGGGGCAGCTGCCCTCCTTCCCCGGGCTTGGCGCCCTGGGCGATCTTGATCTGGATGTCCGTGGCGGAGGTGAGGTACTCGCTGGTGACCCCGAAGCGGCCGGAGGCGATCTGCTTGATCGCGCTGCGGCGCTCCGGATCCCGCAGGCGCTCGGGATCCTCGCCGCCCTCACCGCTGTTGGACATGCCGCCCAGGCGGTTCATCGCGATCGCGAGGGTCTCGTGCGCCTCCTGCGAGATCGAGCCGTAGCTCATCGCCCCGGTCATGAAGCGTCGGGTGATGGCCTCCACCGGCTCGACCTCGTCCAGCGGCACCGGCTCCTGCTCGCGGGTGCGCAGCCGCAGCAGCCCGCGCAGCGTCATCAGCCGCTGGTGCTGGTCGTCGACCTCATCGGTGTAGCGGCGGAACTCCTCGTACTGCCGGGTGCGGGTGGAGTGCTGCAGGCGGAACACCGCCTCGGGGGTGAACAGGTGCGGCTCCCCCTCGCGGCGCCACTGGTACTCGCCGCCGACGGGGAGGGCGCGGTGCGCGGGCCGCTGGCCGTCCACCGGATAGGCCAGGGCGTGGCGGGCCGCGTTCTCGGCGGCGATCACGTCCAGGGTGATCCCGCCGATGCGGCTGATGGTGCCGGGGAACCAGTCGTCCACGAGCTGCTGGGCGAGGCCGACGGCCTCGAAGATCTGGGCGCCGCGATAGGAGGCGACGGTCGCGATGCCCATCTTGGACATGATCTTCAGGACCCCCTTGCCGAGGGCCCGGTTGAGGTTCGCGACCGCCTGCGCAGGGGTGAGATCGCTGATCACGCCGCGGTCGACGAGCTCCTCGACGCTCTCCATCGCGAGATAGGGGTTGACCGCGCTCGCGCCGTAGCCGATGAGCAGGGCCGCGTGGTGCACCTCCCGCACGTCCCCCGCCTCGACCAGCAGGGCCGCGGCGGTGCGGTGGCCGGTGCGCACCAGGTGGTGCTGGATCGCGCTGGTCAGCAGCAGGGACGGGATCGGGGCGAGCACCTGGTTCGCGTCGCGGTCCGAGAGCAGCAGGAAGGTCGCGCCGTCGTCGATCGCGGTCACGGCCTCCTCGCACAGCTCGCGCAGTCGCTGCTCGAGCGCGGCTGCGCCGCCGCCGACGGGGTACAGGCCGCGCAGGCGCACGGTGCGGAAATCGGCGGTGGCCGGGTTCGCGTCGATCGAGACGATCTTCGCGAGCTCGTCGTTGTCCAGGATCGGGAAATCCAGGGCCAGCTGACGGGCATGCTGCGCGGTGGCGCCCAGCAGGTTGCGTGAGCGGCCGATAGCGATGCCGAGCGAGGTGACGATCTCCTCCCGCAACGAGTCCAGCGGCGGGTTGGTGACCTGGGCGAACATCTGCGTGAAGTAGTCGAACAGCAGCCGCGGACGCTCCGAGAGCGCCGCGATGGGGGTATCGGTGCCCATCGCCCCGAGCGGTTCGGCGCCCTTCGCGGCCATCGGGGCGAGCAGGACTCGCAGCTCCTCCTCCGTGAATCCGAAGGTCTGCTGGCGGCGCACGACGGAGGAGCGGGAGTGGGTGATGTGTTCGCGCGCGGGCAGCTCCGCGAGCGTCACCTTCTGCTCCCGCACCCAGGTGCGGTAGGGATGTTCGGTGGAGATCGCCCGGGTGAGCTCCTCGCTGGGGACGATCTGCCCGCGTTCGAGGTCGAGCAGGAAGATCTCCCCCGGCGCGACCCGGCCCGTGCGGACGATGGCGCTGCGCGGCACGTCCACCAGCCCGGTCTCGGAACCGAGCACGATCAGGTCGTCGTCGGTCACCCAGTAGCGCAGCGGCCGCAGCCCGTTGCGGTCCAGCCTCGCACCCACGCGCGCGCCATCGGTGAAGACCACGGCGGCGGGACCGTCCCACGGTTCCTGGAGCGCCGCGTGGTACTCGTAGAAGGCCCGCAGGTCCGGGTCCATCGAGGCATCGTTCTCCCACGGCTCGGGGATGAGCATCATCAGCGAGTGCGCGAGGGAGCGGCCGCTGAGGTGCAGCAGCTCGAGCGCCTCGTCCAGGCCGGCGGAGTCGGAGGCACCGGGGGTGTTCACCGGCAGCAGCCGGGCGAAGTCCTCGCCGAAGGCGTCGGTGGCCATGGAGCCCTCGGCGGCGCGCAGCCGGTTGCGGTTGCCGATCACGGTGTTGATCTCGCCGTTGTGCGCGAGGGTGCGGAACGGTTGGGCCAGCGGCCAGGACGGGAAGGTGTTGGTGGAGAAGCGGGAGTGGACGATCGCGATCCGGGTCGCGAATCGGGGATCGCGCAGATCGGGGTAGAACTCGTCGAGCTGGGCCGGGGTGAGCATGCCCTTGTAGACCATCACCCGGGTGGACAGGGAGGGGAAGTAGCCGGCGGTGCTGTGCTCGACGCGGCGACGCACGGCGAAGGCGGCGCGCTCGAGGGCGAGCCCGCTGCGCTCGCCGGCGGTGTCGGCGAGGAAGACCTGGACCATGTCGGGGCGCACCGCCTCGGCGGAGGGGCCCACGAGTCCTTCGACGATCGGGACCTCGCGGGTGCCCAGCAGCTGCAGCCCCTCCTCCTGCGCGATCCGGGCGAGCATGCCGAGCACCTGCTCGCGGCCGGCGCGGTCGCGGGGCAGGAAGGCGATACCGGCCGCATAGGAGCCGGTGGGCGGCAGCGGGATCCCGCTGACCGCGCGCAGGAAGGCATCGGGCAACTGGACGATGATGCCGGTCCCGTCGCCGGTGTCCTCCTCGGCGCCGACGGCGCCGCGGTGCTCCAGGTTGCGCAGCGCGGTCAGGGCATGCTCGAGGACGTGGTGTCCGGGATCGTGGAGGGTGGCGATCATGGCCACGCCGCAGGAGTCGACCTCGGACCCGGGGTGGTAGAGCCCGTGCGGGGCGGGGAGGGCGGAGAAACGAGAGGAGAGGGGGAGCATGACGCAGTCAGCCCTTCGGGTCGAGCGGCCGGTGACGGGGTCGTCGTGGACGACGTGCACCCGTCCTGGGGCGCGTCTCCCGCTCCGGCGATCTGCGTCGCTCGAGGGTGTGCGTCCCTAGGGTCCGGGTGCCGGATCCGTGCCGGGAGAAGGGGGCGTGCCCGACTTCTCCACCTCGTCCTCATCGGGCCCACCGCCATCGGTCTGGGCGGGCAGCTCGAAGGAGCCGTCGGCGGCGACGACCTCTCCCCCGCGGCGCTGCTTGCGGCGGGTGAGCACGACGAACACCGCGATGCCGACCAGTGCCATCACGATCGCGACCAGGGTGTGGATGCGCAACGGCCCCACCATCAGCACCGGCTCGGTGCGGATGGCGTCGATCCAGGCACGGCCGATGGAGTAGATCGCGACGTAGGCCCAGAAGACCCTGCCGCCGGCCCACCGGTAGCGGCGGCTGAGCAGCAGCAGCACGGCGATCCCGGCGAGGTTCCACAGCTGCTCGTACAGGAAGGTCGGATGGTAGGTGCCGGGGACGCAGCCCCCGATGGTCGCCCCGTTCGTCACGCAGGTGACGTTCCACGCCCACCAGGTGTCCAGCGGCGGGCCGTAGAGCTCCTGGTTGAACCAGTTGCCGAAGCGGCCCAGCACCTGGGCGATCAGCAGGGTGGGAGCGACGGTGTCTGCGAGTGCGGTGAAGGAGACGCCCTTGTGCCGCGCCATGAACCACACCGCGAGCGCCCCACCGGCCACGCCGCCGTAGATCGCGAGGCCGCCCTGCCAGATGTAGAGCACCGCGAGCGGGTTCCCGTCCGGGCCGAAGAACGGTTCCGGGGAGGTGAGGACGTGCCAGATGCGGGAGCCGACGATGCCGGCGATGACCGCGACGAAGATGATGTCGAACAGGGTGTCGCCATCCCCGCCGCGCGCCTCCCACCGCTTCGTCGCCCACCACATCGCCACCGCGATCCCGGAGAGGATGCACAGGGCATAGAAGTGGATCGTCAGCGGTCCGAGGGAGAGCGCGGAGATCGACGGGCTGGGGATCATGTCCGTCCTCCGCTCAGGTCTCGGTGCGGGCGCGCTCGACGCCGGCGCGCAGATCGTCGGCCACCGCCGCCAGGGCGGTGCGGGCCGCCGTGTCGTCGCCCTCGTTGTCGATCAGCGCACGCACGAAGGCGGACCCGACGATCACTCCATCAGCGTACGCGCCCACCTGCGCGGCCTGCTCACCGTTCGAGACGCCCAGGCCCACGCAGACGTTCTTCGCCCCGGCCGCACGGGACCGCTCGACCAGGCCCTCCGTGGCGGCGGAGACGCTCGCGCGGGTGCCGGTGACGCCCATGGTGCTCGCGGCGTACACGAAGCCGCGTGTGTGCGAGGCCACGTACGCGAGGCGGTCGCGCGGGGAGCTCGGGGCGACCAGGAAAACGCGGTCCACCCCGTGCTGCTCGCTGGCGGTGATCCAGTCGGCGCCTTCGTCGGGGATGAGGTCGGGGGTGATCACGCCGGCTCCGCCGGCGGCCGCGAGGTCACGCGCGAAGGCGTCGGGGCCGTAGGCGAGGATCGGGTTCCAGTAGCTCATCACCAGGATCGCGGCGCCGCGGCCGGAGAGGGCCTCGACGGCTTCGAGCACGTGGCGGGTGCGGGTGCCGCCGGCCAGGGCGGCGGAGGCGGCCTGCTGGATCACGGCACCGTCCATGACGGGGTCGGAGTACGGCAGGCCCAGCTCGATCATGTCGGCGCCGTGGTCGATGAGGATCCTGGCTGCCTCGATCGAACGCTCGAGGTCGGGGTAGCCGACGGGCAGGTAGGCGATGAGGGCGGCACGGTTCTCGCCGCGGGCGCGGTCCAGGACCTCCTCGGCCCGCAGCCGGGCGGTGTCGGCGGTGGTCATGTCGGCGGCGGTCATCATGACTCCTCGTGCTTCTGTGCTGCCCTCTCGGGGCTGGTCTCGCGCGCGGCGGCCCGCAGCGCGGACAGGTCGGCGCGGGCCGGCTCGTCCCCCACCAGGCCGAACCAGGTCGAGGCGGTGTCGACGTCCTTGTCCCCGCGGCCGGAGAGGCTCACCAGGATCACGGCGTCCTCGCCGAGCTCGCGGCCCAGCTGGAGAGCGCCGGCCAGGGCGTGCGCGGATTCGATCGCGGGCATGATGCCCTCGGTCATCGACAGCAGCGCGAAGGCATCCATCGCCGGTCCGTCGTCGACGGCCCGGTACTCGGCGCGGCCGATGTCGGCCAGCCAGGCGTGCTCGGGGCCGACGCTGGGGTAGTCCAGCCCGGCGGAGACGGAGTGGGACTCGATGGTCTGGCCGTCCTGGTCCTGCATCACGAAGCTGCGGGAACCGTGCAGCACCCCGGCAGTGCCGCCGGTGATGGTCGCCGAGTGGTGACCGGAGGAGATGCCGTCCCCGCCGGCCTCACAGCCGATCAGCCGCACCAGCGGGTCGGTGTCGTCGAGGAAGGCGTGGAAGATCCCCATGGCGTTGGAGCCGCCGCCGACGCAGGCGACAACCGCATCGGGCAGCCGGCCCACCCGCTGCAGGGTCTGGGCCCGGGCCTCCTCGCCGATGATGCGGTGGAAGTCGCGGACCATCGCCGGGAAGGGATGCGGGCCGGCAACGGTGCCCAGCAGGTAATGGGTGGTATCGACGTTGGCGACCCAGTCGCGGAACGCCTCGTTGATCGCGTCCTTGAGGGTGCGCGAGCCCTGCTGGACGGGGACCACGTCCGCACCCAGCAGGCGCATGCGGGCCACGTTCAGGGCTTGGCGTTCGGTGTCCTCGCCACCCATGTAGATGGTGCAGTCCAGCCCGAACAGCGCCGCGGCGGTGGCGGTGGCGACGCCGTGCTGGCCGGCTCCGGTCTCGGCGATCACCCGGGCCTTGCCCATCCGCTTGGTCAGCAGCGCCTGGCCCAGCACGTTGTTGATCTTGTGGCTGCCGGTGTGGTTCAGGTCCTCCCGCTTCAGCAGGATCCGGGCACCGCCGGCGAACCGGGAGAAGCGCGGAGCCTCCGAGAGCAGGGAGGGCCGCCCCGTGTACTCGGCGGCCAGCTGGCGCAGCTCGGCAGTGAACTCCGGGTCGACGATCGCCTTCTCGTACACCTCGATGAGCTCGTCGAGCGCCGGGACCAGCGCCTCCGGCAGGAAGCGTCCTCCGAAGTCCCCGAAGTACGGGCCGGTCTCGGAGCGCAGCTCGGATGTGGGCCGGGTGAGGTCCAGGCGGACGTCCTCCGGGGCGATACGTTCGGGATCGGAGATGCTCATGCCTGAGCTCCTTCCGGGAGGGGGCGGCCGCGACGGGCCACCCGACAGTACGAGCCGACGGCAGCGGCGGGGTCGCCGGAGGTGACCAGCGCCTCGCCGACCAGGACGCCGTCAGCGCCGGCCGCGGCGTACGCCTCGACGTCGGTGACCGAGGCCACCGCTGATTCGCCGATCGCGAGCGGCCCGGCGGGGATCCCGCGCAGCAGCTCCGCCGCCCGGCCGAGGTCGACGGTGAGGTCCTTGAGGTTGCGGGCGTTGACGCCGATGATCTCCGCGTCCAGGGCGAGCGCCCGCTCGAGCTCGGGCGCGGTGTGGGTCTCCACCAGCGCCTGCATCCCGAGCTCGGCAGCGAGGTCGTACAGGTCCCGCAGCTGGGTGTCCTCGAGTGCGGCGACGATCAGCAGCACCAGGTCGGCGCCGTGGGCTCGTGCCTCGTACATCTGATACGGCTCGACCATGAAGTCCTTGCGCAGCACCGGGATGCCGACCCGGGCCCGCACCGCATCGAGGTCGGCGAGCGTGCCGCGGAACCGGCGCTGCTCGGTGAGCACGCTGATCGCGCCGGCACCCGCTCCGGCGTATGCCGCGGCGAGCTCGGCGGGTTCCGGGATCTCCGCCAGGGCCCCCTTGGACGGGCTGGACCGTTTGACCTCGGCGATCAGGCCCATGGTGGTGCCGTCGCCGCGCAGCCGCGCAGCGGTGTCCAGGGCCGGCGGCGCGGCCTGGGCCAGGCGCACGATCTCGGCGTCCGGCACGGCGGCACGCCGGACCGAGAGATCCTCCCGCACGCCGACGATGATCTCGTCGAGGACGGTTCCGGTGGTGGTCACGCAGGCCTCCTGCAGCAGGTCGGGGTGGCATGGCGCCGGGGCGCCGCCGCAGATGTCGGGGGCGGGGTCAGCCGCCCACGTACGAGATCGGGGCCAGGAACCAGAACATCGGCAGGTTCCGCAGCACCGCGTACAGGACGGCGATCCCGACCAGCACCAGCAGCACCGTGTTGGAGGGCAGCAGATTCGTGCGCAGCCCGCGCGAGCGCCGTACGGCCCAGGCCACCAGACCGATCCCGGCCAGCGGGATCGCCGTGGTCACCAGCGCGTTGTTCCGCAGGGCGAGCAGCGGGTCACCGGCGAGCAGAGCATGCACGGAGCGGATCGCTCCGCAGCCGGGGCACTCCAGGCCGGTGAGGTGGTTCAGCACGCACAGCGGGATATGGGTGCGGAACGGATCGAAGACCAGCTGCACCGCGATGGCGAGGGTGGCTCCGGAAGCGATGATCGCGAGCGGGAGCAGCAGCTGACGCGGGCCCCTGGCAGGGGCGGTGAGCGCTGTCGTGCCGTGCTCCTGCCGCGCCGGCGAGGTCACCTCGCGTCGGCCTCGGCAGGATGTGCTGCGCGCGCGTTGCGGTCGGAGCTGCCGGAGGCCGTGGCGGCGGCCTGTGCCTCGCCGTAATGCCGGGGCTGGCCGAGGCCGGTCCGGGACAGCACCAGGCCGATGATGACGGCCACCAGGACGACGGCGGCGCCCACCCAGATCAGGATGTTCAGGCCCGCGAAGACCATTCCGACGCCGATCGCGAGGGCGCCCAGCACGATGCCGAGGTTCATGGTCCAAGCCGCGACGGTCTTGCCCTCGTTGTGGTGGGGCGGCGGCGGCACAGCGTAGCTCTTCGGCATGTTCCTTCTCCAGTCTGGGTCCCGGTCGAGCCCATTGTGCCACGCCACCGGGGGATGGATGGTCCATCGTCCATCGGCGCGTGCGAGGTGTCGCGCACCCGGTGAGCGGCATCACCGGGACGTCGGCGTCTCCTCCGGACCGGGGACGTCCCGCGGGCGCGGAGGCGTCTGCTCCCAGGGCTCCTGGGCGCTGGGGGTCTCCTGGGCGCTGGGGTCCTCCCCGCGGGTGAGGGCGTCCCATGCCGCCGCAGGGTCGTCCGCCGGGTCTGCAGCGGTCGTGACGGCGGCGCTGCGGTAGCGGTCCCGGCGTGGCCAGGTGCCTCCCGCGAGCAGCACCAGCACTCCGACAGCCAGCACCGCGAGCGAGGGTGCCAGGGCCAGCAGGGGCCAGGCGGTGGTCTCGGCTCCGAGCGCGGAGCCGACCACGCCGGTGGCGGAGGTGACGGCGGAGCCCGCCGCGGCGGCGGGCTCACGCACGACGGCGAACGCCGCGAGCATCGCCCCGGCCCCGGTCAGCAGCAGCACGGGACCGGTCAGGAAGCGCAGCCAGCTGGAGGACAGAGAGGTGGCCAGCGAGGCGGCGATCGCCACCAGCGACAGGGCCAGCACCGCCGGGGCGGCATCCGCTCCGAGCACGTCGACCTGTTGCAGGGTGCCGGTCAGGTCCGGTGCCGTCGCATCGATCCAGGTGGTGCGGGTGGTCCCGGCCAGCAGTGCGGAGGCCGCGGTGCCGGCGAGGACGGTGGTGCGCCGGCCGGGCAGGCCGCGTCGGGCGGCGGGCTCCTGCGCGCTCATGCCGGACGCAGCGTGTCGGCGGCAGCGGCGGCTCGCAGTGCGGCGGCGGCCTTCGACTGCGTCTCGCGATGCTCCATGGTGGCGTCCGAATCGGCGACCACTCCCCCGCCGGCCTGCACGTGGGCGGTGCCGTCCTTGATCACGGCGGTGCGGATCGCGATCGCCATATCCATGTCGCCGGCGAAGTCGAAGTAGCCCACGGTGCCTCCGTAGACACCGCGCCGCACCGGCTCGAGCCGGTCGATGATCCGCATCGCGGAAGGCTTCGGGGCGCCGGAGAGCGTTCCTGCCGGGAACGTGGCCCGCAGCGCGTCGTAGGCCTCGACGTCCTCGCGCAGCGTCCCGGTGACCGTGGAGACGATGTGCTGGATGTGGGAGAAGCGCTGCAGGTGCATGAAGTCGCGCACCACCACGGTCCCGGGCGCACAGAACTTCTGCAGGTCGTTGCGGGCGAGGTCGACGAGCATCAGGTGCTCGGAGCGCTCCTTGGGATCGGCGAGCAGCTCGGCCCCGAGCCGCTCGTCCTCCTCCGGGGTGGTGCCGCGCGGTCGTGAGCCCGCGATCGGATGCGTGGTGGCGGTGGTCCCCCTCACGGTCACCAGGGACTCCGGGCTTGCCCCGACCACGTCGATGGGCTCCCCCTCCGCGTCGACGGTGCGCAGCAGATACATGTACGGGCTGGGGTTCATGCGCCGCAGCACGCGATAGACGTCCAGCGGATCTGCGGCGATCGGCAGCGAGAACCGCTGCGAGGGGACCACCTGGAAGATCTCGCCGTCGATGATGTCGCGGACAGCCTCGTGCACGGCCTGCTCGTACTCGAGCTGCGAAGTGCGGGCCTTGGGTTCGAGCTCGCGCACGGTGTCGTAGACCACCGCACCGCCGGCGATAGGGGTGCGCAGCCGTTCCCGCATGACCTCCAGCCGGGCGAGGGCGTCGTCATAGGCGGCGTCCACGCCGTCATCGGTGGCGTTGAGGTTCAGGGCGTTGGCGACCAGCACCACGGTGGAGTCGTGCGCGTCGTGGACCACGACATCCTGCGCCAGCAGCATCGACAGGTCGGGCAGCCCGATCTCGTCCGGCGGGGACGCGGCGAGCTTCTCCCAGTGCCTGACGGCGTCATAGGCGACGAAGCCGACCATGCCGCCGGAGAACGGCGGCAGGTGGGGTTGCCGGGCGGCGCGGAACTCGCCGGTCACTGCGCGCAGGGCCTCCACCGGGCTGCCGGAGGTGGGGACTCCGGCAGGGACGTCGCCGCGCCAGTGCGCCTGCCCGTCGCGCTCGGTGAGGACGGCGCGGGCCCGGGTGCCGATGATCGAGAAGCGGGAGGCTTCGCCCTCCCCGGCGGATTCGAGCAGGAAGGTGCCGCGAGTGCCGCCGTCGTCCGTCAGTCGGCGGTAGAGGGAGACCGGGGTGTCCTCGTCGGCCAGCAGCCGCACGCTGAGCGGGACCACCCGCTGGCGTGCGGCCAGCGCCCGGAAGGTCTCGCGATCGGGACGATGACGCCGAGGGCGTCGCCCTCGCGGCCCCCGACCTGCTCGGGATAGGCCTCTGCGCGGGCAGTGCGATCGTTCATGAGGTGCGCTCCGTGGGATCCAGGACGAGGGCGCCCAGGTCGCCGCCGTCGAAGCAGGTGTCGGTGCCGCGGTGGCAGGCCGCCCCGACCTGGTCGACGCTCACCAGCAGGGTGTCGCCATCGCAGTCCAGGGCGACCGAGCGCACCCACTGGACGTGCCCGCTGGTGTCACCCTTGCGCCAGTATTCGCTGCGGGAGCGGGACCAGTAGGTGACGCGTCCGGTGCTCAGGGTGCGGCGCAGCGCCTCGTCATCCATCCAGCCGACCATCAGCACACGGTGATCGGTGGCGTCCTGCACCACGGCGGTGAGCAGTCCGGCGTCGTCGTGCTTGAGGCGCGAGGCGAGAGCGGGGTCGAGGCGGGGATCGGGCGTGGTCACAGGGCGCGCTCCAGCTCCTCGGCACGGTCCGTGCGCTCCCAGGTGAACTCGGGCAGCTCGCGACCGAAATGCCCGTGCACCGAGGTCAGGGAGTAGATCGGGCGCAGCAGGTCCAGCGCGTCGATGAGCGCGGCGGGACGCAGGTCGAAGACCTTCCGGACGGCGGCGGCGATCTGGTGCGAGGGGACGTGCCCGGTGCCGAAGGTCTCGACGTACAGGCCCACCGGCTCGGCGACGCCGATGGCGTAGGCGACCTGCACCTCGCAGCGGTCGGCGAGCCCCGCGGCGACGATGTTCTTGGCCACCCAGCGCATCGCGTAGGCGCCGGAGCGGTCCACCTTCGAGGGGTCCTTGCCGGAGAACGCGCCGCCGCCGTGACGGGCCATGCCGCCGTAGGTGTCCACGATGATCTTGCGCCCGGTCAGCCCCGCATCACCCTTGGGGCCGCCCAGCACGAAGCGGCCGGAGGGGTTGATGTGGGTGACCACCCCGGAGGTGTCCAGGCCGAGGTCCTCGAGGTCCTCGAGCACCGGGGCGATGACGACCTTCGAGATCGCCGGGGCCAGCTGGCTGTCGAGGTCCACCTCGGCGCTGTGCTGGGTGGAGACCACGATCGCGTCGACGCTGCGGGCCACGCCGTCCTCGTCGTAGCCGATCGAGACCTGGGTCTTGCCGTCCGGGCGCAGGTACGGGAGCACGTCATCGCGGCGAGCCGCGGAGAGGTTGCGGGTGAGGCGATGAGCGGCATGGATGGGCAGCGGCATCAGCTCGGGGGTGTCGCGGCAGGCGTAGCCGAACATCAGCCCCTGGTCACCGGCGCCGAGCCTCGCGAAGGTCTCCGCCGCCACGTCCCCGCGAGCTTCGAAGGAGGTGTCGACCCCCTGGGCGATGTCCGGGGACTGGGCGCCGATGGAGACTTCGATGCCGCAGGAATCGGCGTCGAAGCCCTTCTCGGAGGAGTCGTAGCCGATCTCGCGGATCACGTCGCGCACGATCGTCGCGACATCGCTGTACCCGCTGGTGCGGACCTCACCGGCGACGTGCACGAGCCCGGTGGTCACCATGGTCTCCACGGCCACGCGGGCATCGCGGTCCTGGGCCAGCAGATCATCGAGGATCGCGTCGGAGATCTGATCGCAGATCTTGTCGGGATGGCCTTCGGTGACCGATTCGGACGTGAAGGTGCGCAGCTCGCTGGTGGTCATGGGGTTCAGGGTACTTCCGGCAGGGCGGGCAGGAGCTCATCGAGGACGGCGTGGGCGACGAGGGTCTTGGAGCCCTCGGCGCGGGCGAGCTCCTCGCCGCCGCGGTCCAGGATGCGCACGGAGTTGTCGGTGGCGCCGAACACCCCGGCGGTGATGTCGTTGAAGACCAGCAGATCCGCGCCCTTGCGGCGAGCCTTCTGCCGCGCCAGGTCCAAGGCGCTGCTGCCCCCTCCCCCGGTCTCGGCGGCGAATCCGACGATCACCGGGCGCCCCGATCCGGCCTCTGTGCGCTCGAGCACACTGAGTCGCAGGATGTCCTGGGTGCGGCGCAGGGCGAGCACGGGCACCGCCTCGCTGTCGTCCCCGGCGGATTCGTCCTTCTTGATCTTGGAGTCGGACCGCTCGGCGGCGGTGAAGTCCGCGACCGCGGCCGCCATCACCAGAGCGTCGACCTGGCCGCGATGCTCGGCGACCAGTGCGGCGAGCTCGGCAGCGCTGCCCACATCCAGGCGCAGGGCACCGGGCGGGGTCTCCAGCTCCACGTTCGCAGCGATCAGGCGCACGCGGGCGCCACGGGCGAGCGCGGCATGGGCGAGTGCCCAGCCCTGCCTGCCCGAGGAGTGGTTGGCGAGGTAGCGGACCGGGTCGAGGTCCTCCCGGGTGCCGCCGGCGGTGATCAGCAGCTCCCGACCCATTAGGTCGCGGCGGACGGCGCCGCGCGCATCCCGGGGCGCGGCGATCGCTGCGCGGGCGGCCTCGAGGATCGCCTCGGGTTCGGGGAGCCGGCCCGCGCCGGAGTCGGGACCGGTGAGCCGGCCGACGGCCGGTTCCAGCACGATCAGACCGCGCTCGCGCAGCACGGCGACGTTCTCGACCGTGGAGGGGTGCTCCCACATCTCGGTGTGCATCGCCGGTGCCACCACGATCGGGGTGCGGGCGACCAGGGCGGAAGCGGTCAGCAGGTCATCGGCGCGGCCGATCCGCAGGCGGGCCAGCAGATCGGCCGTGGCGGGCGCGATCACCATCAGCTCGGCCTCCTGGCCGAGGCGGACGTGAGCGACCTCGTCGACGTCCTCGAAGACCGAGGTCAGCACCGGATGGTGGCTGAGCGCCTCCCAGGTCGCGGCCCCGATGAACTCGAGGGATGCGGTGGTGGGGATGACCCGGACATCGGCCCCGTCACCGACAAGACCGCGCACCAGGTGCGCGGTCTTGTAGGCGGCGATGCCTCCCCCGACACCGACCAGGACGCGGGCACCGTCGAAGGTGCGCAGCTCGCTGCTCATCGGATCACTCGGCGGGAGCCGGGATCAGAGCGGGAAGTCGGTCGGCGGGATCTCGGGGGCGTCGTCGCCGAGCATCAGCGGGGCCGGAGCGTTGGGGTCCGGCTCGTTCTGCGCGGCGTACTCCTCCTCGTCGATCTCGCGGATCGTGAGCAGGTTCTCGTCGATCTCCCGCAGGGCGATCGAGAGCGGCTTCTCCTGGTTCTCGACGTCCACCAGCGGGCCGACGAACTCCAGCAGGCCCTCGGAGAGCTGCGAGTAGTACGAGTTGATCTGGCGGGCGCGCTGCGAGGCGTACAGCACCAGGGCGTACTTCGAGTCGACGGTCTCCAGGAGACGGTCGATCGGGGGGTTCGTGATGCCTTCGGGATGTGCGACTGTTCCGGCCACGGATGTCCCTTCGTGAGATATGACGTGCGACGCTTCAGGATACGCCCTTCCCCTGCCGAGGACGAGGGCACGGGCGGCGGAGGTCAGGTGAGGTCGCGCACGCCGAGCAGGCGCGCCAGCTCAGCGGCGGCCCGATCCACGGTGTCGTTGACGATCGTGACGTCGAACTCGTCCTCCGCGGCGAGCTCGACCCGCGCGGTCGCCAGGCGGCGCTCGCGCTCCTCCGCATCTTCGGTGCCACGGCCCACCAGCCGGTCCACGAGCGTGTCCCAGTCCGGCGGGGCGAGGAACACGAACTGCGCCTCGGGCAGGGAGTCGCGGACCTGCCGGGCGCCGGCCAGGTCGATCTCCAGCAGCACCGGGCGCCCTTCGGCGACCTTCTGCTCGACGGGACCTCGCGGGGTTCCGTACTTGTTGCGACCGTGCACCACCGCCCACTCCAGCATCTGGCCGTTCTCGATCAGGGAGGAGAACTCCTCCTCGCTCACGAAGCGGTAGTGGACGCCATCCACCTCACCGGGGCGCGGAGCCCGGGTGGTCGCGGAGACGGACAGCCAGATCTCGGGGTACCGGGCACGGATCGCTGCGGAGACGGTGCCCTTGCCGACCGCGGTGGGTCCGGCCAGGACAGTGACCGGGGTCGATGCCGTCTCGGCATCGACCCCGGCGGAGGGATCACTCACTCTGCGAAATGCGCGACGAGCTTCTCTGCCTGGTGAGAACCGAGGCCGCGGATCTTGCGCGAGGGGGAGATGCCGATCTCCTCCATGATCTGCTGCGCCTTGACCTTGCCGACGCCCGGGAGGGCTTCCAGCAGCGCGGAGACGCGGAGGCGACCGACGATCTCGTTGTCCTCGGCCTCCTTGAGGACCTTCTTGATCTCCTCGCCGCGGTGACCGGCGCTGTCCTTCAGGCGAGCCTTGATGGCGGCGCGCTCGCGACGAGCTTCGGCCGCCTTCTTCAGGGCATCGGCCCGCTGCTCAGGGGTGAGGGGAGGGAGAGCCACTGTTCTTACCTCTTGTTCTCTTGCTGGTGACGTGGAGATCCGGGAGGACCTCGATGTGGGAAGAGCGTAACCCCATATTCGTGGCGGAGCGCACTTTTGACACGCTTCGCCGCTGGTCCGGTGCGGATCGGGGCTCGTTCAGGGTCCTGCGGAGGGGTGTCTGCACCGCTGCCGAGGCCGGCGACGCAGACCCTGAACAGTCAGGCGTAGTCCGCCTGCAGCTGTGCTGCCCGAGCCCCCAGCGCCGCCTCGTCCGGGCCTGCGGACAGCAGCCCACGGGACAGCGAAACAAGCACATGACCTGCGTTTTCGCCGAATACTTCGGGGAGCTGCGCGGGGCCCGCCCCCTGCGCCCCGAAGCCCGGGGCCAGCAGCGGGACCGACGGCGCGGCACGATCCAGACCGAGCCGGCGGTACGCCTCCCCGACGGTCGCACCGACCACCAGGCCCACGCTCGACCACTCGCCGTGACCTGCGTTCCCGATCTGTTCGGCGTGTCGGGCGATCTCGAGCGCCACCGGCGTGTCGGCCGTCGTCCGCGCATGCTGGACCTGCGGTCCGTCCGGGTTGGAGGTCAGCGCCAGCAGGAACAGGCCCTTGCCGTGCTCGGCGGCGAGCTGTGCCGCCGGAGCCAGCGAGCCGGCGCCGAGGTACGGGCTGACGGTGATCGCATCGGCCTCCAGCGGGGCGCCGGGGAGCAGGTGCGCCTGGGCGTAGGCCCCCATGGTGGAGCCGATGTCCCCCCGCTTGACGTCGAGGATCGTCAGCACGCCCGCCTCACGGGCGGCGGCCAGCAGCTCCTCGAGCACCGCGACACCGGCGGAGCCATGACGCTCGAAGAAGGCCGACTGCGGCTTGACCGCCGCCACCTTCCCCGCCACCGCGGCCAGCGCGATCCGGGAGAACTCCCGCAGCCCGTCAGGGGTGTCCGGCAGCGACCACGCCTCCAGCAGGGAGGAGTGCGGATCGATCCCGGCGACCACCCGGCCACGGGCCTCCACGGCCTGGCGCAGGCGCTCCCCGAAGCTCCCGCTCCCGGCCGGGATCTGCCGCGCCGCGCTCATGCGTCCTGCTGCGCGGCGCGTGTCGCGGTCAGGCGTGCGGTGTGGTCCTGCAGACTGGTGACCTCGAAGCGCTCGACCGGGCGCGCCTCGATCGCCTGCACCGCCGCCTGGAACTCCTGCAGCGTGGTGATCATCGGGACGTCCATGCTGGTGGCGGCGGCGCGGATCGCGTAGCCGTCCACCCGGGCGTTGGAGCCCGAGGGGGTGTTCATCACCAGGTCCACCCGGCTGTCCTCGATCAGCTCGATGACGCTCGCGTCCTCGCCCGGCTCGGAGGCCTTGCGCAGCACCCGGCAGGGGATCCCGTAGCGGCGCAGCACCCGGCCGGTGCCGGCCGTGGTGAGGATCTCGAAGCCGAGCGCCGCCAGGCGTGCCACGGGCAGCGGCAGGGAGCGCTTGTCGCGGTCGGCGACCGAGACGAAGGCGGTGCCGGCGGTGGGCAGCCCCTGGCCGGCGATCGCCAGCTGCGACTTGGCGAAGGCCAGCGGGAAGGTGGAGTCCAGGCCCATCACCTCGCCCGTCGAGCGCATCTCCGGGCCCAGCACGGAATCCACCGCGCGTCCCTCATGGGTGCGGAAGCGCTTGAAGGGCAGCACCGCCTCCTTCACCGCGATCGGCGAGTCGTCGGGCAGATCGGCGCCGTCGCCCTGGGCCGGGAGCACTCCCCGCGGCGCAGCTCGGCGATCGAGGTGCCGGCCATCAGCAGCGCCGCGGCCTGGGCGAGCGGGACGCCCGTGGCCTTGGCGACGAAGGGCACGGTGCGGGAGGCGCGCGGATTGGCCTCGAGCACGTAGAGCACCCCGTGGGAGAGCGCGTACTGGATGTTCAGCAGTCCGCGCACGCCCACCCCCTCGGCGATCGCGAGGGTGGAGGTGCGGATGCGCTCGAGCACCGCATCGGAGAGCGTGACCGGAGGCAGGGTGCAGGCCGAGTCGCCGGAGTGGATGCCGGCCTCCTCGATATGCTCCATCACCCCGCCGAGATACAGGTCGGTGCCGTCGTACAGGGCGTCGACGTCGATCTCGATCGCGGTATCCAGGAAGCTGTCGATCAGGATCGGGGCCTCGGCGCGGCCGCCGTCGGGCAGGTTCCGTGCGACATAGTCGACGAGGCCGGCCTCGTCGAACACGATCTCCATGCCGCGCCCGCCGAGCACGTAGCTCGGACGCACCAGCACCGGGTAGCCGACGTGGGCGGCGACCTCGACCGCATCGCTGAGCCCCCAGGCGGTGCCGTACGGGGGCGCGGGCAGATCCGCCTCGGCCAGCAGCGCACCGAAGTGGCCGCGGTCCTCCGCGTTGTCGATGGCGGCGGGGCTGGTGCCGATGATCGGCAGACCCGCGGCCTCGAGCCGGCGGGCGAGCGCCAGGGGGGTCTGGCCGCCCAGCTGGACGATGACCCCGGCGACCGGGCCCGCGGCCTTCTCCGCCTCGTAGATCTCGACCACGTCCTCGAAGGTGAGCGGCTCGAAGTAGAGCCGATCGGCGATGTCGTAGTCGGTCGAGACCGTCTCGGGGTTGCAGTTGATCATCACGGTCTCGTAGCCGCCGCCGGGCAGCTCCGGGTTGCCCAGCGCGATCGCGGCATGGACGCAGGAGTAGTCGAACTCGATGCCCTGGCCGATGCGGTTGGGGCCCGAGCCGAGGATCAGCACGGCCGGCCGCTCGCGCGGCTCGACCTCGGTCTCCTGGTCATAGGTCGAGTAGAGGTACGGGGTGGAGGAGGCGAACTCCGCGGCGCAGGTGTCGACCGTCTTGAAGACCGGGTTGATGCCCAGCGCCTCGCGCACGCCCTTGACCACGTCGCCGCTGTGTCCGCTGAGGGCACCGATCTGGTCGTCGGAGAGCCCGTGGCGCTTGGCCAGGGCCAGCAGGTCCGCATCGAGCACCTCGCTGGACCGGATCTCGGCGGCGAGCTCGGCGATGATCAGCATCTGGTCCAGGAACCAGGGATCGATCGCGGTGGCCTCCACCAGCCGCTCGAGGGTCTCCGCGACGTCGACGATCCCCTCGGCGGCGGACCACAGGACCCGGCCGATGTCCACCAGGCGCCCGGCGGTCGGGGTGCGGGAGGCGTCCACCAGCTCGGTGACCTCGGCGGGCGTGGGCGGGACCCCCTCATAGGAGAAGGCGGCGCCCTTGACGTCGATGGAGCGCTGTGCCTTGCCGAGGGCCTCGGTGAAGTTGCGGCCCAGCGCCATGGCCTCGCCGACGCTCTTCATGGTGGTGGTCAGCGTCGCGTCCGCGGCCGGGAACTTCTCGAAGGCGAACCGGGGGACCTTCACCACGACATAGTCCAGCGCCGGCTCGAAGCTCGCCGGGGTGGTGCCGGTGATGTCGTTGCGGATCTCGTCCAGCGTGTAGCCGATCGCGACGCGGGCGGCGATCTTGGCGATCGGGAAGCCGGTGGCCTTCGAGGCCAGCGCCGAGGAGCGGGAGACGCGGGGGTTCATCTCGATGACGACCACGCGGCCGGTCTCGGGATGGGTCGCGAACTGCACGTTGCAGCCGCCGGTGTCGACCCCGACCTCGCGGATGATCGCGATGCCGAGATCCCGCAGGGTCTGCATCTCCACATCGGTGAGGGTGAGCGCCGGGGCCACGGTGATGGAGTCGCCGGTGTGCACGCCGACGGGGTCGACGTTCTCGATCGAGCAGATCACCACGCAGTTGTCGGCGCTGTCGCGCATCAGCTCGAGCTCGAACTCCTTCCAGCCCAGGATCGACTCCTCCAGCAGCACCTCGGTGGTGGGCGAGTAGTGGAGCCCGTCACCGCCGATGCGGCGCAGGTCCGCTTCGTCGTAGGCCATGCCGGAGCCGAGGCCGCCCATGGTGAAGCTGGGGCGCACCACCATCGGGTAGCCGAGCTCCTCGGCCCCGGCCAGCAGATCCTCCACGGAATGGCAGATCTTCGAGCGTGCGGACTCGCCGCCCACCCGGTCCACGACCTCCTTGAACAGCTGCCGGTCCTCGGCCTTGTTGATCGCGTCGAGGCTGGCGCCGATCATCTCGACGCCGAACTCCTCGAGCGTGCCGTCCTGGGCGAGGGCGATGGCCGCGTTCAGCGCGGTCTGCCCGCCGAGGGTGGGCAGCAGCGCGTCGGGCCGCTCCTTCTCGATGATGGTGCGGATGATCTGCGGATCGATCGGCTCGATGTAGGTGGCATCGGCGATCTCCGGATCGGTCATGATCGTGGCCGGGTTGGAGTTGACGAGGATGACCCGCAGGCCCTCCTCGCGCAGCACCCGGCAGGCCTGGGTTCCGGAGTAGTCGAACTCGGCGGCCTGGCCGATGACGATCGGGCCGGAGCCGATGACCAGGACGGAGGAGAGGTCGGGGCGACGGGGCATCAGGACTCCTTGGATGCAGAGGCGGCGCGGTGGGCGATCGCGAGCTCTGCCAGACGATCGAAGAGGGGCGAGGCGTCGTGCGGGCCGCCGGCCGCCTCGGGGTGGTACTGGACCGAGAACGCGGGGCGGTCGAGGCAGCGCAGCCCCTCGACCACATCGTCGTTCAGACCGACGTGCGAGACCTTCACGCGGCCGTAGCGGCCGCCGTCGTACGGGGCGATGTGCTCGCCCTCGAGCGGGACGTCGACGGCGAAGCCGTGGTTGTGGGCGGTGATCGCCACCTGCCCGGTCTCGCGGTCCTGGACGGGCTGGTTGATGCCGCGGTGGCCGTACTTCAGCTTGAAGGTCTCGAAGCCCAGGGCACGGCCCAGCAGCTGGTTGCCGAAGCAGATGCCGAAGAAGGGCAGGCCGGCGTCCAGGACGCCGCGCAGCAGCGCGACCTGGGCGGTGGCGGCGGCGGGGTCGCCGGGGCCGTTGGAGAAGAACACGGCATCGGGCGAGAGCGCGAGCAGGTCCTCGAGGGAGGTGGTGGCCGGCAGCAGGTGGACGCGCAGCCCGCGGGCGAGCATGCTGCGCGGCGCGGCGCTCTTGATGCCGAGGTCGACGGCCGCGATGGTGGCGCGCACCTCGCCCTCGGGCTCCAGCACGACCGGCTGGGCGATGGTGACCTCCTCGACGAAGCTCGCGCCCGACATCGCGGGCTGCTCCCGCACCTGGGCGAGCAGCTCGTCCTCCGGCGTCGCGAGCGCGTCGCCGGAGAAGATCCCGCCGCGCAGGGAGCCGGTCTCCCGCAGCCGTCGGGTGAGCATGCGGGTGTCGATGTCGCTGATGCCGACGACATCACCGCCGATGAGCAGTTCGTCCAGGGTCTGCTCGGAACGGTAGGAGGAGGCGATGCGGCTGGCGTCGCGCACGGCGTAGCCGCGCACCCACATCTTCCGGGACTCCATGTCCGCGGCGTTGGCGCCGGTGTTGCCGATGTGCGGGGCGGTCTGGACGACGATCTGGCCGGCGTAGGAGGGGTCCGAGAGGGTCTCCTGGTAGCCGGTCATGCCGGTGGTGAAGACGACCTCGCCGAGGCGGGAGCCGCGGGCGCCGTAGGCGGAGCCGCGCAGGACGGTGCCGTCCTCGAGGATCAGCAGCGCCCTCTCGGGGCGCGCACGGCGGCTCGGCGACCTCGAGGGATCGGTGGAAGCGGGGGATGTCATGCGTGCTCCTTCCGGGAGAGCAGGAGGTCGTGGTCGGTGCGCCGGGCGAGGCGCAGACCGGTGTCGAGGAGCTGGTCGCCGAGGCGCCAGCGGAGGATGAGCAGCCCGTCGCCGCCGATGAACTTCCCGGCCATGCCCGGCCCGGAGGTGATCTCGGCGAGATCCGCGGCAGGGATGGTGAGGTCCGGTGCTCCGGCGCGCTCCAGCCGCCAGGAACCGCCGTCGCCGAGGCTCACCCGGGCTCTCGCGCGCTGACCGAGCCCGTGGGCGACGATCCGTTCGAGGGGCTGCTCGGCGAGCACGGTGTCGACGTAGACCGCGTCCACGGGGCCGTGGGCGATCCCCTCCCCCAGCTCGGAGAGGGTCTGGTCGGCGGGGACCGGCAGGTGCTGCTGGGAGCGGCCGCGCCGCTTCCAGCCCCATGCCATGGCGGCGAGGGCTGCGAGGAACAGCACCACGAGCAGCAGGACGGGGATCAGCCGCCCGCTCATCGCGGGACCACCCGGCCGTCGCGCACGGTGGGTCGTCCCCCGAGCACGGTCAGCCGGTTGGCGCCGGGCAGCTCGAGCCCCGCGAAGGGCGAGTTCCGGCTGAGGGAGGCATGCTCCGCGGGATCGGCGATGCGCATCGGACGCGGATCCCACACCAGCACATGGGCCGGCGATCCGGGTTCGAGCGGGCGCCCCTGCTCCCGGTCGCGTCCGATCTCGGCCGGCGTCTCGGAGAGCACGCGGGCGACATCCCGCCAGCTCAGCCGGCCCGGGTCGACCATGGTCAGCTGCACCAGCGACAGCGCGGTCTCCAGCCCGGTCATGCCCATCGCGGCCTGGTCCCACTCCCGGTCCTTGGCGTCGCGCGGGTGGGGGGCGTGGTCGGTGGCGACGATGTCGATGGTGCCGTCGGCGAGCCCCTCCCGGACCGCCTCGACATCGGCGGCGGTGCGCAGCGGCGGGTTGACCTTGAAGACGGCGTCGAACTGGCGCACGTTCTCGTCGGTCAGCAGCAGGTGGTGCGGGGTGACCTCCGCGGTCACCGCGATCCCGCGTTGCTTGGCCCAGCGGATGATGTCGACGCTGCCTGCGGTGGACAGGTGGCAGACGTGCAGGCGGGAGCCGACGTGCTGGGCGAGCAGCACATCGCGGGCGATGATCGATTCCTCGGCCACGGCCGGCCAGCCGGTGAGCCCCAGCTCCGCGGAGACCACGCCCTCGTGCATCTGCGCGCCCGCCGTCAGCCGGGGGTCCTGAGCATGCTGGGCGATGACCCCGTCGAAGGACTTCACGTACTCCAGGGCCCGGCGCATCAGCACCGGGTCGTGGACGCACTTGCCGTCATCGCTGAACACGCGGACCTGGGCGCCGGAGTTCGCCATCGCGTCGAGCTCCGCGAGCCGCTCCCCCGCCAGGCCCACGGTGACCGCGCCGACGGGACGCACCGCGCACCAGCCGGCGCTGTCGCCGCGGCGGGCGATCTGCTCGACGACGCCGGCGGTGTCGGCGACCGGGGTGGTGTTGGCCATCGCGTGCACTGCGGTGAAGCCGCCGCGAGCGGCGGCGCGGGTGCCGGTCTCGACCGTCTCGGCCTCCTCCCCGCCGGGCTCGCGCAGGTGGGTGTGGAGGTCCACCAGCCCGGGCAGCACGATGCAGCCCTCGGCGTCGATGGTCTCGGTCCCCGCAGGGAGTTCCAGGTCCGTGCCGACGGCCTGGATGCGGCCGCCGACCAGGAGGAGATCCTGGACGTCCTCGCCATAGGGACGCCCACCCCGGATCAGCAGCGGCGTCGCGGCGGCGTCAGCGGTGGGCACGGTGCTGTCGGTGGTCTCAGTTCTCACGATGCGCCTCCCGGGCGTCGGTGGCGAGCAGGTGGTAGAGGACGGCCATCCGGACGAAGACGCCGGAGGCGACCTGTTCGACGATGACGCTGCGCGGGGAGTCCGCGACCGCCCCGGCGATCTCGAAGCCCCGGTTCATCGGTCCGGGGTGCAGGACGATCGCGTGCTCGGGCAGTGCCGCGGCGCGGGCGATCGTCAGGCCGTAGCGGCGCGAGTACTCCCCCTCTGTGGGGAAGAATCCGCCGCCGACCATCCGCTCCCGCTGCACCCGCAGCATCATCACGGCGTCCGGCGAGTCGGCCAGGGCCGCATCGAGGTCGTAGTTGATGGTGCAGGGCCAGGCAGAGGCGCCGACGGGCACCAGCGCCGGCGGTGCCACCAGCGTGACGCGCGCGCCGAGCAGGGTCAGCAGCAGCACGTTCGAGCGTGCCACTCGCGAATGCAGCACATCGCCGACGATCACCACGTGGAGTCCCGCGAGATCTCCCCGGGGGTCCCCGGGCCGCAGGTGGCGGCGCAGGGTGAAGGCATCGAGCATCGCCTGGGTGGGGTGCTCGTGCGCACCGTCACCGGCGTTGACGATCGGCTGGTCGATCCATCCCGCGTGGGCCAACAGGTGCGCAGCGCCGGAGGAGCCCGAGCGGACCACGACCGCGTCCGCGCCCATGGCCTGCAGGGTCAGCGCGGTGTCCTTGAGGGATTCCCCTTGGACAGGCTCGACCCCTTGGCGGAGAAGTTGATGACATCGGCGGAGAGCCGCTTCGCCGCGGCCTCGAAGCTGATCCTGGTGCGGGTGGAATCCTCGAAGAAGAGGTTCACCACGGTAGCTCCGACCAGGGTGGGCAGCTTGCGGATCGCGCGCGACTGGGTCTCGGCCATGTGCTCGGCGGTGGCGAGCACGGACAGCGCCTCCTCCCGGGCGAGGTCAGCGATGGAGATGAAGTGCCTCATGCCCGGCCCTCCTCGGTCGTCGGCGCGGCCGGGCGCATGATGTCGACCGCGTCCTGGCCGTCGGTCTCGGCGAGCTGGACATGCACGCGCTCGGTGCGAGAGGTGGGCAGGTTCTTGCCGACATGATCGGCGCGGATCGGCAGCTCCCGGTGGCCGCGGTCCACGAGCACGGCCAGGCGCACCGCTGCGGGCCGGCCGATCGCGCCGAGGGCGTCCAGCGCCGCGCGGACGGTGCGGCCGGAGAACAGCACGTCGTCCACCAGCACGACGGTGCGGCCGTCGATCCCGGAGCGCGGGATACGGGTGGGGCTGGGGGCTCGCGTGGGGTTCGAGCGCAGGTCGTCGCGGTACATGGTGATGTCCAGTGCGCCGTACAGCTCGCTGAGCTCTGCCTCCTCAGGCAGGCCCTCGGCACGTGCGATCAGCGCTGCGAGGCGGCGGGCCAGCGGCACGCCCCGGTGCGGGATGCCCAGCAGCACCAGATCCTCGGCGCCATGGCCGCTCTCGAGGATCTCGTGCGCGATGCGGGTCAGTGCCCGCCGGATCTCCTCGGGCCCCAGCACGCGGGAGCTGTCAGCACCCTCGGGTGCTCCGGAGTCGGAGGTCAGGGGTCGTTCGGTCATGCTGTCTTCTCCCTTCCACGCCTCACAGGACGTGTCGTTAAAGGGTGGGTTGCTCGGATGAGCGTGGCCGATCCTACTCGGCCGGGGTCCCGGCGGCCGCGACCGCCCGCCCTTCGGACGCGTATCTGCTCAGGAGAGCAGTCCGCGGACGTCGACGAGCCGCTGCAGCAGTCCGTTGACGAAGCGCGGGGAATCGTCGGTGGAGAGCACCTCGGCGATCTTGGTGTACTCGCCGATGATCGCGCCGCGACCGGATTCGAGCTCGCCGTACAGCACCTCGGCGCTGCCCAGGCGCAGGATCGCGCGGTCGACCGCCGGCATGCGGTGCAGCGGCCAGTCACGGGAGTGCGTGGCGAGGTCCTCGTCGATGTCGGCGGCGTGCGGGGCGTAGAGCTCCACCAGCTCGCGCGCCCGCTGCGGCAGCGGGGTCTGGGCCGCCGTGCGCCGCAGCCGCTCCTGGAGCACGTCGAGGACCGCGGCCTGCTTGGCGTCGGCCTCGAAGAGCACGTCGATCGCCCGGATCCGGTCCCGGGACCGACCGTGGAGACGGTCTGCGGGGGCCGGGACGGTGCGCTCGAACTCGACCTCCGCACCCTCACGGGTGGGGTGGGGCAGGCCGGTGGCCCGGGGAGCCGGATGGCCCCCGGCGCCGTCGGCACCCTCGCTGGAGGAGCCTCGGCTCACTTGACGCGCTCGAGGTAGTCGCCGCTGCGGGTATCGACCTTGACCTGATCGCCCTCGTTGAGGAACAGCGGGACCTGGATCTCGAGCCCGGTCTCGACCCGGGCGGGCTTGGTGCCGCCGCTGGAGCGATCCCCCTGCAGGCCCGGCTCGGTGAACTCGATGGTCAGCACCACCGAGGTCGGCAGCTCGACGAAGAGCGCCTGCCCCTCGTGGAAGGCGACCACCACGTCCTGGCCCTCGACCATGAAGTCCTTGGCGCCGCCGACGATCTCCGCCGTGAGGCTGGTCTGCTCCCAGTTCGAGGTGTCCATGAACACGTACATATCCGTGTCCAGGTACGAGAACTGCATGTCGCGGCGGTCGACCGTGGCGGTCTCGACCTTGACGCCGGCGTTGAAGGTCTTGTCCACGCCCTTGCCGGACATGACGTTCTTCAGCTTGGTGCGCACGAAGGCCGGTCCCTTGCCGGGCTTGACGTGCTGGAACTCGACCACGCTCCAGAGCTGCTGGTCCAGCACCAGGACCATCCCGTTCTTCAGATCGTTCGTCGTCGCCATGGGTCTCCTCAGTAGTCGTCGTGGCGGACCAAGGATAGCGCGCAGGAGCTCCGCACCCCCGGGTCTGCAGGGAGCTCAGCGGGCGGACGTGAGGTCGATCATGCTCAGCAGGCGCACCGCGAGCGGGTGGGCGGCGCTCTCCTCCCGCCAGCCACTGCTCTTCACCGCCCGGGAGACCGTCTGCTGGGTGACGCCGAGGCGCTCCGCGAGCTGGGCCTGGGTCGCCCCCGGGTCCTGCCGAAGTGCCCGGACGGCCTCCCATTGACCGCGGCTGCGGGCACGGATCATCCAGCCCACCAGTCGCAGCACCGCCTCCACATCGGCGGCGGTGTCCTGGTGCCGGGCGTCGACAGCGCGCACCGCCAGCGGCACCTGGGAGGTGGTGCGAGCGACCCGGAGGGCCTCCTCGGCGGCCCCGACCGCCGGCCCGGCGATCTCCCGGACCGAGGCGGGCAAGGGTCTCTGCACAGCTCCGACACCGAGGCCGACGGCCAGGGAGCCGATCTCTGCGGCGCGGAGCAGGACCTCCAGCGCCTCCTCGGCGCGGCCCGTCAGCACCAGCGCCTCGGGCCCGGCGGTGCGCTCGGCGGCCCGGGGCAGCTCGAGATCCGACAGCGCCTCGAGCAGCGCGGGGACGGGATCAGCGGCGGAGCGGCCGTGGCCGGGGCGGCCGGAGAGCGACAGGACGAACATGGAACACCTTTGACAACGAGAATCAGTTGTTAGCCACGGTACAGCGTATAAACCCTGATATCGACGATGGTGCTCCCCGCCGGCGGACCCGTTCAGGCGAGCTCGATGAGCTCCTGGTACTCCGCGTTCCAGAGGTCCTCGACCGCGTCCGGCATCATCAGCACCCGCTCGGGGTTCAGCGCGGCGACGGCACCGGGGTCGTGGGAGACCAGCACCACCGCGCCTTCGAACGCCGCGAGGGCGCCGAGGATCTCCTCGCGGCTGGCGGGATCGAGGTTGTTCGTCGGCTCGTCCAGCAGCAGCACGTTAGCGCTGGAGACCACCAGCGATGCCAGCGCCAGGCGGGTCTTCTCCCCGCCGGAGAGGACGCGGGTGGGCTTGTGGACGTCATCGCCGGTGAACAGGAAGGAGCCCAGGATCTTGCGGGCCTCGACCTCTGGCAGCTCATAGGCGGCGGTCATCATGTTCTCCAGCACGGTGCGCTCCAGGTCCAACGTCTCGTGCTCCTGGGCGTAGTAGCCCACGCGCAGGCCGTGGCCGGGCAGCAGGCCGCCGGTGTCCGGGGCGTCGACGCCGGCGAGGATGCGCAGCAGCGTCGTCTTGCCGGCGCCGTTCAGCCCGATGATGACGACCCGGGACCCGCGGTCGATGGCCAGGTCCACCCCGGTGAAGATCTCCAGGCTGCCGTAGGACTTCGAGAGGTCCTCGGCCATCAGCGGAGTCTTGCCGCAGGCGGCGGGTTTCGGGAACCGCAGGGAGGCGACCCGATCCTTCTGCCGCTCTCCCTCGACGCCGTCGAGCATCCGCTCGGCGCGCTTGAGCATGTTCTGAGCGGCGACGGCCTTGGTGGCCTTGGCGCGCATCTTCTCCGCTTGGGCGGTGAGCTGGGTGGCCTTCTTCTCGGCGTTGCTGCGCTCGCGCTTGCGGCGCTTCTCGTCGTCCTCGCGCTGGCGCAGGTACAGCTTCCAGCCCATGTTGTACATGTCGATCGCCGCGCGGTTCGCATCGAGGTAGAAGACCTTGTTCACGACATGCTCGACCAGTTCCACATCGTGGCTGATGATGATCAGGCCGCCGCGATATCCCATCAGGTATTCGCGCAGCCAGACGATCGAGTCGTGATCGAGGTGGTTCGTCGGCTCGTCCAGGATCATGGTGGCGGCCTGGGAGAACAGGATCCGCGCGAGCTCGACGCGGCGCCGCTGGCCGCCGGAGAGGGTGCCCAGCTCCTGCTCGAGCAGGCGGTTGGGCAGGCCGAGGTTCGCGGACATCCGCTTGGCCTCGGCCTCGGCCGCGTAGCCGCCGGCCGCATCGAGCTCGGCCTCGATCCGCGGGTAGCGGTTCATGGCCTTCTCGCGGCGCGCCTCGGTGAGGCTCATGTCCCCCATCTCCTGCTCGGCGCGGCGCAGCTTCTTGAAGATCCCGTCGAGGCCGCGGGCGGAGAGGATGCGGGACAGGACGGGTTCGGTGTCCTCCCCGCTATGGGTGTCCTGCGGCAGGTAGCCGAGCTCCCCGGCGACCTCGACGCTGCCCGCGGACGGCTCCAGGGTGCCTGAGAGCACCTTGGTCAGCGTGGTCTTCCCGGCGCCGTTGCGCCCCACCAGTCCGACCCGGTCGCCGGCGGTGATCTGGAAGGAGACGTCGTCCATCAGGAGCCGGGCGCCGACTCGGATGGCGAGGTCGTGCACGGTGATCACGGGCTGGCTCCTGTTCGGACGAAGATGGCGGGACCGTGCGCGGGAGCCCGGCCCTGCGGGCCAGCCCCGCGCGGGGCCGGATCGAGTCTAGGGCCGTGCGGCCCGCAGAGCCTGCGAATACCGGCTGACGGTGCCGCGCACCACAGCTGGTCCGCCCGGCGCCCGGCGGGGTGCGGGAGCGAAGAGATGCCCCTGCCGGACCCACGCGAGTCATCGCATGCATCCTGCAGGGGCATCTCGGCCCGGCCGCACGGACGGCGGCCGGGGCTCACCGTCAGCTCAGGGATTCAGAGGTTGAAGCCGATCGCGCGCAGCTGCTCGCGTCCGTCCTCGGTGATCTTGTCCATGCCCCACGGCGGCATCCACACCCAGTTGATGCGATGCGATTCGGTGATGGGGTCGAGCACGGCGAACGTCTGCTCCTCGAGCACGTCCGTGAGCGGGCACGCGGCGGAGGTCAGCGTCATGTCGACGACGGCGTCACCGTTCTCGATCGTGACGCCGTACACGAGCCCGAGGTCGACGACGTTGATCCCGAGCTCGGGATCGATCACGTCCTTCATCGCCTCGATGACGTCCTCCGAGCTCACCGTCTCGTCCGGAGTCTTCTGGTCGGTCATGGGGTCCTCCCGATGGGAAGGGGGGTCGCACGGCGACACCCCGCTGGAGTGGGTGCCGGCCCGGCCCGGGATCTCTCCCGGACCGGGCCGGTCCGGTGGGCTCAGGCGCCGACGAGGTACCGGTCGTAGCCCTCGGCCTCGAGGCGCTCGGCCAGCTCCGGGCCGCCCTGCTCGGCGACCCTTCCGTTGACGAAGACGTGGACGTGGTCCGGCGTCACGTACTGCAGGATCCGCGTGTAGTGGGTGATCAGCATGATGCCCACCTCGGTGTTCTCCTTGGCGCGGTTGATGCCCTCGGAGACCACGCGCAGCGCGTCCACGTCGAGGCCGGAGTCGGTCTCGTCGAGGATCGCGATGCCGGGCTTCAGCAGCTGCATCTGCAGGATCTCGTGGCGCTTCTTCTCACCGCCGGAGAAACCCTCGTTGACGTTGCGCTCGGCGAAGACGGTATCCATCTTCAGGTCCGTCATCGCGCCCTTGACGTCCTTGACCCAGGTGCGCAGCGAGGGGGCTTCGCCGTCGACTGCGGTCTTGGCGGTGCGCAGGAAGTTCGAGACGGTGACGCCGGGGACCTCGACGGGGTACTGCATGGCGAGGAAGAGGCCGGCGCGAGCTCGCTCATCCACGCTCATCTCGAGCACGTCCTCACCGTCGAGGGTGACCTCGCCATCGGTGATCTGGTACTTGGGGTGACCGGCGACCGCGTAGGCGAGGGTGGACTTGCCGGAGCCGTTGGGGCCCATGATCGCGTGGGTCTCACCGGACTTGATGGTGAGGTCCACACCCTTGAGGATCTCCTTGGTGCCCTCGGGGGTCTCGACGGTGGCGTGGAGGTTCTTGATCTCCAGAATCGACATAAGTGGTTCTCCTTGACCAGTGGTGCTGGTGGATTCGTGACGACGGATGGGCGCCGCAGGCGGTGCCCGAAGTGTTCAGGTGGCGGGAGCCGCGGTCGGATCCACCAGGATCGTGCCGCTGCTCTCGTCGATGCGCACGGGGAACACCCGCACGGGAAGGACGGCCGGCAGCTGCAGGGGTCGACCTGTGACCAGATCGAACTGGCTGCCGTGCTTCCAGCATTCGATGGTGCATCCCTCGACGTCGCCGTCGCTCAGCGCGATCTCGTCGTGCGAGCAGACGTCCTCGAGGGCGTGGACGCCGCCGTCCTCGTCGCGCACCAGGGCGATCTCGAGGTCGCCGATGGCGACGTCGATGGCCTCGCCGGGGGCGAGGTCCGCCAGGGCGGCGACGGGGACGAAGGCGTCCGACATCAGTTCATGCTCCGTGCGAGCTCGTCCTCGATGGAGGCCGAGAGGCGCTCGCGGATCTCGGGCACGTCGATCTGCTGGATGATCTCGGCGAAGAAGCCGCGCACCACCAGACGACGGGCCTCGATCTCGGGGATGCCGCGGGCACGCAGGTAGAACAGCTGCTCGTCGTCGAAACGACCCGTCGCAGCGGCATGGCCCGCACCCTCGATCTCACCGGTCTCGATCTCGAGGTTCGGCACCGAGTCGGCGCGCGCGCCCTCGGTGAGCACCAGGTTGCGGTTGAGCTCGTAGGTGTTGGTGCCCTCGGCCTCCTTGCGGATCAGCACGTCGCCGACCCACACCGAGCGGGCGTTCTTGCCCTGCAGCGCACCCTTGTAAGCGACGTTGGAGACGCAGTTCGGTGCGCTGTGGTCCACGAAGAGACGGTTCTCGAAGAACTGGTTCTCGTCGGAGAAGTACAGACCCAGCTTCTCGATCTCGCCGCCGGGCGCCGCGTACTCACCGATGGAGTTCAGGCGCACGGCGCTGCCTCCGAGGGTGACCGCGATGTGCTTGAGGCGGGAGTCCCGTCCCACCCGGGAGTGATGGGTGGAGATGTGCACGGCGTCGTCGTCCCAGTCGAGCAGGGTGATGACGGTCATCTGCGCGTTGTCGCCGACGATCATCTCGACGTTCTGCGCGTACTGCGCAGCGCCGCTGTGGTTGAGGATGAACGTCGCCGAGGAGGATTCCTGCGCCTCCAGCACGAGGTGCGCATTGGCACGACGGTCGGCGCCGCGGCCGATCATGTCCACCCGGAACGGCGCATCGTAAGCGGTGTTCTTCTCGGCGACCAGGTGCAGCGCCTGCTCGGTGCGTGCCGAGGCGACGGCGGTGGGGAGGTCCTCGGGCACCAGGACGGTGCCGCGGGGAGCCTCGCCGATCGCGAGCGTCGAGGCCTCGGGAGCTCCCTCAGGGGTGCTGATCTGGTAGTCGACCGCGGGATCGCCCTCGCGATCATCGGTGGCGACATCCTGGAACAGGGCCGCGAAGCGACGCAGCGGGGTGAAGCGCCACTCCTCGATATCGCTCTTGGGGACCTCGTGGTCGGAGACCTCGAAGGAGCGCTTGCGGGCGCCACGGTTCAGTGCGGCGTGGGCAGCGGAGACTTCCTGCCCCGGCAGGGTCAGGTTCTCCTCCTCCAGCTCGGGCGAGGCGACGTCGGAGCCGTCGATCGCGGAGCTGGCGGCGACCGGGGCCGCGCCGGCCGCGTGGCCGACAGCCTCGTTCGCCGTAGGGTCCCCGGCGCTCTCCGCGCCCTTCACATCGGTGGTCGTCATCAACCGACTGCTCCTTCCATCTGCAGCTCGATCAAGCGGTTCAGTTCGAGGGCGTACTCCATCGGGAGCTCGCGCGCGATGGGCTCGATGAACCCGCGCACGATCATGGCCATCGCCTCGGTCTCCTCCATGCCGCGGCTCATCAGGTAGAAGAGCTGCTCCTCGGAGACCTTGGAGACCGTGGCCTCATGGCCCATCTGGACGTCGTCGACGCGGACGTCAACGTAGGGGTAGGTGTCGGTGCGCGAGATGGTGTCCACCAGCAGCGCATCGCACAGCACGGTCGAGGCCGAGTGCTCGGCGCCCGGCATCACCTGGACCAGCCCGCGGTAGGTGCTGCGCCCGCCGCTGCGCGAGACCGACTTCGAGACGATCGAGCTCGAGGTATGCGGTGCCAGGTGCACCATCTTCGAACCGGTGTCCTGGTTCTGGCCCTCGCCGGCGAAGGCGACCGAGAGCGTCTCTCCGCGGGCGTGCTCGCCCATCAGCCAGACGGCCGGGTACTTCATGGTGACCTTGGAGCCGATGTTGCCATCGACCCACTCCATGACACCGCCCTGCTCGACCGTGGTGCGCTTGGTGACCAGGTTGTAGACGTTGTTCGACCAGTTCTGGATCGTCGTGTACCGGACGCGCGCGTCCTTCTTCACGATGATCTCGACGACCGCGCTGTGCAGCGAGTCGGAGTTGTAGATCGGGGCGGTGCAGCCCTCCACGTAGTGCACGTAGGAGCCCTCGTCGGCGATGATCAGCGTCCGCTCGAACTGGCCCATGTTCTCGGTGTTGATCCGGAAGTAGGCCTGCAGCGGGATCTCGACGTGGACGCCCTTGGGGACGTACACGAAGGAGCCGCCGGACCAGACGGCCGTGTTCAGCGCGGAGAACTTGTTGTCACCCGAGGGGATGACGGTGCCGAAGTACTCCTTGAACAGCTCCGGGTGCTCCTTGAGCGCGGTGTCCGTGTCCAGGAAGATGACGCCCTGCTCCTCCAGGTCCTCACGGATCTGGTGGTAGACGACCTCGGACTCGTACTGAGCGGCGACGCCGGCGACGAGGCGCTGCTTCTCCGCCTCGGGGATGCCCAGGCGGTCGTAGGTCTCCTTGATGTCCGCCGGCAGGTCCTCCCAGGAGGTGACCTGCTTCTCGGTGGAGCGGACGAAGTACTTGATGTGGTCGAAGGCGATGCCCGACAGGTCCGGTCCCCAGGTGGGCATCGGCTTCTTGTCGAAGAGCTTGAGCGCCTTCAGGCGGCGCTCGAGCATCCATTCGGGCTCATCCTTGCGGGCCGAGATGTCGCGCACGACGTCCTCGGACAGCCCGCGGCGCGCATTGGCCCCGGCGGAGTCCTCGTCGTGCCAGCCAAAGGCGTACTGGCCCATGGAGTCGATGATCTCGTCCTGCGAGAGCTTTTCTGGTGCGCTCGTCATGGTGTCCTTCCCTCTGTGAGTGGAATGTGTGTCGTGCAGGCGTGGGCGCCCTGCGCCAGGGTGGCGAGGCGTTGGACGGGCGCTCCGATGATGCGGGAGATGGCCCGGGTCTCGGCCTCGCACAGCTCTGGATGATCTGCGGCGACATCGAGAACGGGGCAGTGCCCGTGGCACAGCTGGGCCGTCACGAGCGTACGCGCAGCGGCGCCGGAGTGCGCACCCCTGGCCGGCAGCGGCACATGCAGGGGGCGCGCCGTGGTGGCGTACCCCCGATCGGTGAGCAGCTCGGCGAGCAGCTCGAGCTTGCGCACGGAGGTGACGGTCTCCCCCGCCGCCTCGCGCTGCGCGACCCTCTCGGCGACGGTGCTCTCCCAGTCGGCGATGCGGCGCTCCGCCAGGGCGGTCACCGCATCCTCTCCACCGATCCGAGCGAGCTCGTCCACCGCCATCACGGCCATCTCGTCGTACCCCCCGGGCAGGTCCTCATGCGCGGACTGAGAGAGCACGAAGGACTTGCTGGGGCGGCCGCGGCCGCGAGGGCTGGCCGGCATCACGTGCTCGGCGATGATCCCATCGGCCTCGAGTGCCGCGAGATGACGTCGCACCGCGGCGCTGGTGAGGTCGAAGCGCTCGGCCAGCTGCCGCGCCGTGATCGGGCCGTGGGCGGAGATGTCCTGGACGAGACGCTCGCGCGTGGTCTGCGCGATGCCCGGTGCGGACTCAGATGCGGTCACTGTTGCCTCCTCCCGTCGATGCACAGAATTCATTTTACAACAGAAGGCTTGCCAAATCCCTGCCGTCCGCTGTGTGGCACAGCACCAAGGGTGCCCTTACCAGCCAATTCATGCTCTGCAGCGCAGGAGCGGACCTCCTGCACTTCCATATATATTCACATTCAACTAATATGGCGTCCGTTCCGTATCGCTCCCGGAGCGCCACCGACCCGGAGGACCGCTGATGACCACCCAGGAGAACTCCACCCACGGCTCCTATGTCACGAAGGGGGAATCCTTCGACCGCGACATGTCCTACATCGATGATCGGATCACGCGCGATGGCCGCGACGGCTGGCCCGTCGAGGCCGGTCGCTACCGCCTGATCGCCGCGCGTGCCTGCCCGTGGGCCAATCGCACCCTGATCTCGCGCCGGCTGCTGGGGCTGGAGGACGCGCTCTCCGTGGGCATGCCCGGGCCCACCCATGACAAGCGCTCCTGGACCTTCGACCTCGACGAGGGCGGGGTCGACCCGGTGCTCGGCTACGAACGGCTCCAGCAGGCGTACTTCGCCCGGTTCCCCGACTACCCGCGCGGCATCACGGTGCCCGCCGTCGTGGACGTGCCCAGCAGGGCCGTGGTGACCAATGACTTCCAGCAGATCACCCTCGACTTCACCGCCGAGTGGACCGAGCATCACCGCGACGGCGCCCCGGACCTCTACCCCGTCGCGCAGCGCGCGGAGATCGACGCGCTGAGCAGGTGGATGCTCCATCGTGTGAACAACGGCGTGTACAAGGTCGGCTTCGCCGGCTCGCAGCAGGTCTACGAGGACGAGTTCCGCGCCCTATGGGCCGCCCTCGACGAGCTCGAGGAGCGCCTGGGGCGCAGCCGTTACCTGCTGGGGCCCGCGATCACCGAGGCCGATGTGCGGCTGTTCCCCACGCTGATCCGCTTCGATCCCGTCTACCACGGGCACTTCAAGGCGAACCGGCAGCCGTTGGCGAGCATGCCGAACCTGTGGAACTACACCAAGGACCTGTTCACCACCCCGGGGTTCGGCGACACCGTCGACTTCGAGCAGATCAAGCGCCACTACTACGTCGTGCACGAGGACATCAACCCCACCCAGGTGGTGCCGCTGGGCCCGGACCTGAGCCCGCTGCTCGAGGGCCATGACCGTGACCGCTTCGAGACCGCGACCTGGGGCCCTGAGGGCACCGCACCGCAGCCGCCGCTCGCCGCCGAGGTGGTGGATCCCGCGCACACACCGCTGCACGTGAGCGGCCGCTGAGCCGTCGGGGGCGCCGGCAGGGCACCGCCGAGCTCCCCTGGGCAGGTGACCAGCCGCTCACCTGCGGTGTGCCCTGCAGCCGTTGCGGCCTACGATGGGGCCGCCATGGAAGACACCTCCCCCGCCCTCTTCGCCGACGACCTCACCCTCAGCTTCGGCTCCGTCCGTGCGCTGGACGGGCTGAGTCTGTCCGCCGAGCGCGGCGCGGTCACCGCCCTGCTGGGCCCCAACGGCGCCGGCAAGACGACCGCCATCTCCTGCGCCACCGGGCTGCTGCGTCCCGATGCCGGGGCAGTGCGGGTGCTCGGCGCCGATCCGTGGCGCTCGAGCCCGCAGCACCGGGCACGGGTCGGAGTGATGATCCAGGACGGCGGGCTGACTTCCGGTGCCTCCGCGATCCAGCTGCTGCGCTACGGCGCGAGCCTGCATGCGGCGCCGCTGGATGTCGACGAGGTCGCCGAGCACCTGGGGATCGACGGCTTCGCCCGCACCCTGGTGCGGCGCCTCTCGGGAGGTCAGCGCCAGCGCCTGGCCCTCGCCCTGGCGATCATCGGACGCCCGGATCTGGTGTTCCTGGACGAGCCCACCGCCGGGATGGACCCCTCGATCCGTCGGCGGGTGCGCGAGCTGATCCGCGGCCTCGCCCGGACCGGGACCGCGGTGATCCTCACCACCCATCTGATGGACGACGTGGTGGGACTGGCCGATGCCGTCCGCGTGATCTCCCACGGCCGCGTGCTCGCCTCGGGCACCGTCCAGGACGTGATCAGCGAGCACCGCTCCGCCGACGGCGCTGTGGTGGTCCAGGCCACCGCCACGGGCATCGACCCGGAGACGGTCCCCGCGCTCGAGGCCGATCTGCGCGCCGCCGCCGCGCGGCACGGTGCCCGGCTGGAGATCACCTCCGGCGGCGCGGCCGACCTCGAGAGCGTGCTACTGGACCTGATGGATGCGGACCGCCCGGCCCCGGTCCCGGGCGGATCCGGGATCCCGGGTCCCGGGGACAAAGCTGCGCTCGAGGAGGATCGTCGATGACTGCCCTGCGGGACCCGTCCATCCCGGATTCCACTCCCGGCCGCACCGATCGCACCCCGCGTCCTGCGACGCCGCTGCGCCGGATCCTCGCCCATGCATCGCTGGAGACCCGGATCCTGCTGTCCAACGGGGAGCAGCTCACCGTGGCGATCGCGCTGCCGGCGCTGGTGCTGATCGGTCTGTGGCTGCTCCCGCTGGGGCGTCTGGACGGCGTCCCCGCGGTCGACACCGCGGTCGCGGCGACCTTCGCCACGGCGCTGATCTCCACCTCCTTCACCTCCCAGGCGATCATCACCGGATTCGATCGTCGCAACGGGGTGCTGCGCTGGGTGGCGACGACGCCGCTGGGCCGGGGCGGCTACCTCGCCGGGAAGATCCTGGCCACCCTCGCCACCCATGTGCTGCAGGTGGTGATCCTGGGCATCATCGCCCTGATCATCGGCTGGCGGCCGGATCTGCTGGGCCTGCTCGGCGCGCTCCCGGTCTGGCTGGCGGGCACCATCGCCTTCGGCGCGCTCGGCCTGCTGGTGGCGGGCACCCTGCGCACCGAGGCGGTGCTCGCGGTCTCCAACCTGGTGTTCGTGCTGCTGATCGCCGTGGGCGGCATCGCCTTCCCGACCTCGGCCTATCCCCGGATCCTGGGGGGCCTGGTGGACCTGCTGCCCTCGGGCGCCCTGGGCGAGCTGCTGCGGGCCTGCCTGGCCTCCGGGCCCTTCTCCCTCGGCTCCGCCCTGGTGCTGGTCGTCTGGGCCGTGGCCGGGGTGCTCGCCGTCGTGCGCTGGTTCCGGTGGACGGACAGCTGAGACACGCCCCGCCCGGGCGGGTCGCTCACCCTCGGCCAGGAGCGGGTGCGGCGTCCGTCGCATCCGGCCCCGGAGCCCAGCGAACTCCCGGTCGGAGAATCTAGACTCGACCCATGTCCCGCCCCCTCGATTCCGCGACACGCCTGCCCGAGCGACAGGGCCGCATCACCACGCTGCCCGACCGCCGTCTGTCGTCCTGGGGCCCGCAGCGCCGGGCTCGGCTGGCCGCCATCGTGTTCTGGGGAACCTCCTCAGCCAGGTGGGCATCATCCTCTCCGGCGCCGCGGTGCGGCTGACGAGCAGCGGTCTGGGCTGCTCCACCTGGCCCAACTGCAAGCCCGGCCAGTTCACCCCGGAGCTGACCATGGCCTCCGGCATCCACCCGTTCGTGGAGTTCGGGAACCGGACCCTGACCGGGGTGCTGAGCATCTTCGCGATCGCGGTGCTGCTGGTGACCTGGCGCTGGTTGGGGCACAAGGGCGCCGGTTTCCGCCGCCTGGCCTGGATACCGCTGATCGGCACCGCGCTGCAGGCGATGATCGGCGCCTTCGTGGTCTGGCTCGATCTGCATCCCGGGCTGGTCAGCCCGCATTTCCTGATCTCTCCGCTGCTGGGTGCCGTCTCGATGGTGCTGCTGGTGCGGCTGTACGACGGTGATGGACGCATGCACCTCGCAGTGCCCGCCCGGGCGATGAGGGTGTTCGTCCCGCTGGCGGCGGTGGGCTTCGTGGTCCTGGTGCTGGGCACGATCGTCACCGGGACGGGGCCCCATTCCGGGGATGCCGGGGACGTCACCCGGATCGCCCTGAACCCGATGATCGCCGCCCGGATGCACGCGGTCGCGGTCTACGTCTTCTGCGCGCTGCTCGCCGCGCTGCTGGTGGTCCTGCACCGTTCCCATGCCCGCCGGGAGGCGATCGTCGCCGCCTGGTGGCTGGTGGCGCTCACGCTCGCGCAGGGCATCGTCGGCTACATCCAGTACTTCCTCGGCCTGCCCGAGCTGGTGGTGTTCTTCCACATGATCGGTGCAGCCCTGTTCGCCGCGACCATCGCCTGGGTGGGTGCCCGGCTGGTCACCTGGCAGGACGCCGGCTCCCCCGCCACGGCCACGCACCTGACCCACGACTCCACGGAGGCACGATGATCCTCGGCCGACGCCGCCGCAGCTCGACGCAGGAGCTGCCCACCCTCGAGCAGGCACGCCCGGCGGGCGAGTTCGTCGCGTCCGTGCTCTCCCATCTGCGCGAGGAGGTGGAGGTGGGTTGGAATCTGCTCGAGGTCGACGCGGAGGCGCACCGGTTGATCCGCGACGCCGGGGCGACCAGCTGCTACCTCGACTACCACCCCGTCTTCGGGGCCTCGCCCTTCGGCCACGTCATCTGCACCTCCCTCAACGACGGCGTGCTCCACGGTCGCCCCTATGACCGGGTGCTGGCCGACGGCGACCTGCTCTCCCTGGACTTCGCGGTCGAGGTCGAGGGGTGGGTCGCGGACTCCTGCCTGTCGATCACCGTGGGAACGCCCCGCGAGGAGGATCAGCAGCTGATCCGCGACACCGAGCAGGTGATGTGGGCCGGCATCGATCAGGTGCGGGCCGGGAACACCGTCGGGGACATCGGGCACGCGGTCATGAACGAGGCGCATGCACTCGGCTATTCGATCAACGACCGCTTCGGCGGCCACGGCGTCGGACGCACCATGCACGAGGCTCCCTTCGTGCCCAATCACGGCACCCCCGGGGGCGGCATCGAGCTGTTCGCCGGCCAGCTGATCACGGTCGAGCCCTTCCTGGTGCCGACCACCTCCGAGCTGCGGGTCGATGAGCGCGACGGCTGGACCCAGCTCTCGGTCGACGGCTCCCGCGGCGCCCATGCGGAGCACACGATGCAGATCACCGATGGTGCACCGATCATCCTCACCGCCCGGCCGGACGACCCCTCCCCGCGCAGCTCCCTGAGCTGAGCGGCAGGGGTCAGCCGGGTCCCCGGGCGCTCCCGCCCCGTGGCCCGCCGCTCAGGAGCCCGGGAGCAGGCCGCGCAGGCTCGCGACGATGCCGGGCGCGTCCAGACCCTGGGCCGCGAGGATCCCGGCGCGCTTGCCCTGCGGGATGAACTCCGCCTCGATGCCGAGCGTCCGCAGCACCGGGCCCGGGGCCGCGAGCGTGGCCCGGCGGGCGAGCCGGGTGCCGATCACTGCTCCGATCCCGTTTTCGGCGAGACCGTCCTCGAGGGTGACGACCGCCCGGGACGACGCGGCCAGATCCAGGACGTCCTCCCCCAGCGGTAGGGCGCGGACCGGGTCGAGAACCAGGACGTTCAGATCACCATGGCTGCGGGAGAGCTCGCCGGCCGCGTCGACGGCGTGCGCGGCGAGGGCCCCGATCGAGATCAACAGGATGTCGATGGGCGCGTCTGCGTCCCCTGCCAGCACGTCGCCGGCGGGCAGCTGCGCGAGGGCGGGAAGCTCCGGGGGGCAGGCACCCTTGGGGAAGCGCACGAGCGAGGGCCCGGAGGTCGCCAGGGCGGCGGGAACCGCGGCCTCGAGCTGAGCGGCGTCCCGCGGCGCCCATAGGGAGAGCCCGGGCACCGTCGTGGCGAGGGCGAGATCCCAGATTCCGTGATGGCTGGGGCCGTCGTCGCCGGTGACCCCGGCTCGGTCCAGGGTGATCGTGACGTCCTCCCGGTGCAGGGCGACGTCGAGCAGGAGCTGATCCAGCGCCCGGTTCAGGAAGGTGGCATAGAGGGAGACGACGGGCCGGCGCCCGCCGGCGGAGAGCCCGGCGGCGGTATCGAGGGCGAGCTGCTCGGCGATGCCCACGTCGAGCACCCGCTCCGGCATCTCCTGCTGCATCGGAGTGAGGCCGACGGGGTCGACCATCGCGGCGCTGAGCGCGACCACACGCTCGTCGGCGCGGGCGGCGGCGAGCACGGCGGCCCCCAGCCGCGAGGTCCAGGTCGGTGCGGCGGGCTGCGAGGCCTGCTCCACCTCGAGGGAGAAGGGGCCGGTGGCGTGCCATTGGTCCACGGCGTCGGCCTCCGCGCGGGCGAAACCGGCACCCTTGCGGGTGATGACGTGGAGGAGCACCCCTGCGCGCTGAGGATCCTCGGCCGCCCGGCGCGCTGCCGCCATGGCCTCGGCGAGGGCATCGAGGTCGTGTCCGTCGACCGGTCCGAGGTAGGTGAGCCCGAGAGCGGTGAACATGTCCTGCCCGGCCCGGATCCGCCCACCGCGCAGCGCCGCGAGGTGCTCGGCGATGCCGCCGACGGTCGGGGCGTAGGAGCGGGTGTTGTCGTTGAGCACCACGACGGTGCGGGAGCCGCGATCCGCCGCCAGCAGGTTCAGGGCCTCCAACCCCACTCCCCCGGTGAGCGCGCCGTCCCCGATGACGGCGATGGCGGCCCCCTCGGATCCGGCGAACCGGTGGGCGCGGTCCAGGCCGTGGGCCCAGGCGATCGACCCCGACGCATGGGAGTTCTCCACCAGGTCGTGGACGGACTCACCACGATCCGGGTAGCCGGAGACACCGCCCGCGGTCCGCAGCCCGTCCAGCTCGGCGCGGCCGGTGAGCATCTTGTGCACGTAGGCCTGGTGGCCGGTGTCGAAGACGATCGGCTCGGCCGGGGAGCGGAACTCACGGTGCAGCGCGATCGTCAGCTCGACGACTCCCAGATTGGGGCCCAGATGACCGCCGCTGCGCGAGCAGATCTCCACCAGGCGCCGCCGCAGCGTGCGGGCGAGCCCGCTCAGCTGCTCGGCCGGCAGTGCCCGCAGTGCATCCGGATCCGTGCTGATCGGGACCTCCGCCGCTGTCGCCGTCGGGGCCGACGGCATCACCGCGCCGACCCTGCGGGTCGGCGCGACAGGGCGCTGTTCGGTGGTGGACACGCGTGGGCCTCCCTCCGGGACGGGGCCGGAACACGCTCAGGCTACGTCCTCATGACCTGTGTCGACGCGAGGCATGGTCACATCTGTGCATACCTTCACCGGGGATTCACGGGAGTCGGCGGCGGTGTGCATCAGCGTGCAGAGCGTCCGCGCATCGGTGCGGGACTAGGGGCGTGAGGCCCTTGCCCCGGCCCGGGACGCCACGGCGCCCCGACCCAGAGGGCCGGGGCGCCGGAGGCGACGGGTCAGGGACCCCTCGCGCCGCTGGTGTCAGGTGATCAGGAGGCGACCAGGGACCGCAGCACGTACTGCAGGATGCCGCCGTTGCGGAAGTACTCCGCCTCGCCGGGGGTGTCGATGCGGACGACCGCGTCGAACCGGACCGAGGCACCGTCGTCCTTGGTGGCGACGACCTCGACGGTCTTGGGGACCGAGCCCTCGTTCATCGCGGTCACACCGGTGACCGAGAAGGTCTCCGTGCCGTCCAGTCCCAGCGACTCGGCGCTCTCGCCGTCGGGGAACTGCAGGGGCAGCACGCCCATGCCGATGAGGTTCGAGCGGTGGATGCGCTCGAAGCTCTCGGCGATGACGACCTCGACGCCCAGGAGCTTGGTGCCCTTGGCCGCCCAGTCGCGGGAGGAACCGGTGCCGTACTCCTTGCCGGCGAGGACCACCAGCGGGATGTCCTGCTCGGCGTAGGCCTGGGCCGCGTCGTAGATGAACTCCTGCTCACCGGTCAGGAAGTTCTTCGTGTACCCGCCCTCGACACCGTCCAGCAGCTGGTTCCGGATACGGATGTTCGCGAAGGTGCCACGGATCATGATCTCGTGGTTGCCGCGGCGCGAGCCGTAGGAGTTGAAGTCCTTGCGAGCCACCCCGTGATCCTGCAGGTAGCGACCGGCCGGGGAGTCCAGCTTGATCGACCCGGCGGGCGAGATGTGGTCGGTGGTGGTGGAGTCCCCGACCTTGACCAGCACACGGGCATCGGAGATGTCGGTGAGGGGCTCCGGCTTCTCCCCCATGCCCTCGAAGTACGGGGGCTTGCGCACGTAGGTGGATTCGGTGTCCCACTCGAAGGTCGCACCCTCGGGGGTCTCCAGGCTCCGCCAGCGGTCATCGCCGGTGAAGACGTCCTTGTAGTCCTCGGTGAACATCTCCTGGGAGATCGATTCCGCGATGACCTTCTCCACCTCGGTGGGGTTGGGCCAGATGTCGCGCAGGAAGACGTCCCCGCCGTCCTTGTCGGTGCCCAGCGGGTCGTTCTCGAAGTCGAAGTCCATCGTGCCTGCGAGCGCGTAGGCGATGACCAGCGGCGGGGAGGCCAGGTAGTTCATCTTCACGTCGGGGTTGATGCGGCCCTCGAAGTTGCGGTTGCCCGAGAGCACCGCAGTGACGGCGAGGTCCTTCTCGGCGATCGCGTCGGAGATCTCAGGTGCCAGCGGACCGGAGTTGCCGATGCAGGTGGTGCAGCCATAGCCGACCAGGTGGAAGCCGAGCGACTCCAGAGCTGGCCAGAGGCCCGCCTTGGTGTAGTAGTTCGTGACCACCTGGGAGCCGGGCGCCATGGAGGTCTTCACCCACGGCTTGGCGACCAGTCCACGGTCCACCGCGTTCTGCGCGAGCAGGCCGGCGGCCATCATCACCGACGGGTTCGAGGTGTTGGTGCACGAGGTGATCGAGGCGATCGAGACGATGCCGTGGTCGATCGAGAAGTCCTCGCCCGCGACCTGGATCGGGTTCGAGGCGCGGCCGGCGACATGCTGGTGCTCGGGGGCGGAGCCGCCGGAGTCGTTGTCCGAGCCCTGGCTCGCCGGGTCCGACGCCGGGAAGGTGCCGGCCTCGTCCCCACCGTTGGCGGAGACGTCGTGGTGGCCGGCGTAGGACGGCAGCACCTCGCGGAAGGACTCCTTGGCCTTGGTCAGCACGATGCGGTCCTGCGGGCGCTTCGGGCCGGCGATCGAGGGCACCACGGTGGACAGGTCCAGCTCGAGGTACTCCGAGTACACGGGCTCCTTCGACGGATCGTGCCACAGACCCTGGCGCTTGGCGTAGGTCTCGACCAGCGCGAGCTGCTCCTCGGAGCGACCGGTGAGCCGCATGTAGTCGACCGTCACCTCATCGATCGGGAAGATCGCGCAGGTGGAGCCGAACTCGGGGCTCATGTTGCCGATGGTGGCACGGTTGGCCAGCGGCACCTGGGCGACGCCCTCGCCGTAGAACTCGACGAACTTGCCCACCGCGCCGTGGTCGCGGAGCATCTCGGTGATCGTGAGCACCACGTCGGTGGCGGTCGCGGCCGCAGGGATCTCGCCGGTGAGCTTGAAGCCGACCACGCGCGGGATCAGCATGGAGACCGGCTGGCCGAGCATCGCGGCCTCGGCCTCGATGCCGCCGACTCCCCAGCCCAGCACGCCCAGCCCGTTGACCATGGTGGTGTGGGAGTCGGTGCCGACGCAGGAGTCGGGGTACGCGCGGAGCACGGACCCGTTCCCTGCCTCGTTCGGGACCTCGCGGGTCATGACCGTGCGGGCCAGGTACTCGATGTTGACCTGGTGGACGATGCCGGTGCCCGGGGGCACGACCTTGAAGTCGTCGAAGGCGGTCTGACCCCAGCGCAGGAACTGGTAGCGCTCGCGGTTGCGCTCGTACTCGAGCTCCATGTTCTTCTCGAGCGCGTCCAGGCGACCGGCCACGTCGATCATCACCGAGTGGTCGATGACCATCTCGGCGGGGGCCAGCGGGTTGATCTTCTCCGGGTCGCCGCCGAGATCCTGCATCGCCTCGCGCATGGTGGCGAGGTCGACGACGCAGGGCACGCCGGTGAAGTCCTGCATGATCACGCGGCCCGGGGTGAACTGGATCTCGACCGACGGATCGGCCTCGGGGTCCCAGCTCGCCAGGGCGCGCACGTGATCGGCGGTGATGTTCGCGCCGTCCTCCGTGCGCAGCAGGTTCTCCAGCAGGATCTTGAGGCTGTAGGGAAGCTTCTCGGCGCCCTCCACGGCATCGAGCGCGTAGATCTCGTAGTCGGTCCCGCCGACGGTGAGATCCTGTTTCGCGGCGAATGAGTCGACAGTGCTCATCAGGCGAACTCCTTTGGTGTTGAGGTGACCCCTCCATCGTAGGCGCGTCGGCCGCCGGAGGCGGGCAAACGCCCACCTCGCTGCAGACCGATGCCCGCGCAGGTCATCGGAGGGTCCATCGGGCGAACCCGATAGTTATCTTGAAGTCAAGATAAATAATACCATGACGTGCCCCTGTGTCCTGACAGGCTGTCAGCTGCCGCCGACGCGGCGTGCGCATCCCTGCCGGCGGCGGGGGTCAGCCTGCTGCGCGCTCGAGCACTGCGACCGATTCGATGTGGTGGGTGTGGGGGAAGAGGTCGAAGGCGCGCAGGTCCGCGATCCGCCATCCCTGCTTCTCGATCGCGGCCAGATCGCGGGCGAGGGTCGAGGGCTCGCAGGAGACGTACACGATCCGCTGCCGCACCGTCCGGGCGAGCAGGCCCATCAGCTCGACCCCGGCACCGCTGCGCGGCGGATCCAGCACCACGGCGTCGACACCCCCGCGCCGGGCCCGGACCCAATCGGTGACGTCGGCGGTGGCCGTGGTGGCCTGCGGCAGGTCCTCGAGGTTCTCCGCCGCGAGCTGGGAGGCGCGACGGTTCCCCTCCACGGAGACCACCGAGCCCTCGGGGCCCACCTGGTCCGCGGCGACCGCGCCGAAGAGTCCGACTCCCCCGTAGAGATCCCAGGCGCTGCCTCCGTGCGGCGCCTGCAGCGACACCTCGACCACGTCGGCCAGCAGTTCGGCGGCACGCCGATGCGACTGCCAGAACCCGGTCGCGCCGACAGTGAACATCCGCTCCCCGACCCGCTCGTGGACGGTGCCGTCGCCGCGCAGCGGGACCATCTCCCGGGCGGTGCGCACCGCGACGTCCGCCTCGCCCCAGGATTCCGGGATCTGCACCGCAGCGGGGTCCAGCTCACGCCCGATCAGGACCACTGAGGCCGGTCCGGCCGACGGCGCCACGGCATCGATCGCCTCGGTGCCCAGGGGCGCAGTCCATTCCCCCAGACGCAGGTCGCGGATGGCCTGGGCGGACAGCGGGTCCATCCCCACCGGGCGCACAGCGTGGGAGCGCCAGCCGCGCATGCCGACGCGCCCGTCGGTGTCCACGGCGTAGCGGACGCGCGTGCGCCAGGCCAGGCCGTCGGCGTCATGCGGCGCGGGCTCGACCTGCACCTGCTCGATCGGGAAGGAGCTCACCCCGGCGCGGCGCAGCAGCTCCTGCATCACCTCGCTGGCGATCCGGCGCTGCGCGGGCAGTGCGATGTGGGCCCATTCCGCACCGCCGACGCCGTCGACCCCGGCATGCCCCCAGACGGAGGGGACGCGGTCCACCCCGGCCTCGAGCACGTCCAGCGCCTCGGCGCGCCAGAAGCGCGCATCGGGCTTGTCGCGCGGGTCCTCGAGCAGGCGCGCGGTGACGGTCTCCCCCGGCGCGGTGCCTCGCACGAACACGACCCGGCCCTCGTGGCGGGCCACGAAGGTGCCGCCGGCAGCAGGAGGGCCGACGGTCAGGGTGAGGAGGCGATCGCCAAGGGCGGGCTCGCTCTGGATCCGTTCGGCATCCGGGCTCATCGGACACTCTCCTCCCGTCCGAGTCGGGGATGACAAGGACCGTGGCTGCTCGTACAGATGGTGGGACCCGGCTGCAGGTGGATGCTCACGGGACCGTGGCCCCCATTGTCTCATTCCGTGGACCGTCCTCGAGCACGCAGCGCGGCGAGGCGACCGCTCGGCGGATCAGTCGTGATCCCGGCGGGCCAGGAGCCCGCGGTGCATGAGCCAGACCAGGTAGGCGATCACGGCGAAGGCCGGCAGCCCCATCGCGATCTTCGCCGCACCGAGGGCGGCCACCTGCCCGGTCAGCAGCAGGGGCAGCTGGACGCCGAGCTTCGCGGTATACAGGAGGACGAACAGGAGGGTCGCGCGGGTGTAGACGCGACGGGCGTCGGGGTCCTGCGCCCAGTCCTTCACGCGCGGGTCGAGCAGTCCCACCAGCAGTCCCACCAGGGGGCGGCGGAGAGCCATGGAGGCCAGGAGCACCAGCAGCGCGACGGCATTGGTGACGATCCCGGGCCAGTAGAAGTCCGAGCCCTCGCCGGAGCGGATCGCCAGCACGGCACCGAGAGCGGCGCCGACCAGTCCGCCGAGAACGGTGCTGAGGCTCTGGCGCTGCACGATGCGGGCGATCAGCAGCACCACCACCACGGCGGTCGCAGCCACGGCGGCGATCATCACCGAGCGGGTGGCGACGAAGAGCACGACGAACAGCAGCGTCGGCAGCGCCGATTCGATGATGCCGCGTGGGCCTCCGATGGCGTCGGCGACCGAGAACTCCTCCTCCTGGAGGACGGCGCCCAGTCCGCTGCGCCGCTCACCGGCGCCGGCCGGTGCCGGGCTCGGGAGGAGGGCGGCTCCTGTGCGGGGCGCGGTTCCTGTGGGGAGCGCGGTTCCTGCGAGGCGTGCGGCTCCTGTGAGGCGTGCGGCTCCTTCTGCGACGGCGCCTGGCGGGGACGGACCGGATCCTGCGCGGCGGGGCTCATCCGACCTCGGTGATCTCGGGGCCGCGAGCCAGCGGGTCCAGCGGTCCGGACCGGATCTGGTCCAATCCGGGGTGCTCGCCGGGCAGGTGCAGCGGGATCAGCTCCTGCGGCGCCATCGCACCCGTGCCGCGCACGACGACCAGTCGGGACAGGAGGGTCTCGAAGCGACGGGACTGCTCGGAGTCGCCGAGTGCCTTGCCGGTGAGGATCGCGCGGAGGAACCAGCGCCTCCCGTCGATGCCGATGAACCGCGCCGGCCGGTAGCCGGTGCGTCCGTCGGCCCGTTTGACCGGCAGTCGGGTGATCAGCTCGGTGCCGAAGGCTCCGGAACGGGTCTCGGCGGTACCGCCCTGGGTGACGACGGAGTCCCGCAGCGAGCGGCGCACGTCCTCCCACAGTCCCCGGGACTTGGGGGCCGCGAACGCCTGGACCTGCAGCGAGGACCCTCCGAGGACCAGGTTCGCTCCGGTGACCGCACTGCTGCGCTGGTCCACCTCCATCCGCAGCTCCATCCCGTCGATGGTCGGGACCTGCAGCCCGCCGAGGTCGATGCGCTCCTCGTCCGGGGCCTCGGCCTCATCGAAGGGGCCGTCCTCGAGATGCTCACCGCGGGGACTCGGCTCACCCCCGGCCCGCTCCTCGTCACGGTCCTCCTCGGGCTCCTGCGGCGCGAGGTCCTCGCCCTGGCCGGGCAGCTCCTCCTCGCCCTGCTCGGGCGTGCGCTCGTCACGGGGGTCGAGCTCGTCGCCCGTCTCCGCCCGATTCCGCTTCTTGCGGGAGAACAGTCCCATGGTCATCCCTCCGTGGTCTCGTGGTCTCCGGCCGTGGCGCCGCCCCCGCCGAAGCCGCCGCTGGAGCCGAAGCCGGCACCGGCCCGGGCGGTCGCCTCCAGGTCCTCGACCTCGTCCAGGCGCGGAGCGAGGAAGGGCACCACCACCAGCTGTGCGATGCGGTCCCCGACGTGCACATCGAAGGGCTCCGACAGATCGGTGTTGTGCAGGGCGACCTTGATCGGTCCCCGATAACCCGCGTCCACGATACCGGGGCCGTTGAGCACGGTGATGCCGTGCCGGGCGGCGAGGCCCGAGCGGGGGCACACCATCCCGACGGTCCCGGGGGGCAGCGCGAGGGCGAGGCCCGTGTCCACCAGGGCGCGCCCGCCGGCGGGGATCACGACCTCCTCGGCGCTGGCCAGGTCCAGGCCGGCGTCCTCGGGGTGTGCGCGATGGGGCATGGGCACCGCCTCGCTGCGGCGGATCCGCAGAGCGGGTGCATCAGGGGCGGATCCGGGGTCCGCACCCCCGGAGAGGGTGTCAACGTGATCGACAGGCATGGCCCCAGACTATGTCGTCCCCGGCACTCGCATCCAGCCGCCTCGGAGGTTGCCGGGCAGCGGATCCGTCGAGCCGGTTCCCATGCGGTGCGTGAGACGATGGCGGCATGCCCGCAGCAGCAGATCACACCGCAGAGCCCACACCCTCGAGCTCGTCCAGCCCCGCCGCTGGGAACGATCCTCTGTTCCACGAGCGCGTGGCCCCCGGCCCAGGGCTGTGGATCGTCGCGGTCACGGTGGGCGCAGCGCTGGGGCTGATCCTGGTGCCGCTGAGCCTCACGGCGGCGATCGCGGTCGCCGTGGTCGCGATCTCCGGGCTGCTCGTCCTCGTCGTGCAGTACTCCCCCGTGATCGAGGTCGCAGACGGCCGGTTCCGCCTCAGCCGAGCGCAGATCGAGGTGGAGCTGCTCGGCGCCCCGGAGGTGCTGCGCGGCGAGGAGTGGGCACGGACCATCGGGCAGGATTTCGAGCCGCTGGCGCACCACTGCGTGCGGGGCTGGACGCGCACGGGCCTGCGGGTCGAGGTGCTCGATGCGCAGGACCCCGCCACGGCGTGGGTGCTCTCGACCCGTCGTCCGGATGATCTCGCGCTGGCCCTGCGCACCGCGCAGGCGCTGCACGAGCAGGGCGAGGGCTGAACCGATGGCGCACATCGCCCACACCTGCTGAGATGCGCAGCGGCACCGCACCCGGCCGGGTGCGGTGCCGCTGCGCAGCATCGCGGAGACAGGTCTCAGGCCGCCGCGCACTCCTTGCAGATGATGAGCGTGCCCTCGACGTGGTCGATCTGGCTGCGGTGCTTGACGAGGAAGCAGCTGGCGCAGGTGAACTCGTCCGCCTGGCGGGGCAGCACCCGCACCGACAGCTCCTCACCGGAGAGGTCTGCGCCCGGGAGCTCATAGGAGTCGGCGGCCTCGGCCTCGTCCTCGTCGACGGTGGGGGCGGCGGCCTCGCTCCGCCGTCCCTTCAGCTCCTCGATGGAGTCGTCGCTCGAGTCGTCGTCGTTCTTGCGCGGGGCGTCGTAATCAGTGGCCATCTACGGTCCGTTCCTGGTAGTCGTCGGAAGATCCGACCGGGGGGTCCTGGGGCAAATCCGCGCCGGGGGTGTCCTCGCGGGCCGCATCGCGGCGGCCCAGCTGTCAACGCTGAATGCGGCGGCATTATTGCAGAGAGGACTGCGACCTACAACACCGGGTCCACGAGGGGCGGCAACACGCGGTCGGCGTCCGCTCCAGGAACGGGCGAAGGGGTGCCGCGCACGATATGGTCGCGGCCTAGACTTCTGCACACAAGCAACACGTCTGCACGCCAGCGACCAGGCTCCGACGGAGAGGACGACGATGCGCGAGCTCGAACTCGACGGGATCCATGACGACGGGGAACATGTGCTCCTGGTCGACTCCGAGGGAGAACGGTACACGCTGCGCATCGACAGGGCTCTGCGCGCCGCGGTGCGCTCTGACCGCCCGGCCCTGAACATGATCCAGGCCGCTGATGCCGCCCCCCTGCGCCCGCGGGAGATCCAGACGATGCTCCGCTCCGGCCGCAGCGCGGAGGACATCGCGGAGGCCTCCGAGATCCCGCTGGAGCACGTGCGCCGTTACGAGGGCCCGGTCCTCGCCGAGCGCGAGTGGGCCGCGCAGCGGGCTCGCCTCTTCCCCGTCGGCCGCGGTGGCCCGAGCCTGCTCGACGTCGTCTCCGAGCGGCTCGCCGCTCGGGAGGCGACCGGGGAGACCGCCTGGGACGCCTGGCGTCGACAGGACGGCACCTGGACCCTCGAGCTGACCTTCTCCGCGGGGGGTCGCACCCGTCAGGCCCACTGGGTCGCGGATCTCGACAACCGCTCGGTCTCCCCGGTCGATGACGAGGCCCGGTGGATCAGCGACGAGGACGCCCCGCCGGAGCCTGCCCGCAGTCGGGGCCGGCTCCAGGCCGTCAAGAGCTCCGTCTACGATCTCGAGGCCGACGGCTCACTGGAGGGCTCCCCCGGGGCGGCTCCGCGCGGCCGCGGCTGGCCGCCCCGGCGGCCGGTCGCCGAGGAGCATCCCTCGGTGATCGACGACGAGGACCTCGATGCGCTCAACGCCCGGCGGGGCCTGCGCTCGGTGCCGCGCCCCGAGGACTCCGCCACTGTCTGGTCCGGCCTCGAGGACGTCGAGCCCACCACCACCGGCGAGCAGTCGGCGACAGAGGGCGAGCACATCTCCTCGACCGGTGCGGAGGACGACCAGCGACACCCGGAGGGCCTTTCCGCACAGCCCTCCCCGGCCGAGGACCCGGAGGCGCCCGATCCGGACCACGAGGCCGCGCTCGAGCACTCGATCGGCACCGGCCAGGGCGAGCACGATGCGTTCGAGGACCTCGACTCCGCTGCGCTCGAGGCCGAAGGGGCAGGCTCCGCGACCGACCGGTCCGAGAGCTCCGAGCTCGCGACGGACGGGACCGGCGAGGAGGAGGACGACGTCTCCGACTCCGCCACGGGGATCAGTTATCAGGACACGGTGGATCTCACTCCGCTGCCCGGCTTCGACACCCCCTCCCCCGCAGGCTCCGCGCCGGAGACCGATGAGCACGAGGAGCCCGCGGAGCAGAAGCCGGCGAAGAAGTCCCGGCCCCGCAGCAAGCGGGCCTCGATGCCCAGCTGGGACGAGATCGTCTTCGGCTCCAAGCACGACTGAGCCGCGGAACGGGACCGACCGCACCACGCGGCCGGTCCCGTTCAGCTCTCGGTGTGCAGCAGCGGCACCCAAGCCTCGGCCGAGGTCAGAGAGCCGTGGACCCCGATCATCTGCCGTGCGGTCTCGGGCCGGCGGGAGAAGTCATCCACGCTCCAACGACCCCGGGCGAGCACCAGCACCTCGGGGATCCGTCGTGCGACCCGTTCGGGGACGGCGGTCCCGGCCGGCCCCAGCAGCCCTGCAGCGAGGATCTGCTCGCGGCGGAGCACCAGCGCCCGTTCACCGAGCAGCGCGGTCAGTCCCTCCGCGAGCTCCTGGTCGACGCCCTCGCCCGGCACGGTGTGCAGGGCGAGCGCCCGCGCCTCCCCGGCGACCTCGTCGACCAGACGCAGCAGCCGGGGATGAGCGGCCAGGTCGACAGTGTGCTCCGCAGAGGTGTCGATCATCCCGTGATCGGCCGTCAGATGGATCCGGGTGCCGCGCGGCAGCCGGCGCAGCAGCGTGCCCACCAGCGAGTCGACCTCGGCCAGCGCCGTCCTCCACTGCTCGGAGTCGACCCCGTGGCGGTGCCCGGCGTGGTCGACGTCGTCGACGTGGAGATGCACCAGCCCGTCCGGTCCCGCTCGATGGAGCGCGGTGCGCACCGCCTCGACCCGGTCGCCGCGACCGTGGCCGAGGAACTCCCAGCCCCGGAACGCGACCCCGCTGAGGTGGGAGCCGGAGTGCTTGGCGGGCGCCACCTGCACGGCCCGCCGACCCCTGGTCTCCACCGGGGTGGGCAGCGGCATCCACTGCCGGGGGTCGGTGCCGGGGGCGCCGGTGAGCTGGTTCAGGCTGCGCCCGGTGCGGGGGTCCCGGGTGAGATAGCCCAGCACGCCGTGCAGCAGCGGGGGCTGCCCGGTGTGCAGGGAGACCATCGCGCTCGAGGTGGTCGCCGGGGTGACGGTGCGCACCCGCGTGATCTGGGACTCCGCCCGTCGCAGCGTGGGGGTCAGGGAACGATGCTCCGCGAGCAGGTCCGCGCCCACGCCGTCCAGCAGCACCACGAGGTCACGTCCGGGCTCGGGGTGCTCGAGCAACGGCGGGATCACGTCCAGCAGCCCGGGGTGGTCATCGCCGGCGAAGGGCGGGGGCAGCAGCTCCGCGGGCCAGTCGACGGGCAGGCCGGGCGAGGTCATCGGCGGCATCGGGCCGGGCGGTGGGGGCGCACCGGTCAGGCGCCTGCCGCGTCGATCGCGTCGACCGCATCGACCAGTCGGTCGTGGAAGGCCAGCGCCGCATCCACCGCCTCGGCCCCGTCGGCCAGAGCCGAGACCCGAAGCGCGAGGTCGGAGGGAGCGATGGTCCCGGTATAGCCGTGGTCGATCTGGCAGTTGGGGTCCTCGCAGACCGCGCGCTCGAGATCCACCCGTCGGCTCCCGTCCCAGCTGACCCCAAGCGTGATCTCCGCCTCGGTGCCGGGGCTCCCCTTGCCGTCGGTGTCGAAGACCTGCGAGAGACCGGTGGAGGTGATGCTCCGCAGCCGGATCCGCTCGGTGGTGGAGACCACCTGGCTGGGGTTGAGCGCATCAGCCGGGTCATCATCGAGGTGGGTGACCAGCAGGTGCGTAGCGGTCAGCACCACGACGGTGAGATGGCGGCGCACCTCGGGGCCGTCGAAGGTGGTCTCGGGCCGCACCAGATGAGCGACGGGACGCGCACTGCGCAGCAGACGCGCCAGGCTCTCGGCCGCCGTCTGCGGGAAGTAGCCGGCGGTCTCGAGGTCCGTCAGGAGGTCAGCGGGAAGAGCGGTGGTCATCCCTGCAGTGTCCCATGACGGGCGCTGCCGGGAGATCCTGCCGCCGCCCGGTGGCGCCGCTCACGCACCGGGCGGACCGGACAGGGTGCGTCTCGCGCCGTCGGTGCGGTTGGGCGCGGGGGCCAGGCGGACCCGAGCTGCGACCACCGTGAGCCCGTGCTGCGCGACCAGCACCGGGTACAGCTCGAGGGAGGCGAGCTCGGGGAGATCCTCCGCGAGCAGCCCGATGCGGACCACCAGGTCGGTCAGCGACTCCCGGTCGGCGGGCGGCAGCCCGCGGGTGCCGCGCAGCTTGATCGCCGAGGCCGGGGCGTCCACCAGCCGCGCCGCCCCGCTCTCGCTGAACGGCGGGATCGCATAGGCGATGTCGTCGAGCAGGTCGGTGGCGTCCCCGGCGACCGAGAGGGAGACCACCGGCCCGAGCGAGGGGTCCTCGACGCTGCGCACCACCATCGGCACGCCGGCCGGAGCCATGGCCTGCACCTCCAGCGGGGCGCTGGAGTAGGACAGGTCCTCTCGCATGCTCTTCACCGCGTGGCGCAGCTGGACGGCGTCCGGGATCCCCAGGCGCACGCCTCCCAGGTCTGTGCGATGGCGCAGCACGGGATCCGTGCTCTTGAGCACGACCGGGTAGCCGATCGCGGCGGCCTGGGTCAGGGCGTCCTCGACATCGGTGATCGGACGGGTCGGGAGCAGGTCGATCCCGTAGGCGGCGAGCAGCTCGCGGGTGTCCTCGGTGCTCAGGTCCCCGTCCACGGTCCCCACGCCGGCTCTCCAGCGCTCCACCAGTGCCCGGGCCGCGGCACGATCGATGCCCTCCCGCTGTGCGGGGGCGTCGTCGTCGGCCTGTGGGCGCAGGGCGGCCGCCAGCATGCCGGCCGCCGCCCGCGCGACCGTGTAGGGGGTCGCGTACACCGGTGGCAGCGAACCATCCGCGCGCACCGCCTCCTGGACCGCGCCGAAGCGCTCCGTCGAGGAGACCAGGCACACCAGCAGCACCACCTCGGAGTGACGGGCCACGGTGGCCATCTGCCGGAGCACCTCGGCGGCATCTGAGGTCAGCGGGTCCAGGATCCCGGCGATCACCAGGTCGACGTGGCCGGGCGCGGCCATCGAGGTGAAGGCCCGCTGGATCAGCCGCACATCGGGTGACAGCGGGACGCTGTGGTTGTCGGCGACCACCTCCAGTCCCGCCTGGTGCGCGGCCCCGCGCAGCGAGGCGCCGAGCGCAGCGGTGTTCGACAGCAGTCCCACCCGTCGGCCGAGCGGCGTGCCCTGCCGGCCGAGGGCGTCGACCACGTCCAGGAGATGGTCCACTCCCCGGGTCTGCACCACGCCGGCGGAATCCAGCACCTGGTCCAGGGCGCGACGCGGCAGGGTCGAGGCGCGCACGTCATGCCCGGGCGGCCGATGGGACTCGCTGCCCGGCGGGCGCAGCACGATCAGGGGCGTGGTGCGGGTGAGCCGGCGGGCGATCCGGGTGAACTTGCGCGGGTTGCCCATGGATTCCAGCGCGAGGCCGATGACACCGATCTGGGGATCGTCCGCCCAGTGCTGGAGGGTGTCGTTGAGGGAGACGTCGGCCCGGTTGCCGACCCCCACGAATTCGTGCAGGCCGATGCCGCGGGCGTCGGTGCCGGCCAGCAGCATCGCCGAGAGCGCGCTGGACTGCCCGGCGAGCGCGGCCGGGCCGGGGCGCGGCATCCGCGGGGCGAGGGAGAGGCTGATCGGATCCTCCCCGGTGCGCAGGAAGCCGAGGGAGCCGGGTCCCAGCAGGCGCATGCCGTGGCCACGGGCCCGGGCCACCAGCTCGCGCTGCAGGCGGCGGCCCTCGTCACTGTCCGAGAACCCCTCGGTGGGGATCACCACGCTGCGCACTCCGATGGCGGCGCATTCCTCGATGGCATCCAGGCAGGCCTCGGGGCGCAGTGCGATGACGGCGAGGTCGACCGTGCCGGGGACATCCGCCACCCGTGCCCAGGCCCGGTGCCCGCGCAGCTCGAGGGCGTCGCGGGCCACGAGATGCACGGTGCCGCTGTATCCGGAGTCCTCCAGGGCGGTGAGGAAGCGACCCCCGGTGGAGTCCATGCGCGAGGAGACCCCGACCAGCAGCACGGAGCGGGGGTCCAGGAGCCTCTCCATCGCCCGGGACTCGGCACGGTGCTCGCGCTCGGCCATCACGGCGATCGAGCGCGCGGTGGGGTCGATGCGGAAGGAGACCATCACGACGCCGTCGTCCAGGGTGCGGTCGACGTCGAAGCCGGTCTCGGTGAAGACCTTGATCATCTTCGCGTTCTGCGGCAGCACCTCTGCGGTGAACTCGTTGATGTCGCGCTCCCGGGCGGCGGCCGCGAGATGCTCCAGGAGCACCGAGGCCAGGCCCGTGCCCTGGCGGGAGTCGGAGACGTTGAACGCCACCTCGGCGGAGTGCGGGGAGACCCGGTCGTAACGGCCCACAGCGATGATGTCCTGTCCCACCAGCACGATGAACGCGACCCGGTCCAAATGGTCGACGTGGGTGAATCGGGCGAGGTCCCGGGGCGAGAGCCGGGGCATCGGGGCGAAGAACCGCAGGTACCGCGAGTGCTCGGACTGTCGCTGATGGAAGTCCTGGAGGGCGTCGGCATCCGAGGGGCGGATCGGGCGCAGGTGGGCGGCGGAGCCGTCGCGCAGCGCGATGTCCGCTTCCCAGTGCGCCGGGTAGGCGGGCTCGGTCTCCTCCTCGCCCCGGGTGCGACGGCGCAGTGAGCGCAGGCCGTCTCGTCTGTCCGCCATGGTCCGATCCTAGCGTCGGGGCCGTGGAGTTGACGGGATTCACGTCCTTCCCCGGCCCCGGGTTCCCGGGATCATGGCCGGTCATGCGCCATGATGGCGTGCATGGCCCGATCACGCAGCACCACCCCGCCCTCCGGAGAGGAAGCCGTCGAGGAGACCATCGTCGACATCGACGTCACCAGTGAGATGGAGACGTCGTTCCTGGAGTACGCGTATTCCGTGATCTACTCCCGGGCGCTCCCGGATGCCCGCGACGGGCTCAAGCCCGTCCAGCGGCGCATCCTCTTCATGATGGCCGAGATGGGGCTGCGTCCCGAGAAGGGCCATGTGAAGAGCCAGCGCGTGGTCGGCGAGGTGATGGGCAAGCTCCATCCCCACGGCGATACGGCGATCTACGACGCGCTGGTGCGCATGGCGCAGAGCTTCAACATGCGCATGCCACTGGTGGACGGCCACGGCAACTTCGGCTCGCTGGACAACGGCCCCGCCGCGCCGCGCTACACCGAGGCGCGGCTGGCGAAGGCCGCGCTGCTGATGACGGACTCGCTGGACGAGGACGTCGTGGACATGATCCCCAACTACGACAACCAGCTGCTGCAGCCCGAGGTGCTTCCCGCTCAGTATCCGAATCTGCTGGTCAACGGGGCCTCCGGAATCGCGGTCGGCATGGCCACGAACATGGCGCCGCACAACCTCGTGGAGACCATCGCCGCGGCGCGGCACCTGATCGACCATCCCGACGCGGAGCTCGAGGAGCTGATGCGCTTCGTCCCGGGACCGGACCTGCCCACCGGCGGACGGATCGTGGGTCTGGACGGCATCCGGGACGCGTACCGCACCGGGCGCGGCTCGTTCAAGATGCGGGCCACCACCCGGATCGAGAACGTCACCTCGCGTCGCAAGGGCATCGTGGTCACCGAGCTGCCGTACCAGGTGGGCCCGGAGCGACTGGCCGAGAAGCTGCGCGACGCCGTGCAGGCCAAGCGGGTCCAGGGCATCACCGACTACCAGGACTTCACCGACCGCCACCACGGCCTGCGCCTGGTGCTCACGGTCAAGTCGGGCTTCGACCCCGACGCGGTGCTGGCGCAGCTGTACAAGTACACGCCGCTGGAGGAATCGTTCGGCATCAACAACGTGGCCCTGGTCGAGGGGCAGCCGCGCACCCTGGGGCTCAAGCAGATGCTGGAGGTGTTCGTCGAGCATCGGGTGACGGTGGTCCGCCGCCGCACCGAGCACCGGCTGAGCAGGCGCAGGGCGCGCCTCCACCTGGTGGAGGGGCTGCTGCTGGCGATCCTGGACATCGACGAGGTGATCCAGATCGTGCGTCAGAGCGACGATGCCGAGACCGCGCGCACGCGCCTGATGACCGTCTTCGACCTCTCCGAGCTCCAGGCCGAGTACATCCTCGAGCTGAGGCTGCGGCGGCTGACGAAGTTCTCGCAGATCGATCTGGAGGCCGAGCGGGATGATCTGCGCCGGGAGATCGAGCGTCTCGAGGAGATCCTGGGGTCCGAGGTCGTGCTGCGCGCGCTGGTCTCCGAGGAGCTCGCCGCCGTGGCCGCCGAGCACGGCGATTCTCGCCGCACCGTGCTGCTGGAGGCCGCGGAGAAGCCCGCCGTGGTCTCCGGGGCGTCCCTCGAGGTGGCCGATGAGCCGTGCCGGGTGCTGCTGACCGGGACCGGGCTGATCGCCCGGATCACCGGGGGGGACCCGCTGCTGCGCGAGGGACCGCGCGGTGCGCACGACGTGATCGTCTCCGATGCCCGCACCACCACCCGCTCGAGCGTCGGCGTGGTCACCGATCGTGGGCGGGTGCTGCGGCTGTCCGTCGTGGACCTGCCCTCGCTCGCCCCGACGGCCGGTGCGCCGTCGCTGGCCGGAGGCACGCGGCTCTCCGACCTGATCGATCTGGAGCGCGAGGAGCGGGCCCTGGGCCTGATCCGGGTGGCCGAGCCCGATATCGCGCGGGGCGGGGCGATCGCCGTGGGCACCCGCCAGGGTGTGGTCAAACGGGTCCAGCTCGACTTCCCCCGCGGGGACGGCTTCGAGATCATCTCGCTCAAAGACGGGGACGCGGTGGTCGGGGTCGTGGATCTCGAGCAGGACGAGGACCTCGACCTGGTGTTCGTCACCGCCGAGGCGCAGCTGCTCCACTTCCCCGCCTCCGGCATCCGGCCGCAGGGCCGCACCGCCGGCGGGGTGGCCGGGGTCAAGCTCGCGAGCGGCGACCGGGTGGTGTCCTTCGGAGCGATCGACGTGACGGCTCCGGCCGACGTGGTCACCGTCGCCGGCAGCTCAGGCACCCTGCCGCTGCTGCAGACCGGCTCGCTGAAGGTCTCCGCGCTCACCGAGTTCCCCGCCAAGGGCCGTGCCACGGCCGGAATGCGCTGCCATCGCTTCCTGCGCGGTGAGGACGCGCTGATCGGTGCCTGGGTGGTGCCGCACCCGGCACGAGCCTCGTCCGAGGCCGGGCAGCCGATCGATCTGCCGGAGCCGACGGGACGCCGGGACGGTTCGGGCACCCCGGTGGCCGTCCCCATCGCCGCCGTCGGCTGAGCCGTGCACGCCGCCACGAGCCCGGGGACGCCTGCACCGATCGGGGCCGGCGGCCATCGGTCCTCCCGCGCCTCTCGGGCAGAGTCCCGGCATGTCCTCCTCGGGGTGGCCGGTGCACTGGTGGGTCTCCTCGTCGGGCTGCTCGCCCTGCGCGGGACCTCCCCGCTCGCGGGGACGGGTTCGATCGGCCAGGTCGCCGCGCTGACGGTGTTCGGCTGCGCGGCGGCGACCTCCGCTCTCACCCTCTCGACCCTCACCCGGCAGACCCTGCCGTGGCTCGGGGGACGTCGCTGGTGGCACCGCGCGATCGACGTGATCGGCCTCTCCCTGGTCCACGGGATCCTCGGCCTGTTCCTCGCCGGCGCCCTCTTCGGCGTGTTCCAGCAGGCGTTCCAGGGAGTCGCGCTCGATCGCCTGGCCGGCACCTTCTGGGTCGCCGTCGCGGGCGGGATCGCCGCCTATGTCACCTCGGCGGCAGCCGCGTCGCTGACCACCCGCTCACTGGCCACCCTGCTCGCCGCGTTCCTCACCGTCGGGGTGCTCGCGAGCGCCATGAGTGCTGAGGACCCGTACTGGTGGGAGCGGTACTTCTCCGAGCTCGGCGAGGGCGAGGACCTCGCGAGCGTCACCTTCAACCTCACCCTGCTGCTGACCGGGGTGGCGCTGGTGACCGTGGCGGAGTTCCTCGCCCACGATCTGGGCCGCTGGGCGCGCAGCGCCGGCGAACCGGTGTGGCGGATCACCGCCGTGCGCTCCCTGCTGACCGCGGTCGGGGTGCTGGTCGCCCTGGTGGCGGTGATCTCCCGCTCCGTGAGCATCGTCTGGCACGACGTGGTCGCCCAGTCGCTCGTGGTCGTCTTCGGCCTCACTCTGCTCGCCGTGCCGGTGCTGCTGCGGCGCCTGCCCGGCGCACTGATCGCCGTCACCACCGTCGCCTTCGCCCTGCTGGTGACGGCCATCGTGCTGTACGCGGGGGTGGGCTATCTGAACATGACCGCCTTCGAGATGGGGGCCGCAGGGATCGTGTACGGCTGGCTGCTGCTGCTGATCCGCACGGTCTCGGCAGCCGCGGAGGGCACGGCGGAGCAGATCCGCCGTGCTCCAGAGGCATCGGCGGGTCCGGAGCCCGATCACGGCCGCGCGGCAACAGACTGACGGCCCGGGTCCTGCGCGCGGTGACGTGCGACGATGAGGGCATGAACTCCACCGGCACCGATGCCCCCACCCCGTCCGTCCCGCTGCCCGCAGGGGTCCGCCTCGGCGAGACCCACGGGGTCCCGGCCCTGCTGGTCGAGACCCCGGCCGCCACGGCCGAGCTGCTGCTGGACGGTGCGCAGCTGATCAGCTGGATCCCCGCCGGGCAGCAGGACCTGCTGTGGCTCAGCCCGGACTCCGCCTTCGGCGAGCGCGAGGCGGTGCGCGGCGGGATCCCGCTGATCGGCCCGTGGTTCGGCCCCGGCCGCGATCTGGCGATGGAGGTCAAGCACGGCTGGCTGCGGAACATCCGCTGGGACCTGGCCGCCGCCGAGCGCACGGGCGACGAGGTGGTGATCACCCTGGCCACCCCTGCGGACGTCAAGGCGCTGACCGCGACCGCACAGTTCCGCCTCGGCGCCGAGCTGTCGGTGGATCTCACGATCACCGCCGGTCCTCGCCCCCTCGAGCTGGAAGCGGCGCTGCACACCTATCTCGCCGTCGGCGATGTGCGCCGGATCGAGATCCACGGCCTGGAGGGCGCCGCCTTCCTCGACAACACCCGTGGCCTGCTCCCCGACGTCATGCCGGAGGGGGAGCCGCTGAGCCCGACCGCCTCCACCGACCGGGTGGTGGACTCCACCGCCGAGGTGACGGTGCACGATGCGAAGAACTCCCGCCGCATCGTCTCGACCCCGCGCGGCACATCCAAGACCGTGGTCTGGAACCCCTGGGACGCTCTGGTGACGGAGATGGCCGACATCCCCGATGCGGCCTGGCCCGAGTTCGTGTGCATCGAGCCGGCCATCGCCAAGGACGGCTTCGTGGCGCTCGCGTCCGGGGAATCGCACAGCATCGGCGTCACCTACCGCATCGAGCGCTGACCTCCGCCCCCGCCCGGCGGGGACCGCGACCCGGACCCAGCCGCCCCTGACGGGTGGCTGGGTCCTTGTCATCGTGCCCGGCTCTGCCCCGCCGGCCCTGGACCCCCGCCGACGGGCCTCCGATTAATCGGTTGTGCCGGCCCGGGGCGGAATGGTCGACTGTCCGTATGGAGATGCACTCGACCCCGCTCGCGACCTCGGCCGGCCCGGCCGCGTCGTCGCTCGGCCTCGCCGCATCCCCCATCCGGCCTCACGGACGTCCCGTGGCTCTGCGCGCGGCCGCTGGGGGCCGCGGCACCGCCGGGCCCGCCGCGCCGATGGCCGGCTGACGGAGCAGACCGCTCCGCGCCCCGCCGTGCGGCCACACCGCCGGCACCCCTTGGACCAGCTCTCGCCGCACGACGCCCTCTTCCCCGAGGTTGCCGTCTGAGGCGAGCGCACCCTCCTGCACGCTTCACGGACTGCCGCTGTCCGTACCGTGCCGGATCCTCGTTCTTACCTCACTCCCCCAGGAGCCCACCATGTCCCCTCGCACCGCGCTCGAGACTCGCAGCCCGACCGTCACCCGCACCACCGCCACCGCCTTCGAACCGACCATCGCCGACCGCAGCCTCCGACGGCTGGAGCACGCCGGCGACGACCATGCCGTCGACGCCCTGCTGCGGAGATTCCTCGCCCGCCGTCGAGCGGTGCGGCAGGCCCGCCGAGAGCTGGCCGCTCGGCAGGCGCGCCATGAGCACGAGCTGCTCACCCAGCGAGCTCTGCTCGGCACCGGCCTCTCCCACCTGCGGTGAGTCCCGAGCACGGCCCGCCCGGACCCAATCCGGGCGGGCCCGTGCTGCGTCGGCCTGTGCAGCGCCAGGCGGTCAGCGGGTGCGGTCAGGCCCGACGAATGTGGTCCGGTCGCAGTGGTGCACCGATGCCGAGCGAGGTGAGCGCTGCGATCGCCAATGCGCCGCCCGCGACGGCCAGCACTGGTCCTGTGAGGCTCTCCGCGCCGAGATGCGTCACCATGCCCGGATCCATGCCTCGGTTCCCGGTCTCGACGAAGGCGACAGCGACCAGCTGCCCGATCGCGAGCGCCGCTCCCCCACCGACCACCAGCGGCAGCGCCACCTCGAGCCAGTACGCACGGCGCAGCACGCCCACAGGGGTGCCGAGCAGCCGGAGGCGGGCGTGCTCCGCCCGGCGACCCATCGCCAGATCGGCCGTGCCGAGCAGGAAGGCACCCAGGCCGACGGCCAGGACAACGAGGTTCAGCAGGCGGATGGTGTCGATGGTGGCCTGGTACGGGGCGAAGTCCTCCGCTGTCCAGCCGTTATGAGCATCGATACCCAGAGCTCTGAGCTCCGCGGGCAGGTCGGGGCGCGGTGATGCGGTGATCATCGCGTCCACCCCGCCGAACTGCGAGAACTGCTCCTCGGTGAGCAGTGCCCGAGGGACGAACAGGGTGGGTTCTGAATCCGTGTCCTGCCATGCCGGGACCGGAACCCGGGTGAGCTCGTCCGCAGAGACCTCGATCCGCAGCACGGGGTCCCCGAACCCGCCGGTGCTCTCGTCGTACTCGGTGCCGAACAGGTCCACGGTGCCCTGGAGCGGTGTCTCCACAACGAACCCCGCCGCAGCCGGAATCCAGGCCGCACGATCATTCCGGCAGCCCTCCACCTCCGGTCGGAGGACGCGAAGCTCCTCACAGGTGGTCACCGTCGCCCGCAGCGCGTGCTCCTGTGGGGTGCTGCCCGGGGCGACGACGAAGCCGTCGGTGCTGACCGCCACCTCCCGGGCTCCGCCGACCTGCTCCAGTGCCCGTTCCAGGTCTGCGACGGCCGCCCGGTCCGGGAGGAACGCCGACGCGACGGCCTCGACATCCCGGTAGTGACGCCCGGCCTGGTAGACCGGGGTGGCGGCGAGGACGCTGATCAGTCCCTGCCCTGCGGTCGTCACCACGACGCCGATCACCAGGGCTCCGAGCACCCGGCCGAGCACGGCGGGCTGTGACTGCAGTCGCCGTCCCGCCACGACGGTCACCGGGGTGCCGGCCCGGACGAGCAGGTCGGCGCTGCGCCGCACCAGCAGAGCGGGCAGCAGGATGCTGCCCAGCGCGGCGAGCCCCGCCCCGCCGAGGAACAGCACGACGAGCACGGGGTTCGAGAGCCCCGGCAGGCTCCAGCTGAGGATCAGCATCGACAGGCCGACCACCAGGATCACCGCCCGCCAGAGACCGGGACTGCGAGCGACCTCACCGCGTGCCCGCTCGAGCGTCCCCATACCAGAGCGCCGAGTCGGCATCGCGGTCCCGGCGATCAGGCACAGCGGCACCGCGAGGGCCACGATGAGGGAGACCACGGCGACGTTCGGCGCCGGGCTCATCCCCAGCAGCACCCGTCCGGCCCAGGGCACCAGCAGCGTCCCGGCCGCGAGGCCTCCGGCCGCGCCGAGGAGCGCAGGCGGCAGGCTCTCTCCGATGCCCACCAGCACCTGCTGCCCTCGGCGCATCCCGAGCAGGTGCAGACGGGCCGTGCGCCGAGAGCGGTCCTGCTCGGACATGCGGCCGGTCGCTGCGGCGGCGGCGAGCACGGGAAGACCGATCGCCAGGGCCACGATCCCCGGCAGGATCATCCCGAACACCTCCGTGGCGCCGACCCCGGGGCGAGGCTGCGGGGCCGGGCCGCATCCAGCAGGGACAGCACCACCACCAGCAGCGCACAGCCGATCAGGGACACCAGCAGGGCGCTCAGCGCGCGGAAGCGGCCATGGTCGGTGGCGCGCAGCGCGAGGGTGAGGCCGAGGCGCAGGGACGGCAGCATCTCAGCCCACCAGCTCCCCGTCGCGCATGCTCACCAGGCGGTCCAGGTGCGCGGCGACGCGATTGTCGTGAGTGACGACCACCAGGGTCGTGCCCTGCTCCGTGACGGTCTCCATCAGCGCGTCCATCACCGTGTCGGCGGCGACCGTGTCCAGAGCGCCGGTGGGCTCGTCGGCCAGCAGCAGGGCGGGCTGGTGGATCAGCGCACGGCCGACGGCGGCGCGCTGCGCCTGCCCTCCGGAGACCTGAGCGGCACGGCGGTCCGCGACCTCACCGAGTCCGAGGCGTTCGAGCATCGTCGCGACCTCGGCGCGGATCCGCGCCGGCCTGCCGCCCAACAGCTGCAGCGGGAGGGAGAGGTTCTCGGCCAGGGTGAGCTCGCCGATCAGGTCGCCGAACTGGAAGATCATGCCCATCCGGGCCAGGCGGAGCTGTGCGCGGTCCTTCTCGCGGAGTGCGACGAGGTCCTCGCCGAGCACCCGCAGCGTGCCCTCATCGGCATCCAGCACGCCGGCGAGCACGTGCAGCAGCGTGGACTTCCCGCATCCGGACGGTCCCATCACGGCGACCTGCTCCCCGGCGGTGATCTGCAGGTCGATGCCTCGCAGCGCGGGGTCATGCCCGTAGGAGACCCGGACTCCGTGCAGGTCGATGACGGGCGTCGAGCCGGAGGTGGTATTCGCCTGCTCCCGGCGCGTGGAGGCGGCGGTCATCGCCGGTCCCCGGTCTCCTCGGACCGTGCACCGGCCGCATCCTGCCACTGCGTCCGCAGGGCGTCGAGACGCTGGCCCGCCTCCTGGATCCAGCGCAGATCGGCATCGAGGTGGGTGAGCTCGTAGTCCAGCTGCAGCAGCAGTGCGGGCTCGGCGCCCCGGCGGCGAATGGTCAGCTCCCTCATCCGCACCATGTGGCTCTCCCTCTGCGCGGTGAGGACCTCCTGGGCGTCCCGCCCGGAGAGCAGCGCGATGGAGATCCTGACGAACAGGGTCGAGGCGGAGAAGGCCCCGGTGGCCTGGGGAGTGGAGATCCAGTTCTCGAGCTCGGCGACGCCGTCCGGGGTGATGCCGTAGAGCTTCCGTTCCGGACCGGAGCCGCTCTCGACGGTGAGGATCTCGGCCCATCCCTGCCGTTCGAACCTCGCCAGGGAGGAATAGACCTGCCCGAAGGCCAGCGGCCTCTCCGGGGCGAGGAGCTGGTCAAAGTCCTGTTTGAGGGAATAGCCGTAGGCCGGTGACCGATCCAGCAGTCCCAGCAGGGCGTGCGCGGTGCTCATTCCGGCACTATACACAGTGCGTATACGTTCTGCGTATAGCTCGTCGGACACCACCGCCCTCGCAAGGCCGCCAGCAGCAGCCCGACCTATGGGTGAGTGGCCGAGAGCGGTGCGGTCACCGCACAGAGATCCCCTCGGCGGCCATCGCCGCCTTCGCCTGCGCGATCGTCATCTGCTGGAAGTGGAAGACGCTCGCGGCCAGCACCGCATCGGCGCCGGCGTGGACCGCGGGGGCGAAGTCCTCGGGCGTGCCCGCGCCGCCGGAGGCGATCAGCGGCAGGGTCGTCACCTCCCGCGCCAGGCGGATCAGCTCGAGGTCGAAGCCCTGCTTCGTGCCGTCGGCGTCCATCGAGTTCAGCAGGATCTCGCCGGCGCCCCGTTCGGTGACCTCACGGATCCAAGCGATCGCATCGATGCCGGTGCCGCGCCGGCCGCCATGCGTGGTGACCTCGAAGCCGGAGCCGGTGCGGGCCGTGCCCTCGGGGGTGTCCTCGGTGACGCGCCGGGCATCGATGGACAGCACCAGCACCTGATTGCCGAAGCGGCGGGAGATCTCGGAGATCACCTCGGGCCGGGCGATCGCCGCGGTGTTCACCCCGCACTTGTCGGCGCCGGCCCGCAGCAGCTGGTCGACATCGTCCACCGAGCGCACGCCCCCGCCTACGGTCAGCGGGATGAAGATCTGCTCGGCGGTGCGTCGCACCACCTCGATCATGGTGTCCCGTCCGCCGGAGGAGGCGGTGACGTCGAGGAACGTCAGCTCGTCTGCGCCCTCTGCGCCGTAGCGGGCGGCCAGCTCCACCGGGTCCCCGGCATCGCGCAGATCCTTGAAGTTCACACCCTTGACGACGCGGCCCGCGTCGACGTCCAGGCACGGGATCACTCGGACGGCGACACTCATGCGTCGATCCTCTCCATATCGAGCTCTTCGGCTCCCTCGATGATGAACTGCTTGCGCGGAGCGACCTCGGAGCCCATCAGCAGCTCGAAGACGGCGCTGGCGGCCTCTGCGTCCTCGATCCGCACCCGCCGCAGCGTGCGATGACCCGGATCCATGGTGGTGTCCGCCAGCTGATCGGCGTCCATCTCGCCCAGGCCCTTGTAGCGCTGGATCGGCTCCTTGTACTTCTTGCCGCGGCGCTCGAGGTTCTTCAGCAGCTTGTTCAGCTCCGCCTCGGAGTAGGTGTACACCAGCTCGTTCTTCTTCCGGCCGCCGTGGATGATCTCCACCCGGTGCAGCGGGGGCACTGCGGCGTAGACCCGCCCGGCCTCGACCAGCGGTCGCATATAACGGTGGAACAGGGTCAGCAGCAGGGTGCGGATGTGGGCGCCGTCGACGTCGGCGTCAGTCATCATGATGATCTTGCCGTAGCGGGCGGCGTCCAGATCGAAGGTGCGGCCGGAGCCGGCCCCGATCACCTGGATGATCGCCGCGCACTCGGTGTTCTTCAGCATGTCCGTGACGGACGCCTTCTGGGTGTTGAGGATCTTCCCGCGGATCGGCAGCAGCGCCTGGTGCTCGGAGGAGCGAGCATTCTTGGCGGTGCCCAGCGCGCTGTCGCCCTCGACGATGAACAGCTCCGAGCGCTCCACGTCGTGGGTGCGGCAGTCGGCGAGCTTGGTGGGCATGGTGGAGGACTCCAGCGCGTTCTTGCGGCGGGAGACCTCCTTGTGCATGCGGGCGGCGATGCGTGCCCGCATCTCCGAGACCACCTTGTCGATGACCAGGTTCGCCTGCTCCTTCTCGCCCTTGCTCGTCGAGGTGAGGAAATCCGTCAGTCGCTCCTCGACGACCTTGGCGACGATCGCCCGGATCGCAGGCGTGCCGAGGACCTCCTTGGTCTGTCCCTCGAACTGCGGCTCGTCGATGCGCACGCTGACCACGGCGGTGAGGCCCGCGAGCGTGTCGTCCTTCTCGATCTTCTCGTTCTTCGCGTTGAACTTCACCCGGCGCGCGTGGTTCTCGACCTGCTTGCGAACGGTCTTGACCATCGCCTGCTCGAAGCCGGTGACATGGGTGCCGCCCTTGGGGGTGGCGACGATGTTCACGAAGGAGCGCACGGTCGAGTCGAAGTCCGCTCCCCAGCGCAGGGCGATATCGACCTCGCAGGAGCGCTCCACATCGGTGGAGACCATGTGGCCCTTCGCATCCAGCACCGGGATCGTCTCGGTGTACTCGCCCGTGCCGTGCAGCCGGATCACGTCGGTGATCTTCTGGTCCTGGGCGAGGTACTCGACGAACTCGCTGATGCCGCCGTCGTACTTGTACACGCGGGTGGCGGGCTGGTCCGGGGAGGCCTCGGGGCGGAGATCGGTGACCGCGAGCTTGAGCCCGGGAACCAGGAAGGCCGTCTGGCGGGAGCGGCGGTTCAGGTCATCGAGCGAGAAATGGGATCCCTTGACGAAGATCTGCGGGTCCGCCCAGTAGCGCACCCGGGTCCCGGTCACACCGCGCTTGGCCTTGCCCACCACACGCAGTGCCTCGGCCCCGGAGGACGGAGTGAACGGGGACTCGGGGTCCGGGCCGTCGGTGTCGGCGAACTCGCCGGGCTGGCCGCGCCGGAAGCTCATGGCGTAGACCTTGCCACCGCGGTCCACCTCGACGTCGAGCCGGCCGGACAGGGCGTTGACGACGCTCGCGCCGACCCCGTGCAGGCCGCCCGAGGCGGCGTAGGAGCCGCCTCCGAACTTCCCGCCGGCATGGAGCTTGGTGTAGACGACCTCGACGCCGGTCAGGCCGGTGCGGGGTTCGACGTCCACCGGGACGCCGCGGCCGGTGTCCCGCACCTCGACCGAGTGATCGGAGTGGAGGATGACCTCGATCGAGTCCCCGTAGCCTCCGAGCGCCTCGTCCACCGCGTTGTCCAGGATCTCCCAGAGGCAGTGCATGAGCCCCCGCGAGTCGGTGGAGCCGATGTACATGCCGGGGCGCTTGCGGACGGCCTCGAGGCCCTCGAGGACCTGGAGGTTGCGGGCATCGTAGGCGGACTTCTTCGCAGCACTGGTGGTGGACACCCCCCAGATGCTACGGGTCCGAGCACGTCGAACCCGGCATTGAGGCGTGCCGTACCGCTCACAGGTCGGTGACGGCGCCCCATGCGCGGTTCCGCTCACACGCCGTTGCGCCCCCAGCGAACCAGGGCTGTGGACACTCCCCGGCGACGCTCCGCGATGCTACAAATGGGGCTATGAACCTGACTCTTGAAGCTCCCCGGCTCACGGCACATGACCGTTGCGACCGCTGCGGCGCCCAGGCCTACGTCAAGGTCCTCCTCGAGGCCGGTGGCGAACTGATGTTCTGCGCCCACCACGCGCGGGCCCACCAGGACGCGTTCACCTCCGTCGCCTCCGAGGTCATCGACGAGACCGAGCGCCTGCATCTCAAGCCCGAGCCGGTCGAGGACTGACCTGCGGCCGTCCGACGAGCGGCCTGCTCGCCGGCGGGCACTGCCGGTCGATCCAGCAGAGCACCAGCAGAGCATGAGGCCGCCGCGGCCCTACCGCTGACCGGCACGAAGGGCGCTCACCCGAGGGTGGGCGCCCTTCGTCGTCCCCAGCCGAGTCCCTGCCCCTGAGCAGCCGCGGCAGGGCCCCCGCCTCAGCCCTGAAGCAGCCGCCCGGCCCGGATCGCGTACTCGATCCATGCCGTGCCGCGTCCCGGGCGCGGGTCCCGCGCTCCGGTCAGCACGAAGCCCAGGCGCTCGTACAGGCGCTGCGCGGCGAGGTTGGACTCGTCCACGTCCAGCCGCAGGTCCGGACGCCCCAGGTCCAGGGACAGACGGGCGAGCGCCGAGAACAGTGGACGGGAGACGCCGCGGCCGCGCGCCTCGGGCCGCACCCAGAGCGAGACGAGGTGCGCACGGTTCGACGGGATGGTGTGCTCGGGGGTGTATCCGGCCGGCAGCAGGGCGATGCCGCCCAGCACCTCATGACCGCGTCGCGCCTGCAGGTGCAGCCGGTCGCCGGCGATCTCCTCGCGCCATTGCTGTGGGGTGCGGGCCCGTGCCTCCTCCGGATCGGCCCAGAACGCGTCCGGATCCGCAGCCAGCATGTCCAGCCGCAGATCTCGGTGGGAGGCCCAGTCCTCGGCGCCCACACGATGGATCCGCAGCTCCGCCTCGGCGCCCGTGGTCGCCTCCGACCGCACGAAGGCGTCCGTTCTCGTGCTCCTCATCCCTCTCCCGGGTCCGGCAGGGCCATCTCCGGCCCCGCGTGTACGGGCACGGACGGTCCGCGGGCCCGGATCCTCGTGGATCCGGGCCCGTGGACCGTCGCCGTGCCGGGGTATCCGCTCAGTCCAGGTAGTCCCGCAGCACCTGTGAGCGCGAGGGATGGCGCAGCTTCGACATCGTCTTGGACTCGATCTGACGGATCCGCTCGCGGGTCACGCCGTAGACCTTGCCGATCTCGTCGAGGGTCTTGGGCTGGCCGTCCTCGAGCCCGAAGCGCATCGAGACCACGCCGGCCTCGCGCTCGGAGAGGGTGTCCAGCACCGAGTGCAGCTGCTCCTGCAGGAGCGTGAAGCTCACCGCGTCGGCCGGGACCACGGCCTCGGAGTCCTCGATGAGGTCACCGAACTCGCTGTCGCCGTCCTCGCCGAGCGGGGTGTGCAGGGAGATCGGCTCGCGGCCGTACTTCTGGACCTCGACGACCTTCTCGGGCGTCATGTCCAGCTCCTTGGCGAGCTCCTCCGGGGTCGGCTCGCGACCGAGGTCCTGGAGCATCTGCCGCTGCACGCGGGCGAGCTTGTTGATGACCTCGACCATGTGCACGGGGATGCGGATGGTGCGGGCCTGGTCCGCCATCGCACGGGTGATGGCCTGGCGGATCCACCAGGTGGCGTAGGTGGAGAACTTGTAGCCCTTGGCGTAGTCGAACTTCTCGACGGCGCGGATCAGGCCCAGGTTGCCCTCCTGGATGAGGTCCAGGAACAGCATCCCCCGCCCGGTGTACCGCTTGGCCAGGGACACCACGAGGCGCAGGTTGGCCTCGAGCAGGTGGTCCTTGGCCGCGCGACCGTCGTCGACGATCATCGTGAGCTCGCGACCGTGCTTGGTCAGGCGGCCGTTCTTGTCCTTGAGCGACTCGTCGCCCTTGAGCTTCTGCTCCGCGAACAGCCCGGCCTCGATGCGCTCGGCGAGCTCGACCTCCTGCGCGGCGTTCAGCAGAGCGACCTTGCCGATCTGCTTGAGGTAGTCCTTGACCGGGTCGGCCGTGGCGCCGGCCGTGACGACCTGCTGCGCCGGGGCGTCGTCCACGGCGGCGTTGTAGACGAAGCCGCCGGAGGCCTCGACCTTGGCATCGGTCGACGACTGCCGCTTCTTGGACTCGCTGTCCTCGGCGTCGTCCTCGACATCCGCGTCGGCGGCGGGCTCGACGGCCTTCGCCGCGACCTTCTTCGCTGCCGTCTTGCGAGGCGCCGCCTTCGTGGCCGGAGCCTTCTTCGAGGCGGCCTTCTTCGCGGGAGCCTTTCTGGCCGGGGCCTTCTTGGCAGAGGTCGTCGCGTCCTGGGCGGCGTCGACGGCGTCGGTCTCGACGCCCTCGGCCTCGGTGTTCTTCGCTGCCTTCGGGGCCGAGGCGCGGGTCGAGCTCTTCGCCGTGGGCGAGGTCTCAGCAGTACTGGAGGAGGTCACAGAGTTCCTTCTTCCGGCGGCGGCCCGGTGCGGGCGGTCCGCCACACTCGGGCGATCGGTCTTCTCGGCGCGGCTCGCGGTCTGCGCTGCGCAGTGCGGATCCGGTGTTCACCGGTATCACGGCGCACGAACGCACGGTGCCGTCAAGCCTGTCGAGTATAACGCCCGCCGCGCGGGTTTATTCCCACGCAGCCGCGGGGCTCAGAAGCGAGGGTTCTTCGTGCTCAGGGGATCATCCTTGACGGCGAGCACGGGACACGGCGCACCGAGCACCACCCGGCGCGCGGAAGCGCCGAGGTTCAGCTTGCCGATGGGCGGCTTGCGCCGCAGCCCGATCACCACCAGGCTCGCGTCGACCTCGTCGACGACCGAGAGCAGGAACTCCCCGATGTCCCGCTCCGGGCTGCTGTGCACGGTGACGTCTCCGCACTCGATGCCGATCTGCTCCAGCTCGGCGCGCACCTCGTCCTCGGTGGCGGCGGTGACCCCGCGCTCCGAGTCGTGGTACTGATGCGAGGCGATGGCCATCCCCTCGGAGTGGCGTGCCGCATAGCGCAGGGCCGCCCGCAGCGCGGCCCGCCCCTGGCCCGACGGGGAGTACCCCACGACGATGGTCATGCGACGTCTCCTCACTGTGCGAGCTGTTCCCGGTCTCCCCGTGCCGCCGCAACGGCGCACGGTGACCCGCCTGCTCAGCTTAGACGCCCAGGAGGTCGCTGATCCACTCCGCAAGTCCCGGATGGGCCAGCAGGAAGGCGTCGTGGCCGATGGGCGAGGACGCGACCTGCCAGCGGGCCCGGGGAATATGGACCGCCATCTCCTGGACCAGCGCGGGAGGGAACAGTCGGTCGGAGTCGATGGCGATCACGAGGGCGCGTGCGGTGACCCGCTGCAGCGCCGCGGCCACCCCGCCCCGGCCGCGTCCCACGTCGTGGGTGCTCATCGTCTCTGCCAGCGTGAGATAGGAGTTCGCGTCGAAGCGTCGGGCGAGCTTCTCCGCATGATGATCGAGATAGCTGGTCACCTGGTGGCGGCCATGGCCATCGAAGGGGTTCTCCTGCCCCTGGGGTCGGTTGCCGAAGCGGTCCTCGAGCTCCTCCGCGGTGCGGTAGGTGGTGTGTGCGATCCGGCGGGCGATGCCGAGTCCGGTCCGGGGACCGTCACCGGCGTCGTAGTAGTCACCGTCCTGGAACTCCGGATCCAGCCGGATGGAGGCGATCTGCGCGTTGTTCCAGGCGATCTGGTCCGCTGTCGCCCGGGCGGAGGCGGCGATCACTGCGAGCCGATCCACCTCATCCGGGTGGGAGACTCCCCACTCCAGGGCCCGCATCCCGCCCATGGAGCCACCGATGACCAGGGCCCAGTGTCCGATCCCGAGCTGCTCGCGCAGCCGGCGCTCGGCGGCGACCTGATCCCGGGTGGTCAGGAGCGGGAATCGTGAGCCATAGGCACGGCCGTCGGGGGCCGGCGAGCTCGGCCCGGTGCTGCCCTGACAGCCGCCGAGCACGTTCGGGGCGATCACGTAGAAGCGGTCGGTGTCGATGGGACGGCCGGGACCGACCATCTCCTCCCACCATCCAGCACTGGGGTGGGATCTGCCGGCCGGTCCGCGCACATGCGAGTCCCCGGTCAGGGCGTGCAGCACCAGCACGGCGTTCGCACGGTCCTCGTCCAGACTCCCCCAGCTCTCGTAGGCGAGGGTGACGTCCTGGAGCACGCCGCCGCTCTCGAGCTCGAGCGCCCCGAGCCGAGCGAAGCGGCGATCACCGATGCCGAATCGCCGTTGCCAGGCGCCGCCCGTGCCCCCGGTCGTTCCCGTCCCCACGTCCGCTCCCGGCGCTGCGTCATGGACGGAGGCGGCCGCGGCGATGTCGCGGTGCTCTCCGAGAATGGTCATCGGTGCTGCTCCTTCAGAGCCCTCCCGGCCTCGCGGAACGAGTCCTCGGATCAGGTGCTGGGCCACCAGGCGGGGAAGATCGGGGTATCTGTCATCCGTGAGAGCAAGGGTGCCAGAGTCGAGTCCGGTTCCTCTTCCCGGAGCTCGTCGACGAACTTCCCGGCGGTGGCGAAACGGTGGTTCCACCACGCCAGCAGCACCAGCAGCGCTGTCAGCGCCCGCCATGCGGAGCGTGCCGTGCGGCGCTGGACCGAGTCCCCGTCGGACCGCGCCCCGGCGGCGATCAAGCGCAGCTGCTCCAACCCCACATACCAGTCGCCACCTGCACAGACATCTGGATGGGGCACCCATTCCCGATCAGAGACGAGCCGCTGCAGGAGGGTTTCCCGGTCGATCTCGCGCGAGCTGCCGTGCTCGACGCACTGCGCCAGCAGTTCCCAGTGCAGCCGGTCCACGGCGACTGCGGACAGCAGTGCGGCCACCTGTTCACACTTCGTCATCCGATCCTGTTCCGAGAGCCCCTCGGGCCCCGCCAGGAGCGGGGAGAGCGCGGTGCGCGCACTGGCGAACAGGGTGCCGGGATCGGCTGCGGAGGCGATATCGGGCGCCGGCAGCTCCAGGTCCCCTCCGATGTTCCGAAGCTCTCCCTCGCGCAGGTCGGTTCGCGGGATCCGGCGACCGCCGAGCACCGCGGTCGCCGCGGCCCGGGTGTCGGCGAACTCGCGCAACGGTCCAGATTCCAATACCCGCACCCCGGCCCCACCGGGCCGGCCCGGCTCACGCTGCAGCACCCAACAGGTCGAGGAGGCCGCCCCGTGGACGCTCAGCAGGCCGCAGGCCTCCGCGTCGAGCGCCTGTGCGGCGGTGTGCACGAGCTCGCCCGCCCGTCGCAGGATGTCTGCGACGACCGGGGCGAGCAGTTCCTGGTGGCCGTCCCCGAGCACGATCAGTGCCTGGACGGCCCGGGATCCGCGGTCGCGCATCAGCCCCAGGTGGCGCTCCAGGTTGCCGGCCCCGCGCGGGCCCAGCAGCTCATGGAGTGGAGAGCGGGTGATCATCGCAGCTGCGTCCCTGTCGGAGCTGCCGGCGAGGATCAGGCAGTCGGTGGGCGGTTCTCCCAGGCAGAGACGGGTCTCCGCGAGCAGCTCGCCGGGATCCTGCGCTCTGAGGAGGTGTCGGCCGTGGTCGGCGGGTGTGGTGTCGGTCGTCATGCAGGAGACCCTGTCCGAGTCCGGGGCGCGACGGGTGGGCGGGGTCCCTGATGGGGACGGACCCGGTCTGGGGAGGAACCATCACCCCGGTGTCCCGGCGCCCAGCTGGACGTGGGAGGATCGTCGGGCCCGTGAGAAAGGACGCTTCCCGATGCCCTCCGCTGATACCTCGCCTGTCGACGCGCGTCTGCATGACCTCGATGAACGACTGGCCACCCGGCTCGCGGAGATCACCCGGGACGAGCTCGCGGAGCGCCGCCGGCAGCTGGCCGTGATCTCCCCCGAGACCGCCGAGCTGGCGGACGGGCTGCTCGACTACCTCGAGGGCGGCAAGCTGCTGCGTCCCCGGTTCTGCTTCTGGGGCGGTGTCGCGGCCCTCGGCCCGACCGAGCCCACCGAGTCTCAGCTCCGTGCCCTGGCCCGCTACGGCGTCGCGATCGAGCTGGTCCAGGCGGCGGCACTGATGCACGACGACGTGATCGACCACTCCCCCATGCGCCGTGGTCGACCGGCGCTCCACGTCCAGGCGAGCCGTTGTCACCGCGACGGCGGGCTCACCGGCTCCGCAGACGGCTTCGGGACCGCGGTCGCGATCGTCCTCGGGGACCTGGCGCTGAGCTGGGCGGAGCAGATCGCCGCCACCGTCGAGGGCGAGCCCCGCGCCGTCGCCGCTGCCCGCTGCGAGTTCGATGCCCTGCGCACCGAGGTGATGGCGGGACAGTTCCTGGACATCCTGCACCAGGCGGGCGGATACACCTCCGCCGCCGATGCCGAGCAGGCCGCGTTCTCCGTGATCCGCTGGAAGACGGTCCCCTACACGGTGCTGCGGCCGGTGCGGATCGGTGCCGCGCTGATGGGCGGCTCGGAGCAGGCGCTGGAGACGCTCTCGGAGTGGTCGATCGAGGTCGGCACCGCCTTCCAGCTGCGCGATGACCTGCTCAGCGTGATCGGCGATCAGCACGAGACCGGCAAACCGATCGGCGGGGACATCCTCGAGGGCAAGCGCACCGTGCTGCTGGCGCGCACCGAGGCGGCGGCCTCGGCGGAGGGCCGCGCCCTGCTCGAGGCGGTCGTCGGCCGCTCCGGGAGCTCCGTCCAGGAGATCGCCGCGGTGCATGAGCTCATGGTCTCCACCGGCGCCGTGGAGTCCGTGGTCCAGGACGTCCGGCAACGGGCGCAGCACGGACGTTCGCTGCTCGCCGACGCCGCGATGCTGGGGCCGACGGGGCGCGCCGGCCTCGCTGCGCTCGCCGCGCTGGCCACCGAGGTGGAGGCGCTCACCGCCTGAGCGGGCGCCGGCTCACCAGCGGACCTCAATCACCGATCCCGGGTTCAGAGGGCGAGAGCGAGCGCGCGCCGCCGCACCTCGCCGCGCTGGCCGCGGCGGAGATGATCGATCGGCCGGCCCGGCAGCGACTCGTCATCAGTGAACAGCCACGTCAGCAGCTCCTCGTCCGTGAACCCCCCGTCGCGGAGGATGGTGATGGTGCCTGCCAGATGCGGGATGAGGCCGTCCTCGGTGACCATCAGGGCGGGGACCATGCGCACCACGGGGCTCCCGCGGCGCAGTGCGATCAGGTGCCCCTCCTCGATCAGGCGCCTGACGCGAGAGACCTCCACGTCCAGCCGCACAGCGATATCGGGCAGGGGGAGCCATTCCGGGATGAGTTCATCGAGGTCGTTCACGACACCAGGGTGCCACGTCGACGCTCCCGCCCGCACCTCCGGCCGCCTCCGAGCCGAACGTGAGCGCATTCGCACTGCGGCGCTCAGTGTGTCGGTGCCGGTTCCCGGGCGGTCGGCGACCTAGATTGGCCACGTGAGTTCGGCGACGTCGACTTCCCCCGGCATCAGCCAGCTCCTCGACGACCGTTACCGGGTCGAGGAGCTCATCGCGCGCGGCGGAATGGCGACCGTTCATCGCGGTCACGATGAACGGCTCGACCGCGTGGTCGCGCTGAAGATCATGCACCCCCATCTGGCGATGGACGAGGACTTCCGCCGACGGTTCGGACGGGAGGCGCGAGCGGCCGCTCGCCTGGCCCACCGCAACGTGGTCGGCGTGTTCGACCAGGGCGAGGACGAGGATCGCATCTATCTCGCGATGGAGCTGGTCGAGGGCGAGACCCTCCGGGCCCGCCTCGTCGCCCAGGAGCGGCTCGCCCTCCGCGAGAGCCTCGAGATCACGATCCAGGTGCTGCAGGCGCTGGTGGCCGCGCACGAGGCCGGCATCGTCCATCGCGATATCAAGCCCGAGAACATCCTCATCGACCACGACGATCTGGTGAAGGTCGCCGACTTCGGGCTGGCCCGCGCCACCGGTTCGAACAACTCCTCGGCCAGCGCGGCACTGCTGGGGACGGTCGCCTACATCAGCCCGGAGGTGGTCACCCGCGGGCACGCCGACGAGCGCAGCGATCTGTACTCCCTCGGGATCGTGCTGTTCGAGATGCTCACGGGCCGTCAGCCCTTCCTGGGCGAGCAGCCGGTCCATATCGCGTTCCAGCACGTCCACGAGGACATCCCCGCACCCTCGTCCCTCGTCACCGGCATCCCCCGCGAGCTCGACTCGCTGGTCACCTGGGCCGCCGCACGGCAGGTCGAGCAGCGCCCCGCCACCGCAGCGGACCTGCTGCGTGCGGTGCGGGAGCTCGCTGCGACCCTGCCGACCAGCGTGCTCGCGTCCCGGCCGCAGGTGCGGGAGATGACCGACACCTCCGATGTCCCGCAGATGACCACCTCCCTCGAGGAGGTCGCCTCCGCGCTCGATCACGGTCCGCGCACCTTCCCCGCCGATCTGCTCGCCCCGAACGGGGATGACGACCCGGAAGCGGGCGACGACGGTGACTCCTCCACCTCCCCCACCTCCCTCGACCGAGCGCGGGCCGAGGACGATTCCGCACAGCCGGCCGCCGCGCCGGGGATCGGCGACGCTGAGGACACTGGCGACGCTGAGGACGCTGAGGACGCTGAGGACGCTGAGGACGACGATGCTCGGCGGGTCGTGGTGCTGCGCGCGCCGCGCACGCCCCGCGGGCGCCATCTGCCCCACGGGGCCCGTCGGCGCTCACGGCCGATGGCCATCCTCGCCGCGCTGAGCCTGATCGCCGCGCTCGCGTTCGGCGCCTGGGCAGGCGGCGACTGGTACCTGAACACCGGACCGGGCGCAGATCGGACCGTCCCGCTGGTGGTCGGGACCCCGCTGGCCGACGCCGAGGGCGCACTCACGGCGGCCGGCCTGTCCGTCAGCACCGCTGAGCAGTTCGACGACTCCGTGCCCGCCGGGCACGTCATCTCCGCCTCCCCCTCTACCGGGAGCACCGTCAAGAAGGGTGCCGACATCCACGTGGTCGTCTCCAAGGGGGAGCAGACCTTCCCGGTCCCCCAGGTGGTCGGCCACGGCCTCGAGGACGCCCGCACCGAGGTCGAGGCGCTCGGGCTGGAGCTGGTGGAGGACGATCCGGTGCACTCGGAGACCGTCCCCGAGGGCGAGGTCGTCTCCCAGTCCGCCTCCGCCGATGCGCTCCCCGCAGGCGGCGAGGTGCACATCGTCCTCTCCCAGGGGCGCCAGCCCCTCACGGTCCCCGATCAGACCGGCCGCAGCGGGGAGAGCGCCCGTGCCGCCCTCGAGGACGCCGGCTTCTCGGTCACCAGCGCGCAGGCGCATTCCGGCAGCGTGCCCCGCGGCGCGGTCATCTCCCAGTCCCCCGCCTCCGGAACGCTGTTCCGCGGCGACACCGTCCACCTGGTCACCTCCCTCGGCCCGGAGATGGTGACGGTGCCGGACGTGTTCCGCGCACCCGAGGCGGACGCGAAGGCCACGCTCGAAGGTGCCGGCTTCACGGTCGAGGTCGTGCACGACAAGGGAGAACCGGCCTTCGGGCTGGTCTACGAGCAGTCGGCCGCCGCCGGATCGGAGCTCGAGAAGGGCTCGACCATCACCCTGAAGGTCTTCTGATACCCGCCAGTGCGCGCGCACACAGGGACCTTCGCTCAGTCGGGACCGGCCCGTCCTGCACAAGGACGCCGTCGCCTCCCGGTCGGGGCGACGACGGCGTCCGCTGCGCACCCTCTCAGCGACGCGAGAGCATCTCCGCGACCAGGAAGGCCAGCTCGAGCGACTGCTGATGGTTCAGCCGGGGATCCACGAGGGTCTCGTAGCGACGGGTGAGCCCCTCCTCATCGATCTCGCCGCTGCCGCCGAGGACCTCGGTGACGTCGTCACCGGTGAGCTCCATGTGCAGACCGGCCGGGACCGTCCCCAGCCCCTGGTGCACCTCGAAGAATCCGACCACCTCGTCGAGGATGTCCTCGAAGCGACGGGTCTTGTACCCGTTGGAGGAGGTGATGGTGTTGCCGTGCATCGGATCGGTCACCCAGGCCACCTGTGCACCGGAGTCCCGTACGCCCTCGACCAGCGCCGGGAGACGATCGCGAATCTTCCCGGCCCCCATGCGGGTGATAAAGGTCAGCCGTCCGGGCTCCCGCTCCGGGTCCAGCCGGTCGATCAGGCGCAGGGCATCGTCGACCGTGGCCGTCGGTCCGAGCTTGACCCCGATCGGGTTCTGCAGCCGGGCCATGAAGTCGACATGCGCGCCGTCGAGCTGCCGGGTGCGCTCCCCGACCCACAGGAAGTGGCCGGAGCAGCCGTAGATCTCTCCCGTGCGGGAGTCGATGCGGGAGAGCGCCTCCTCGTAGTCCAGCAGCAGCGCCTCGTGGGAGGCATAGAACTCCACCACCTTCAGGGCGTCGAAGTCCGCGCCGATGGCGTCCATGAAGCGCACGGCCTTGTCGATCTGACCGGCCAGCTCCTCGTAGCGGTCGTAGCCGGCGCCGGAGGTGAAGCCCCGGTTCCAGGAGTGGACCTCTCGCAGGTCTGCGAAGCCTCCGCCGGTGAACGCGCGCAGCAGATTCAGCGTCGAGGCGCTGGTGGTGTAGGTCTTCCACAGGCGCGCAGGGTCCGGGATCCGCGACTCGGGCGTGAAGTCGAACTCGTTGACCGCATCTCCGCGGTAGGTGGGCAGGGTCTGACCGTCACGGGTCTCCTCGTCGGCCGAGCGGGGCTTGGCGAACTGTCCCGCCATGCGCCCCATCTTCACCACCGGCAGGGAGGCGCCATAGGTGAGGACGGCCGACATCTGCAGGATCGTGCGGATCTTGTTGCGGATCCGATCGGCGGTGGAGTCCGCGAAGGTCTCCGCGCAGTCGCCGCCGGCGAGCAGGAAGGCCTCTCCGCGGGCGGCGGCGGCGACCCGGTCCCGCAGCACGTCGACCTCACCGGCGAACACCAGCGGCGGCGCGGCGCGCAGGTCGTCGAAGACCTTCTCGCGTGCGGCCTCGTCGGGCCATACCGGTTGCTGCACCCGGGGGTACTCGCGCCAGGCGCCGAGGGCTGCCAGGCCGTCATCGGCCGAGGACAGGGCGAAGGCGTGGGCGCGTGCGGGGGCGTCGGGGCTGAATTGAGTCACCTGCCCAGGGTAGCCAGTCACAGCCCGGCGCGGAGACCCGGTCCCAGGAGTCGGTCGCTCACCGGGCAGGGCCCGGCTCCGCCGGACCGGGCGGCCGCTCCGTCGCGGGCCGCTGCCGCCGCTTCACGACGCTCGCGTACTCGTCCACCCGCTCCTGACCGGACAGGGCATGGATGCTGTCCATCACGGCGTCGGTGACCGCCCGCAGCACCTTCGCCTCTTCGAGGCCGGCGCACTCCTCCAGCACCGTCTGCACGTCCACAGGCGGTCCGACGAGGGCATGGATGCGAGGACGACGTCGCGGGAACCAACGCCGACCACGCTGCGCCTCATGCGCGCCGAGCATCGCCACCGGCACGATCGGAGCACCCGAGGCGAGGGCGAAGCGGGCCACCCCGGTCTTCCCGCGGTGCAGCCGGCCGTCGGGGCTGCGGGTTCCCTCGGGATAGATCCCCAGCACCCCACCGCTCTCGAGCACGGCGAGTCCGGCCTGGATCGCGGAGCGGGAAGCGCTGCCCCCGCTGCGGTCCACCGGCATCACCCGGATCCCACGCATGATCGCGGCTCCGAGACGGTGCAGCGGCGAACGCCCCTCGAAGATGTCGGACTTGCCGAGGAAGTGCACGCTGCGACGCACCTGTCCCGGCAGGAAGACAGTGTCCGAGTACGCCTGGTGATTCGAGGCCAGGATCACCGCTCCACGGTCAGGGATGTGCTCGGTCCCGCTGATCGTGGGGTTCCACAGGACCCTGACCACCGCCATCACGACGGGCTTGGCGATCTCGTACAGCACCTGGGCACTCCTGGGTCGAAGCTCTCTCGAACGCGAGGCGGGATGTAGTGCCCCGCCGTTGCGAGTGCGACGATGGGCACATGGCGTTCAGCGAACTCTCCCGTCCCTGGCACGCGCGGGGACACTCTAACCCGCGCGGTGGGTTGCTCCTGTGCCACGGATTCACCGGATCACCGCAGTCGATGCGGCCCTGGGCCGAAGACCACGCAGCTCGCGGCTGGGAGGTCGACCTGCCGCTCCTGCCCGGTCACGCCACCTCCGAGCGCGAACTCGCCGCGACGCACTGGCAGGACTGGTACGAGTGCGTGCGCGATGCCGCGCTCGCCCTGGCGCGGGAGAACGGCCCGATCGCCGTGGGCGGGCTGTCGATGGGCGGGGCCCTCGCCCTCGCCCTCGCCGAGGACCCCGAGCTGCGTGGCCGGATCGCCGCCGTGGTCGCCGTGAACCCGGGGATGACCCTCCCGGCGGCCGCGAACATGGCGGAGCTGATCGCACCGGTGGTGCGCACGCTGCCGGGGATCGGTTCCGACATCGCCCGCGGCGGCGCCCGGGAGGAGGCCTACCCTCGCCTTCCCGTGCGGGCCGTCGCCCAGCTGCGCCGACTCTTCCGCAGGACGCGCCGCGGGCTCGGCGCGGTGGAGGTGCCCCTGCTGCTGGCCACCTCACGTGTGGACCACACCGTCCCTCCCACCGACAGTGACATCGTCGCAGCTGGAGTGCGCGGCCCCGTCGAGCGTCTCTCCCTGACCCGCAGCTTCCATCTCGCGACCATGGACCACGATGCCGAACTGCTGTTCGAGGCCTCGGCACGATTCCTGGACCAGCACGTGCCGTCACCGGGAGGCCGCTGATGAACACGGATCGCGGGCAGTCCCCCGAGCCCCGGGACGTCGATGCGGAGTTCGCCCGCATGCTCGAGGGCGAGGGGCTGCAGCTGCGCCCCGGGCAGGCCCCGCGGGAGCCGGCGGCACCGGACCCCCCGCAGACGCGGGACGGCGGGGACACCGCCGGGTCCGCCGACGACCCGCTGTGGTCGTTCAGCGCCGACTCCCCGCCGGAGCCGCCCAGCCCGGAGTCCGTCGCCCGGTCCCGGGCCGCCCACCCCTCGGCTCCCGGGCCCGGTCGCACAGCGGGACCCCGCGACGCAGACGTGCCGCGCGAGTTCGACGACGACGAGATCATCTACGGAGACTTCGAGGAGCCCGATCCCGACCTGCCCACGCCCTCGAGCGCGGCGCTGTGGTCATGGACCGCGCTGCTCGGCGGGTTCACGCTGATGCTCATCGTCGCCGTGTCCCCGGCGCTGCCGAGCGTGCTCGGCTGGTTCGGCGGCCTCGCGACGCTCGGCGGGGTGATCTCCCTGCTGCTGCGCGCCCCCCGGGAGCACCCCGAGGATCGGGGCGACAACGGGAACGGGGCCGAGCTGTAGCGTCTCAGCGGGCCAGATCCGCGGCGCCGACGATCCCCGCGCGGTTGCCCATGCTCGCCACGACGAACGGGGCCAGCGGTCGGTGCGCACGCGCGGTGAGGTGCTTGGCATAGGCCGCCCGGGCCGGTTCCAGCAACAGCTCCCCTGCGGCTGCGACACCGCCGCCGATGACGAACACCTCCGGGTCCAGCAGCGAGGCGATCGACGCCAGCCCGGTCCCCAGCCAGGTGCCGATCTCCGCGATCAGCTCCTGGGACCCGGGATCACCCTGCTGGGCGAGGCGGGTGATCAGCGGGCCATCGATCCCGCGCTTGCTCCCCCCGGCGGCCTGCAGCAGCGGGCTCATCAGCGCATCCCCCGCGGCAGCCCGTCGCTTCGCAGTGCGCACCAGGGCGGTGCCGGCGGTGTACTGCTCGAGGCAGCCGCGTCGGCCGCAGCCGCACCACTGGCCGTCCGGCACGGCGTTCACATGTGCGATCTCCCCCGCGAACCCGGCGTTGCCGCGCACCAGCTGACCGTCCAGGACGATCGCCCCACCCAGACCCGTGCCCACGGTGACCATGAGCATATGGGCGGCCTCGGTCGCGGCCCCGTAGCGGTACTCGGCCCACCCGGCCGCGTTGGCGTCGTTCTCGATCACGACGGGCAGGCCGGTGAGGCGCTCGAGCTCCTCGGCCAGCGGGTGCTGCCGCCAGGCGAGGTTCGCAGCAAAGTTCACGGTGCGCCGGTCCGATCCCACGAACCCGGCGGCACCCACCCCGACTCCGACCACGGCATGATCGGCCCGCAGCTCGGCGACCGCGTCCGCCACGGCCGCCTCGATCAGCGCGGCGTCGGTCGCGGGAGTGCTGCGGGTGGTCGCGGCGATGATCTCCCCCGCCTCGTCCACCACCCCGGCCGCGATCTTGGTCCCGCCGATGTCCACTCCGATGGAGAGCATGCCGCCCCTGTCTGTTCCGGTCCTCGCGCCGGCGAGGACAGCTGTCGTGAGGGCTTGTGCACGCCCGACTGTCATGCGCCATCGTATGCGTCACCTGCCGTAAGCTGGTGGTGACCCCACCAGCGCTTCCGGGCAGGCGCGGATGTGCCTGCCGCGCACACCTGGCCGGATCGAAGGAGATTCGATGAAGCAGTTCACCTCGCCGCCGCAGCATGAGAGCCGCCCAGACGAGAACACGACCGACCTCCTGCTCGGGAGGCTCCGTGCGAATCCATCGGTCCCCATCTTCGAGCTCGCCGAGGGCGATGGGACCTACACGCCGCAGAGCACCGCTGACTTCATCGAGGAGGTCAAGCAGGTCGCGAAGGGGCTGATCGCCACAGGCATCGAATCCGGTGATGTGGTCGCGATCCTCTCCCGCACCCGCTATGAGTGGGCGCTCGTGGACTGGGCGATCTGGTGGGCGGGGGCATCAGCGTCCCGATCTACGAGACCTCCTCCCCCAGCCAGATCCAGTGGATCGCCTCGGATTCCGCAGCGAAGTACGTGCTGGTGGAGTCGACCCGGCATCGGGAGGACGTCGAGTCCGTCCGTGGCGAGCTCCCCGAGCTCGCGCACATCGGGGTGCTGGACGACGGGGTCCTCGAGGCCCTGAAGGCGCGCGCCACCGAGGTGAGCGACGAGGACCTCGAGGCACGGCGCACCTCCCGGCGGCTGAGCGACATCGCCACCATCATCTTCACCTCGGGGACCACCGGTCGGCCCAAGGGCGCCGAGCTCACCCATGCGAACTTCGTGGACACCACCCGCAGCGCGCTGAACCTGCTGGGCGAGCAGGTGCTGCCCCCGGGCAGCCGGCTGCTGATGTTCCTGCCGCTGGCACACGTGTTCGCCCGCCTGATCTCGGTGCTCGCCGTCTCTTGGCCGATCACCACCGCGTTCACCTCCGACACGAAGAACCTGATGGAGGATCTCGCCGCCTTCCAGCCCACCTTCCTGCTCGCCGTGCCGCGAGTCTTCGAAAAGGTGTACAACGGCGCCGAGGCCAAGGCGATCGCCGGGGGCAAGGGCAAGATCTTCGCCGCCGCCTCCGAGACCGCGACCGCCTACTCGATCGCGCTCTCCGCGGGCAAGATCCCGTTCACGCTCAAGGCGAAGCACGCGCTGTTCGAGAAGCTGGTGTACGGGAAGCTCCGCGACGCGATGGGCGGCCATGTCCAGTGGGCGGTCTCCGGCGGCGCGCCGCTCGGCGCGCGGCTGGCCCACTTCTTCCGCGGTATCGGCGTGACGATCCTCGAGGGATACGGGCTCACCGAGACCACCGCACCGATCTGCGTGAACCTCCCCTGGGACGTGCGCCCCGGCACCGTCGGCCCGCCGCTGCCGGGCAGCACCATCGCGATCGACGACACCGGCGAGATCCTGGTCAAGGGTGTGATGGTCTTCGCCGGCTACCACAACAACCCCGAGGCCACGGCGGAGTCCCTCCGGGACGGCTGGTTCCACACCGGAGACCTGGGATCGCTCGACGAGGACGGCAACCTCAGCATCACTGGCCGGTCCAAGGAGGTCATCGTCACCGCCGCGGGGAAGAACATCTCCCCGGCCCAGCTGGAGGACCAGCTGCGCTTCCACCCGCTGGTCAGCCAATGCGTCGTGATCGGTGATCAGAAGCCCTTCGTCGCGGCGATCCTCACGCTGGACGAGGAGATGCTGGGCACCTGGCTGAAGAACAACGGTCTGCCCGATATGACCGTCGCCGAGGCCGCGAAGGACGAGAGGGTTCGCGCAGAGCTGCAGACGGTGGTCGACCGCGCGAACCAGACCGTCTCCCGCGCGGAGTCCATCCGCGCCTTCGAGATCGTCGACTCCGACTTCACCGAGGAGAACGGCTACCTCACCCCGTCGCTGAAGCTGAAGCGCAACGTCGTGGTCAAGGATCTCGCACCGATCATCGAGTCCATCTACTCGCGCAAGAAGCCGACGAGCTGACTCCGGCATCCCCGCGACCCCGGGGGCGGGACGGCACCGCGACCGGTGCCGCTCCGCCGTCGGGGTCGCGTCGTACGCTTCGACCATGTCCGCGCGCCGCCAGCTGAGCTTCGATGATCTCGGCACCCCCCTGGCGGAGGCGACGCTCGTGGTCGTCGACCTGGAGACCACCGGCACCGATCCTGCGGCCGACGCGATCACCGAGATCGGGGCGGTGAAGGTCCGCGGCGGCGAGGTGCTCGGGGAGTTCCGCACCTTCGTGGACCCCGAGCGGCCAATCCCCGCCTACATCGCGGCGCTCACCGGCATCACCGACGCCTCGGTCGCCGAGGCACCCTCCATCCGCACCGTGCTGCCGATGTTCCTGGACTTCGCCGGAGATGCGGCGCTGGTAGCGCACAACGCCCGCTTCGACATCGGTTTCCTCAGCGCCCAGGCGGCTGTGTGCGGGGTCAGCTGGCCCCGGCCCCGTGTGCTGGATACCCTCGCGCTGGCCCGCACCGTCTTCCGCCGGGACGAGGTCCGCGACCACAAGCTCTCCACCCTCGCGCGGCACGTCGGAGCGAGCATCACGCCGGATCACCGGGCCCTCTCCGATGCCCGGGCCACCGTGGACGTGCTGCATGCGATCATCGAGCGGCTCGGGGCGGCAGGTGCCTCCACCCTCGAGGACCTGGGCACCGCGCACCGCAGGGCGACGCCGGCTCAGCTGCGCAAGAAGCATCTCGCCGCCGACGTCCCCCCGGTTCCAGGGGTCTATCAGTTCCTCGATGCCCAGGGCGGGGTGCTCTATGTCGGGACCTCTCGCAACCTGCGCTCCCGGGTGCGCACCTACTTCACCGCCGCGGAGACCCGACGCAAGGTGCTGGACATCCTCCCGCGTCTGGAGTCGATCCGGGTCATCGAATGTGCCACCCCGACCGAGGCCGGGATCCGGGAGCTGCGGATCATCGGCCGCGAGAAGCCGCCCTCGAACCGGCATGGCCTGAACCCCCAGACGGCGCACTGGCTGCGCCTGGGCCCCGCCGGCCAGGGCCTGCGCGCCGCCCGCCTGGCGAAGACCGAGACGGATGGTTCGGCACAGCTCGGGCCGCTGGCCTCCCGGCACGAGGCCGAGCCGCTGCGCGGGCTGCTGACTGACGCGATCCTCGGGCGGGGCGCGGCCTTCGACGGCTCCTCTCACCGGGAGGTCAGCTCGGGCGGACACCGCGCACGGCTGCGACGGGCGATCCTCGAGGACCCCTCCGAGGTGCTCGACCACGTCGCCGCCCGGCTGCGCTCCCACGTGGAGGCGGGGCGCTACGAGGACGCCGAGAAGCTGCGCAGGCTCGCCCACAGCTATCTCACCGCGGCGCGGCGCGCCTCCCGGCTCCGCGCCCTGGCGGAGGTGCCGCTGCTCATCGCGGCGCGACCCAGCACCGAGCCGGTGATCGGCGGCCGCGGCTGGGAGCTGATCGCGGTGCGCCACGGCCGCTTCTCCGGCACCACCCTGGTGCCGTTCGGCAAGGATCCGCTGCCCTTCGCCCGGTCCCTGGAGATGACGGGGGTCGGCGAGGCCGAGCTGGCCGCACCCCTGTGCCAGGGCTACCACCAGGAGGCGGAGATCCTGCTGTCCTGGCTCGAGGGCGACGGGGTGCGCACGGTGCTGGTCGAAGGCACCTGGCAGATCCCGGCGCGGGCCAGATTCGATCAGGAGCATCTCGCCCGGCGCTTCGCACGGACCGCAGCGGGCGTTCAGGCATAGGCTCGCAGGGAACACCCGCCGTGCCCGGCGCCCCGTCGAAGGAGATTCCATGATCACCGCCATCGTCTCGATCGTCGTCGAGCCCAGCCGTATCCCCGAGGTCGCCCAGGAGATCGTGGACATCGAGGGTATCGAGCAGGTGTACTCCGTCACCGGCGATGTCGATCTGATCGCGGTCGCCCGAGTGCGGGCGCACGAGGACCTCGCCGCCGTGATCGCCGGAGCGCTCAGCCGGGTCGACGGGGTGCTGGACACCACCACGAACATCGCCTTCAAGACGTACTCGAAGCGGGACCTCGACGCCGCCTTCGACCTCGGCATCGACGGCTGAGCGGCGTACTGCGAGCCTGCCAGCAGCAGCGGCTCAGCGCGGAGAGCAGAGCCTGAGCCACCGCATCTCGCCTCCGCTCATCCGCGGCGGGCGAGAGCCTCCTGCGAAGCCGCCGCCCAATCCTCCACGAGCGCGGCCGGGCGGCCGGAGTCCAGCGCGGCGCCGACCTCTTCGTAGGCGGTCGCGAAGCGCCCCTCGAAGCCGTCGGCGGCGTCCTCGCCGATCCCGTCGAAGGCGACCACACCGGCGGCGGCGTTCAGCAGGACCGCATCCCGGATCGCTCCCATCCGTCCGGTGCGGATACCGGCGTAGAGGTCGCGGGCCACCTGAGCGTTCTCCTCCGCACTGCCGCCCTGCAGGCAGTCGTGGCCGCTGCGCGGCACGCCCAGCAGCGTCGCCGGGTCCAGTTCGTGCACGCGCACCTGCCCGCCGCGGACCTCCCAGACATCCGAGACCGTGGTGACCGTGAGCTCGTCCAGACCATCCTGACCGCGGAATACCAGGGCACTGGTGCCCCGGGAGGCGAAGACCCCGGCGACCGTGGGCGCGATCACGGGATCGGCGACGCCGACCGCACTGGCCAACGGCCGGGCGGGATTGGTGATCGGGCCGAGGATGTTCATCACGGTGGGGATGCCCAGGCCGCGGCGGGCCTCCGCCGCGAACTTCATCGAGGGGTGGAACACCTGCGCGAAGAGGAAGGTCATGCCGATGCGGGCCACCAGCTCCTCGACGTCGCTCACCGGCAGGTCCAGCCGCACCCCCAGGGCTTCCAGCACGTCAGCAGACCCGGACTTCGAGGTCGAGGCCCGGTTCCCGTGCTTGACCACCGTCCGGCCGGTGGAGGCGATGACCATCGACGCCATGGTCGAGATGTTGACGGTCTGGGCGAGATCACCGCCGGTGCCGACGATATCGACCGCCTGTCGCGGCGCGTCCACGGCGAGGGCGTGGACGATCATCGAATCGGCCAGCGCCTCGAGCTCGCCGCTGGTGACCCCCTTGGCCTGCAGCGCGACCAGGAAGCCGGCGAGCTGCACAGGAGTAGCCGCCCCGGCCATGACCTCATCCATCGCCCAGGACGCCGCGGGCGCTTCCAGCTCCTCGCCGCGCACGAGGCGCGACGTGATCTGTGACCAGGTCGGGGTGTTCTCGCTCATGACCGAATCATCGCATCCCCGCCTCCTCAGTCGTCGACCTGCTCACGGAACGGATCACGGAACGGTCACGGCCACGCATGTGCGGGTCACCTGGCACGATCCGTTGCGTGTCCTGGTTCGTGACACGTCGTCAGGAGGGATATGCTGATCCGGTCCGCCCGGGGCGCAGGCCCCGCGATGTGCTCGGTCGTCGTGTACCGGCACACCGAATCTGACGACACGACATAATGGTGACGTGACTACAGCGACCCTGACTGAGCGCCCCCCCGCCGCTGCCGCCCCAGCGGTCGGCCGCCCGAACCCGACGCAGATCGGCACACTGGTCTGGCTCGCGAGCGAGCTGATGTTCTTCGGTGGCCTGTTCGCGATGTTCTTCACCCTGCGCTCCATGGCGCCGGACACCTTCGCAGATGGTGAAGCCAAGTTCACGCACGGCTATGCCCTGGTGAACACCTCGATCCTGGTGTTCAGCTCGGTCACCTGCCAGATCGGTGTCTTCATGGCAGAGGGCCGGTTCCCCTGGGGGCCCGCGTTCCAGCCCCGGAAGCGGCGCGAGGGCTCGATCTTCAACATCGGCGGCTGGGGGATGATCGAGTGGTACACCCTCACCTTCATCCTCGGCGCGATCTTCGTCTCGGGCCAGGCCTACGAGTACACCGAGCTCGTCCACCACGGGGTGACGATGTCGTCCACGCCGTTCAGCTCGGTCTTCTACCTCTCCACCGGCTTCCACGGCATCCACGTGATCGGCGGGTTGATCGCCTTCTTGATGGTGCTGCTGCGTGCCTACGCGGCAGAGAACTTCACCTCGCACGAACAGGTCTCCGCGATCTGCATCTCCTACTACTGGCACTTCGTCGACGTGGTCTGGATCGTGCTGTTCTTCATCGTGTACATGCTCGACCCGATCATGTCGCTCGGCGACCCGGGCCACGCGGTCCAGGTGACCTTCGACTGGAGCATCTTCTGATCCCCGCCGACGGCCCGGTCAGCGCACCCGGTCTCTCCCCAGCATCCCCCTCCCCCGCCCGCCCCCTCCACGAATCGAGGTCCGAACCGTGAAGGCTCTCGCCGCACGTCGCCATCACCCGATGGCGCTACTCGTGATCCTGTTGCTCGCGCTCGTCGCGACCGGCGGGCTGTTCGCGGCCCTGCAGCCGCAGACGGCACAGGCCGAGGCCTACACGCAGGACGATGTCGACTCCGGTGAGGCTCTGTTCCTCGCCAACTGCGCGACCTGCCACGGTCGCAATGCAGAAGGCCTCACCGATGCCGACGGCAGCACGATCGGCCCCTCGCTGGTCGGTGTCGGCGCCGCCGCCGTCGACTTCCAGGTGGGCACCGGCCGGATGCCGATGCAGCACTCCGGTGCGCAGGCGGCCCGCAAGCCCCCGCAGATGACCGACGAGCAGACCCGGCAGCTGGCCGCCTACGTCGCCTCGCTGGGCCCCGGCCCCGCGCTTCCCGACGAGGAGTGGCTGGACACCAGCCAGGGAGACGCCACCAAGGGCGGCGAGATCTTCCGCATCAACTGCGCCATGTGCCACAACGCCGCCGGTGCCGGCGGTGCGCTGACCCGCGGCAAGTACGCCCCTGCGGTGATCGGGATCGAGCCCCGGCATGTCTTCGAGGCGATGGAGACCGGCCCGCAGAACATGCCCGTCTTCAACGACAACAACCTCTCTCCCTCCGACAAGCGTGACGTCATCACCTACCTCGAGACCCTCGAGGAGACCGGCTCCCCCGGCGGCATCTCGCTCGGGTCGCTCGGCCCGGTGACCGAGGGCGTGTACGCGTGGACCATCATCCTGTCCCTGCTCCTGGGCTGTGCAGTCTGGCTGGGGGCGAAGGCCAAGTGAATACGAGCATGAACACGACTCCCGACAGCAGCTCCTCGTCCCGCGGCCTCAGCACGGTCGCTCCGAAGGAGGGCGGCGGCTTCCCGAACCCGGGCCTGCCTCCCCACGTCCACCGCCAGGCGGATCTCTCCAAGCCGGCGGAGAAGCGCGCCGAGCGCGTCGTCGCCGCCATGTTCCTCCTCAGTGTCGTGGGCTCCGTGATCTTCATCGCGGCCTACTTCCTGGTCACCCCGACCGGAGCGAACATCTTCGCCGAGCAGGGCTCCTCCAGCGCTCTGTGGTGGTCCAACCTGATCACCGGTCTCGGACTGGCGATCGCGGTCTTCTTCATCGGAGCGGCGGCGGTCCACTGGGCCAAGACCCTCATGCCCGATGAGGAGATGGTCGAGGAGCGCCATGACATCCGCAGCTCCGACGAGACCCGCGATGTCGCCGCAGGCATCATCACCGACGGTCTGGAGGAGTCCGGCATCGGCCGCCGCCCCCTGATCGTCACCGCGATGGTCGCTTCGCTCACCGCCCTGCCGATCGCGGTGCTCGCGCCGCTGTCCACGCTGGGCCCGCTGCCGGGCAACAAGCTCCACCACACGTTCTGGGGCCACAACCCCGGCCAGCGCCTCGCCCGCGACCACGACGGCACGCCGATCAAGCTCTCCGATGTCGCCATGAACTCGATCTTCCACGTGATGCCCGAGGGCCTCACCGAGGAGACGCCCTACCTCCTCGAGGAGCGCGCCAAGGCCGCAGCGGTGATCGTCCGCATCGATCCGAAGCTCTCCAAGAACGAGGACAGCGCCTCGATGGGCGTCGAAGGCGTGCTCGCCTTCTCGAAGATCTGCACCCATGTGGGCTGCCCGGTGGCCCTCTACGAACAGCAGACCCACCACATGCTCTGCCCGTGCCACCAGTCCACCTTCGACGTCACCGACGGCGCCAAGGTGATCTTCGGCCCGGCACACCGCCCGCTCCCCAGCTGCCGATCGAGGTGGACGACGAGGGTTACCTCATCGCCCCCGGTGATTTCACCGAACCGATCGGGCCCAGCTTCTGGAATATCCACAAGGACAAGTGATCCCATGACGACCACGACTCCCAGCACCCGGAAGCAGGCTTCCGCCGACGGGGACAGCTCCCGCGTCTACAAGCTCGGCGCAGTAGGCGGCGACTGGCTCGACCAGCGCGTCTCCGGCGGCGGCCTTGTCAAGTTCATGGCCCGCAAGATCTTCCCCGACCACTGGTCGTTCATGTTCGGCGAGGTCGCGCTCTACAGCTTCGTGATCCTGCTGATCTCGGGCACCTTCCTCACCATGTTCTTCGACCCCTCCATGGAGGAGGTCGTGTACAGCGGTCCGTACGAGGCGCTGCAGGGCGAGACGATGTCGAGGGCCTACGAGTCGGTCCTCCAGATCTCCTTCGAGCTGCGCGGCGGGCTGCTCTTCCGCCAGATGCACCACTGGGCGTGCCTGGTGTTCATGGTCGCGATCTTCGTGCACATGTTCCGAGTGTTCTTCACCGGCGCCTTCCGCAAACCGCGCGAGCTGAACTGGCTCGTCGGCTTCACCCTCATGGTCCTGGGCATGGTCGCCGGCTTCTCCGGCTACTCCCTCCCGGACGACGTGCTCTCCGGCAACGGTGTCCGGATCATCGACGGACTGATGAAGGCGATGCCTATCGTCGGCACCTACCTCTCGATGCTCCTGTTCGGCGGCGAGTTCCCCGGCACCGACATCATCCCGCGCCTGTTCACGATCCACATCCTGCTCGTGCCCGCGATGATCCTCGGGCTGATCGGCATCCACCTCGTGCTGCTGGTGCTGCACAAGCACACCCAGTACCCCGGGCCCGGTCGCACCGAGCGCAACGTGGTCGGCTTCCCGGTGTTCCCGGTGTACGCAGCCAAGGCCGGCGGCTTCTTCTTCCTGGTCTTCGGCATCATCACGCTGATCTCCGCGACGACCTCGATCAACGCCGTGTGGGTCTACGGCCCCTACGATCCCTCCCCCGTCTCGGCCGGCTCCCAGCCGGACTGGTACATGCTCTGGACCGACGGCGGACTCCGCCTCATCCCGGGTTGGGAGTTCACGATCTTCGGCTACGTGATCTCGCTGAACATGCTGATCCCGTTCGCGGTGTACGGACTGCTGCTGGCCTCGCTGGCGCTGTATCCCTTCATCGAGGCCTGGGTCACCGGCGACGATCGTGAGCACCACCTCAACGATCTGCCGTACAACGCCCCGGTGCGCACGGCCCTCGGCGTCTCCTGGCTCATGGTCTATCTGATCCTCGCGCTGGCGGCCACGAACGACCTCATCGCCATCGCTCTGCAGCTCTCGATCAATGACCTGACATGGGCGTTCCGCATCGGCATATTCGTGGTCCCGGTACTGGCCTTCTTCATCACCAAACGCCTGTGCCTGTCGCTCCAGCGGCAGCGGCGGGAGAAGGCGCTCCACGGTGAGGAGACCTCGCGCGTGGTCCGGACGGGGACCGGCGAGATGCTGGAGATCCATGCTCCGCTCAGCGACCACGACCGTTGGGTCCTGGTGCAGCACGACGACTACCGTCCGCTGGCTGCCGGCAAGGGCGTCTCCACGCTGCGGGCGAAGGCGACCAGCTTCTTCTTCAAGGACCGTATCGAGCCGGTCACCCCGGCCGAGCTGCGCGCGGCTCTCGAGCACTCCGGCCACGAGAAGCATGTCATCGACGAGGCGACCGGCGGGGACCACCGCACGCCGTACGAGATGGCCATGCACTGAGTCGACCGCCGCGGAACCCACCGCGCAGGGGACGGGCCCCGGGAGAGGATTCCTCTCCCGGGGCCCGTCCCTCTTCTGTCTGCCGCCGCATCGGCTCCGGACGCGCAGTGCAGCGAGCCGACGCCCACTCCCCCACTCCCCACCGCCCATAGCGGTGCCGCGGCCGCCCAGGAGCCCCCTCACCGGTCCAGAAGGGTCCCGGGAGCTCCCTTCCTCGGAGTCTCCGTGCAGGAGCGCCCATGGTGCGAGAGCGCATCCGCAGCCGGCACCCTTCCCGGCATCACTGCGCAGTGGGCGGTGCCGGACGACGCCGGCTCACCGGGGGCCGCCCTGCGGCCGCCTCGACCAGATAGCGTGCTGCCGCCGCGCCGAGGCGGCGGTCGGCGCGTCGCAGCGCACGCAGGGAGCGGAGCGGCGATGCGGAGGGGTCCAGCTCCTGACTGCGCAGCGTCTCGGTCGCCCAGGCCGTAGCCACGAGGAGATCCGGATCGTCGGGGAAGAGGCGGAGCAGCTGCTTCTCGGCGCGCTCCACCGGGCTCTTGGCGCTGCCGATCATGGACGTCTCCCCTCGAGTCGATCGCCGCAGGATGGCTGGACGGGGCATGACCAGGGCTGCGGTTGCGGAGCTTCACGCTAGCACTGCGCCGACGAGCAGCCGAAGATCGTGGCCGCCCAGCGGGGATGACGCCTCCGCCGCACGCGTGAACGCACAAGTCTTCGTCGACATAACTACAGCTGACGGCTGTAGCGGCCCTTACAGCGCATTTCATACGTGCATCGTCGAGTCTGGATCTGGTCACGGCATGCAGCTGCTCGAGGAGCATCGACGGGCAGAGAGCAACAGGCCCCGCATCGATGAACGATGCGGGGCCTGTACGACGGAGGGCCGAGGAGGCCGCCCGTGTGCTGTCAGCTCAGTGCGCGTGCTGACCGGTGGAGAACTCCAGCACCCAGCTGAGAAGACCGTAGATGGCGAAGAGGATGCCGAAGGCGAAGATCCACCACCCGGCGGCCACGCCGAGGAAGCACAGCGCGGCTCCGGTAGCCAGCCAGAGCGGTGCCCAGCTGTAGGGGGCGAAGCTTCCCTGCACACCGGCGGATTCGGAGACCTCGCCCTCCAGGTCGTCCGAGGCGTCCTGATCGTGTTTGCGCAGCGCGAGGGTCAGCGCCATCGCGATCATGAAGCCGAGGCCCGACAGCGCGATGACCGCGGGGAAGCCGACGGTCTCGATGCCGAGCGGCTCATACCGATAGGTGAGGAATCCGTAGACGATCGCCACGACCAGGAAGAAGACTCCCAGGATCCAGAAGATCTTTGCGCTTGTTCTCATGTCAGTTCGTCCTAGGGTTCAGGGCGGGCTCTTCCGCGAGCATGTGGTCCTGCAGCGCAACCTCCGGGTGGTGGAGATCGAAGGCGGGACGCTCGGATCGCACGCGAGGCAGCGAATGGAAGTTGTGACGGGGCGGCGGGCAGGTGGTCGCCCACTCGAGGGATGCGCCATAGCCCCACGGGTCGTCGACCTCGATCTTCTTGCCCTTGAGGTGGGTCAGGACCACGTTGAGCAGGAACGGCAGAGTAGAGATGCCGGTGATGACTGCGCCGATCGTGGAGATCTGGTTCATCCAGTCGTAGCCGTCCTCCGCGAGGTAGTTCACGTAGCGGCGGGGGGCGCCGGCGACACCGAGCCAGTGCTGGATCAGGAAGGTCATGTGGAAGCCGATGGCGAGGAGCCAGAAGTGGAGCTTGCCGAGGCCCTCGTTGAGCTTGTACCCGAACATCTTCGGCCACCAGAAGTAGAATCCGGCGAACATCTCGAACATCACGGTCGCCGCCATGACGTAGTGGAAGTGGGCCACCACGAAGTACGTGTCCGTGACGATGAAGTCGAGGATCGGCGAGGAGAGGATGACGCCGGTCAGGCCACCGAAGATGAAGGTGGTGAGGAAGCCGAGGGTGAAGAGCATCGGCGTATCGAAGGTCACCGAGCCTCGCCACATCGTGCCGATCCAGTTGAAGAACTTCACGCCCGTGGGCACCGCGATCGTCATCGACATGAACGCGAAGAAGTCCAGCATCACCGCACCGGTGGAGTACATGTGGTGCGCCCACACGGTGACGGAGAGAGCCGCGATCGCGATCGTCGCGCCGACCAGCGTCTTGTAGCCGAAGATCGGCTTGCGCGAGAACACGGGGATGATCTCGGTGGCGATGCCGAAGAACGGCAGGGCGAGGATGTAGACCTCGGGGTGGCCGAAGAACCAGAACAGGTGCTGCCACAGCACCGGCCCGCCGTTGGCCGCATCGAAGATGTTCGCGTCGAAGCGACGATCAGCTCCCAGGGCCAGCAGCGCGGAGGCCAGCGGCGGGAATGCCATCAGCACCAGCACTGCGGTGATCAGCGCGTTCCAGGTGAAGATCGGCATCCGGAACATGGTCATACCCGGCATGCGCATACACAGGATGGTCGTGATGAAGTTGACCGAGCCCAGGATCGTGCCGAAGCCCTGCAAGGCCAAGCCGAAGACCCATAGATCACCACCCAGGCCTGGTGAGAACGTGGCGTCCGACAGCGGCGCGTAGGCGAACCAGCCGAAGGAGGCCGCACCCTGCGGAGTGAGGAAGCCGGAGACCACGATCAGCGAGCCGAAGCCGGTGATCCAGAACGCGAACATGTTCAGGCGCGGGAAGGCCATGTCCACGGCGCCGATCTGGAGCGGGATCAGGTAGTTCGCGAAGCCGTTGAACAGCGGGGTGCCGAACATCAGCAGCATGATCGTGCCGTGCATCGTGAACAGCTGGTTGTACTGGTCCTTGGAGACCACGACCTGCAGTCCCGCTTCCCAGAGCTCGGCACGGATGCCGAGCGCGAGCAGGCCGCCGAACGCGAAGAACATGAACGCCATGCCCATGTACATCATGCCGATCAGCTTGTGATCGGTGGTCGTCAGAAGATTGAAGAACTGTCGGCCGAGATTCGTCGGCCGCTCGTCCTGGAACCGCGTCGGCACCGAGGTGTTCGGTGCGGCGGTGGTCTCGGTGCTCACTCGTTCTCTCCCTCGGTCCCGGCGGTGGCCTTCTCCTCGGAGTAGCGAGGACCGGCGTCGTCCTGCTTCTCGCGCATGCTCCACTCCTTGTCGTTACGGTTCAGGTCGACGCCGAGCTGGCCGTCGTTGCCCTGGGAGCGGAGCTCCTCCATGTGTTCATCGAACTCCTCCTGGGAGACGACGACCACGTTGAACAGCATGTCGGAGTGGTACTCGCCGCACAGCTCCGCGCACTTGCCGATATAGGTGCCCTCACGGGTCGGGGTGACCTGGAAGGTGTTGGTGTGCCCCGGGAAGATGTCCTTCTTGTACAGGAAGTCCACGACCCAGAAAGAATGGATGACGTCGCGGGAGTCGAGGCGGAACTCGACACTCTTGTCGACGGGCAGGTACAGGGTCGGCAGTGATTCCGCGGCACCGGGCTCACCGGTGGCGAAGGACTGCACCCCGGCGGGCTCGTGGACGTCGTCGTCGACGTAGTTGATGTCCCAGCTCCACTGCTTGGCCACCACGTTGACGGTGTAGTCCGGCTCCGCCACGTGCATCTCGACCTCGGCCGTGTCGCGCTGGGTGAAGTAGAAGAAGGTCAGCACCATCACCACGGGCACGAGCGTGAACATCAGCTCGAGCGGCACGTGGTAGCGCAGCTGCACCGGGAAGCCGGTGTCGTGCTTGCGGCGACGGTAGGCGATCGCGCACCAGAACGTCAGGCCCCAGATGATCAGACCGACGATGACCAGCACGGCCCAGGAATGGACCCAGAGATCGGTGATCCGCTCGGTCTGGTTGGTGACCTCCTGACCATCAGCCGGACCGGGCATGAACCCGCGCTGCTGGGCCTGGGTGCAGCCGGCGAGGACCAAAGTGGCCAGGGCGAGGCCTGCTGCCGCTGCGCGGCGTCCGCGTCGCGCGCGCTGGGGGACCTGGGGGATCACAGGGGATGACCTTCCGCTCGTCGTCTCCAGACCTCGTCGCCGGGCCCAGCACTCTGGCTCGGCCGGCTCCGCGATGTGGAGCTGGTACTGATGTGGGCGGGACATGCCCACAGCGCCGCGCCCTCCCGGAGAGGAAGGGCTTCGGCAGGCCGACGGCCCGCCGTTTGACGGCACATCGTCATCATACGGGTTCTCGGAGGCGGTGAGGCCACCTCGACTCGCCGCGATCCGTGCCCCACCGGGTCCGTGACCGGTCCGTGACCTCGAGGTCGCCGGCATCACACGCAGACGGGCCCGGCCAGGTGACGTGATCGTCACCGGGCCGGGCCCTGAGTGCTTGACCGACCACCGTCGCGACCAGCGCGGGGACCTCGGTCGAGACGGCTCAGCCGAACGAGTCGCCGCAGGCGCAGGAGCTTCCGGCGTTCGGGTTATCGATGGTGAAGCCCTGCTTCTCGATGGTGTCGGCGAAATCGATCACCGCACCGGAGAGGTAGGGGCTGCTCATCTTGTCGACGACGACCTCGACACCGTCAAAATCTGCGACCAGGTCGTTATCCATGATCCGCTCGTCGAAGTACAGCTGGTAGATCAGGCCGGAGCAGCCGCCGGGCTGCACCGCGATGCGCAGGCGCAGATCGTCGCGGCCCTCCTGCTCCAGCAGCGTGGTCACCTTCTGGGCGGCGCCGGATGTGAGGTTGACGCCATGCGCTGCGGCGGGGCGCTCAGTGGTGGGCGTGGTCATGAGGTCCTCCTCGAAACTCGTGTCCGGCCAGGATACGCCTCAGCGGCCGAAAACGGGCAGCGGAGGTCCCGGCGAGCCGGATCGACCTGCCGCGAAGCCGGGCGCCCGACCCTCACACCACTCCGCGGAAGAACGCCACCAGAAGTATTCCGGCGTATCCCAGCAGAACGCCGACCACGGCCCCGGTGGCGCCGTCGCGGCTCCTGCCCGACAGCACCGTGGACGCGGCGAGCACCAGCACGGCCACCACCGCGATCAAGCCCCACCACAGCAAGAAGTATCCGGCGACGAAGCCGATCACCAGGCCGACGAGCAGCATCGGGACCAGCAGGGGGGAGACCGGCGTGCTCCCGCCGCCTCCGGAACTCTGCGAAGAACCAGTGCGCTGATGCGGATGATTCACGCCCGTGCTCCCTCGAGCGCCCCGGCACCGCGCAGAAGCAGCGCCTCAGCCAGGCACACCTTCGCGAACTCCCCCAGATGGAGCGATTCGTCGATGCCATGAGCTCTGGATTCCGGGTCCTCGACGCCGGTGACGAGCACCTCTGCCTGCGGGAACACCTCGAGCAGGTCCGCGATGAACGGGATGGAGCCGCCCAGGCCGGTGTCCACCGCGGGCACGCCCCAGGCCCGTGCGAAGGACTTCCGGGCGAGATCCATCGCCGGTGCCTCCTGCTGCGCCCGGTAGGGCTTGCCCTGCTCGCCGCGATGGATCGTGACCTGTGCAGTGGACGGCGCGTGCCGCTCCAGGTGGGCGACCAGCGCGTCCATCGCGGTGGCCGGGTCCTCACCGGGCGGGATCCGCAGGGACACCTTGGCCCGGGAGACGGGCACCAGGGTGTTGGAGGCCTCACGCACGCTGGGGGCATCGATGCCGATCACGGACAGCGCCGGCCGCGTCCACAGACGTGCGGTCAACGAGCCGCTGCCCGAGAGCTCGGCACCGTCGATCACGCCGGCATCACGGCGGTAGTCCAGCTCGTCCATCTCGACCGTCGGGTCCTCGGCACGGAGCAGGCCGTCGACGGCCACCTCGCCGTTCTCGTCGTGCAGGGTGGCCAGCAGCCGGGACAGCTGCGTCAGCGCGTCCAGGACCGGCCCGCCGAAGAGACCGGAGTGGACGGCATGGTCCAGCGCACGCACCTCGACGACGAGGTCCACCACGCCGCGCAGGCTGGTGGTCAGGGCGGGAGTGCCCACCGCCCAGTTCGCGGAGTCCGCGACGATGATGAGGTCGGCCTCCAGACGTTCCCGATGGGTCTCGATGAAGGGGCGGAAGGTCGGCGATCCGGCCTCCTCCTCACCCTCGACGAATACGGTCACGCCGATGCCATCGGCGGCGAGCTCCTCGCCGACCAGTCGCAGCGCGGTGACATGGGCCATCACTCCGGCCTTGTCGTCCGCAGCACCTCTGCCGTAGAGCCGACCGTCCCGCTCGACAGGCTCGAAGGGGTCGCTCGTCCAGTCCTCGACGGCACCGGTGGGCTGGACGTCGTGATGGGCGTACAGCAGCACCGTGGGCCTGCCCGCGGCGGCCGGGTTCCGCCCGATGACTGCGGGACTGCCGCCCTGGACCGACTCGATGCTCACCTCGGCCATCCCGGCGCCCCGCAGCAGCTCCGCAACCGCATCGGCGCTGCGGCGCACCGGCTCGGGGTCGTAGCCGGAGAAGGCGATCGACGGGATGCGCACGAGGTCCTTTAGGTCCTCGATGGCGGTCGGGAGCAGCGGCTCGAGTCGCGTCCGCAGCGCCTCGACCTCCGCGGCATCACCGGTGACAGCTGTGCGGGGTGCGGGATCAGGGGTGCTCATGGCCCTCACGTTACCGCCGCCGTGCGAGCACCGAGCCCGGCCCGGGCGAGATCACGTGCCGGGCACGGGGAGGGTGCCGCCGGCGTCGCCTAGACTGCTGCAGTGATCTTCCGCAAGTCCAGAACCCCGCAGAGCTCCGAGCCCGAGCCGCAGCCCGCGCGCCCCGGCTCCAAGGGCCGTCCTACCCGTACCCGCAAGGAAGCCGAGGCCGCTCGCCGTCGGCCCCTGGTGGTCGATGACCGCAAGGAGGCTCGGCGCAGGGACCGGGAGAGAGCCAGTCGGGAGCGTCAGGAGTCCCAGCAGGCCCTGATGACCGGCGACGAGAAGAAGATGCCGGCGCAGCACCGCGGCCCCGAACGGAGTTTCGTGCGGGACGTGGTCGACTCCCGCTGGAACATCGCGGAGTTCTTCTTCCCGATCGCGCTGGTGTTCATGGTCCTTTCGCTGTTCCTCCCCCTGATCCGTCCCCAGCTCACCACGGTGCTGACCACCGGGATGATCATCCTGCTGTGGGGCGGCATCGCGATCTGCGTGATCGACGGCCTGGTGCTGCGCAAGCGCCTGCGACACCTGGTCACCGAGCGCTTCGGCGAGGTCCAGCGCGGCCTGGTCAGCTACGGGATCATGCGGGCGATCCAGATCCGGCGCTTCCGCCTGCCCCGGGTGCAGATCAAGCACGGCCAGGCGCCGCGCTGACCCCTCGCGGCGCGCATGTCCCCCTCGCCCGGGGCCGGCGCCTGCACCGATATCGAGAACGGCCGACGCGATCTTCCGCGTCGGCCGTTCTCGTCTGGGCGAATGCCCCTCAGGCGGCCGGGGCCCCGTCACCGGTGGCCGGCTTCTCCTGCTCGCCGCGCGGCGCGGGCTTGGTATCGACCCCCGCCTCCTTGCGCTGCTGCGGCGTGATCGGTGCCGGAGCGGCGGTCAGCGGGTCGAAGCCGTTGCCCGTCTTGGGGAAGGCGATGACCTCGCGGATCGAGTCCTGCCCGGCGAGCAGCGCCACGATCCGGTCCCAGCCGAAGGCGATGCCGCCGTGGGGCGGCGCACCGTACTGGAAGGCGTCCAGCAGGAAGCCGAACTTCTCCTGCGCCTCCTCCTCACCGATGCCCATCAGGCGGAAGACGCGCTGCTGCACGGACTGGTCGTGGATACGGATCGAGCCGCCGCCGATCTCGTTGCCGTTGCAGACGATGTCGTAGGCGTAGGACAGCGCCGCGCCGGGGTCGGTGTCGAAGGTGTCCATGAACTCGGGCTTCGGCGAGGTGAAGGCATGATGCACCGCGGTCCAGGCACCCCCGCCCACGGCGACGTCACCGGCGGCACGCGCATCGGCCGCGGGCTCGAACATCGGTGCGTCGACGACCCATACGAAGGAGAAGGCCTCGTGGTCGATCAGTCCGAGACGCTCGGCGATCTCCCCCCGGGCCGCACCGAGCAGTGCGCGGGAGGCCTTCGCCTCGCCGGCCGCGAAGAAGATGCAGTCACCGGTGGAGGCGCCGCTCGCTTCGAGCAGGCCCGCCTTCTCCGCCTCGGAGATGTTCTTGGAGACCGGCCCGGTGAGGGTGCCGTCCTCCTGCACCAGCACGTAGGCCAGGCCCTTCGCACCGCGCTGCTTGGCCCATTCCTGCCAGGCATCGAGCTGGCGACGCGGCTGCGAAGCGCCGCCGGCCATGACCACCGCTCCCACGTAGGGCGCCTGGAACACTCGGAACGGGGTGTCCTGGAAGTACTCCGTCATCTCGACCAGTTCGAGGTCGAAGCGCAGATCGGGCTTGTCGGAGCCGAAGCGACGCATGGACTCGGCGTAGGTGAGGCGCGGGAACGGCGTGGTGATCTGGTGGCCGCCCTTGGCCCACACAGCGGTGAGGATCTGCTCGGCCAGGGCGAGCACGTCCTCCTGGTCCACGAAGCTCATCTCGACGTCGAGCTGGGTGAACTCGGGCTGGCGGTCGGCGCGGAAGTCCTCGTCGCGGTAGCAGCGGGCGAGCTGGAAGTACTTCTCGATGCCGCCCACCATGAGCAACTGCTTGAACAGCTGCGGCGACTGGGGCAGCGCATACCAGGAGCCGGGGGCCAGGCGTGCCGGGACCAGGAAGTCACGGGCGCCCTCCGGGGTGGAGCGGGTCAGCGTCGGGGTCTCGACCTCGATGAAGTCCTGGTCCAGCAGGGTGTCGCGGGCGGCGCGGTTGACCTCGGAGCGCAGGCGCATCGCGGCGGCCGGGCCCTGCCGGCGCAGGTCCAGGTAGCGGTAGCGCAGGCGCGCCTCCTCCCCCACCTCGCTGTGCTCGTCGAGCTGGAAGGGCAGCGGCGCCGAGGCGCTGAGCACCTCGACCTCGCTCGCGGTGACCTCGACATCACCGGTGGGCAGCTGCGGGTTCTCGTTGCCCTCGGGGCGGCGCCCGACGGTGCCGACGACCTTCAGCACGTACTCATTGCGCAGGTGCATCGCCTCGTCCTCGCGCACCACCACCTGGGAGACGCCGCTCGCGTCGCGCAGATCGAGGAACGTCACGCCGCCGTGGTCACGGCGACGGCCGATCCAGCCGGTGAGGGTGACGGTCTGTCCGATGTGCTCCTGGCGGAGCTCACCGGCGGTATGGGTGCGCAGCACGAGGTGTCCTTCTGATGGGTTCGACAGGTCATGGCCCACCCGGCAACACAGCGCCCGGCGGCCGTCACGCACGATGGCGTGGACTGCCCACCTTACCGCTCAGCGTGAGCGATCTCGCCACCGCGGCACTGTTGCGCGGGCCATCCCGCCCGTAGACTCGACCATGGTCCGACCTGCGAGACAGCAGGTCTGTTTTCGCCCGAGATCGCCCGAGCCGCATCGTGCCACCGCATGATCCTCGTTGCGCGAGATGTATGGGCGCCCACGCCCGTTGAACGGGCACTCACGCCCTGCGACACGTTAGGGCTTGTTCATCCCCTGACTGTCGAAGGACACCATGACCGACGTTTCCCCTGCCCACGCCCCTGCCGCCTCCGAGCAGCCCGACTCGACCGCACCGTCCGAGACCGCACCGTCCCAGACCGCACCGTCGGAGACCGCACCGTCCGAGGCGGTGCAGGCGGACACCGACTCCGCACCGGTCGAGCCGGAGGCGCCTGCGGGCCCCAGCTTCGATGACATCGCGCTGCCGGCGCCGCTGCGCCGTGCGGTCGACGAGCTGGGCTTCACCGTCCCCTCGGCGATCCAGGCCCAGGCGATCCCGCCGCTGCTGGAGGGCCGCGACGTGATCGGTGTCGCCCAGACCGGCACCGGCAAGACCGCCGCCTTCGGCCTGCCGCTGCTGGCCGCGATCGACCCCTCGCGCCGTGAGGTGCAGGCCCTGGTCCTCGCCCCGACCCGCGAGCTGGCGATGCAGGTGGCGGACGCCATCTCCTCCTTCGCCACCTCGATCGGCGGGCTCGACGTGGTCGCGCTCTACGGTGGCTCTCCCTACGGCCCACAGGAGCGCGCCCTCGCCCGCGGCGCACAGGTGGTCGTCGGCACCCCCGGCCGTGTGATGGACCACATGCGCCGTACGAATCTGCGCCTGGACACGATCCGCTTCGCCGTCCTGGACGAGGCCGACGAGATGCTCCGGATGGGCTTCGCGGAGGACGTCGAGGAGATCCTCTCCCACTCCCCCGCCAGCCGTCAGGTCGCCCTGTTCTCCGCGACCATGCCTTCCGCCATCCAGCGGGTCGCCCAGACCCATATGAAGGACCCGGTGCGCGTGCGGGTCTCTCCCGCGTCCTCGACGGTCAAGAGCGTGACCCAGACCTACGCCGTGGTGCCCTTCCGGCACCGCACCGGTGCGCTGGCCCGCGTGCTGCAGACCTCCCCGGCGGAGGCGGCGATCGTGTTCGTGCGCACCCGCGCCGCCGCCGAGGAGGTCGGCACCGCTCTGCTGTCCCGCGGCCTGATCGCCGCGTCGATCAGCGGCGACGTGCCGCAGAAGGAGCGCGAGAAGATCGTCGAGCGACTGCGCGACGGCTCGCTGCAGGTGCTGGTCGCGACCGATGTCGCGGCCCGCGGCCTGGACGTCGAGCGGATCGGTCTGGTCGTGAACTTCGATGTGCCCAAGGAGGCGGAGTCCTATGTGCACCGCATCGGGCGCACCGGCCGTGCAGGCCGCTCCGGCGAAGCGCTGACCTTCATCGGACCCCACGAGCGGCGTGCCCTGAAGAACATCGAGCGCGCGACCAAGCAGACGCTCGCCGAGGCGGACATCCCCTCCCCGCGCGATGTGTCCAAGCATCGCCTGGCCGCGCAGCTGACCAAGCTGCCCGAGCGGATCGAGCGCGGACGTCTGGACCTCTACCGCGAGCTGATCGGCGAGTTCGTCACCGAGCACGATCTCGATCCCCTGGAGCTCGCAGCCGCCCTCGGCGCGATGTCCGTGGGTGACGACGGCCCCGGATCCGCCTCCGAGGAGCAGGAGTTCACGGCGAAGCTCTCCGGTGACGACCGCCATGCGGAGCGCGGCCAGCGCGGCGATGCCCCGAGCACCGAGCGCGGATACACCTCGTACAAGGTCGGCGTGGGCCACACCCACGGCGCCCGGCCGCCCGGCATCGTCGGCGCGATCACCGGCGAGGGCGGCCTGCACGGCAAGGACATCGGCAAGATCCAGATCTTCCCGACCTTCGCCCTGGTCCAGATCCGCGGCTCCCTGTCCGCGGAGCAGATGGAGCGGATCTCCCGCGCCAAGGTCGGCGGCCGCGAGCTGCGGATCGGCCCCGACCACGGACCGCGCGGTGGCAAGGGCCCGCGTCGGGACGGTGAGCGTCCGTTCCGTCGCGACGACCGTCCCCGTCACGACGACCGCGGTGGCCGCTTCGATTCGAAGCGTCGCCCCTTCCGTCGTAGCGAAGGCTGAACGGCCAGCGCCTGCTGGATGAGCGACGCCCCCGTCACCGGATGATTCCGGCGGCGGGGGCGTCTCGCGTGGTGCGGCGGGGTCTCAGCCCTCCTGCTGCTCCTGCGCCTCGGCATAGGCCTTGCGGACCTCGTCCATGTCCAGGTTCTTCACCTGGCCGACGAGATCCTCGAGAGCGGACTGCGGGAGAGCACCGGCCTGCGAGAACACCGGGATGCCCTCGCGGTAGGCGACCAGGGTGGGGATCGAGGTGACGCCGTAGCGCATCGCCAGCTCCTGCTGGTCCTCCGTGTCGACCTTCGCGAAGGTGACGTCCTCGTGGGTCTCGGAGGCCTCCTCGAAGATCGGTGCGAAGCGCTGGCACGGCACGCACCAGCCCGCCCAGAAGTCGATCAGGACGATGCCGTCCTCGACGGTCTTGTCGTGGTTCTCGGTGGTCAGGGTGAGCGTAGCCATGACCGGTGGAACGCTGCGGCGGCCGGGATCATTCCCGTGCCGCGAAGATGTGATTCAGCTCATCGGCACGGAGGGCTTCCTGCCGCGCCGATGAGCTCAGGGCCGACGCATGGCCTCAGGCCTGTGCTGCGGGGTGCCCCTCATCAGCACGCAGGACCCGCACGGTCCGGTCCTCGACCGGCGGCTCCCAGACTGCGGCGTCGGCCTCCGTCTGCTCACCGCTGCGGATGTCCTTGACCTGATCGGCGGCCCCGTCGATCCCCGGGAACCAGATGAAGGGGATCCCCCGACGATCCGCGTACCGGATCTGCTTGCCGAACTTCGCGGCGCTCGGAGCGACCTCGCAGGGAATGCCACGGCTGCGCAGCGCCCGTGCGGCGGCATCGCTGAGGTGGCGGTGCTGCTCATCCGCGACGGAGACCAGCGCGCAGGTGGGCACCGAGCGGGAGGCGGTGGCCAGACCGGCCGAGAGAAGACGGGAGACCAGGCGTGACAGGCCGATCGAGAGTCCGACACCGGGGTAGGTGTGGCGGTTGTCGGAGGCCAGGGAGTCATAGCGACCACCCGAGCAGATCGAGCCCAGGGACTCGTGCCCGCTCACGAAGGTCTCGAAGACCGTGCCCGTGTAATAGTCCAGGCCGCGTGCGATCGAGAGGTCTGCCAGGATCACCCCGGGCACCGCCGCCTCGACGCGTTCGAGGACCGCGGTGAGCTCTGCGATCCCCTGCTCGACCATCTCGCCACTGCCGCCGAGGTCCCGCACCTGCTGGGCGAAGGAGCCGTCCCGGGTGCGGATGGAGGCGAAATCGAGGCAGGCCTGAGCCTGCTCCGTGCTCGCACCGGTCTCGGCCAGCAGCAGGTCCCGGACCGCGTCCTGTCCGACCTTCGGCAGCTTGTCGAGGACGCGCAGCACAGCGGTGTGGTCCTCGAGCCCGATCGACCGGAAGAAGCCCTCGGACAGTCGCCGGGTGTTGGCATGGATCGTGAACGAGGGCGTCGGGAGCCGATCGAGGATCTCGGCCATCACCACAGCGACCTCGGCCTCGATGTGCCCGGGGAGGGTGTCCTGCCCTATCACGTCGAGGTCCGCCTGGTAGAACTCGCGGAAGCGACCGTCCTGGGGGCGTTCGCCGCGCCAGACCTTCTGGATCTGGAACCGTCGCAGCGGGAAGGCGAGGTCGTTCTGGTGCTCGAGCACGTAGCGGGCCAGCGGGACCGTGAGGTCGAAGTGCAGGCCCAGTGTGCGCGAACGGTCCTCACGGTCCGGCTCGGCGCTCTCCTCCTCGGCGTGCAGCCGGCGCAGGACGTACACCTCTTTGTCGATCTCGCCCTTGCGCAGCAGCTGGTCGAGCGGCTCGACGGAGCGCGTCTCGATGCCCGAGAAGCCATGCAGCTCGGCCACCTCACGGAACACGTCGATCACGTGCTGCTCGACGAGCCGCTCCGCGGGGAGCCATTCCGGGAATCCTGACAGGGCGGCGATCTTCGCCATGCGGTGCACTTCCTTCTCGGTCATGGGCTGAGTGCCGAACGCCATTATCCCCGATAGCGCGGGGTGGGGCGGACAGCCGGACGAGTCCTCCCTCAGGTGCGCGTCGCTGTAGAGTTCCCTGAGGCGGTCCGCCCCCTGACGGGGATGGCCGCCTGCCAGCCCGACCGCCGATCCCGGCGGCAGTGTCCCGCCCTGCAGCGGATCCTTTCGAAGGAGCTCAATCGTGAGCGAGTCCGAGACCCCCGTCCCCGCGTCCTCCCCCGCCGCGCAGACCCCCGATTCCGGCGCCGATCAGGGTTCTGGTCAGCCCGCGCCCTCCCCGGCGGAGCCGGGCTCCCCGGCCGCCACTGGCACCGCACCCGGCGCCGACGGTCCTGCGACCGCAGCGGCCGAGCAGGCTGAACAGTCCGAACAGACTGAACAGGCCCAGCAGGCTGAACAGTCTGAACAGACTGAGCAGGACCAGCAGGCTGCACCGTCCACGCAGTCCGAGACCGCGGACCCGATCGCTGGGCCCGTGCGGGACACGCCGTCTGCGACCCCGGCGGAGCCGTCGGATCAGACGGAGGAAGCGGCGCAGCCCGCGGCCGATGAGCGCTCGTCGGCACCCGCGCCGACGGCACCCAAGCCCATGGCGCGCGGCCCGCGCCCCAGCGCCCCCACGCCGGCCGCACTGGCCGCGAAGAAGCCCAGCGCCGCTCTGCTGCCGGTCGCGCCGCCGGTCACCGAGTACGACCCGGAGCAGATCACTGCCGCCGCAGCGTTCGGCACGGTCACCGAGGACGGGACCATCACGGTCCAGGACGGCACCCAGGTGCGGACCGTCGGGACCACCACCGAGACGGACCCTCAGGTGGCCTTGGAGCCCTTCGCCCGGGGATATCTCGACCTGGTCGCCTTCCTCGACCTCACCCAGACCACGCTCAATGCTCCCGAGCACACTCAGAACGAGTTGAACAGGCTGCTCGAGAACCTGCGCAAGAACATGAAGGAGCCGCAGGTCGTCGGGGATATCCCGGCTCTGCGGACGCGGGCGAACGAGCTGCGGGAGCTGGCGAAGGAGAAGATCCGGGCGCTCGAGGCCAAGCGCGCTGAGGGCCGTGCGGAGGCTGTACGGCGCCGCACCGAGTTCGTCGAGTCCATCGAGACGCTGGTGGCCACGGATCCGGAGCAGATCTCCTGGAAGAACGCCGGAGAGACCATGCGCCAGATGGTCTCCACCTGGAAGCAGATGCAGACGGATGACGTCTCCCTGGACCGCCCCACCGAGGAAGCGCTCTGGAAGCGGCTCTCCGCAGCCCGTGCGACCTTCGACCGGATGCGCAAGCAGTTCTTCTCCCAGCTGGACGCGAAGCATGCTGAGGCCGCGCAGGTCAAGGAGCAGCTGATCGTCCGTGCCGAGGCGATGCAGGAGTCCACGGACTGGGGGCCCACCGTGCGGGCCTACAAGGACCTGATGGACGAGTGGCGTCGTGCCCCGCGCGGCAGCCGCAAGAAGGACGACGCGCAGTGGAAGCGGTTCAAGGCCGCGCAGGACACCTTCTTCCAGGCCCGCAACGCCGACCTCCACGAGACCGAGGCCGAGCAGCGCGAGAACCTCACCGTCAAGGAGTCGCTGCTGTCCGAGGCAGAGGCCATCGACCCTGCGAAGGATCTGGAGGCCGCGAAGAAGAAGCTGCGCTCGGTGCAGGATCGTTGGGAGGAGGCCGGCAAGGTCCCCCGTGGCGATATGAGGCGGATCGATGACCGCCTGCGGAAGGTCGAGCGCTCGGTGCAGAACGCCGAGCAGGATGAGTGGCGGCGCACCGATCCGCGCACCAAGGCTCGGGTGGAGGGCGCCTCCTCGCAGCTGCATTCTGCGATCGCGTCCTACCAGGAGACCCTGGACAGGGCCGTGGCCGGCGGGGACCCGAAGAAGATCGCCGAGGCCGAGGCCGCGCTCGAGGCACGCAAGGAATGGCTCGCGGTGATCGAGCGCTCGGCGCGCGATCTCGGCTGAGCCTTCGCCGGCTCGCCCCGACCGGCGACCGCTCCTCCACCGCCCCCGCCCGTCCACAGTGACAGGCGGGGGCGTTGCTCTCTGCGCATCACTGGGCCACAGTCGGTGCATGGAACCGTTCCTCTCCTCCGCCGGTCCCGGGTCGACCACAGCTGCTGAGCCGCTGAGCCCCGACGCGGGCGGAGCCGAGCTGGATCGTCTCTCCTCCATCGGCCTGTGCGCGGCCTGGTCCCGCCATGCGGCAGAGCTCGCTGTCCCGATGGGCACGGCCCTGCAGCGCTGGGAGGAGACGCCGCCGACCCGGGTGCTGGTCGCCGAGGGCTACCTCAAGCGCCTGCTGCCCGGGCGGTACGTCCCCCCGGATCTGCTGGGCACCGCCGTGCAGCGGGCTCTCGCCCTCGGCTGTGCCCTCGGCTCCCAGCTGCAATCGCATCATGTGATCGCCGGCCCCTCCGCGGCCTGGGTGCTGCTGGGCGGGGAGCCCCCGGCCCCGGCGGAGCTGCTGTCCTCGGCCCATCGGGGCGAGCTGGCAGGGGTCGTGCTGCGCACTGCGCGGCTGCGGCCGGAGGAGGTCGAGACGATCGGCGGCACCCCGATCACGATCCCGGTGCGCACGGCGATGGATCTGCTCAGGTTCACCCCGGCCTCGGTCGCCACACCCCTGCTGCAGGGGCTGGCCGCCCACGGCCACCTCCGGACCCACGAGGTCCGTCATCAGCTGCAGCAGATGCACCGCCATCCGGGGGTGCAGTCCGCCCGGCAGCGGCTGGAGGAGGTGCTGGGCGGTCAGCGGGAGGTGAGCTGGGACGGCGCACCCACGGGCTTGCCATCGGCCGTGACCCGGTAGACGTCGTAGACGCCCTCGATCCTCCGCACATGTGCGAGGACGGACTGCAGGTGCGAGGGATCGGCCAGTTCGAAGGAGAAGAAGCTGGTGGCGAGCCGATCGCTGTTGGACTGCGCAGAGGCGGAGTGCAGGTTCACCTGCTGCTCGGAGATGACCAGAGCGATATCGGTCAGCAGGCGCGGGCGGTCCAGCGCCTCGATCTTGATGTGCACGAGATAGGCGGCGCTGTGACGGCCCGACCAGGAGACCTCGACCATCCGATCGGGCTGCTGCTCTCGCAGCTGGATCGCGTTGGTGCAGGTCTCGTGGTGGACGGAGATTCCCGAGCCGCGGGTGATGAAGCCGACGATCGGGTCTCCCGGCACCGGGCCGCAGCATTTGGCGAGCTTGACCCAGAGGTCCGCGTGGCCATCGACGATGACGCCCTGATCGGTCTCCGCGGCGTGCCGCTCCTCGCGCCCGGCCCGTGAGCGCACCCGGGAGGGGAGCGTGATCTCGGCCAGGTCCTCCTCCGCGCCGACCGTGCCACCGAACGATGCCCGCAGCTTCTCGACCACGTGCTGGGCCCCGGTGTGCCCCTCCCCGATCGAGGTGTAAAGGGCATCGACCGAGGGCAGGTTCAGGTCATCGGCGGCGGTGGCGAGCGTGTCATGCGTCAGCAGGCGCCGCATGGGCAGGTCCTGTCGACGCAGTGCCTTGGCGAGCTCCTCCTTGCCCTTCTCCAGTGCCTCCTCGCGCCGCTCCTTGGAGAACCAGTGGCGGATCTTGCTCCGGGCGCGCGGCGACTTCACGAAGCCCAGCCAGTCCCGGCTGGGGCCCGCGTCGGGGGATTTCGACGTGAAGACCTCGACCACGTCGCCGGTGGACAGGCTCGACTCGAGCGAGACCAGGCGACCGTTGACCCGCGCCCCGATGGTGCGGTGCCCCACCTCGGTATGCACGGAATAGGCGAAATCGACGGGCGTGGCACCCTGCGGGAGCGCCAGCACATCCCCCTTCGGGGTGAAGACGTACACCTCCTGCGTGTTGATCTCGAAGCGCAGCGAGTCCAGGAACTCACCGGAGTCCGTGGTCTCCTTCTGCCAATCCATGAGCTGCCGCAGCCAGGCCGCGTCGCTGCCCCCGGGGAGGCGTCTGCGGCGCCCTGGGTACCGGCCATCGCCTTGTACTTCCAGTGCGCGGCGACGCCGTACTCCGCCCGCCGGTGCATCTCACGGGTCCGGATCTGGATCTCCACGGGCTTGCCGGTGGGTCCGATCACCGTCGTGTGCAGCGACTGGTAGAGATTGAACTTCGGCAGCGCGATGTAGTCCTTGAACCTGCCCTGCACCGGCGACCACCGGGCGTGCAGGGTGCCCAGCACGCCATAGCAGTCGCGGACGGTGTCCACCAGCACGCGCACCCCGACCAGGTCGTAGATGTCGGAGAAGTCCCGGCCGCGCACGATCATCTTCTGGTAGATGGAGTAGTAGTGCTTGGGCCTGCCCGTGACCTCTGCCTTGATCTTCGCCTTGCGCAGGTCCTCGTTGATCTGGGTGGAGACGGTCGTCAGGTACTGCTCCCGGGCCGGGGCGTGCTGCGCGACCAGGGAGACGATCTCCTCATACACCTTCGGGTACAGCACTTGGAAGGAGAGGTCCTCGAGCTCCCACTTCATCGTGTTCAGGCCCAGCCGGTGCGCCAGCGGGGCGTAGATCTCGAGCGTCTCCTTCGGCTTCCGCTCCGCGGAGGCCGCCGGGACGTACTTCCAGGTGCGAGCGTTGTGCAGCCGGTCCGCGAGCTTGATCAGCAGCACCCGGACATCCCGGCTCATCGCCACGATCATCTTGCGGACGGTCTCCGCCTGCGCGGCCTCACCGTAGGTGACCTTGTCGAGCTTCGTGACGCCATCGACCAGCACGGCGATCACCTCGCCGAACTCGCTGCGCAGCCGCTCCAGCGAATAGTCGGTGTCCTCGACCGTATCGTGCAGCAGCGCGGCGGCGATCACCTCGGCCGGGGAGCCGAGTTCCGCGAGGATCATCGCCACCGACACCGGATGGGTGATGTACGGGTCGCCGCTCTTGCGGGTCTGACCGCGATGTGCCTGTTCTGCGACGGTGTAGGCGCGGCGGACGAGGTCGGGGTTCTCCTTCGGGCTGACCGCCGTCATGGTCTCCAGCAGCGGGGCCAGGAGGGGATCGACCGACGACCCGGCGCGGGAGGAGAAGAAGGACAGCCGTGAACGGCTGCGGCGGGATGCCGCGCCCGGCGGTCGGGGCGGCGAGGCGGCCGGTGATGCGGGCGCGGCGCTGTCACCACCCGTCGGGACGGAGGCCCTCGAGGGCGGGGATGCTGGCTCCTGCGGCATGCACACCTCCTGGCTGGGAGGCCCAGTCTACGCGTGGGTCACCACTGCTTCGAACCTCGCCCCCGGAGGTCCCGCCCCGGGCTGTGCGCCGGTCCGGGAACGAGATCAGTCCTCGATCTGCCAGACGGTCGAGAGCTCGGTGTCCGGCAGCCGGTCGCGCCCCCCGAGTCCCATGAGCTCGATGAGGAACGTGGCGCCGAGCACCTCCACATCGAACCGTCGAGTCAGTTCGAGCGTCGCCGCCGCGGTGCCGCCAGTGGCCAGCAGGTCGTCTACCAGCAGGACTCGGGCGCCGGCCGAGAAGGAGTCCTGCGGGATCTCGATCCTCGCGCTGCCGTATTCGAGGTCATAGGTGAGCCCGGCGGGATCGCCCGGGAGCTTCCCGGCCTTGCGCACCGGGATGAAACCGGCCCCGATCTCGTACGCCAGCGGAGCACCGAGCACGAAGCCCCGCGCCTCGGTGCCGACGATGTACTCGACGCCTTCGGGGAGCAGGGTGCTCCAGTGCTGGATCACGGTGCGCAGTGCCACGGGGTCCCGCAGCAGCGGGGTGATGTCACGGAACAGCACCCCGGGGATCGGGAAGTCAGGATGCTCCGAGATGTGGGAGGCCAGCAGCGCATCGACCTCTGCAGCGCCGTGATCCGCGCCGGGGCCGCCGGCTCCGCTCATCGGGCCCCTCCCTCGTGGGTGCGCCGGCGGCGGGTGGTGCGGCGGGGCTGGCGCCGCGGGGCGGCCGGGGCGGCGGAGCGCGCAGGCCGCCCGGAAGCGGCTCCGGTGCCGGTCCCGCGGTCGGCGGTGATGCGCTCCAGCGACGCGATCCTCGAGGGATCCGCGTCCTGGAGGCCTGTGGCCGGCACGGCCTGCTCGGGATCCTGTCCGCGTCGTGCCCGCAGCACCTTCGTGGTGTGCGCGGAGATCTCCGGCTCGCCGCGGCGCAGGTCCACCAGGAAGCCCGGGGCCAGGAAGATCGATGAGTAGGTGCCGGCGATGATGCCGATGAACAGGGCCAGGGAGATGTCCTTGAGCGTGCCGGCGCCGAGCAGGAAGGCACCGATGAACAGGATCGACCCCACGGGCAGCAGCGCCACCACCGAGGTGTTGATCGAGCGCACCAGCGTCTGGTTCGCAGCGCGCTGCACCTCGTCGGCATAGGTGGTGCGGTCCTGCCGGACCAGGCCGGCGGTGTTCTCGCGCACCTTGTCGAAGACGACGATGGTGTCGTAGAGCGAGTACCCCATCACGGTGAGGAAGCCGATCACGGTGCCCGGGGTGATCTCGAAGCCGACCACCAGATACACGCCCACCGTGATCAGCATGTCGTGGGACAGGGCGCCCATCGCGGCCAGGGAGGACTTGAGGTTGCGGAAGTACAGCGCCATCATCGCCGCGACCAGTGCCAGGAAAACGATCACGCCGCGCAGCATCTTCTGGGTGACGTCTCCGCTCCACACCGGCCCGATGAAGGAGCTCGAGACGGCGTCGGAGGAGACCCCGTAGGCCACGGCGAGGTCCTCGGCGACGGCGGCCGTCTCGCCCGAGTCCAGCTGCTCGGTCTGGACCCGCAGGGTGTCCCTGCCCAGCACCGTGATCCGCGGTTCGTTCTCCGGCAGATGATCGCGGACGACCTCGCGGGCTGAGGTCTGCTCCGTATCCGCGACCCCCGCGACCTGGAACTCGGAGCCGCCGGTGAACTCGATGCCGAAGTTCGGGCCCCGCACCACGGAGAACACCGCGAGGAGCACGATCAGGACGAGGCTGAACAGGTACCAGGTGCGACGTCGGGTGATGATCGGGACGGTGCGGCGACCGCCGTGCAGATCATTGCCGAAACGGGCGAAGGTCGCGGTCATCGGCTCTGCTCCTCGGTGTCATCCGGGTCATCGGTGTCATCGCCGCCCTCGGCGTTCGCGGATCCCGGATCGGACGGACGGTCGTCACGGTCTCGTTCCTGGCCCGCGGTGGCCTCCGCTGCCGCCGCTCGCTCCGTGGCCTCACGCTCCAGGCGGGCGCGCCGCACGGCGATCGGTTCACGCACCTCGTCGCCGCCGTCGGAGCTGCCGCGCTCGCCGCGCTCGGTGAGCGGACGCACCCGTCCGCGCCCGGCATAGGCGGGGACCCGGCGCCCCAGACGGGCCGGATCCAGACCGCTGAACGGGTGGCCCTTGCCGAAGAAGCGGCTGCGCACCAGCGTCTGCAGCAGCGGGTGGGTGAAGAGGAAGACGATCACCAGATCGAGCACGGTGGTGAGACCGAGCACGAAGGCGAAGCCGCGCACCCCTCCCGTGGACAGCGCGTACAGCACCACCGCGGCGAGGAGGTTGACGGCGTCGGAGGCGAGGATGGTGCGCTTGGCCCGATCCCAGCCGTGGTCGACTGCCGCGACGATCCCGCGCCCTTCTCGGATCTCGTCCCGGACCCGCTCGAAGTAGACGATGAACGAGTCGGCGGTGAAGGCGATCGCGACGATCAGACCCACCACACCGGCCAGCGAGAGGCGGTAGCCGATCTCGGGGATGTTCGAGAGCGTGGTGAGCGTGCCGTAGGTCAGCAGCCCCATGATCAGCAGGCTCGAGGTGGTCACCATCGCGAGCAGGCGGTACTGCGCGAAGGCGTACAGGACCACCAGCGCCAGACCGATGAGCCCGGCGATCAGCCCCATCTCGAGCTGGTCGGCGCCCAGGGTCGCCGAGATCTGCTGCTCCGAGGCCACCTCGAACTCGAGCGGCAGGGCACCGAAGCGCAGCTGGTCGGAGAGCTGGCTCGCCTCGTCCTGCGAGAAGTTCCCGGAGATCTGGGCCTCACCGCCGGTGGAGGGCTCCTGCACCTGCGGGGCGGAGATCACCAGACCGTCCAGCACGATGCCGAAGGCGTCCGTTCCGCCCTCACCGTTGTAGAGCGCCGTGGTCAGATCGGCGAAGCCCTGGGAACCCTCCTCGGAGAAGCTCATGTTCACGACGTAGTACCCGGTGGCCTGGCCGGTCGGGGTGACGTCGGAGGAGACGCCGGAGTCCTTGATCGCGGAGCCGGCGACGACTTCCGGACCCAGCAGGTACTTCGCGGTGGCGTCCGGGTCGCAGGCGACCACCGGCTCATCGGCGGGAGCTTCGGTGACCTTCTCCTGCTGGGCCCCGGGGTCCACGCAGTCCGCCGTCATCAGCTCGGTCTGGACCTCCGGGGTGATCCATTCCATCGACCAGGCCGGATAGGGCAGTTCTCCGTCGGCCGGGACCGGGGGCGGCGCCATCGCGGGATCCGTGCCGGGCAGTCCGTCGAACAGGTGCTGAGAAGGATCCGCCGGCGCCTCGGAGGACTCCGGCGTGCTCTCTCCCCGACGGCGGAGGCCTCGCCGCCGCCGTCGGAGCTCCCCCCGCCGTCGGAGGGAGCCGCCTCGTCCACACCCTCCGGAGCGACGACGCCCAGGACGGGACGGAAGGACATGGCGGCCGTCTGCCGGACGGCCTCGGAGGTCTCCTGGTCGAGCTGCCCGGGAACATCGATGACGATGTTGGTCCCACCCTGGACGGTGATCTCGGTCTCCGCCACGCCCATGGCGTTGACGCGCTGGCTCATGATCTGACGCGCCTGCTCCATCGCGTCGGCGTCGATCTCGGCACCGTCGCGGGACTGGGCCTGCAGGATGATCTGGGTCCCGCCCTCGAGGTCCAGCGCGAGCTTGGGGGCCGGCTCCCAGCCGCCCTTCCAGATACCGGCACCGACTCCGCCGCCCAGCAGCAGGATCAGCACCGCGAGGGCCGCCAGGGCGATTCGACGTGCAGGCATGATGCGAAGTTCCTCAGGATGGCGGGTGGTCGAAGCTCAGATGCGACGACCGCGGACGATCGCAGCGGGGCGGTGCGGCCCGGGAGGTCAGTCGCGGTCTCGCCGGACGTCCTCATCACGGGCGGAGTCGTCGGAGACGGTGACCCCGGGGATGGCGTCCTGCGAGGAGCTCTCCTCGTCCTCTGTCTCGGCCTCCAGCAGCTCCTCCTGGTTGACCTGCTGGGCGATCGACTGACGTGCCCACTTGCTCTGGGAGCCGTCCTCGCTCTCGAGGACCACGACATCGTCGTAGGCCTCCACGATCAGGCCGAAGAAGCCGGAGTGGGTGCGCACCTCGTCGCCCACGCCGAGCTGGCGCACACGCTCGAGCTGCTTCTGCTGAGCCTTCTTCTGACGGCTCGACATCCACATCAGGGGCAGCATCATCACGGCGAAGATGAGCAGGAGGGGGAGGAGAGATTCCACGGAGTTCCTTTCGGCGGACGGCGCGCGCACGGTGCTCCTGCACGATGCGGTGCCGCCGCGGGCGACTGACCGCCCCACTGTACCCGCCGAAGCCCCGCCGCCCACCCAGGGTCGGCGTGAGGAACCGTACGCGGGCGGCGCATCGGCGGGAGGGGTCCGGGACCGTCAGCGCGACCCGGTCGGAGCTCGAACGCGGACCTCGCCGAGGACGGTGCGGGCCCGGCTCAGAAGCGGCCGAGCATCGGCGCGACCCCCTCTGGCCCCTCCGGTGGGGCGAGCCCCAGATGGGTCCAGGCCGCCGGCGCCGCCGCCCGGCCCCGGGGGGTGCGCAGCAGGAAGCCCTCGCGCACCAGATAGGGCTCGATCATGGTCTCGACCGTCTCGGTCTCCTCCCCCACCGCGACGGCGAGGGTCGACAGCCCCACCGGTCCTCCGGAGAAGCGCCCGCACAGCGCAGACAGCACCGCCCGGTCCAGTCGGTCCAGGCCACGTTCGTCGACCTCGTAGACGCGCAGCGCCTCCTTCGCGGCGGCCAGGTCGAGCCGACCGCTCCCCCGCACCTGCGCCCAGTCCCTGACCCGGCGCAGCAGCCGGTTGGCGATGCGTGGGGTGCCGCGCGAGCGGGAGGCGATCTCGACCGACGCCGTCTCTTCCAGCGCGACCTCCAGCCGCTCCGCGGAGCGGCGGACCACCTCTCTCAGCTCCTGCGGGGAGTAGAAGTCCAGGTGACCGATGAAGCCGAAGCGGTCGCGCAGCGGAGCAGGCAGCAGGCCCGCCCTGGTGGTCGCGCCGACCACGGTGAACGGCGGCAGATCCAGCGGGATAGAAGTGGCCCCCACCCCCTTGCCGACCACGACATCGACCCGGAAGTCCTCCATGGCGATGTAGAGCATCTCCTCGGCGGGACGTGCCAGGCGATGGATCTCGTCGATGAACAGGACCTCCCCCTCGTCGAGGGAGGAGAGGATCGCGGCGAGGTCGCCGGCATGCTGGATCGCCGGGCCCGAGGTGATCCGCAGCGGGGCGGTCAGCTCTGCGGCGATGATCATCGCCAGCGTGGTCTTGCCGAGCCCGGGCGGGCCGGACAGGAGCACGTGCTCGGGAGTGCGTCCCCGCGCCGAGGCGGCATCCAGGACCAGGGACAGCTGATCGCGCACCACCTGCTGGCCGACGAACTCGTCGAGGTGGCGCGGGCGGAGCGCGGCCTCGGCCGTGCGCTCCGGCGGCACCGCCTCAGCGCTGGTGAGCGAGGGATCCTCGGCGTCGGTCATCGATGTCCTCCGAGGCCGCGCAGCGATCGGCGGAGCAGCTCGGCGGCTTCGAGGTCCTCACCGCCGTCGGCCCGCACCGATTCGACCGCGCCCAGCGCGGCCTTCTCGGGCCAGCCCAGACCCACCAGCGCCTCGACCACGTCGGCATCGGGGCCCCGGCGGGCGCGGCGGCGACCGGCGATGCTCCCGGGACAGGGGTGGATGGCGTGGGCAGCTTCCCGCCGAGCTCGAGCAGCATCCGTCCGGCGACCTTGGGGCCGATGCCGGGGGTGCGGGTGAGGGCCTTGGTGTCCTCCTCGGCGACCGCCCGCCGCAGCTCCTCGGGATCCAGGACTGCGAGCACGGCGAGGGCGGTGCGGGGCCCGATCCCGGAGACCGACTGGACGATGCGGAAGGTCTCGGCCTCCTCAGCGTGCGGGAAGCCGTAGAGGGTCAGCGAGTCCTCCCGGACCACCAGCTCGGTGTGCAGGGTGAGCTCGGCACCGTGGCGGGTGGCGCCGAGCGCCTGTGGGGTGGTGCGGAGGAGGTAGCCGATGCCTCCCACCTCGAGCACGAGGGAGTCGAGGTCGATGCGGGCGACCCGTCCGGTCAGGGTTGCGATCACCGGACCAGCCTAGAACACCTGTTCGATCAGTGGCGGGAGGTGGAGCGCTCCCGGGCGCGTCGCGCCTCCCGCTCGGCGCGGGCCCAGACGGCCTGGGCGCTGGTTCGGGCGGCCCCGGTGGAGTCCAGGGCCACCGGGCCGGGACCGCGCCACAGCTGGGTCAGCGCGATCGCCACCGCGTCGGAGGCGTCGGCCGGTTGCGGGGCGGTGTCCAGGTTCAGCAGCCGGATCAGCATGGACTGGATCTGCTTCTTGTCGGCTCGGCCGCTGCCGGTCACCGCCGCCTTCACCTCGGAGGGAGTGTGCAGGGCGGTCGGGATCCCGCGCTCGGCCGCTTCGAGCAGGGCGATGCCGGAGACCTGGGCGGTGCCCATGACCGTGGAGATGTTGTTCTGGCTGAAGACCCGTTCGACCGCGACCGCGTCCGGGGCGAACTCCTCGAGCGCGGCCCGCAGGCCCCGCGCGATGGTCAGCAGCCGCTGATCCAGCGGTGCCTCGCTCTCGGAGCGGATCACGCCGGCGTGGACCAGCCGGGCGCGTCTCCCGCCGAGGGCGTCGACCACGCCGATGCCGCACCGGGTCAGACCGGGGTCGACCCCGAGCACCCGCATCGTGGTCATCGTCCGCTCCTGCACCTGGACGGCTCGGACGGTGCGGATCCGCCGGGGGCGGCCGCACCGTCCGCGAGGGTCATTCCGCGTCCGCGAGCTGTGCGGCGACGTCCTCGGAGATGTCGAGGTTGGAGTAGACGTTCTGCACGTCGTCGCTGTCCTCGAGAGCTTCGATCAGGCGCAGGGCCTTCTGGGCGCCGTCGAGGTCCACGGGGGTGCGCATGGTCGGCACGAACTGCGCCTCTGCGCTGTCGTAGTCGATATCCGCCTCCTGCAGCGCAGTGCGCACGGCGACCACGTCCGTGGCCTCGGAGATGATCTCGAAGGTCTCACCCTCGTCGTTGATCTCCTCGGCACCGGAATCCAGCACCACCTCGAGCAGGTCGTCCTCGCTGTGCTCCCCCTTGGGGACCGCCACGACGCCCTTGCGCTCGAAGAGGTAGGACACCGAGCCGGAATCGGCCATGTTGCCGCCGCCCCGGTTGAAGGCCAGACGCACCTCGGATACTGCCCGGTTCTTGTTGTCGGTGAGGCACTCGACCAGCACGGCGACACCGCCGGGGGCATAGCCCTCGTACATCAGCGTCTCGTAGTCGACCCCATCGCCGTCCAGGCCGCCGCCGCGCTTGACGGCGCGGTCGATGTTGTCGTTGGGGACGGAGGTCTTCTTCGCCTTCTGGATGGCGTCGAAGAGGGTCGGGTTGCCGACCGGGTCAGGACCACCCATGCGGGCCGCGACCTCGATGTTCTTGACCAGCTTGGCGAACAGCTTGCCTCGCCTGGCATCGATGACGGCCTTCTTGTGCTTCGTGGTCGCCCACTTGGAATGCCCTGCCATCTCTCTCCTCCCGACTCTGCCGCCATCCGGCGGCGGATTGCCGCTCCATTCTAGGGCCAGGTCGCAGCCCACCCTGAATGCTCGTGCCGCAGGAGCGCACGGCGCGCGCCGGGAGGTCCCGCTCAGCTGCGCACGACGGGCGCCGTGAGCGCTCCGAGCAGGCGGCGGTCAGCGGTGATCTCCTCGAGCAGCTCGCGCTCACGGGCACGGGACTTCGCCGTCGTCCGTCCGAACAGGACGCTGTGCCGCTCCATCCCCAGGGCGATCGCGGCGCTGATCAGATGGCGCATGCCGATCCGGGCCACGGCGCCGTGGCGTGCCGCCCAGGCCTCGGCCCGACGGCGCCGGCGCATCGAGACCAGCAGCTCGACCTCGTCCGGGGAGAACCAGCCGGCCCGGCCGTACTCCGAGAGCTGCCGGCGCAGGATGCGCTTCTCCCGCAGCCTCAGGAAGAGCACGATGGCGACCAGCAACAGGAAGATCGGCACCTGGACGCTCGCGTAGTAGCGCAGGAAACCGACCAGGGGCGCTTCGGGATCCACCGGGAGGAAGAAGGTGGAACCGTTCCACAGTGCATGCAGCACCATCCCCAGCGAGAGACCGCCGGTCCCGAGCCCGAAGTACAGCATCAGCGAGCGCCGCTCGGCGGCGATCCCCAGCCCCAGCCCGCACAGCGCGGTGAAGGAGACGTGCGCGAAGGGGGAGAGGATGCCGCGCAGGAAGAAGGTCTGCCAGAAGACGGCGATCTCACCCGCGGCCTGGGCCTGATGGAAGGACTGGGAGAAGTACAGGATGTTCTCGGTGAAGGCGAAACCACCGGCGATCAGCGCTGCGTAGACCACGCCGTCGAGCGGTCCGGAGATATAGCGCCGGCCCCAGACCAGCAGACCGATCAGCCCCGCGGACTTCATCGTCTCCTCGATGACCGGGGCCTGCACGACAGCGCCGAGGAAGCTGTCGACCAGCTGGGTCTCCTCCGCCGGGGAGATCCAGGCGTCGAAGAAGGTGCCGACGAAGAGCGCCAGCAGCACCGAGCCGATCGCCCCCCAGGCGAAGGCGTAGATCAGCGACATCCGTGGCTGCGGGGTGTACCGGTCCAGCCACCACACCGCCGCGAAGATCATCGCGACCGGCACCAGCGCGGCCGTGAACGCCACCAGGGAGGTGCCGAAGCCGAGCGGAAGGATCACGAAGAGGTACAGCGCCACTGCGGAGGCTGCGAGCATCAGGAAGGACAGCGCGAACAGCGCCCACCTCACCCAGGGGCGCCGGCGGCGGCGCGGGGCGCGCCCGCCGCCGATCCGGGCGGGGGCGTTCGGGTCCACCCGCTCGATGTCGTAGCCGTAGGGGTCGGAGCTGACCTCGCCGCCGCTCGTCGCGCGATGCGGGGCAGGCCCGGGCATCGACTGCGGGGCAGGGGCCGGCGGTCTCCCGGTCGTGCTCGTCACGGACGCTCCTGCCTCTCCCCCGGTCGGTGCGACCCGCCCCGGGGTCCGCCCCGCCTGCGGAGCGCTGCCGGGACGGCCTCGGTCATGCTAGCTCAGGCCACGCGTCGGCATACAGCCGACGGGTGTCGGCGAGCAGGATCGGGATCGCCTTGGTGCGGCCGACGACGGGCAGGAAGTTCGCATCCCCCGGCCAGCGCGGCACCACGTGCTGGTGCAGGTGCGCGGCGATGCCGGCCCCGGCGACCTCGCCCTGGTTCATGCCGAGGTTGAAGCCCGCCGGTGCGGAGACCTCGCGGATCACGCGCATCGCAGTACGGGTGAGCTCGGCGACCTCGAGCACCTCTGCCTCGTCGAGGTCCGTGTAGTCCGAGACGTGGCGGTACGGACACACCAGCAGGTGGCCGGCGTTGTACGGGTACAGGTTCAGGATCACGTACGCGCTCTTCCCGCGGTGGACGATCAGCGCGTCCTCATCGGTGCGCTTCGGCGCAGCGCAGAAGGGGCACTGCGCGTCGTCGTGAGGATCCTCGGGCTTGTTCTCTCCGCCGATGTACGCCATGCGGTGCGGGGTCCAGAGCCGCTGGGTGTCGTCGGGGACGCCCGCGAAGTCGCGGGCGTCCTCGACGGCGGGCCGGCCGGCGGTTCCGTCGGGCGTCTCGGGCTCCGAGCTCACACCTGCGCCTTGTCCTCGATGGCGGTGACGATGCGCTCGACCGCCGCGTCGACGGCGATGCCGTTGTCCTGGCTGCCGTCGCGCATGCGGAAGGACACGGCGCCCTTGTCCTGATCCTCGCCGCCGGCGATGAGCAGGTAGGGCACCTTCTCCTTGGTGTGGGTGCGGATCTTCTTCTGCATCCGGTCGTCGGAGGAGTCGACCTCGACCCGCACCCCGCGGGCGCGGAGCTTCACGGCGACCTCCTCGAGGTAGGGCACATACTCCGCCGCCACCGGGACGGCGACGACCTGCACCGGCGCCAGCCACACCGGGAACGCGCCGGCGTAGTGCTCCAGCAGCACCCCGAAGAACCGCTCGATCGAGCCGAACAGCGCGCGGTGGATCATCACCGGACGCTGCCGGGATCCGTCCGGCGCGGTGTACTCGAGCTCGAACAGCTCGGGCTCGAAGAAATCCAGTTGGATGGTGGACAGCTGCCAGGTGCGACCGATCGCGTCCTTCGCCTGGACGGAGATCTTCGGCCCGTAGAAGGCGGCGCCGCCCGGATCGGGGACCAGCTCGAGACCGGAGGAGGTGGCGACCTCCTCGAGGGTGCGGGTGGCCTCCTCCCAGGTGGATTCGTCACCCACGGACTTCTCGGGGTCACGGGTGGACAGCTCGAGGTAGAAGTCGTCCAGGCCGTAGTCGCGCAGGAGGTCCAGGACGAAGTCCAAGGTGCCGGCGATCTCGTCCTTCATCTGCTCGCGGGTGGTATAGATGTGCGCATCGTCCTGGGTGAAGCCACGGGCGCGGGTCAGCCCGTGCACGACACCGGACTTCTCGTAGCGGTAGACGCTGCCGAACTCGAACAGCCGCAGGGGCAGCTCGCGATAGGAGCGGCCGCGGGAACTGAAGATGAGGTTGTGCATCGGGCAGTTCATGGGCTTGAGGTAGTAGTCCTGGCCCTGTTTGGTGATGTTGCCGTCGGCATCCACCTCCTCATCCACATGCATCGGCGGATACATGCCCTCGGCGTACCACTCGAGATGCTTCGAGGTCTCGAAGAGATTCTTCTTCGTGATGTGCGGGGTGGACACGAAGGAATACCCGGCCTCGACGTGGCGGCGGCGGGAGTAGTCCTCCATCTCCATCTTGATCATGGCGCCCTTGGGGTGGAACACCGGCAGTCCCGAGCCGATCTCGTCCGGGAAGGAGAACAGGTCCAGCTCGTTGCCGAGGCGGCGATGGTCGCGACGCTCGGCCTCGGCGATGCGCTCCTGGTGGGCGCGCAGCTCCTCCTTGGTGGGCCAGGCGGTGCCGTAGACGCGTTGCAGCATCGGGTTCTTCTCGCTGCCGCGCCAGTAGGCGGCCGCGGAGCGGGTGAGCGCGAAGCCGTTGCCGATGAGCTTGGTGGTGGGCAGGTGCGGGCCACGGCACAGATCCGTCCAGACGGTCTGGCCCTTCTTGTCGACGTTGTCGTACATGGTCAGCCCACCCTCGCCGACCTCGACGCTCGCGCCCTCGGCGGCATCATCGGCGTTGGACTTCAGGCCGATCAGCTCGAGCTTGTAGGGCTCCGCCGACTCCTCGGCGCGGGCGGCGTCATCGGAGACCTCGCGCCGCACGAAGCGTTGACCGGACTTGATGATCCGGTTCATCTCCTTCTCCAGCGCCTTGAGGGACTCGGGGGTGAACGGCTCGGCGACGTCGAAGTCGTAATAGAAACCGTCGGTGATGGGCGGGCCGATGCCGAGCTTGGCGTCGGGGTTGGTCTTCTGCACCGCCTGGGCGAGCACGTGGGCGGCGCTGTGGCGCAGGATCGACAGACCGTCCGGGGACGAGATGTCGACACCCTCGATGTCCTGGCCTGCGGCGAGGACGCTGTGCAGGTCCCGCAGCTCCCCGTCGATGCGCAGGGCGATGACCGAGGCGGTGTCCGCGAAGAGCTCGGAGCCCGTGGTCCCCTCCTCGAGGTGCTGGGACGAACCGTCGAGGGTGATGGCGATCTGGGCCACGGAGTGCTCCTTGTAGGTCGGGTCGAGCCGGCCGACGATGCCGGCTCCACGGGCGATGCTATCCGCCTGACAGGGTCACCACGAGTCGACCTGGGTCAACAGTGGCCGAGGACGCAGAAGGGCCCCGGTCCGCAGACCGGGGCCCCTCTGTGCTGGTGGGCGATACTGGGATCGAACCAGTGACCTCTTCCGTGTCAGGGAAGCGCGCTACCGCTGCGCCAATCGCCCGTGACGGCACCGTGTCGGTGCCGGCGGAGGTGGGTACGGGATTCGAACCCGTGTACACGGCTTTGCAGGCCGTTGCCTCGCCTCTCGGCCAACCCACCACAGATGCTCTCGCATCTACGTGAAACGGCGCTCCCGACGAGTCGTCGAGCGCGCCGCTCCTCGGAGCGGACGACCGGATTCGAACCGGCGACCCTCACCTTGGCAAGGTGATGCTCTACCAACTGAGCTACGTCCGCATGACAGGGATCCGGAGATCCTGCCGTGGGCGATACTGGGATCGAACCAGTGACCTCTTCCGTGTGAAGGAAGCGCGCTACCCCTGCGCCAATCGCCCTGAAGGTGCTGGCCACCCTCTCGAGTGGACTCGAAGAAGCTTACACGGTTTCCCCGATGCTCCGCGCCAGATCAGATGTGACCTCCATCCCGTGCCCCCAGCGGCCGCATCGCGAACGCCACCGGACCCCGCCGACCCGACCCGCGCCGCCGTCATGGATACCGCCGCAGGCCGGCCGCAGATCCACCGCCGACCGAGAATGTCGCCGCCCGGGCATCGGGCGGCACCCCCACTGCATCGCCCCCACCGCCGCACCTGCGGTGACCTCGGACACTGTGCGCCCCCAGCATTTGCGAAGCACGACGGAGCGGAATATCGTCGTCCTTCGTCGGCTCAGCCGATGTGCGGACGTAGCTCAGTTGGTAGAGCATCACCTTGCCAAGGTGAGGGTCGCCGGTTCGAATCCGGTCGTCCGCTCCACCCCTCCCCCGCGTCCCCGGACGCAGCGGGCGATTGGCGCAGCGGTAGCGCGCTTCCCTGACACGGAAGAGGTCACTGGTTCGATCCCAGTATCGCCCACCCCGGAAGGCCCTCTCGGAACACCGAGGGGGCCTTCGTCATGTCGGGGACGCCGGGGATCGGCAGCGGCCTCAGCAGGCGTGCCGACGCTCTCTCACCATGCCGCGCTGATGCATCCGCCTGCCCACAGGCCTCCCCACTCCGAAGGGCCCCGCTCCCGCCATTCTGAGATTCTCCTGCCGCGGTTGTATCACCAGAGCTCCGCGGCACTCCTAGTCAGTAGATCCGCACCCGTGGATCCAGACACAGCAAGGAGGCTGTCATGCCGGAGAAGAAGACCACCAAGGCCCAGGCGGAGAAGTTGAAGTTCGTCAGGGAGATGCAACGCACCCGTGCCGTCGACTTCGACCAGATCGGCGAGCTCGTCAAGCAGCTGCCGGAGACCGTCCTCGGGGCAGAAGGCGTCGCCGCCGACCACGTCATCAAAGTCTATGAGTCGGTCCTGCACGTCTCGGAGATCGGTGCCGAACAGCTCAGGGTGGAAGAGGTCGACTCGCTGCGCGATATCGCCACCCGCTTCGATCGTCCCGGACGCTGAGAACATGAACCAGCCCCTCGTGGGCGCCGACGGACGGCGGGACGAGCGCATCGCTCGTCTCGCCGCCACGTTGGACTTCGCCCTCCGCGCCACCGACGAACTCCTGCACCGACCGGGGACCGATTCCGCCGATGCCTCGAGACCCGGCTTTCCCCGACGCGCGAAGATCACGTGCGAGTCGGCGCTGCTGCTGCACCTGGCCTCGGCCGTCCCCTCCGCCCCGCCCGCTCTCACCTCCCGCATCGATGCCCTCGCCGACGCCATCACCCCCAGCGCGCGCAGCGAGGAGACGGCGATGCTGATGGGGCTGATGCCCACGAAGGCGGCAGAGCTCGGAGTAGCTCACCTCTATCTGACCGCCCTCGGTCGCCCCGACCCGGAATTCCATGCTCGGTACTGCCGGGCGCTGACCACCACCAGTACGGGTCCCGCCGAGCGCCTGGCATGGAAGGACCTCGAGGCGGGCTGGCACCGGGATCTCGGTGCTCCGCTCCCGCCGCTGGATCTCGAGGCGGCGGCCCGGCGCACGGCCTACAACCAGGGACAGGACGTCCTCGGTGCATCACGCGAGGCGTGCTACGCGGTCACCCACGGGCTCTTCTACGCAACGGGATTCGGTACCCGCGCTCCGCTGTGGGCCCGTGATGAGAGCAGTCTGCTGGCAGACATCGACGGCATCACGGCACGTTGCCTGGACGAGGACGACTTCGATATCGCTGCCGAGGTGCTGATGACCTGGCCGATGCTGAGGGTCGATTGGTCGTCAACCGCGCTCGCCGCCCTCCAAGTGCTCGACGCGGTCGACGACGAGTACGGGATCCTCCCCTCGATCACGTTGCACAGCAGCGCCTTCGAACAGCTCGCGCCGTCTGCACAGGCCGGATACTTCTATTGGGAGAGCTACCACACCGTGTACGTCTCGGGCATGCTCCAGGCCGCGATCCTGCGTGCAGAGCAGGACCCGCCACGGACGCCGCCCGCGGTCCCCGGGCTCGCCCCCCTCGCCGACGAGCTCTTCAGCCTGCTGCCGCCCCGGGATCCCGCACCCCGTTGGGAGGCGGTCCTGCGCGCCACCGGGGCGGAGGCACAGGGAGCGCTGGTACCGCTCCTGGCCGACATCGGGGTGCGCCGTGCGGTCCTCGGCAGGGACTACGCCCGCGCTCACCAGATCGTGATGACCTGTGTGAGGGCCGACCTTGCACCCACCTCCATGCTCCGGCAGGCCGGCGAGCTGCTCACCCGTCTGTCGGAGTCGACGGTCCGGGCGGCCTGACACCGCCGGACGGCTCGGCGCCGAGACGGCAGACGCCGGGTGCGGACTCCCACCGCCTACACTCACCACTACCGCTTCGTGCGACAGAAGGATCTGACCATGGTTGTTCGGTTCCGTGCTCCCCTCGATGGCGCTCCCCGGCACGCCCCGCCGTCAGCGCCGTTCCCGATCGTCCCGCCCGGGGTGCACGCACACCTCGGTACTCGCGTCCTCGACCCGGCGTCGGCGGTGCGGCCAGCGGGAACCCGCATCGACCCCACCGTCTACTTCTCCCGACGATTGCTGGTCCGTGGCGTGCCCGGGGGGTCGGCCGACGCCGCGGTCACGCGGCTCCAGGCGTGGAGCGATGCTCGAGGGCTCGAGCTGCGCTGGTCGATCGCGCCTCACCGGAGAGCAGCGGCGAAGGTCTACGACGCCGACGACCGTGCACTGCTCGACGAGGTCCTTCACACAGCCGTCGACATCACGCCCAGTCACAAGGCGCCGGCCGCGCCACCGGATGCCTGGACCCTGCTCCAACAGGTCCGGCACGAATTCGGCGGCGACGGCGATCTCGCCGACGGCCTCGCGTTGGATCACCTGATGGCGGCCGGCAGCTCGAAGTCCGGTCCGACGTGGGGCGGAGCAGGCGGGATGTGGGCCGGTGTGGGCGGGATGTGGGCTGGAGTCGGTGGGATGTGGGCAGGGGTCAGCACCGGGTTCGGTGCTCCCGGCCACGCCCTGGGAGTACGGATGCCGGTGGTCTGGAGCGCATCCGATCCCCGCCTCGCCTCTGCTGCGGGCCGCGTCCCGAAACACACCCCCGTGATCGCCGTGCTCGATTCGGGCATCGGCGCCCACCCGTGGTTCGCCGTGGAGGGGGAGGGTTTCACCCGCTTCCGGGGTCCGGGCACCGACCCGCAGGCCGTCGCACTGTTCGATGCCCCGGAGTCGGCGGCCGCCGCACCTGGCGATTCGCTCAACGGCCGACTCGAGGCCCTCGCTGGTCATGGCACCTTTGTGGCGGGGATCATCCGGCAGCGCTGCGCGCACGCGCATCTGCTGGACGTACCGGTCATGGGAGCGCAGGGCACGGTGGCCGAGAGCGACGTGCTGCTCGCCCTCGGTGAGCTGCTGCGTCTGCACCGGCGGGACGAGGTCCCGGGGCGCAGCGCGGATGGCACCCCCGCGGGGCGACTGGACGTCGTGAATCTGTCGATGGGTTATTACCATGAGACTCCCGAGGACCCCACGGCGGCCGCACCGCTCGCCCTGCTCCTGACGTCCTTCGCCGCCGCTGGGGTCGCGGTCGTGGCTGCGGCGGGCAATGATGCCACCACCACCCCGTTCTACCCGGCGGCGCTGAGCCGGGACCTCTCCGAGACTCCGCCTCTGATCGGCGTCGGTGCCCTCACCCCTGATGGCGGCGCTGTCGCGGCGTTTTCCAATCACGGCGACTGGGTGGGTGCTCTCGCACCGGGTGCAGCGGTGGTGAGCACAGTGCCGGTCACACTCCAGGGCAGCCATCAGCGCAGTCTGGAAGCGAATCGTGATGATCCGCTGCCCCGCGGCACTATCGACCCCGACGACTACTCCTCGGGCTTCGCGCTCTGGAGCGGCACATCTTTCGCGGCACCCTGGATCGCGGGTGAGGTTGCGGCGAGGACGACGCGTCCCGGCGGAGTCGGGGCGGCCGCAGAGGCCGTGCTCGCCGTCCGGGGAACCCGTATCACGTCTGAGAGTGAGGGACCGATGCGTCGGCCGATGGAGTCTGGGCTGCAGGTACCCGAGCAGGCCGGGTCTGAGCAGGCCGGGTCTGAGCAGGCCGAGGAGGTCACTCCATGACTGTCGACGATCCGCAGCTGACGGGCCCGCCCGGTGCCGCCCCCGTCGCGTCCGATCACCTGGGCTCCTCGGCGACCGGCCGGCCGAGCCTGACCCGTCGGACCGCCGCGGCGTTCACGGCGCACCGGTCCGGGGAAGTGGGCGCCATGGACGAGCTGGTCGAGATGGCCACTCCCCTGCTGTGGCACATCGCCCGAGCTCAGGGGCTCGAACGAGAGACTGCCCGCGACGCGGTTCAGACGGCATGGCTCCGGGTGGTGGAGAAGGCCGACCACATCGAGGATCCCCTGGCGGTGCTGGGCTGGCTGGTGACCACCACCCGCCGGGAGGCCTGGCGCCTGGGGCGACAGAGCCAGCGCACCGCCGCCGAGCAGCTGCACCCCGAGGACCCGGTGCCGGATCCCGCCCCCGAACCTGCTGACCATGTCGCGCTCGACGAGGAGCGGAGCATCCTGTGGCGGCATGTCACCCACCTCTCGGCGCGCTGCCGGGAGCTGTTGCGGGTGATCGCCTTCAGCGACCGTCCCGACTACGCGTCGCTCTCAGAGACCCTGCAGATGCCGGTGGGCAGCATCGGCCCGACCCGCGGCCGCTGCCTCGCCCGGCTCCGCGCGTCACTGCACGACGATCCCAGCTGGGGGGAGTTCCGATGAGCGCCGACGACCCGCTGGACGAGACCGATCTGCAGATCCTGGACGAGCTCGCCGATCTCTGGTCCACGGTCGACCCGGTGCCGGAGGATCTGACCCTGGAGATCAGGTTCCAGCTGGGAGTGCGCGAGCTGCGTGCAGAGGTCGCCGACCTGCAGAACGGTCTCGAGGCCACCGCACCATCCCTCGCGGGCAGCGAGCCGCTCGGAGCCGGCGCCTTCCGTGAGCACGCGATGCACACGGACACCCTGACGTTCTCCTGTGACCGGCTGAGCAGCATGATCACCATCACCCCGCACGGCACGGCACCAGACACTGTCCGGGTCGACGGCTGGGTGACAGTGCCCGACTGCTCGATCGAGCTCCACGTCCTCTCCCCGGACCGGACCCGGACTGCCGTGAGGCAGCAGCTCCGTGCCGATCCCGACGGCCGCTTCACTCTCGACGAGATCCCGAGGGGACCGGCGCAGCTCCACTTCCACCACCCTCAGGGACCCATCCTGACCCCGTACTTCGATCTCTGAGCCCGCAGGCTCACCACTCACCACTCACCAGGAGCCGACGATCCAGGACGACCCTTCCGGCCGGCACCAGGGCGTGCCCGACCGCCCCGGGGAGCGCGGCATCATGCCCGCGATCTCGCCGGCAGCGGAACCCTGCGAGCTGCTCGCGCTCGTGGACGAGGCCGTGGCGGCGAATGCGGCCGGCCGACCGACACGCGCCGAGGAGCTGCTCGACCAGGTGCTCACCCGCATCGGCCCGGGGCTCGTGCCCCAGGAGCTCCTCACCGCCGCCGGAAGGGCTCGGGTCACGCTCGCCCTGACCCGGTTCGAGACCGGTCGGCGCCAGGAGGCCTTCCAGCTGCTGGATGACGCCGAGGCTCTCGTCTCCGGCGTCTCCGGTTCCGCAGTGGGCACCGTTCGCGTCCTGGCGGCGATCCAACGAGCCGGACTGGAGGCACGCCTCGGCCATTGGGACGCGGCGCTGACCACGATGCAGGCATTGGGTGACGTCTCGGAGACTGCGGGGCCGCGCGCCGCGGTCGCTCTCGCGGTCAACTCAGGACTCGCACGCCAGTTCCTCGGCGACATGGACGGCAGCGCCGCAGACCTCGAGCACGGCGAGCATCTGGCGCGACAGCACGGCATCGACGACCTGGCAGCCGTGTCGCTCCACGATCGAGGACGGCTGGAGTTCATGCGCGGCCACCTCGGTCGAGCACTGGTCCTGATGGACAGGGCCAGCGAGATGACCGGTGTTCGCCCCTCCCAGTCGAATCTCGACCGGGCCCGAGTCCTCCTCGAGTCCGGTCTGCTCGATGCCGCCGGCGCACTGCTGGAGACGGGCCGGAGAGCCGCCGCGCAGGAGCGCCTGATGCACGATCTGGGCGAGTTCACCCTGGAATTCGCGCGCCTGGCCCTGTTGCAGGAGGAGTACCCGCTCGCCCGGGCCCGCGCACACGAAGCCGCGGAGCTCTTCACCGAACAGCAGGAACCCGCCTGGACCACCCGGGCGGAGCTGCTGGCCCTCGAGGCCGAGATCGCGGAGGGGACGGTCTCCCCGGGACTCGCACGACGTGCCGATGCGCTCGCCGACGGACCCGCGGCCGCCGGGGACATCCTGTCGACCTCGCGGCTGCTGGCCGCTGAGGTCGGGGCCAAGCTCGGTGCCCTGGACCATGCGCAGGCCCGGCTCGACACGATTCCCGACGACCAGCTCAGCCTGCCCGACCGACTCCAGCGCCACCTCGTGCTGGCCACGATCAGTGCCGGCACCGGAGACACCTCCTCCGTCCGGCGGAGCCTCCGGGCCGGAGCCGTGGCACTGGGCAGCGAGCAGGGTCGACGCTCCGGACTCGATGCGCGCACGGCGATGGCGCTCCATGGCCGACGCCTGCAACAGCTGGACGTCGATCTCGCGATGAGGACCGGGCCCCCGGAGGAGATCTTCGACGCCTGCGAACGCTGGCGCGCCCTCTCCCACCGTCAGCCGTCCCTGACGCCGTTCGAGGACCCGGTGCTGACGACCCAGCTGACGGCGCTGCGTCAGGCCAGGATGGCGCTGCAGGAGGAGCTCGGAGAGCCCGCGGACCTCCGGCGGCGGATAGCCCTCGCGGAACAGCAGATCCAACGTCGCGACTGGAGCGGCGCGACCGACCAGGACGCTCGAGCGCCCCTGCCGCCCGCGATCGAGCTCACCGAGCTTCGTCGCCGACTGACAGCGCACGGGGGCACCGGTCTCGTCAGCTACTTCGTCCATCGCGACCGCCTCCGCGCGGTCACCGTGGAATCCACTGGTGAACGGCTCCGCGACCTCGGCCCTGTCTCCGAGACGACGCGCCTCGTCCGGAGCCTCGCCGATGCGCTGCGCGATCTCGGCCGCGCCTCCGACCCGCGGCTGGCCGAGGTGATCCGACGCGCCGCTGACCGGGCCATTTCGGCTCTGGATGTACTGCTCGCACCTGCGTTGCCGGCTACGGCCCGGACCGTCGTGCTGCCCTCCCGCCTGCTCGCCTCGCTGCCCTGGCGTGCACTGCCGCATCTGCACCACCGTGTGGTGACCGTCAGCCCCTCCGCGACGTTCTGGGCGAACTCGCCGCGGCCGGTCCCGCCGCGGCCCGGCCCGCGCATCGCCGCGCTGGCCGGCCCCGGTCTTCACCGAGCGGTCGAAGAGGTGGAGTCCGTCTCACGAGCCTGGCCGCGGGAGCAGAGCACCGTCGAACGCAAAGCGACCGCGACGACGATGAAGGATGCCCTCGAGCGCTGCACCGTGGTGCACATCGCAGCGCACGGCACACATCACGAGCAGAATCCTCTGTTCTCCTCGATCCTGCTCGACGACGGCCCACTCGTCGCACATGAATTCGGTCAACGAAGCATCGGGGCAGAACACATCGTGCTGTCGATGTGTGATGTCGGTCGTGCGGTGGTCCGGCCTGGCGATGAGCCCCTCGGGCTGACCGCCGCGCTCCTGGCCAGCGGTGTCGACTCAGTGGTCGCCGCCGTCGCACCGGTCAGGGACGCGACGGCCGCCCCGGCGATGGCGGCCTATCACCAACAGATCGCCGCTGGGCGGGACGCGGCGGCCGCCCTCGCGGCGATCGCCGAGGATCATCCCGAGTCCCGCCGATTCTGCGTCTACGGACGGGACTGGCGTCTCCCGCAGGATCAGCACAGCGTCCGCGCGATGACCTGACCGGGGCCGGATCGCCCCGGCACCAGGTCTCCCTGCGCCTCGTTCAGGCACGGTGCGTCTACTGTGGGCTCATGCAGATCTGGACCGGACAGGCCTACCCCCTGGGTGCCACCTTCGATGGCTCGGGCACCAACTTCGCCCTCTTCTCCGAAGTGGCCGAGCGGGTCGAGCTGTGCCTCCTCGACGAGACGGGCGCCGAGCGCCGCATCGAGATCACGGAGGTGGATGCTTACGTGTGGCATGTGTACCTGCCGTCGGTGCAGCCCGGTCAGCGCTACGGCTACCGGGTCCACGGCCCCTACGATCCCTCCGCCGGCCACCGCTGCGATGCCTCGAAGCTGCTGCTGGACCCGTATGCGAAGGCGATCGCCGGGATGGCCAGCAACCATCCCTCGCTGTACAGCTACGACTTCGAGAACCACGCGGAGCGCAACACCGATGACTCCGCAGCGCACACCATGCATTCCGTGGTGGTCTCCCCGTTCTTCGACTGGGGCAATGACCACCCACCGGCCCACGAGTACCACGACACCGTCATCTACGAGGCCCACATCAAGGGCCTGACGATGCTCCATCCGGACATCGACGAGGACATCCGCGGCAGCTATGTCGCCATGGGGCATCCCGCGATCATCGAGCACCTCCAGGAACTGGGCGTCACCGCGGTCGAGCTGATGCCCGTCCACCAGTTCGTCCAGGACGGCCATCTGGTCGAGAAGGGGATGCGCAACTACTGGGGCTACAACACCATCGGCTTCTTCGCCCCCCACAACGAGTACTCCCATGCCGGGCAGCTGGGCCAGCAGGTCCAGGAGTTCAAGCAGATGGTGAAGAACCTCCACGAGGCGGACATCGAGGTGATCCTCGACGTGGTCTACAACCACACCGCCGAGGGCAACCAGCTGGGGCCCACCCTCTGCTTCCGCGGGATCGACAACGCCGCGTACTACCGCCTGGTCGAAGGGGACGAGGCGCACTACTACGACACCACCGGCACCGGGAACTCCCTGCTGATGCGCACCCCCCACGTGCTGCAGCTGATCATGGACTCGCTGCGCTACTGGGTCACCGAGATGCATGTGGACGGATTCCGCTTCGACCTCGCCTCCACCCTCGCCCGCGAGCTGCATGAGGTGGATCGCCTCTCGGCGTTCTTCGACATCATCCAGCAGGACCCGGTGATCTCCCAGGTCAAGCTCATCGCGGAGCCCTGGGATCTCGGCGAGGGGGGCTACCAGGTCGGCGGCTTCCCACCGCTGTGGTCCGAATGGAACGGGAAGTACCGCGACACGATGCGCGATTTCCACCGCTCCCAGCCGGGCAAGATCGGTGATTTCACCTCGCGGCTGGCGGGCAGCTCAGATCTGTACCAGCACACCGGGCGCACCCCGATCGCGTCGATCAACTTCGTCACCGCCCATGACGGTTTCACGCTCTCGGACCTGGTCTCCTACAACGACCGGCACAACGCCGCCAACGGTGAGGACGGCAAGGACGGCGAGAGCCACAACCGGTCCTGGAACTCCGGGGTCGAGGGCCCGACCGACGACACGGGGGTGCGCGATCTGCGCCTGCGCCGGGCGAAGAACCTCATGGCCACGCTGCTGCTCAGCCAAGGCGTGCCGATGATCCTGCACGGCGACGAGATGGGACGCACCCAGGACGGGAACAACAACACCTACTGCCAGGACAACGAGCTGGCCTGGGTGGACTGGGAGCTGGACTCGTACGAGATGGACATGCTCTGGTTCACCCAGAGCGTCATCGCGCTGCGCCGGGACCATCCGATCTTCCGGCGTCGACGCTTCCTGCAGGGGACGCCCCGGGACGGAGCCGATTCGGCGCTCCCGGACGTCGAATGGCTCGGCACCGACGGCACGCTGATGACCGATGAGGACTGGAACAACCCGCAGAACAAGTGCCTGACGATGTTCCTCAACGGTTCCGGGATCCCCGAGCCGAATCTGCGCGGCGAGCGGATCATCGACGACTCCGCGCTGGTGATGTTCAACGCCTCCGGGAATCCCGTGGACTTCACCCTGCCGCCGGCCGACCACGGCCGTGAGTGGCGCGTCGAGCTGGGCACCGGGGACACGATCGACGTCGGGGACGCGCTCGCGGCCGAGACCACCCTCACCCGTCCCGGCCACTCGCTGCTGATCCTCATGCGGCCGCCCATGACGGAGCACGACGACGACCTTCCCGAGCACGACGAGACCCGTACCGCCCGCGCCTGAGGCAGGTCCTCCGGCACCGAGCGGCCCGCCCCGGCCGGGACCATCGCCCGGGGCGCGACGAAGGAGAGCATCGCCCCGTGAGCATCGACCCCGTCCGCCATCCCCTCCCGCATGGGCGCGAGGGCGCCACGACCGGCACCCTGCCCGCCATCCGGCCCGTCCCGACCTCCACCTACCGCCTGCAGCTGCATGCCGGGTTCACTGCGGATGATGCGGTCCAGGTGGTCCCGTACCTCGCACGGCTCGGGGTGGGGCACGTATTCTGCTCCCCCGTGCTGCAGGCGGCACCCGGCTCGACCCATGGCTATGACGTGGTCGACCACTCCCGCATCGGCGAGGAGATCGGTGGGGAGGAGGCGCTGCGCCGGCTGGCTGAGGCGGCGCATGCGCACGGGATGGGGCTGATCGTCGACGTCGTCCCCAACCACATGGCGATCCCCACCCCGATCTGGCACAACCGGGCCCTGTGGTCGGTGCTGCGCGAGGGGACCGCGTCCCCCTTCGCCGACTGGTTCGATGTCGAGCTCAGCGGGGAGCGCTCGCTGCTGGTCCCGGTGCTGGGCCGTCCCATCGGCGCCGTCCTGGCCGATGAGGAGATCTCCGTGGGCGAGGAGCAGATCCCGCAGGCCGATGGTTCCCTGCGCACGGAGCACGTGGTGCGGTACTACGACCATGTGCTGCCGGTGGCCGCCGGCACCGAGCATCTGGGCCTGGTGGATCTGCTGGATCGGCAGTGGTACCGCCTGGCGTACTGGAAGGTCGCCGACGACGAGCTGAACTATCGGCGCTTCTTCGACGTGGACACCCTCGCCGCCGTCCGGGTGGAGCTGCCGCCGGTGTTTGATGCGACCCATGCGACGCTGCTGCGCCTGCAGGGCGAGGGGGTGATCGACGGCTACCGCATCGACCATCCGGACGGTCTGGCCGATCCTCGTGGCTATCTGCGTGATCTCGAGCGTGCGACCGGCGGCGCCTGGACCGTGGTGGAGAAGATCCTGCACGGTGAGGAGCAGCTGCCCGGGGACTTCCCCTGCGCGGGCACCACCGGCTACGACGCCCTGTGGCGGGTGGGTGGCCTGTTCCATGATCCGCATGGCGCGATCGGCCTGACCCATCTGTGGCAGCGTCGCACCGGGGACCTGCGGCCCTTCGAGGAGGTCGTCGAGGAGTCCACGGACCTGATCGTCTCGACCAGCCTGTGGGCGGAGATCGAGCGCCTGACGACCCTGATCCACCGAATCTGCCAGGAGGACATCCGGTTGCGGGACACCACGCGGCGGAACATCCAGAAGGTCGTGGTGGCGCTGCTGGCGTCGATGGACCGCTACCGCGCCTACATCGTGCCGGGGGAACCGGCCCCGGGCGCCGAGCGCGCGGTGATCGAGCAGGCGGCCGCCCGGGCGTACCGGCGCCTCGGCGAGGACGAGGACATCGTGGCGACGCTGGAGACCGTGGTGGCGCTGGTCTGCGGCGACGAGGTGGGCAGCGCGGGACGCACCCGCAGCGCCGAGCGCGATGAGGTGGTGGTGCGCTTCGCCCAGACCTGCGGCCCGGTCCACGCCAAGGGGCTCGAGGACACCGCCTTCTACCGGTACTCCCGTTTCGTCGCTGTCAACGAGGTGGGATCGGATCCGGATCGGATCGGGGTGGACCCGGACGAGCTGCACGATCATGCCGCCTCGATGGTCCTCACCCGGCCCGATGCGATGACCACCCTGTCCACGCACGACACCAAGCGCAGCGAGGACGTGCGCGCCCGCCTCGCCGTGCTGACCGAGCAGCCGCTGGAGTGGGCGGTGGTGGTGCAGGACCTGGAACGGGCGACCGCAGAACAGCGCGGGGACCGGGTCGACGGGGCGATCGAGCTGCTGCTGTGGCAGATCCTCGCCGCGTGCTGGGAGCTGCCGGGGGCGGCCGCCGCGCCGCTGACCGCCGAGCGGCTGGACCAGTATCTGATAAAGGCCATGCGGGAGGCGAAGAGCCACACCACCTGGACCGAGCAGGACGGCGAGTACGAGCAGCAGGTGCTGACCCTGGGCCGGGCCGCCCTGGAGTCCGCGGAGGTCGACGAGATCCTCGTCGACTGGACGCGCCGCACCTTCACCGCCCAGCGAAGCGCGATCCTGGGCCAGAAGCTGGTGCAGCTGACGATGCCGGGCGTGCCGGATGTGTACCAGGGCAACGAGTCAGTGGACTTCTCGCTCGTGGATCCGGACAACCGTCGCGAGGTCGACCATGCAGCGCACCGGGCACGGCTGACGCGGATGATCGAGGGTGCCGGCCCTGACGGGATCGCCGACGAGAAGCTGTGGCTGACCCACCGCGCCCTGGTGCTGCGCCGTGAGCGTCCGGACCTCTTCCAGGGCCGCGACGCCTCCTACCGCCCGCTGCCCACCACGACCGGGCACGCCGTCGCCTTCGGCCGAGCCGTGGGCGAGGGTCCGATCGAGGCGGTCACCGTGGTGACCCGACTCGCCCATGGCCTCTCCCAGCGCGGCGGCTGGGGCGATGCCTGGATCGCGCTGCCCGCGGGGCGATGGCGCGACACCCTCAGCGGCAAGGAGGTCGTGGGCGGGCAGCCTGCTCTCGATGCACTGCTGGACGAGTGGCCGGTCGCGCTCCTGGTGCGCGTCGGTGGACGGGAGGACGCCCGATGAGCACCGTCCCCGTCGCCCCTCGTGACTACGGTGCCTACCGGGTGTGGGCACCGCATGCACAGCAGGTGACCGTCCGGATCGACGGGGCCGAGCAGCCGATGCAGCCCGCCGGCGACGGCTGGTTCGCGCTGCCGGGGGTGCCTGCCGTGCCCGGCGCCCGGTACGCCTTCCGCCTCGATGCCTCTGAGCTGTGGCTGCCGGATCCGCGATCGCTGGCCCAGCCGGAGGGAGTCCACGCCGACAGCGAGGTCGTCGACCCCGAGCTGCTGCGCCAGGAGACCTCCTGGCAGGGCCGCAGCCTGCGCGGGCGGGTCCTGTACGAACTGCACGTGGGCACCTTCACCCCGGGCCCCGACGGGCGCGGCGGCACCCTCGACTCCGCGATCGAGCGGCTCGACGAGCTGGTGGATCTCGGTATCGATGCGGTGGAGCTGATGCCCGTGGCGCCCTTTCCCGGGGATCGGGGCTGGGGCTACGACGGGGTCGGCCTGTACGGGGTCCATGCCGTCTATGGAGGACCGGCCGGACTGGCCCGCTTCGTCGCCGCCGCCCAGCGGCGGGGACTCGCCGTGGTGCTCGACGTGGTGCACAACCATCTCGGCCCCTCCGGCAACTATCTGGGCAGGTTCGGCCCCTACTTCACCGACCGGCACGAGACTCCGTGGGGCTCGGCGATCAACCTCGATGCGCCCGGCTCCCGGCAGGTGCGGGACTTCCTGCTGGGCAGCGCCCGGCACTGGCTGGTGGACGTCGGCCTGGACGGGCTGCGGCTCGATGCCGTCCACGAGCTGTGCGACGACTCCGACCGCCATTTCCTCGCCGAGCTGGCCGACGCGGTGGCCGCCTGGGAGCAGGAGGCCGGTCGGCCGCTGACGCTGATCGCGGAGTCCGATCGCAATCAGCCCGCCACCGTCACCCCCACCTCCCACGGCGGCCTCGGCATGGACATGCAGTGGGCCGACGACGTCCACCACGGCGTCCACGCCTGGATCACCGGCGAGCGCTCCGGCTACTACAGCGATTTCGGCAGCACCGACGCGCTGGTCGCCGTGCTGGAGAGGGTCTTCCTCCACGCCGGCACCTGGTCCAGCTTCCGCCAGGAGGTGTGGGGCGCGCCGGTGGACCCCCACAGCCCCGACTACGATGCCCATTCCTTCGTGACCTTCCTCCAGGACCACGACCAGGTGGGCAACCGTGCTGCCGGGGACCGGATACATCACGGGATCGAGCCCGGCGCGCAGGCGGCGGCGAGCGCCCTGATCCTGCTGGGCCCGGGCACCCCGATGCTGTTCCAGGGCGAGGAGTGGGCGGCATCGACCCCGTTCACCTACTTCACCGACCACGAGGCGGAGCTGGGAGCCCTGGTGAGCGCCGGGCGGAGGGAGGAGTTCGCTGCCATGGGCTGGGCCGAGCAGGTCCCCGACCCGCAGCTGCGCTCGACCTTCGCCGCCTCGATCCTGCGCTGGCAGGAACGTGGGCAGGCGGGGCACGCCACGATGCTGGACTGGTACCGCACCCTCATCGCACTGCGCCGTGAGCAGGCGGAGCTGCACGACCCCTCCCTGGCCGCCACCGCCGTCCAGGTGCTCGCGGAGGAGACGGTGCTGCTGCATCGCGGCGGACTGGCCGTGCTCGCCCATCGCGGACCCGGCGAGCTCACTGCCGGACCGCGCGCCGCAGAGGTGCTGGCCTCCTTCGGCGAGGTATCGCTCCGTGCCGATGGGACGATCATCATGGCCGGGGCGGGGGCCGTGGCGCTCCGCCCGGTCCCCGCGGCCGAGGGCTGAGGCAGGACCGGCACCGGGCCCACCGTCCTGCTCCGACGGCAGCGGCTGTTGCCGTGCCCTCGGGAGCGCGGCTCAGGACGCGGTATCGGCCGCGCCGGGGCGCAGCAGCGCTCCCCCGTCATTGGTCAGCGTGGCGATGCGGGAGAGGGCCCGCAGATACTTCTTGCGATACCCGCTGCGCAGCAGCTCGGCAGAGAAGAGATCCTCGAGGATGCCGGAGCCGGAGCCGCCGGCCAGGGAGATCAGCACCGGCACCTCGCGGTCGTAGAGCCGATCCACGAGCACTACGAAGCGCAGCGCGTCGTGGTGGTGGGTCAGCCCGTGCATCCCGGTGAGGTGCGCGGCGGAGACCTCGTCGATCATCGCCCCGTAGCGGGAGGGGTGGACCTTCGTCAGGTGGGTCAGCAGCGGATCGAACTCGTCGAGCGTGGCACCGTCCATCGACTGTCCGCTCCGGACCACCTCCGGTGCGGGCAGGGTGGCGATCTCGGTGACGCCATCGCGCCGCCGGTAGTCCTCGCCGTCGATCCGCAGCACGTCGAAGCGCTCGGCCATGGCCTGGATCTCGCGCAGGAAGTCCTGCGCCGCGAAACGCCCCTCCCCGAGCGCGTCGGGCAGGGTGTTCGAGGTCGCCACGATCGCGACTCCCCGGTCGGAGAGCTCACGGATCAGCCGGGTCATCAGCAGTGTGTCGCCGGGATCGTCGAGCTCGAACTCATCGATGCACACTAGGACGGATTCGCCGAGCAGCTCGACGGCCTTCTGGAAACCGAGCGCGCCGACCAGGTCGGTGTACTCCACGAAGGTGCCGTACACCCGGTCTCCGCTCACGGCATGGAACAGGGAGGTCAGCAGGTGCGTCTTGCCGACGCCGAATCCGCCGTCGAGGTAGATCCCGCGCGCGGGTTCCGGCTTCTTCCGCCGCAGTCTCGTCAGGAAGCCGCCGCGCGGGGTGGCGAGGTCGGCGGCGAAGGCGGTCACCCGCTGCTTCGCCTCCTCCTGGGACGGATAGGCCGGGTCGGGGACGTAGTTGTCCAGCCGCGCCTGCGCGAATCTCGGCGGGGGCACCAGATCCGCGAGCAGACGCTCCAGGGACGGGTTCGGCCGGCGGTCGCAGAGAGCTTCGGTCACGGGATTCAGTGTAGGGGCCGGGCCCCACGGTCCCGGACGCGCGCTGCGGCACTGCTCGATGCTCCTGGCGTCGCAGTCAGCGAACGGGAGCGCTCTGTCCGGCACTCGTGCACCGACTCCTGCTCAGAGCCGCAGCCCGATGGAGCCCTCGAGGGCGGGGACGGCGGGATCCCGTACCGGCACCTGGATCTCCCCGCCGGGGATCTCCAGGCCGAGCTCCCCCACCAGGTACTCCGCGAGCTCGCGCTCGTAGCGCACCGGGTCGGTGTTCCACTCACGAGTGTGCGAGGCCCCGGCGACCGGGACGAACTCGATGAGATCCGGACGCAGCGCGGCCAGCTGACGGCTGGGCTCGGGCGGGACCGTCTCGTCGTCCAGGGCATGGAACAGCAGGGTGGGGTGGGTCAGGTGCTCCGCGTAGTACGCCGGGGTCATCTCGGCCAGGGCCAGCGGCTCCCGCAGCCGCACCATCCGCGCCCCGATCCGCGAGGTCATCATCCACAGCGCGAGCTGCCGCATCCGGGCCGGCGCCTTCAGCGCGGTCGCGTGGTAGATGAGGATGTCCTGCCAGTCCACGGCCGGAGAGTCCAGGACCAGGGCGGCGATGCGTTCGCGGTGTGCGGAGCGGAGCGAGGTGCGCAGCGCGATGCCTCCGCCCATCGACCAGCCCACCAGGACGATCCGGCGCGCGCCATGCGCGAGCGCGAAGTCGATCGCGGCCTCGGTGTCCTCCCATTCCGCCGAGCCGAGATGGTGCATCCGGTCGGCGGAGGCGGGAGCCCCGACATCGTTGCGATAGGTGATCGCCAGGCTGGTGAGCCCCAGCCGGTGCAGCAGCGGGATGATCCGCAGCGCTTCGCCCCGTGCAGATCCGTGGCCGTGGATGAGGATCGCCCAGGTGTCGTCGTGGCCGGTGGCGGCGCCATGCTCCGGGGTGGGCCGCACCAGCCAGGCGGGCATCAGGCCGACCGGGGACTCCACGGTGACCTCCTCGGTGGGCAGGCCGTGCGCGGTCTGCGGGGTCCCCGCCCAGTAGAAGCCGTTGCTGCGGGCCCGCTCCACCCGCAGCGGCTCGTCAGTGTCCACGGCGAGCACCGGCCGGGAGACGGTGGTCGGGGTCGGTCGGCCGTCGACAGGCCCCAGGCGCACGTGGACGGTGCCGCCGCCCTGGCGGAGGGCGAGCAGGCCGCCGCGCCCGGTGGTGCGGGTCTCGTCGAGGTGGACACGGTCCGGGTGCACGGCCCGCACCGTGACGTCCGGCAGGCCGCGCAGGCTCTCCCGGGGCACCAGCGGCAGACGCGCCATCACCCGGGCCCCGCGGTGAGCGCGCCTGCGCTGAGTGCGAACATGGTGGCCGCACCGACGGCGCCGTGGACCATGACCTCGGACCATCGAGCCTGATCAGGGCGATTCGGGAGGGGGATGACGCGGCGGATCGAGTCGAGTCGGGACAGGGTCGGGGAAGGGGCGCGCGTCATACCGCGCATCCTAGCTGCGAGCTACGATCGACGATGTGAACGTCTCGTTCACCTTCGTTGTCCTGCAGTGCGCGCGGCGGATCTCCCGCCCGCGCGAGCGGCGCTCGTCGGCGTCGCAGATCGGAGGCTCTCCCGATGTCCACCGAGCCCATCAGCTCTGACCGCTACCCCATCTCGGTGAGCGACCTGGAGTGGCGCGAGCGCCTCTCGCCCGCCGAGTTCCAGGTGCTGCGGCAGGGCGCCACCGAGCGACCCGGCTCCGGCCAATACGAGGAGGTGCGGCCGGCCGGCACCTATGCCTGCAAGGGCTGCGGTGCCGAGCTGTTCACCGCCTCCACCCAGTTCGACGCCCACTGCGGGTGGCCCGCTTTCTACGCCCCCGCCGAGTCGGAGGCGGTCCAGCTGCTGGAGGACTCCTCGCTGGGGATGCGACGCATCGAGGTGCGCTGCGCCGCCTGTGGCTCTCACCTCGGCCACGTCTTCGAGGGCGAGGGATTCCCCACGCCCACCGACCAGCGCTATTGCATCAATTCGCTCAGCCTGGTCCACAGCGACGACGCGCCCGCCTGAGCACACCTCGCTCCGTCCCGTCCGGCCTCCGTCGCGTCTTCGTCGCCGTCGGGTGCTGGAGGAGCGGGGCACGGCGCGCCTGCCGGACTCGTCCGGTCCCCGGCGATAGCCTCCCTGCGTGCCAGTCCACGAGATCCGATCCGGCGACGACATCTTCCGCGCTGCCGTCGACGCCATGACCTCCGCACCGCAGCGTGCGGAGTTCACCTGGCGCACGATTCCCGCGCCCTCCCGGATGGCACCGTCGACCTGGGCGTGCACGGGTGAGATCCTGGTGCACGACGAGGAGCTGGCCTCCGGCCGCCTGGTGATCCTGCACGATCCCGCGGGCCAGGAGTCCTGGGACGGCACCTATCGGATGGTCGCACTGGTGCAGGCGCAGCTGGAGCCCGAGTTCGCGGTCGAGGCGATGCTCGGTGACGTGGCCTGGTCCTGGGTGACCGAATCCCTCCAGCTCCATGAGGCCGATGCCCGCGAGCTGGGCTGCACCACCACCCGCGTGGTCTCCCAGTCCTACGGCGCGCTGGCCTCCCGCCCCTCGACCGTGGACGTCGAGATGCGAGTCTCCTGGACCCCGGAGCCGCTGGAGGCAGAGGACCCGGAGAAGGCCATCGATCTGGCCCCGCACTTCGCGGCCTGGACCGCGATGCTCGCCGCCGCCGGCGGGCTGCCGCCGGCGCCGCCCCGCATCGCCCCGATCGCCCCCACCCACCATGCGAGGGCTCCGCGCCCCGAGGAGGCCGGTGACATCCGGTGACTGATTCTCCCGCCGTCACCGCTCTGAATGCTCCGCGCGACGGTCTGGTGCCGGTCACCGACCGCATTCAGCCGCTGCTGGCGTGGTGCGAGGCCGCGGCCTCCGCTCCGGGGGAGCAGGTCAGCGTGGATGCCGAGCGCGCCTCGAGCTACCGCTACAGCTCACGCGCCTATCTGGTGCAGCTGCGCACCGATACGGCCGGCACCGCTCTGATCGATCCGCTGGCCTTCACCATGCCGGGGACGCTGAGGTCGCTGCTCGCCGAGCGCGAGTGGGTGCTGCATGCTGCGGGCCAGGATCTGCCGAGCCTCGCCGAGATCGGATTGCGGCCCGGCTCGCTCTTCGACACCGAGCTCGCCGCCCGGCTGCTGGGAATGGAGCGGGTGGGTCTCGGCGCGGTCGTCGAGGACACTCTGGGACTGCACCTGGCCAAGGAGCATTCCGCGGCAGACTGGTCGAAGCGACCGCTGCCGGAGGGCTGGCTCACCTATGCGGCCCTCGACGTCGAGGTCCTCGTCGAGGTCCGCGACATCCTGCAGGAGCGGTTGCGGGCCGCCGGCAAGGAGGAATGGGCCGCGCAGGAGTTCGAGCACGAACGAACCCGTGAGCACGGACCCACCCGCTCCTCGAGCTGGCGGGGGCTGCACGGCCTCGGCACTCTGCGTTCGGTCCGTCAGCTCGCCGTGGCGCGCGAGATGTGGACCCGCCGGGATGAGATCGCCGGTGCGGAGGATCTCTCCCCCCACCGCGTGATCAAGGATCGTGATCTGGTGGCGGCGGCGAAGGAGGCTCCTCGGGGGAGGGAGGCCTTCGACAGGGCTCTGCCGTCGAAGATGCGTCGGAAGGACGTCTGGTGGCAGGCGGCCCGGACCGGTCTGGAGCTGCCGGCCGCGCATCTGCCCGAGCGCACCGAGCGCTCCTATCCCCCGCCGCACAAGCTCTGGTCGAAGAAGTACCCCGAGGTGTCCGAGCGCTACCAGCTGGTGCGCACTGCGACGAATGAGCGCGCCGAGGACCTCGAGATGCCGCCCGAGAACCTGTTGCAGCCCGCGCTGCTGCGCCGGTGGGTATGGGAGCACGAGCAGGCGCCGGCGGAGCCCGAGCTCGCCGATCAGCTGGCCGAGCTCGGGGCGCGGCCCTGGCAGGTCGAGCAGGCGGCGCCGGTGATCCATCGGGCGCTGACCGAGGGCTGAGCGCACCGGCATTCCGCCCCAGAACCTCCCCGGGACACCGCATCCGCGCTCACTGCGAAGGCGCGTCCTGCGCCCATGGCGTGGTCAGCGACCTGCGGTCGTCGACGCGGCGGCTCCCATCGCGTCGACGACCGCCCCGCTCAACGGGTGGAGAAGGCGGCGTCGAAGGCGGCGTCGGCAGGCTCGAAGGACAGCCTCCTCACGAACTCCAGCGCCTCGGGAGCACCGACGAGACGGTCCATGCCGGCGTCCTCCCACTCCACGGAGAGCGGGCCCTCGTAGCCGATGCTGTTGAGCATTCGCAGGGCGTCCTCCCACGGCACGTCACCGTGCCCGGTGGAGATGAAGTCCCAGCCGCGGCGCGGATCGGCCCAGGGCAGATGGGATCCCAGCCGGCCGTTGCGACCGTTGACCATTCTGCGCTTGGAATCCTTGCAGTGCACATGGAAGATCTTGTCCTGGAAGTCCCACAGGAAGCCCACCGGATCCAGATCCTGCCAGGTGAAGTGGGAGGGGTCCCAGTTGATCCCGAAGGCCTCGCGATGGCCGATGGTCTCGAGCGTGCGCTGGGTGGTCCAGTAGTCGTAGGCGATCTCCGAGGGATGGGGCTCGAGGGCGAACCGCACCCCCTGCTCGTCGAACACGTCCAGGATCGGGTTCCAGCGCTCGGCGAAGTCGGCGTAGCCGGCTTCGATGAGCTCCTCGGAGACCGGCGGGAACATCGCCACGTACTTCCAGATCGAGCTGCCGGTGAAGCCGCTGACGGTGCTCGCGCCGAGCCGGGCGGCCGCGACGGCGGTCATCTTCATCTCCTCGGCAGCGCGTTGGCGCACTCCCTCGGCCTCGCCGTCGCCCCAGATGCGGTCCGGGAGCATGTCCCGGTGGCGCTGGTCGATCGGATCGTCGCAGACGGCCTGTCCCTTGAGATGATTGGAGATGGTGAACACCTGTAATCCGTTCTCGCCCAGGATGTCGAGCCGGTTCTGCACGTAGGCGTCGTCCTCGGCGGCGCGCCACGGGTCCAGATGGTCGCCCCAGCAGGCGATCTCCAGTCCGTCGTATCCCCACTGACCGGCGAGGCGAGCCACTTCCTCGAACGGTAGGTCGGCCCACTGGCCGGTGAACAGCGTGATCGGTCGTGCCATGGTCGTCATGCCTTCCTTCTGGACGGGGCCGAAGCCCGGGTTCTCTATCGGATCGGTGAGGTCGTACCTGTGTCGGACGTCAGTTGCTGAGCAGCACCAGCAGCGGCGGCGGAACGTTCCACAGCCTCCAGGACGGCCTGGACATGCAAGCCGTCGTCGAACGACGGATCGGGATCCGCCCCTTCGGCGATCGCCCGTACCAGGTCCACCACCTGATGGGTGAAGCCGTGCTCATAGCCCAGGCCATGGCCGGCGGGCCACCAGGCCTCGATGAACGGATGCTCCGGCTCGGTGACCAGGATCCGCCGGAACCCGGCGGTGCGGGCGTCCTCGTCGGCGTCGTAGAAGTGCAGCACGTTCATCTCCTCGAAGTCGAAGGAGAGGGAGCCGGAGGTTCCTCTGACTTCGATGCGCATCGCGTTCTTGCGCCCCCAGGCCATCCGGGTCGAGATCGACGATGTGGGCGCCGATGTCCCCCAGCGACCCGGAGCCCGCCTGGTCCCTGTCCACCCGCCAGGACAGCGGCGCCTGCTCGTCGGCGGCCCAGTCCTGCAGGTACTGAGCGCGCACCTGCCGGATCGGCCCGATGCGGCTCTCCTCGATGAGGCGACGGGCCAGTTGCAGGGCCGGGGCCCGGCGGTAGGTGAAGCCGACCATGGAGCGCACCCCGTGCTGCCGAGCCGCGGCAGCGGTAGCGGCCATGGCCGCAGCCTCCGGCACAGAATTGGCCATCGGCTTCTCGACGAGCACATGCTTGCCGGCCGCCAGAGCCGCCTCGGCGATCTCGGCATGGGTATCGCCCGGGGTTCAGATGTCCACCAGGTCGAACGTCCTCGCGCTCCAGCACGCGGCGCCAGTCGGTCTCCACCTCCGCCCACTGCAGCCGGTCCGCCGCCCGGGCGGCCGCTTCGCGGTCGCGCCCCACGAGAACAGTCATCTCAGAGGCGTGCGGCAGGTCGAAGAATCGTGGCGCCGTGCGCCACGCCTGGGAATGGGCGCGCCCCTTGAAGGAGTAGCCGAACATCGCTATACGCAGCGGGCAGGGGGCGGTGGTCATGGCACATCCTCCTTCTTCAGACGAACGGGAGAGGAGAGAGCGGACCCGGCCGGCGACGGCACCCGTGAGGTCGGGGCGCCGCCGGCACCGGGATCCCGGATCGGCTCAGGACTCGAAAGCCGAGTCGAGGTACTCGTCGACGTTCTCCTCGGTCACGACCGGCGCGTAGAGCTGGACCTGACGGGGCACCTCGTTCTCGACGAGGTCGGAGATCGATTTGTCCTGGGCGAGCAGACGGGCCAGCGCCACGCCGTTGGCGGCCTGACTGGCGGGGTACACCACAGTGGCCTCGACGACCGAATCGCCCTCTTGGATGTGGCGCATCATGTTGGCCGATCCGGCCCCACCGACCATGAAGAACTCATCGCGGTCGGCATTCTCGATCGCGGACAGCACGCCCACGCCCTGATCGTCATCGTGGTTCCAGATGGCATCGATCTCGGGGGCCGCCTGCAGCAGGTTGGAGGTGGCCGATTCGCCGCCTTGGACCGTGAAGTCCGCAGCGACGCGGTTGTCGACGTCCTGGCCGCACTCACCGAGCGCATCGACGAATCCCTGGGTGCGCTCCTCGGTCAGGGGCAGGGAGGAGATGCCGGTGACCTCGGCGATCACCGCGTCAGGGTCGTCACCCACCCGCTCACATATGTATTCACCGGCGTTGTGGCCCATCCCGTAGTTGTCACCCATCACGGTCACCCGGGCAGCGTTGGGGTCGGAGAACTCGCGGTCGACGTTGATGACCGGGATCCCGGCCTCCATCGCCTTCAGCGCAACTCCGGTCAGTGCGGCCCCGTCGAATGGGACAACCACGATCGCGTCCACCTCGTCGTTGTTGATGAAGGTCTCGATCTGGCTGATCTGGAGGTTGACGTCGTTGGTGCCCTCTGCCACCAGCAGTTCGACGTCGTCGTATTCATCGGCCACCTCCTGAGCGCGGGTGCTCATCGCCCCCATCCACCCGTGATCGGCGGCCGGGGCGGAGAATCCGATGGTGACGGTCTCTCCGGTCTCGTCGTTGCTGCTGCCGACGTTCACGTCGCCACCGCCGCTCCCCTCCTCGACGGTCTCCGGCGTGTTTCCGGTGCACGAGGCGAGGAGTGCGGCGGAGGCCAGCACGGCGAGGGAGGCCGTGACACGGCGACGCAGCGTCATCGATGCAGTCATGGGAGTAGCTCCTTGTAGGTGGTGAGGGACTGGCACGGACGGATCGGGGAACGTCGGGGAGAGGCCGGGATGCGGGACATGTCGGTCAGGTCGATCTGGCGCGACCGACGAAGCGCTGCTGGAGGAGGACCGCGATCACGATGATCGCGCCCTGGACGAGCGCCTGCACGGAGGTGGAGAGGTTGTTCAACACGAAGACGTTGGTCAGGGTCTGGAAGATGAGCACGCCGATCACGGTGCCGACGATCGTGCCCCTGCCGCCGATCAGGAGCGTGCCGCCGACGACCACGGCCGCGATGGCATCGAGTTCGTAGAGCGTCCCGTTCGTGGAGCTGCCGGCTCCGGTGCGACCCAGCATCATCACCGCGGCGAGGCCGGCGGTGAAACCGCTGAGGGCGAAGACGTAGACGGTGTGACGCCGGATGTTGATCCCTGCCAGGCGGGCGGCCTCGGGGTTGCCGCCGACGGCGACCGTCCGGCGACCGAAGGTGGTCCGATTCAGCACCACCCAGCCGATAGCGGCGACCACGAGGAAGATCCACACGATGGTCGGGATGCCGAGGAGGACGCCGCTGAAGAACGTCGCGAAGTCGTTGTCGGTGACGAGCTGGGTCCCGCGACCGGAGATGATCTCGGCGAGGCCACGCGCGGCGATCAGCATGGCGAAGGTGGCGATGAAGGAGACGACCTTGCCGTAGGAGACGACGATCCCGTTGACGACGCCCGCTGCGGTTCCGACCGCGACGCCGGTGAAGACCATCACGATCCAGTGCACGTCCTCGGCCATGGCCTGGGTGGCGAGGGTGGTGGCCCATACGCTCGCCAGTCCCAACACCGAGCCGACCGACAGGTCGATGCCACCGGCGGTGATGACGAAGGTCATCCCGATGCTCACCACTCCGATGACCGCGGCACCACGGACGATGGTCAGGACGTTGTCGATGTCCAAGAAGCGGTCCCCGGCGGTGAGCCCGCCCACCACGCAGATGAGCAGTAGCGCGATGATGAGCCCGAGGCTGCGGCCCAGCCCGACGCTGCGGCCGCGACGCGTGCGGGTGCCCCTCCCGTCCGGTCCGTCGGCGAGCTGTCTCGTGGGCACGTCCGACGGCACGGGACCGTTGCCGAGGTCGACGCCTGCGCCTTCGTCAGGTGCGGCCCCCTCTCCGCTGCGCTGAGCCTGCTCACTCATGTGCGGTTCCTTCCATGACGAGGTCGAGCACTCCGTGCTCGTCGATCTGCTCTGCGGGTCCGCTGTGCACGACGGTGCCGTCCGCGACGACGAGCACCTGATCCGCGAGACCGAGCACCTCGTCGATCTCACTGGAGACCAGGACGACGGCAGTGCCCTGCCGCGCGAGCCGACGGATGAGCCCGTAGATCTCGGCGCGCGCCCCGACATCGACCCCGCGGGTCGGCTCATCCAGCAGCAGCACGTCACAGCCGTGCACCAGCCAGCGCGCGAGCATCGCCTTCTGCTGATTGCCTCCGGATAGGGTCCGGATCTGGCGGTCAGGATCGGCAGGCGCGAGGTGAAGCGCCTCTATCTGCTCGACGGCGGCCCGGCGCTCGGCTCGCTCGTCGAGGAACCCCCCGCGCGCGAACCGAGCGAAGGTGGACAGGGTGATGTTGCGGTAGACCGGTTCGTCGAGCAGCAGCCCCTGGCTCTTGCGCTCCTCCGGAGCCAACCCGATGTCCCGGGCCACGGCGCGGACGACGGAACCGGTGCGCATCGGCCGTCCGCCGACCGTGATGGTGCCGGCGGCCGCGGGCCGAGCGCCGTAGAGCGTCTCGAGGATCTCGGAGCGACCGGCGCCCACCAGGCCCGCCATACCGAGGATCTGCCCGGAGCGGACCTCGAAGCTCACGTCCGTGAAGACTCCGTCCAGTGCCAGACCCTCGACCCGCAGCATCACCTCGCCGAACGCCTCGACGCCGGCACCGCCGAAATCGCTCTCGACGCGACGGCCGGTCATCAGCTCGATCAGATCACCGGTCGGAGTCTCCGCCACTGCGAGTCCCGAGGCGACGGTCCTGCCGTCCTTGAGCACGGTGATCCGGTCACCGATGCGCCGGATCTCCTCCAGCCGGTGAGAGATGTAGATGACGGCGAGACCCTCGGCGATCAGCGACTCGACCACCTGGAAGAGATTAACGACCTCCTCGGGGTCCAGCACGGCGGAGGGCTCATCCATGACGATCACCTGTGCGTCGTGGGAGAGCGCGCGGGCCATGGAGACGACCTGCTTGCCGGCCGCAGACAGGCTTCCCACGTCCTGACCGGGGAGGATCTCGGGGTGCCCAAGGCGGCGCAGCAGGTCAAGAGTGCGGGTGCGCGCCTCGGCGTGGCGGAGGATGCCGCCACGGGAGAGCTCGTGCCCGAGGTAGATGTTCTCCGCCACGGTCAGGCCGTCGACCACGTCGAGCTCCTGGTACATGGTCGCGATGCCGAGGCCGAGCGCCTTGGTGGTCGACGGGATAGTCACCGCCTGACCCTCCCAGTGGATCTCCCCGTCGTCGGGCTGGTGCGCACCGGCGAGGACCTTGATGAGAGTGGACTTTCCGGCGCCGTTCTGTCCGAGGAGGCAGTGGACCTCCCCGGCACGGACGTCGAAGTCCACCCCGTCCAGAGCCTTCGCGCCCGGGAAGTGCTTGACGAGGTTCGTGACGCGCAGCAAGGGCGCCGACGACTCTGCTGTGACCATAATCACCAGCCTAGGGGGGTTTAGTTAGCAAGAGAACCAAAGGGTTGCTGTCGTAACTCGAATTAGACATGGTGCTTCCCAGAAGTCGTGACCGTCCTCTGGCCGTCGACCTGAGAACTCTCCCCCCCCCCTGGAGCTCGCGACCTGAAGCAAGCAACCCAGGCAGGCCCCGGGCGTTGGGCGTGTTCTTCCGCGACGGTGCGCCGAGGACCCGTTCCGGACTGGTCGCCTCCACTGGGTCTGCCGGCCCGCAGTCACCGCCCGGACCGAGGAGCTGCTCGCCGCGGGTCTACTGGCCCCGGCGGGCGAGGCCTCTCAGAGTCGAGATCGGCGTGCCGGAACCCGTCGCGCACGACGCGGGCCATCCAAAGTCTCCGCCGATCATGCCCGGCGGGGACGGCTTCGACGTCCCCGCCAACAAGCAGCGCACTGCCGACGTCACGATCCTGGTCGAGGCCGCCGCGGATAATGGCCAGATCGCGGGGCCGGGTGGCAGACAGATACTCTGCCAGCGCAGCAACGAGGGACGTCTGGAGGCGCTGGCCGACGTCCATGGGCCGGGGTGGATCCCGCCCGGATTCGGCTGCTCAGTCCCTGCCGGGCCGTGCCATGAACGCAGTGTCCGCCGGGCGCAGCTCGTCGGGGTCCTGACCGCACGCACGCAGCGCCTGCAGCGCGAGCACGGCGGCGACGGTGGTGGCGTTGGTGATGCGCCCCTCGAGCACCGCAGTGATCGCCTCGCGCAGCGGCACCCACCTGGGCACCAGCTCGGCCTCTTCGTCGGTGCGCTCGTACTCGTCCTCGCTGCAGCGGACGCCGGTGGCGAGGTAGACGCGGATTACCTCGTCGCTGCCGCCCGGGCTGGGTCGCAGGTCCACGAGGGTCCGCATCCCGGTGGGGTCGTAGCCGGTCTCCTCAGCGAGCTCCCGGGCGGCGGCGAGATGCGGTGCTTCGCCGCCCTGGTCCAGCAGCCCCGCCGGGATCTCCCAGAGCTCATGGCCCACCGGATGCCGGTACTGCCGGATCATCAGCACCCGGTCCGCCTCGTCGAGGGCGAGCACCGCTACGGCACCGGTGTGCCAGACGTACTCGCGATCGAAGCGCACGCCGTCCGCGAAGTCGACAGTGTCCCGCACCAGGTCGAAGACCATGCCGTCGAGGAGCTGTCGTCGGGCGGCGACGGGTCGCTGCCCGGGTTCGTCCCGCAGCGGGGCCTCGGGGCGGGTCCTGGCCTGATCGGTGGTGTGCTCATCCATGCTCATGTCCTCATTCCTGTGTGCTCGTCCCGGGCCCGGTCCGGCTCATGGTCTCGAGCCCCGTCTCGTCCTGGCCGGAGGGCGGGACCTCGAGCAGCCGAGTCGCCTTCTGCAGCTCGACAGCCGCCCCGATCAGGCCCGCGAACAGCGGGTGCGCACGGGTGGGGCGGGACTTCAGCTCGGGATGAGCCTGGGTGCCGATGTAGAAGGGGTGCACCTCGGGGTCGAGCTCCACGAACTCCACCAGCGACCGGCCATCGTCGAGGCGTGAGGTGCCGGCGATCCGCAGCCCGGCCTCCTGCAGCCGGTCCCGGTAGCTGTTGTTGACCTCGTAGCGGTGGCGGTGCCGCTCGGAGACCTCGGTGGTGCCGTAGACGCGTGCGGCGAGCGATCCCTCCACCAGAGTGTGCTGGTAGGAACCCAGCCGCATGGTGCCGCCGAGGTCGCCCTCGCCGGAGACGATGTCCTCCTGCTCCGCCATCGTGGCCACCACCGGATGGTCGGTGCCGGGATCGAACTCGGTGGAGTGGGCCGCGGGCAGAGCGAGCTCGTGACGCGCGTACTCGACCACCATGGACTGCATTCCCAGGCACAGGCCGAGCGTGGGCACGCCGTGGATGCGGCCGTGGTGGAGGGCGCCGACCTTCCCGTCGACCCCGCGGATCCCGAACCCGCCGGGCACCACGATCGCGTCGACGTCCTTCAGCTGCTCAGCGGCGTCCTCGGGACGTGCGCAGAGGTCAGCTTCTATCCAGCGCAGCGCCACCTGTGCCCGGTGATGGAACCCGCCGGCGCGCAGCGCCTCGGTGACGGAGAGGTAGGCGTCGGGCAGGTCGACGTACTTGCCGACCAGGGCGACGGTGATCTCGTAGGCGGGATCATGCACCCGGCGCAGCAGCTCCTCCCACTGCGACCAGTCGACGTCATGGCTGAGCAGGTCGAGCCGCCGGATGGCGTAGGCGTCCAGCCCCTCACCGTGCAGCACCAGCGGGATCTCGTAGATCGACGGCGCATCCGCGCAGGTGACGACTGCGTCGAGGTCGACGTCGCACATCGCGGAGATCTTCGTCTTGACCGAGCTGGGCAGCTGCCGATCCGCACGCAGCACGATCGCATCGGGCTGGATGCCGATGGAGCGAAGCGCGGCCACGGAGTGCTGGGTGGGCTTGGTCTTCAGCTCCTGCGAAGGGCCGATGAAGGGCACCAGGGAGACGTGCACGAAGAACACGTTCTCGCGGCCGAGGTCCTGGCGCACCTGGCGAGCGGCCTCGAGGAAGGGCTGGGACTCGATATCTCCGACGGTCCCGCCGATCTCGGTGATGATGACGTCCGTGCCGGAGCCGGCCTGGGCGCGCATCGACTCCTTGATGGCATCGGTGATGTGCGGGATGACCTGCACGGTGTCCCCGAGGTATGCGCCGCGCCGCTCCTTCGAGATCACGGTGGAGTACACCTGCCCGGTGGTGACGTTGGCATGGGCGGTGAGGTCCTCGTCGAGGAAGCGCTCGTAGTGGCCGATGTCCAGATCCGTCTCGGCGCCGTCCTCGGTGACGAACACCTCGCCGTGCTGGAACGGATTCATGGTGCCCGGATCCACGTTGAGGTACGGATCCAGCTTCTGCATCGTCACCTGCAGGCCGCGGCTGCTCAGCAGCATCCCCAGGGAGGAGGCTGTCAGCCCCTTGCCGAGGCTCGAGACGACTCCGCCGGTGACGAAGATGTGCCTGGTGATGCCCGGATTCCGAAACGGTTTGGCCGTGGAGGCCGCCCCGACCCTGGGGATGGGGCCGGTGCCCGGCTGGGGGTTCTCGCGCTGGTATCTGCCACGGACCCTCAACCTACCAGGCGCCGGGGTCCCCCGCGAGCACTTCGTCGAGCTGGGCGAGCAGGTCCTCGGGGTGGGCAGGCTCCGGGCCCGGCGCCTGGAGGCGGCCTCGGCGATGCGGCGCCGCGCGGGGTCCGCGAACGCCGTGATCGCGGCGGTCAGCGCGCGGACGTCGCCGACGGGGACCAGCTCGGCTGCTTCCCCGGTGACCCAGCGCGTCCCACCCGCATCGGTCGCCACGATGGCTCGCCCCGCACGGAGCGCCTCCTGGAGGGACACCGGCTGGCCTTCCCACTGGGCGGCGGAGACCACCAGATCGGCGGAGGCGAGCAGCGCGGGGACATCGCTGCGGCGCCCGAGCAGCTCCACCGGGAGCCGCTCGGTGCGGATCCGGGCGGCGAGCTCCTCGTGCAGCGGTCCGTCCCCGGCGACCCGGATCCTCACCGCAGCGGTGTCGCGGAGCATCGCGGCGACGTCCAGCAGGTCATGCAGCCCCTTCTGCGGGGCCAGGCGGGCGATCACCAGGATCTCGAGCCGTTCGGTCAGCGGATCCGCCTCGGCGTGGGGCTGTGCGTTCGCGGCGCCGCCGACCGCAGCAGGCGGCCCGCCGGGTCCCGGGGCGCGCGGCTGCGGTGCAGGGATCACGGCGTGCCGCACATCCTGGGCCCCGGCGCGGCGCGCGGTCTCCGCGAGGTCCGGGGAGACGGCGAGCACCGTATCGGCGCCGGCGGCCAGGATCCGCAGCAGTCCGGCGCCGACAGCGCGGGTCGCACGGGAGCCGACGGTGCGGTTGTGCAGCGTGACCACGAGCCTGTGCCGCCGGCGGCCGCACACCGCGAGAGCCGACAGGGCTCCGGCACGCAGCCCGTGGGCGTGCAGCGTCACCGGTGAGGGCTGGGCACCGAGAACCGCTCGGAGCGTGTGCACGGTGCGCAGGTCCGAGAGCGGATGAGGACGTTCACCGATCCGCACCGGGGCCTCGGCGACCTCCCTGCCCGCAGCGGCGAGCAGAGCCAGCTCGTGGTCGACATGGGCGGCCAGCCCGCCGCTCGCGGCGGGGCGCACCAGGAGGATCCTCACTGCGCTGACCTCGATGCGCCGTAGCGGCCGCCCCTGAACCGGTGCGCCAGACGCCGGGTGGTCTCGGGATCGGCGGCAGCCATCAGCGCTGCCGAGAGGAGCGCGGCGACCAGCCCGCAGAGGATGCCGATCAGCACCGTGCGGGGTTCTCCCGCGTCCGCGGTCACCAGCCTCTTCCCGAGCAGCAGGCCCGGGATGCCGCCGCCCAGCACCGCGATCGGGACCACGAGCGCAGTGCGACGCACCTGGACGAGGTGGCCACCGTGCTCGAGCACGTCGGCGATCCGCGCCAGGCCCATCAGCCCGGCCAGCGCCATGCCCAGCGCCATCGCCAGCGCGAAGACGGTCGCGGCCTCCGCGGCGGAGCGCTGCGGGCTCGGCAGCACCACGGCCAGGATCACCACACCGGCGATCAGCCAGCCCAGCGAACCGACCAGCAGCGCGTCACGCGCGCGGAGCGCGGCGGAGAGGATCCGCGTGCACTGGGTCGCGACCGCGAAGCCGACCAGTCCCAGCGCCAGGGCGGCCGTGGTGGAGCCGACACCGGTCGCCCCGGCCCGGTCGATCAGGCGGAAGAACTGCTCGAGGGCGGGTCCGGCGGCCAGCAGCATGGCGGCGCCGACCACCGAGACCGCCATCACCGTGCGCACCGAGGCCGCGGCGACCTTCGCGAAGCCGGAGCGGTCACCGACCAGTCGCAGCTCCGACAGATGCGGGAACACCGAGGTGACCAGGGGCACCACCAGCACCGCGTAGGGCAGGAGGTACAGGGCCTGGCCGTACTGGAAGACGGGCAGGGTGCCCACACCACCAGCCCGCATCGCCAGGAGCATCACCAGGGCCAGGACCAGCTGCTGGGCGCCGACGGCGCCGAGCCCGGCCCCTCCGAGCGCCAGGGCGCGGCGGCCGAAGCCCGGCGGCATGGTGAGCGAGGGACGCAGGCTCAATCCCGAGCGCAGGGACATCACCACGACGGGCAGCGCCATGGTGGCGACCCCGGCCGTGGTCCCCCAGCCGAGCCACCACACGGCGCCCTGGCTGATGGTGGTGGAGGTGGCGACCGCCGGCACCAGGTGGGCGTAGACGCGATAGGAGATCATCACCGTCACCGAGGACAGCAGCGGCATCATCGCGGGCCAGAAGAAGCGCCGGCGCGCCTGCAGATAGGCGGCCAGCACCACGGAGATCCCGTACAGCGGGAGCTGGAACGCGAAGATCCGCAGCAGGGCCGCGCCCAGCGGGACTCCTGACTCCGCCGGGCCATCGGCGGCCAGCAGCAGCTGGGCGAGCGGGCCGGAGAAGAGGATCACCAGGGCGGCCAGCGCTCCGGTGCCCAGCAGGGTCCAGGTCAGCAGGGTCGAGACGATGCGGTCGGCGAGGGCGGTGCCGCTGTCCACGGCCTGCCCCTCCCCTGCGGCAGGTTCCTCGCCGGCTACGAGCTGCTCGCTCACTGGGCGCGGCGCCCCGGTGGCGGCGACTGCGGTCGTGGCGGCGGCGGTCGTGGTGGTGCCGGCGGCGGTCGTGGTGGTGCCGGCGGCGGCTGAGGTGCCGCTCGCGTCGGCAGCGGCGTGAGCGGAGGGGTTGCCCTCGGGCACCAGCCCGGCGATCAGCGGGACCACAACAGCGGCGAGCACGCCGCCGGCGGCGACCTCGAACAGCACGTTGGGCAGCATGTTCGCGGTGGAGTAGGCGGTGCCGACGTCGCCGGCGCCGATGCTCGCACCGAAGACGAGGTAGCGGACGAATCCGAGGATGCGCGCGAAGATGGTGACCACCAGGATCACCCCTGCGCCGCGCAGCACCGAACGGGCGATCGAGCTGCGAGGGGCGGGTCTCGGGGCGGCCGGGCTCATCGGGGCGCCTCGGGATCCGTGCCCGGCGCAGCGTGCGGTTCATCGCTGCCGGCGGCGGGCGCCCTCGCGGGACGACGGCCGAGGCGGTCCAGGGCGCGCAGCGCCGCGGTGCGCTCGATGACGGCGCTGAAGCTGACGCGTTCGCTGGCCAGGTTCAGCGCGACGACGGCACCGAGCAGGGTCAGCCGGGCCGGGAGGGGCAGGCGCCGGGTCGCCGCGCCCCCGACGGCCGCTCCCAGCACGTTCGCCCCCGCATCGCCGAGCATGCCGTGCTCGCGCAGGTCCGCGGGCAGGGCGAGCAGTCCGGGTACGGCGGCGGCGAGGGCGAGGTGGCGCCCGCTGCTTCCACGCTGGTCCTGCGGCGATCCTAGGGACAGGAGCGCGGCGGCTGGCAGCACCGCCTTCAGCGCCCTGCCGGGTCGCAGGTCCAGGAGATTGGCGAGGTTCGCACAGCCTGCGATCAGAGCGGCATCGGCCACCACGATCGCTCCGCCTCGCGGCGACGGCGCGGCCACCGCAGCGCCCAGCGCCACCAGCGGGATGCCCAGCGCCTTGGCGGCGCCGGTGGTCAGATGGCCGGTGCGCAGGGCACCGAGATGGCCCCGCAGCCCTTTGGAGACGGGGCGTCCGGCGCGGCGCAGGCGCGGCTCCAGCAGGTCATCGGCGAGGCCGAGGATACCGATCCCGGCCACGGCGAGGGCATCCGTGGCCCGGCCGCCCCGGGCCGTCACCAAGGTGGCGCCGGCGATGACGAGGGCGCCCTCGGCGAGGCTCACCTCGCGACCGGCGAAGTTGCGCCGTCGCAGCTCTCCACACAGCGAAGGGGTCATCCCTCCCCTCCCCCGTCGGAGGGCTGCGGGTCGGCGCCCGCATCGCCGGTTCCCTGGTCCTGGAGCGCGCCCTCGATCCCCCGCGTCTCGGGCAGCACCGGCAGGCGTTCCTCGGCGTCGCCGGTGGTGCCATAGGCTCCGGACCCGCCGCGGGTCTGCTCGATCAGGGCGAGCACGGACAGCAGCGGCCCGTCCGGCTCCTGGAGCCGGTCCGTGGTCGAGAGCGCATCGAAGGCACGGTCGCCCCGCACTGTGCGCAGGATACCGGTGGAGGCGTCGTTGCCGGGCGTGGCAGCGGAGACGACGGCGGGCAGGCCGGTGCCGGCGAGCTCGGTGAGCAGGTGGGTCTGGGAGGCCAGCAGCGCCTGCGCGCGCTCGGTCGCGACGGCCTCGTCCTCGGTCTCCACGGAGAGCTCCTCCGGGGCGGCGCCGGTATAGATCACCGCATCCACCCGGGTGGGGGCATGGCCGTCGATGACGATCAGCTGATGGTCGATCAGCACCTGCCACAGCTGCGAACGCAGCTCGGGCGGGAGCTCCTCACCCCCGCGCAGCAGGTTCGGGATCAGACCGGACAGCTGCGCGGCATCGGTGAGCTCCCCATCGGGATCAGCGGTGAGCGCGGCCGGCGCGATGGACCTGATCTCCCCCACCGCCGCGGCACGCTCCCCGTCGGCGTCCGGGGACCACAGCGCCGGCTGCAGGCCGATCCGCGTCGGGGACTCGACCCCGGCATCGCCCAGCAGGGTCATCATGCGTTCGATGCCCGGGCGGGTGGAGCCGTCGTCGGTGATCACCGCGACCTGCTTCCCGGCGAGGTTGCCGGCGACGAGCTCCGGGCCGAGCTCCGAGACGAAGGTCGCCAGCTGGTCGTTCTTGGTGGACAGCTCCTCCGCGTCGGAGCGCAGCTGCTCCTGCTCCGTGCGCAGCTGCTCGACCTGGCCGGCGAGCTGGTCGCCGAGGTTCTCGCGCAGCGGACCGGCGCCGAGCACGATGCCCACGGCCAGTGCCAGGAACACGGAGATCAGCGAGACGAGGTGGTATCGGAAATCGATCACGAGGTCGGGTTCCTCCTACGCCCCGGTGACCCGGGGTGAGAACAGCATGGTGAACCAGGACAGGATCCCGTCCAGGCGGGCGCCGAGGATCTGGACCAGTGCCTGCCCGCCGGGGGTCGCCCAGAGCGCGACGGCGAGTGCGGCGAGCCCGGCCAGTGCCAGCAGCACCAGCTGGAGGGTCGAGATCCTCTGACGGTACAGGCGGGAGACACCCTTGGCGTCCACCAGCTTGGAGCCGATCCGCAGCCGGGTGAGGAAGGTCGAGCTCATGCCGGCACGGCCCTTGTCGAGGAATTCCTCGAGGGTGCCGTGCGTGCCGACGGCGACGATCACGGAGGCTCCCTTCTCGTCGGCCAGGAGCATCGCGATGTCCTCGCTGGTACCGGAGGCGGGGAAGGAGATCGCGTCCTCGGCGAGAGCCAGCTCGGCGAGGCGCTCCATCCCCGGGGCGCGTCCGTCGCGGTAGGCGTGGACGACCAGCTCGGACCCGCCTCGCAGAGCGCGGTCGGAGACGGAGTCCATGTCACCGATGATCATGTCGGGATGGAAGCCGGCCTCGATCACCGCATCCGCTCCCCCGTCGACACCGATGATGATCGGGCGGTTCTCGCGCAGGAAGGGCTTGAGCGTGGCCAGGTCCTCCTTGTAGTGGTACCCGCGCACCACGATGAGGACCGGACGGCCGTCCATACGGGTGCGCACGTCCGGGGCACCGATCCCGTCCAGCAGCAGATCCCGCTCGCGGAGCATGTACTCCATGGTGTTCTCGGCGAACAGCTCGAGCTGTTCGGACAGGCCCTCGCGCGCGACCTCGAGGGACGCGGTGACGGTCGCGTCATCCTGGCGGGTGCCGTGCGCGATCACCGCATCATCGAGGAGCACCTCTTCCCGCGCCACCGTGATCGACTGCCCGTCCCGGATCTCCTCAAACACGGACTCGCCGAGATCGTCGACCAGCACGATGCCGGCGTCGACCAGGATCCGTGGCCCGGCATTCGGGTAGCGACCCGAGGTGGAGGCCGCGACGTTCAGCACGGCCGCCGGCTCGCGCTCGACCAGAGCCTCGGCGGCGACCCGGTCGATGTCCTCGTGGTCGATGATCGCGATGTCCCCGGGCTGCAGCCGCTTGGTGAGGTCCTTGGTGCGCTTGCCCAGCCGGGCGATCCCCGTGACGGAGACCTCGACGCTCATCGCCGCACTCCCGGTGCGGAGCTCTGCCCGGCGGCCCCGGCACGCGCCTCGTCCAGCAGCTCCTCGGCGTGGGCGAGGGCGACGTCGGAGGCGTCGTCACCGGCGAGCATCCTCGCCAGCTCCCTGATCCGGGCCGGCCGCTCGAGGGTCTGGACAGTGGAGCTGGTGGTGCCGTCACTCGAGGACTTCACGATCTGCAGGTGGGTGCTGGCGTGGGCGGCGACCTGCGGCAGATGGGTCACGACGATCACCTGTGCGTGCCGGGCGAGACGTGCCAGCCGCTGGCCCACCGCGAGGGCCGCCCGACCCCCGATCCCCGCATCGATCTCGTCGAAGACGAACACCGGCGCGGCGGAGCGATCCTGGCGCGAAGAGGACAGTGCGACCTCGAGAGCGAGCATCACCCGGGAGAGCTCGCCACCGGAGGCGGCCTGGGCGACCGGGAGGTGCTGGGCACCGGGGTGCGGGGCGAGCAGGATCGCGACGGCGTCCCGGCCGTGGGAGCGATGGCTCTGAGCGGTCACCTCCACCCGGATGTCCGCATCGGGCATCTCGAGGTGGCGCAGCTCCTCCTGGACAGCCGTGGACAGTGCAGCGGCGGCAGCGGTACGGGCCGCGGTGAGGGCTTCGGCCGCAGCGGTGAGCTCGTCCTCGACCTGCGCCAGCCTGGTGGCGGTCGTCGCGCGCTCCTCTTCTGCGCCCTCGAAGCGGTCCAGGTCGATGGCCGCGCTGCGGGAGGTGGACAGCAGGGTGGTGATGTCCTCGGCCGGCCCGTCGGCACCCGGCAGCATGGTGCCGAGGTCCCGCACCAGCAGCGTCAGCTCGTGGAGGCGCTCATTGGCCTCCTGGATCCGCCCGGGGGAGGCATCGATGTCCTCGGCATAGCGGGAGATCTCCGCGGCGATGTCCGAGAGCTCGATCCGCACGGAGTCGAGCCGTTCGACGAGGGGCGCGAGCGTGGGGTCGGTGCGCGCAGCCCGGCCCAGAGCCTCGGCGGCGATGGCCAGCAGCGGGGCCGCGGCCGGGCCGTCGTCGTCTCCGACCAGAGCCAGCGCCGCCTGGCCGGCCGCGCCACGCAGCTCCTCGGCGTTGCCGAGACGTTCGATCTCCGCCCGCAGCGAGAGGTCCTCGTCCTCCTGCGGATCGGTCTGCTCGAGCCTTTCGAGAGCCTCCCGCAGGGCGGTGCCGCGCCGGTCCCGCTCGGTGAGCAGCGCATCGAGCTCGGTCAGCCGCCCGGCGAGATCGGAGCGTTCGCGCCAGATCGTCCGGTGCCGATCGAGCAGGGGCCCGATCTCAGCGACCGCGAAGCGGTCCAGCGCCTCCCGCTGGGCGTCGAGATCGCGCAGTCGCTGCTGGTCGGACTGGCCATGCACGGTCACTGCGGTGCCCACCAGCCGGGACAGGGTGCCGATCGGGACGGGCACGCCGCCGATCTGTGCACGGGAGCGACCATCACGGGTGACGCGGCGCACCACCAGCACCTCACCGTCGTCCTCCTCGGCGCCGAGCTCGTCGAGGGAGTCCGCGAGCTCGGTGTGCCCGGTCAGTGACAGGGTGCCGTCCACGGTGCTGGCGCCACTGGTGCGGCCACGGTCCAGCCGACCGCCCAGAAGCATGGTCAGTCCGGTGACGATCATCGTCTTGCCGGCACCGGTCTCCCCCGTCAGGGCGGTGAAGCCGGGACCGAAGTCGAGCATCGCGTCGTCGATCACGCCGATATGGCGGATGCGGAGCGTGGACAGCATGGAGCCCTTCCTGCCTCAGCGGGTGCGGGGGTCGCGCCCCCGCCAGCCCACGACGGGCAGCTGGAACTTCTCGACCAGCCTGTCCGCGAAGGGGGTCGGGGCCAGTCGTGCCAGTTTCACGGATTGCGCGGACAGTCGAGCCTCGATGCGCATGCCTGCGGTGATGTCCGCACTGCGGCGGCCGTCGAGGATGAGGATCGCATCGTCGCGGTTGTCGAGGGTCATCTCCACGGCGGCCTCGGAGGAGCGCCCGAGCACCAGCGGCCGGGCGAACAGCGCGTGGGCCGCCAACGGGATCAACATCATCGCGTCGACCTCGGGCCAGATCACCGGGCCACCGGCGCTGAAGGCGTAGGCGGTCGAACCGGTGGGGGTGGACAGCAGCACTCCGTCCGCGCCGAAGGAGGAGACGGGTCGCCCGTCGATCTCGATGGCGACGTTGATCATCTTCTTCCGATCGGCCTTCTCCAGGGAGGCCTCGTTGAGCGCCCAGTGCCGTTCGATGAGCTGGTCCTGGGCGTCGAGCACGGTGATCTCGAGGGTCGAGCGCTCCTCGACCTCGTAGTCGCCGTCCAGCAGGCGCGAGACCGTGATCGAGAGGTCCTCCACCTCGCTCTCGGCGAGGAAGCCCACATGCCCGAGGTTGACGCCGTGGACGGGCAGGTCAGCGGCGCGCACCGCCTCGAGCGCCCGCAGGATGGTGCCGTCGCCGCCGAGCACGATCCCCAGTTCGACGGCATCCGCGGCAGAGACCGCGTCCAGGACGTCGACCGCGCCGTTGGTGAGGAAGGTGAGCAGCTTCGGCGGTGCCATGTTCTCGGGCAGGGAGAGGATCTCGTCGACCTGATCGTCGACGACGACGCCGCGCACGTTCCGCAGCCGGAGCTCCTCGAGCACGTTGAGCATCGCCCGCAGGGCGGCTCGCCGACCCGTGTGCACGTACAGGAGGAACCGTCGCATGGTGGTCAGTCCTCCTCGGTGGTGTGCTGGTCACGGCGGCGCCGAGGACCGTCCCCGCGCACGGCCGACTCGATCATGTCACAGGCCTGGGCGTCCAGCGCGGAGGTCGCGCCGCACGGTCGCAGATGGAGGAAATACTCTCGATTCCCGTCCTGCCCGGGCAGCTCGCTCGGACCGACGGCCTGGGTGAGCAGTCCTGCCTGCGCGGCCGCCGCAGCCACCCCGCACACGGCCGCCGTCCGGTCGGCGGCGCTGCTGACCACTCCGGATCTGGGCAGCGCGGCCCTGCCCACCTCGAACTGGGGCTTGACCATGAGCAGCAGTTCCCCGTCGGCCCGGACTATGCCGGCCAGGGCCGGGACCACGGTGCGCAGGGAGATGAAGGAGAGGTCCGCGACCACCAGGTCGACCGTGGTGCCCAGGAGCTCGGGCGTGAGGTCCCGCACACTGGTGCCGTCGCGGACCGTGACGCGGGGGTCGCGGCGCACGTGCTCGGCGAGCTGCTCGTTACCGATATCGACGGCGATCACGGCGGCGGCGCCCCGGCGCAGCAGCACATCCGTGAATCCGCCGGTGGAGGCCCCGGCGTCCAGGCACAGCCGTCCGGCGGGATCCAGCGCCAGCGCCTCGAGAGCCCCGGCGAGCTTATGCGCGGCGCGGGAGGCGAACTCGATCCCGTCGGGGACGTCGACGACCTCGAGCAGAGCGCCGTCCGCGACCGGCGTCGACGCCTTGACGGCCGTTCGACCGTTGACCCGCGCGCGGCCCTCCTCGATGATGCGGCGCGCATGGCTCCGAGAGCGCGCGTGGCCGGCGGCGAGCAGAGCGACGTCGAGTCGGTTGCCGCTCACCGCTGGGCGGGCGACGGCACGGTGGGGTGCTCCTCGCGGAGCTGCCCCGTCCAGGCGCTGTCCGCGCTGTGCTCGTGCAGCAGGGCCAGCACCGCGCGGAGCACCTGGGGATCGTCCCGGTCGCCATGGACCGTGATGTCGCCGTCGTTCCAGGTGGCGCTCACGGCTCCGCAACGAGCACGGCCGCCGTCGAGGACCGGCAGCGGGAACGGCGCGGCGATCTGGGCGAGGTCCGGCAGGATGAAGGTGGGCCGACGGATCGGTTCGGCGCGGAGGGCGGCCTCGACGCCGTCGACGCCCGTGAGCACGAGCAGAGAATCCATCTCCGCCCGCACCGCACCCTCGATGTCGGTATCCAGGCGATCACCGATGATCAGTGGTCGGCGCGCATCGTGCTCACGGGCCGCGACCTGGAACATACCGGGCTCGGGTTTCCCGGCCACGGCCGGTTCGACCCCGGTGGCATGACGCAGCGCCGCAACCAGGGAGCCATTGCCCGGAGCGAGGCCCCGCTCGGTGGGCAGGGTCGCATCGACATTGGTGGCCACCCAGTGCGCACCGCGACGGATCGCGTAGGCGCCTTCGGCCAGGCACGACCAGTCCAGGTCCGGTGACCAGCCCTGGACGACGGCGGCGACCTCTGCGGAGTCGGTGTCCACCGGGGAGAGACCGACCTCGCGCATCTGGGCGGCCAGACTCGGCCCGCCCACGACGAGCACCTTCGCGCCGGCGTCGAGGCGATCGGCGAGCAGGCGCGACGCCACCTGCGGAGAGGTCACGAACTCGTCCGGCTGTGCGGTGATGCCGATGTCGGCCAGATGCTCAGCGGCCTGCTGCGGGGTGCGAGAGGCGTTGTTGGTGGCGAAGACGACGGTGCGCCCGGCCGCGCGTGCGGTCTCGACGGCCTCGGCGGCATGCGGGATCGGCCGGGAGCCGTGCATGAGCGTTCCATCGAGATCGAAGAACAGTGCGTCGTGCAGGTCGAGCAGGGACGGGTCCGGGCGGCGGATCATTCGCGCTCCTCCGGCTCTCGATCCGTGTCGACGTCAGCGGTCGCGTCCTCCTGCGCTGCGGGCTCCGCAGCTGCCGCGCCGGCCGCGTCCTCGCCGGCTATGCTCTCGGAGTCGTCGGCCGTGTCGCCGCTGTCAGCATCGTCGTCCGCATCCGCGTCCGGGTCGTAGGCGTCCAGTACGGCGATCTGCTCGTCGTCGGCCCACGTGGGTTCTTCTGCCGGGGCCGGCGCCGGTCGGCCGAGCCGCTCGGCGGCGTCGGTGAGGCCCTCGGTGTCCGTGTCGGCGGCCAGGGTGAGCCAGCGCTTGGACTCCTCCTGGCGATCGGCGCGTTCGAGCAGATCGGCATAGGCGACCCACAGCCGCACCTGCCACCGCCCGTCGACCTTGTGGCGCAGGGCCGGGATCTCGAGGGTGCGCAGCGCCGTGCCGATGTCGCCGGTATCCGCGTAGGCGCCGGCCACCACGATCATCAGCTCGATCGCCGCGTCGACGCCGAGGGAGGAGGCATCGTCGGAGGCCGCGATGTCCAGAGCCCGCTCGGGCCGTCCCAGGCCACGCTCGGAGTCGGCGATCATCGGCAGCACATCAGTCCGACCGGTGATGCGCAGCGAGGTGCGCAGCTCACGGGATGCGGTACGGAAATCCCCGGCACGATATGCCAGCACCCCGTACGTCTCCCGGACCACGCCCACGCGCCCGCCGAGTCTGGCGGCGAACCGGGCGTGAGCCAGTGCAGTCTCGTTCTCGGACTCCTCCAGCAGCTGTGCAGCGACCATATGGCGGGCGACCCGCTCCGCCGTCTCCTTGCTCAGGCTGAACAGTTCAGAGCGCGCGTCCCTATCGAGCTCGCGTCCGGTGATGCTCGCCGGGATGTGAGGTTCGATCGGACGATCGGCACGCGCCTCCTGGCCGGGACGATGCTCTCGCCGGTCATCACGCCGCGCACGGTCATCGCGCTGCGCCCGACCATCACGACGAGGACGGTCCTGGCTCCACGGGCGATCATCACGGCGCGTTCGATCGTCACGGCGGGGACGATCCTGGCTCCATGGCCGGTCATCACGTCGCGGGCGGTCGCCGCGCTGCGGACGATCCTCGCGGCTGTCGCGCTTCTCCCACGGACGATCATCGCGGCGGCCACGGGCGTCTGAGCGAGGGTTCGCAGAGCGACCTTCGTAGCGGTGCGAGCCGCCGTCGCCGCGGCCGGATCGGTCGCCGCGCGCGTCCCCGGAACGTTGCCGCGTCGCGGACCGCGGCGCACCGCGATCGTCGCGACCGGGGCCTCCCCGGTAGCCTGCTCCCTTGACGCCCGCGCCGGAGCCGTCCGGGTGATCACGCCTGGGGCCGCGAGCCTCTCGTGGGCCCCCTGCTGTGGGCCGCCCGCGGTACCCGCCGGATGCCTTGCGGGGGGACGATGTCGCGGCGCGCTTGTCACTCCGCTGCCAATTGCGGCTCTCATCGCCGTGGCCGCGGTCGTCCTTGCTGTTGCTGTCCTCAGCCACCCTGGACCGTCCGTCTCTTAGCTTGTCTCGCTCTATGCCGTTTTCTCCCAGGATCCTAAGCGACTCCACCCTGTTGACCAGCTAGTAACAGCGTCATCCGTGACAGCTTTCACCAGGTGACCGGCGCTCGGAACGCCGCTGGCAATGCTCCTCAGGCGCCGTGACCAACGTGGTCCCACGGCTCCGGCATCCGTCTCGCAATGCCCTCGCGGTGCGCCCACCGGCGCCGCCTCAGGCCAGTGCCATCATCCTGCTGCCCGACGTCGCAGCTTTCGGGCATGAAAAAAGGGAGTGGAGGAGGCGAACACCCAAAACAGGGGTTCCAGCACTCCTCCACTCCCAATGAAGATGTCCGGCGGCGACCTACTCTCCCACACCCTCCCGAGTGCAGTACCATCGGCGCAATCGAGCTTAGCTTCCGGGTTCGGAATGGAACCGGGCGTTTCCTCGACGCTATGACCGCCGTAACACAATGAGACAACCAGACCCCACACCCCGAGCAACAAAACCCGGACCGTCAGGGGTTGTTCCCCGAGAACCGCACAGTGGACGCAAACACACACAGCAAACAACCAACACAAAGAAATGTTGTTGTAAGTCATCAGCCATTAGTACCAGTCAGCTCCACACATTGCTGTGCTTCCACACCTGGCCTATCAACCCAGTCATCTACTGGGGGCCTCTCACACCCAAAGGGTGTATGGATATCTCATCTCGAAGCAGGCTTCCCGCTTAGATGCTTTCAGCGGTTATCCCTTCCCGACGTAGCCAACCAGCCATGCCCTTGGCAGAACAACTGGCACACCAGAGGTCAGTCCATCCCGGTCCTCTCGTACTAGGGACAGGACTTCTCAAATATCCAACGCGCGCAGCGGATAGGGACCGAACTGTCTCACGACGTTCTAAACCCAGCTCGCGTACCGCTTTAATAGGCGAACAGCCTAACCCTTGGGACCAACTCCAGCCCCAGGATGCGACGAGCCGACATCGAGGTGCCAAACCATGCCGTCGATATGAGCTCTTGGGCAAGATCAGCCTGTTATCCCCGGGGTACCTTTTATCCGTTGAGCGACACCCATTCCACAATGGAGTGCCGGATCACTAGTTCCTGCTTTCGCACCTGCCCGACATGTCTGTCTCGCAGTCAAGCTCCCTTGTGCACTTACACTCAACACCTGATTGCCAACCAGGCTGAGGGAACCTTTGAGCGCCTCCGTTACTCTTTAGGAGGCAACCGCCCCAGTTAAACTACCCATCAGACACTGTCCCTGATCCGGATCACGGACCGAGGTTAGGAATCCAGAACGACCAGAGTGGTATTTCAACAATGACTCCACACCCACTAGCGTGAATGCTTCCCAGTCTCCCACCTATCCTACACAAGCCGTCCCGAACACCAATATCAAACTATAGTAAAGGTCCCGGGGTCTTTCCGTCCTGCTGCGCGTAACGAGCATCTTTACTCGTAATGCAATTTCGCCGAGTTCGCGGTTGAGACAGTGGAGAAGTCGTTACGCCATTCGTGCAGGTCGGAACTTACCCGACAAGGAATTTCGCTACCTTAGGATGGTTATAGTTACCACCGCCGTTTACTGGGGCTTAAATTCTCAGCTTCGAACTCCGAAGAGCTCTAACCGGTCCTCTTAACCTTCCAGCACCGGGCAGGCGTCAGTCCGTATACAGCGTCTTACGACTTCGCACGGACCTGTGTTTTTAGTAAACAGTCGCTTCTCCCTGGTCTCTGCGGCCCTCACCGCTCTCACGGTTCGGGCCCCCCTTCTCCCGAAGTTACGGGGGCATTTTGCCGAGTTCCTTAACCACGATTCTCTCGAACGCCTCGGTATTCTCTACCTGATCACCTGAGTCGGTTTAGGGTACGGGCGACCGTATTCGTCACGCCGGAACTTTTCTTGGCAGTACAGGATCACTCACCTACGCCCATACGGGATCCCCATCACGTCTCACCCTCATGGCCCCAGCATTACCCGGGGCCGGGCTGCACGCTTAGACGGACTATTCCATTAAGTCCGCGGAAGCTACCTCTCTGCGTCATCCCTCGCGCTGACCTACTACAACCTTGGTTCCCAGCCTCACCACTCTCCACACCCCGAAGGGTATGGGAACAGCTCGGGTGGTTAGCATCGACTGCCTCGGTATGGGTCCTCCTACGATCGGTTCGGGAATATCAACCCGATGTCCATCGACTACGCCTGTCGGCCTCGCCTTAGGTCCCGACTAACCCAGGGCGGATAAACCTGGCCCTGGAACCCTTGATCAATCGGCGGACGGGTTTCTCACCCGTCTTTCGCTACTCATGCCTGCATTCTCACTCGTACAGCCTCCACCACTGGGTTCCCCCGCGGCTTCGCTGGCTGTACGACGCTCCCCTACCCACCCAGACACAAAGTCTGAGTGACACAGCTTCGGCGGTGTGCTTGAGCCCCGCTAAATTGTCGGCGCAGAATCACTTGACCAGTGAGCTATTACGCACTCTTTCAAGGGTGGCTGCTTCTAAGCCAACCTCCTGGTTGTCTCAGCAACTCCACATCCTTTTCCACTTAGCACACGCTTAGGGGCCTTAGCTGATGTTCTGGGCTGTTTCCCTCTCGACTATGAAGCTTATCCCCCACAGTCTCACTGCTGCGCTCTCACGTACCGGCATTCGGAGTTTGGCTAAGGTCAGTAACCCGGTGGGGCCCATCGCCTATCCAGTGCTCTACCTCCGGTACGAAACACGCAACGCTGCACCTAAATGCATTTCGGGGAGAACCAGCTATCACGAAGTTTGATTGGCCTTTCACCCCTATCCACAGGTCATCCCCTCCATTTTCAACTGAAGTGGGTTCGCGCCTCCACGCGGTCTTACCCGCGCTTCACACTGCCCATGGATAGATCACTTCGCTTCGGGTCTAGAGCCGGCGACTGAACGCCCCGTTCAGACTCGCTTTCGCTACGGCTACCCCACACGGGTTAACCTCGCCACCGACCACTAACTCGCAGGCTCATTCTTCAAAAGGCACGCCGTCACCCCTAAAGGCTCCGACGGATTGTAAGCGCACGGTTTCAGGTACTATTTCACTCCCCTCCCGGGGTGCTTTTCACCTTTCCCTCACGGTACTTGTCCGCTATCGGTCAAGAGGTAGTATTCAGGCTTACCAGGTGGTCCTGGCAGATTCACACCGGATTTCACGGGCCCGGTGCTACTCGGGAACAGCATCACGCCATGCAGAAGTTTCGTCTACGGGGGTCACACCCTCTACGCCGTCGCACTCAACACGACTTCGACTACCACTGCACGTACACGTCGGACCGCCGGCAGACGATCCAGATACGTCCCACAACCCCCAACCTGCAACCCCTGCCGGGTATCACACAGACCAGGTTTAGCCTCCTCCGCTTTCGCTCGCCACTACTCACGGAATCACTATTGTTTTCTCTTCCTGCGGGTACTGAGATGTTTCACTTCCCCGCGTTCCCTCCACACTGCCTATACATTCAGCAGCGGGTACCACGACATGACTCGTGGTGGGTTTCCCCATTCGGACATCCTCGGATCACAGTTTGGTTGTCAACTCCCCGAGGCTTAACGCAGACTCCCACGTCCTTCGTCGGCTCCTCTTGCCAAGGCATCCACCGTGCGCCCTTTAAAACTTACGGCAACACAAAGACTCTTTGCGCATTAAAAATTGCTTACAAGATGCTCGCGTCCACTATGCAGTTCTCAAGAAACAACCCCACACCCACACCACCCCGCAAAATACGGAAGCAATGCAAGGGAGGACCAGCCACACACCCCACAAGACCCCAGCCACCAGAAGCGACCAGGGTCAGGGAGCTGCGTGCAGCCTCACAACCCAATAGCGTGTCTCCACCTCGAACCCACCAACCATCCCCGTTCCAAACCCACAGAAGTGAGCCGTACTAGAAGACAACGCTGGCAAGCGAAGTGCCCATCCATTGATGTTCCACCCTCGAGCAACCACCCCCACCACACTCGGGTGAGAAAATGGCCACCATAATTGGTGATGCTCCTTAGAAAGGAGGTGATCCAGCCGCACCTTCCGGTACGGCTACCTTGTTACGACTTAGTCCCAATCACCGATCCCACCTTCGACAGCTCCCTCACAAGGATGGGCCACTGGCTTCGGGTGTTACCGACTTTCGTGACTTGACGGGCGGTGTGTACAAGGCCCGGGAACGTATTCACCGCAGCGTTGCTGATCTGCGATTACTAGCGACTCCGACTTCATGGGGTCGAGTTGCAGACCCCAATCCGAACTGAGGCCGGCTTTTTGGGATTCGCTCCACCTCACAGTTTCGCAACCCATTGTACCGACCATTGTAGCATGCTTGAAGCCCAAGACATAAGGGGCATGATGATTTGACGTCGTCCCCACCTTCCTCCGAGTTGACCCCGGCAGTCTCCTATGAGTCCCCACCATCACGTGCTGGCAACATAGAACAAGGGTTGCGCTCGTTGCGGGACTTAACCCAACATCTCACGACACGAGCTGACGACAACCATGCACCACCTGTGCACCAGTCCGAAGAAAACCCCATCTCTGGGATCGTCCGGTGCATGTCAAGCCTTGGTAAGGTTCTTCGCGTTGCATCGAATTAATCAGCATGCTCCGCCGCTTGTGCGGGCCCCCGTCAATTCCTTTGAGTTTTAGCCTTGCGGCCGTACTCCCCAGGCGGGGCACTTAATGCGTTAGCTACGACGCGGAAAACGTGGAATGTCCCCCACATCTAGTGCCCAACGTTTACGGCATGGACTACCAGGGTATCTAATCCTGTTCGCTACCCATGCTTTCGCTCCTCAGTGTCAGTAATGGCCCAGAGACCTGCCTTCGCCATCGGTGTTCTTCCTGATATCTGCGCATTTCACCGCTACACCAGGAGTTCCAGTCTCCCCTACCACACTCTAGCCTGCCCGTACCCACCGCACGCCCGAGGTTGAGCCTCGGAGTTTCACGGCAGACGCGACAAGCCACCTACGAGCTCTTTACGCCCAATAATTCCGGACAACGCTTGCGCCCTACGTATTACCGCGGCTGCTGGCACGTAGTTAGCCGGCGCTTCTTCTGCAGGTACCGTCACTTTCGCTTCTTCCCTACTGAAAGGGGTTTACAACCCGAAGGCCGTCATCCCCCACGCGGCGTCGCTGCATCAGGCTTTCGCCCATTGTGCAATATTCCCCACTGCTGCCTCCCGTAGGAGTCTGGGCCGTGTCTCAGTCCCAGTGTGGCCGGTCGCCCTCTCAGGCCGGCTACCCGTCATCGCCTTGGTGAGCCATTACCTCACCAACAAACTGATAGGCCGCGAGTCCATCCTTCACCGATAAATCTTTCCAACCCCCACCATGCGGCAAGAGTTCATATCCGGTATTAGCCACGATTTCCCGAGGTTATCCCGAAGTGAAGGGCAGGTTACTCACGTGTTACTCACCCGTTCGCCACTAATCAGACAGGGCAAGCCCCGTCATCATCGTTCGACTTGCATGTGTTAAGCACGCCGCCAGCGTTCGTCCTGAGCCAGGATCAAACTCTCCATGAAAAAACATGAAAAACAATATCCTGACAAAATAAACAAACAACCAGCAAATTAAACTGCTGTATCATCCGTATAATATTGCCATTCAAACTAAATGGCATCAATAAACAGACACGCTATTGAGATATCAAGCAACACGCGCACTCAGTGCATCGGACCCTTCCGGGCCATCCGCTCCGAGGCAACTCCGCTAACCTACTGCGGCCCAGTTCTCCGAGTCAAATCCGTGCGGTGTGATCCGCGCCGCGATCCTCTCTCGGAAGACCAGTCATGCCTGGCCAGTGAAGGAAACTCGGTCCGGCTCGCTGGCCGTTCCTCGTTCCCATTGTCCGGGGCACGAGGAGAAACATTACGGGCCCCGCACACCCCCGTCAAGCCAGAACGCCCCTTTCGCGAGTGGCCTCGACCACACCTTCTCCGATCCGACGTTCGTGCAGGTCATGGCGCTATGGGGCGACCCTTCTGCTGGCTGGGCCGGTTGCGGGCCCGCTCATCAGGAGACGGGGACAACACCCCGATGCAGCGCCACGATCCCGCCGCTGAGGTTCCGGTACTGGGCTCGCTCCATGCCGGCCTGCAGGAACCAGTCCCGCAGCGCTTCCTGGTCCGGCCACTCCAGGATCGATTCGGCGAGATAGTCGTACGCGTCCACGTCGGTGGCGAACGTCCCGGCGACCGCCGGCAGTGCACGCAGCAGGTACTTCTCGTAGACCGTGCGGAACGGTCCCCAGGTCGGGGTGGAGAACTCGCAGACCACGACCCGACCTCCCGGACGGACCACCCGCACCATCTCGGCCAGGGCCAGCTGCGGCTGGTGGACATTGCGCAGCCCGAAGGAGATCACGGCGGCGTCGAAGGAGTCGTCCCCGAAGGGGAGGTGCTGGGCGTCGGCACCGACGAACGGGACCGGGGCTCCGCGCCGACGGCCCTCGCTCATCATGCCCAGGGAGAAGTCCGCGGCGACCACCCGGGCACCGGTGCGGGCGATCGCAGCGGCCGAGGTTCCGGTGCCGGCGGCGAGGTCGAGGACCTGCCCTCCGGGCCCGATCTCCAGCGCCTGGACCATGAGGTCCCGCCACATCCCGACCTGTCCCATCGCGGCGACGTCGTTCATCAGGTCGTAGCGCTTGGCAATGCCGTCGAACATCGTGGCGACGTCGTACGGCTGCTTCTCCAGATCAGCACGGCTCATGCTCTGATCCTCCCACGCCCGATGCGCGCACACGGACGAGTCTCGGCTGATCGGCGATCCGCTGGAAGAATGGGGCCGGGCGCCCGTCCGGTCGGCGCCTTCGGCCCACCCAGCATGAGGAGTCTCCGAATGACCGCAGCCAGCACCGCTCGCACCGATGCCCTTCGCGCCCTGTCCATTCCCCAGCGCCTGCTGCCCGCGGACGGTCGTTTCGGGTCCGGTCCCTCGCGGGTCCGGTCGGAGCAGATGGAGACCCTGCAGTCCGTCTCCACCACGGTGATGGGCACCTCGCATCGACAGGCCCCGGTGAAGGATCTCGTCGGCCGGGTGCGCAACGGGCTGGCGGCACTGTTCTCCCTGCCCGAGGGCTACGAGGTGGTGCTCGGCAACGGCGGATCCACCGCATTCTGGGACGTCGCCGTCTTCGGTCTGATCGAGCGTCGCTCCCAGCACCTGGTGCTGGGTGAGTTCTCCCAGAAGTTCGCCACGGAGGCCGTCGATGCCCCGCACCTGGCCGAGCCGGAGGTGCTGCGCTCCGCTCCCGGTACCGCTCCGCAGCCGCTCGCCTCCGCCGAGGTCGACGCCTACGCCTGGCCCCACAACGAGACCTCGACCGGTGTGATGGTGCCGGTGCAGCGTCCGGTGGGCGCCTCCGCGGACCAGCTGGTGCTCGTGGACGCGACCTCGGTCGCGGGTGCGGCGAGCGTCGACATCACGCAGACCGATGCGTACTACTTCGCTCCGCAGAAGGCCTTCGCCTCCGACGGCGGTCTCTGGCTGAGCGTCCTGTCCCCCGCCGCGCTCGAACGGGCGCAGCGGCTGGCGCAGGATCAGACCCGATGGATCCCGTCCTTCCTCTCGCTCACCAGTGCGATCGAGAACTCCCGGAAGAACCAGACGCTGAACACGCCGGCCGTCGCCACCTTGGTGCTGCTGGCCGAGCAGATCGAGTGGATGCTGGCGCAGGGGGGTCTGGCATGGGCTGATGAGCGGACCCGGACCACCAGCGGCATGCTGCTGGCCTGGGCCGCGCGTCGCCAGGAGATCTCCCCGTTCGTGGCCGATCCGGCCGCCCGCTCCCAGGTGGTGACCACGCTGGACGTGGACGAGTCGATCGATGCCACCGCCATCACCTCGGTGCTGCGTGCGCACGGCGTGGTCGATATCGAGCCGTACCGGAAGCTCGGCCGCAACCAGCTGCGGATCGCGACCTTCCCGTCCGTCGGCGAGGAAGATGTCGCGGCGCTGATCGAGGTGCTCGATCACGTGCTGGACAGCACCGCCGGGGCCTGAGCGCGCTCGGCGTCGCAGTGGCCGGACCGCCGGTCGAGAAGCTGTTCGGCGGACCCGCCGCGGCTCCTCCGCGGGCGTTCACTCCCGCGGCGGGATGATCAGCTCGCGCAGCGCCTCGGAGGCGTCGCGCAGGGCGGCGCGCTGCGCGGGTGTGGCGCCGTCGAGCCGGTGCCGCAGCCAGGTGTGGCGATGCTCCCGACCCGCGAGCACCAGCTGCACGCCCGCCTCGGTCAGCGTGACCCTGACCTGTCGCCCGTCCACCGGGTGGGTGGCGCGGCGCACCAGTCCTGCCTGTTCGAGCCGGCCCAGGCTCCGCGTCATCACCGGCGGGCTCACATGTTCGAACTCCGCGAGCGCGCTCGGCGTCGACTCCCCCCTCCGGTGGAGATAGGCGAGGATCGAGAACTGTGGGGCGGAGACGTCCTCCGAAGCGGTGTGGGAGCGCAGGATCCGGGAGGAGACCAGCAGTACCCGCTGCAGCTCGGCGGCGAGCTCGGCCACCTCCTCGCCCGCTGCCGCGGAACCGATCGGCTCCGTGGTCTCCTCTCCCCTGCCGGGCGAGCTCACAGCAGGATGCCCTCGATCGCCCCGCGCAGGAAGTACACGACGAACAGCAGCGCGATGAGGTACATCAGCCAGTGGACCTGGCGGGCCTTGCCGCGGACCACCCGGATGAGCACGTACATCACGAAGCCGGCGCCCATGCCGACGGTGATCGAGTAGGCGAAGGGCATCAGGATGATCGTGAGGAATGCGGGCACCGCGACCTCGACGTCGGTGAAGTCGATATCGGTGATCTGGGTCATCATCAGGAAGCCGACCATCACCAGTGCCGGGGTCGCCGCCTCATAGGGGACCATCGCGACCAGCGGCGAGAGGAAGGTCGAGAGCAGGAAGAGGATGCCGACGACGACGGCGGCGAGCCCGGTCCGCGCGCCCTCGGCCACTCCCGAGGTGGATTCGACGAAGCTCGTGTTGGAGGAGACGCCGCCGACGCCGCCCGCGATCGCGGCGACCGAGTCGACGACCAGGATGCGCTGGGAGTGGGGGATGTCGCCGTCCTCCTCGAGGAGGTCCGCGGCGGAGGCGACTCCGACCATCGTGCCCATGGTGTCGAAGAAATCTGCCAGCAGCAGGGAGAAGACGATGACGGCTGCGCCGATGATGCCCGCAGCGGAGATGCCGCCGATCGGGTCGACGGTGAAGAGCGTGGCGAAGTCGGGCAGCTGGATCGGCGAGCCCGTGATCGCCGGGACATTCATCGCCCAGCCCCCGGGATTGCCGGGATCCGCACCCTCGGCCGGGGCGGAGGCCCCGAGGTGCAGCACCTGCTCGATGACCAGGGAGAGCACGGTCGCGCTCACGATCGCGATGAGGATCGCTCCCGGCACCTTGCGGATCCACAGCACCAGCATCAGCAGCAGCCCGGCGACGAACACGAAGGTCGGCCAACCGGTCAGCGATCCGTCGTTGCCCAGCTGCACGGGGGTCCCGGCTGCGGTGGTCACGAACTTCGCGTTGAAGAGTCCGAGGAAGGCGATGAACAGCCCGATGCCCACGGCGATGGCGGTCTTGAGGAACGGCGGGACAGCGCTGAAGACCGCCTTGCGGAACCCGGTGAGCACCAGCACCAGGATCACGACGCCTTCGAGCAGCACCATGCCCATGGCCCCGGCCCAGGTCATGCCGGGCAGGGAGACGACGGAGTAGGCGAGATAGGCGTTCAGTCCGAGCCCGGCGGCGAGTGCGAGAGGGAACTTCGCCCAGGCTCCCATCACCAGGCTCAGCAGACCGGCGATCAGCGCCGTGCCGGCGGCGACGGCCGGCAGATTCGGCTCAGCGCCTCCGCCGAGATACATCCCGGTGGAATCCGGGACCGTTCCGATGATCAGGGGGTTCAGCACCACGATGTAGCACATCGAGAAGAAGGTGACGAGCCCTCCACGGATCTCCCGGCCCACCGTGGAGCCCCGCGCGGAGATCTTGAAGTAGCGGTCCAGCCCGGACCGGGGCGCGCTGTCGACCGCGGCGGGAGGCGTGGTGAGGGAGGGGGGATCGGCCTGCTGCATGGGAGAAAGCGTATCCGCCCCGGGCCCCGGGGGACTCACGGTCCTCGTGAGGTCTGCGGCACCCCGCAGCGTGCGGCCCGCCCGGGGTCAGCGCGGGGCGTTGAGCGGGTGCTCCGCCTCGAGCCGCCGCGAGTAGCGGTAGTAGTCCGCGAGCTCGAGCTTCGCGGCGGCCGCCTCGTCGACCACCACAGTGACGTCCGGGTGCATCTGCAGCGCGGTCGCCGGCCAGCGGGCGCTGATCGCGCCCTCGGCGAGCTGGGCGACGGCGTCGGCCTTGCCCTGCCCGGTGGCCGTCAGCACGATCCGACGGGCCTCGAGGATGGTGCCCAGGCCCTGGCTGAGGGCTCGGACCGGGACGTCGTCCGCGCTGGCGAAGTAGCGGGCATTGTCCTCGATGGTGGAGCGTGCCAGGCCCACCACCCGGGTGCGGGAGCCGAGCGAGCTGCCGGGCTCGTTGAAGGCGATGTGCCCGTTGGAGCCGATCCCGAGGATCTGCAGGTCCACTCCCCCGGCGTCGCGGAGCCGACGATCGTAGGAGGCGGCTTCGGCGACCGGGTCGGCCGAGGCACCGTCCGGGGAGACCACGGCTGCGTCGTCGATGTCGATATGCGCCGTGAAGTTCTCGCGGATGAAGTGGTGGTAGCTCTGCTCGTGACCGGCGGGCAGTCCGACGTACTCATCGAGCAGGAAGGCGCGGCTGCGGGCGAAGGAGAGCCCCTCCTCCCGATGCCGACGGATCAGCTCGGCATAGGCCGGGACCGGGGAGGAGCCGGTGGCCAGTCCCAGGACCGTGCCCGATTCCCCGGCCTCCGCCAGCGTGCGGGCGAAGACGTCCGCGACGACCTTCGCCCCCGTCTCGGCGTTCTCCACGATGTGGATCTCCATGCGGTCCTGCCCTTCTGCCCCGGGGCCGCGCCACGGCTCACCGATGATCGTCTCTGCGTGTTCCAGCGTAGGTTCGAGCATACCTGCTCACGCAGCTCGTCCTCGGGCAGGTCGTCGGCGCATGAACCGGTCTGTTCGCCTCGCACTGCCTGCGACGCACGAACGCTGCCGCACAGCGCGTGTGCGGCAGCGTTCGATCCCTCGGGCCGGGAGCCCCCGCTCAGGCGGGGCCGGCCGCCCGGCTCACTTCTTCTTGCCGGTGCTCGCGGCGTACTCGAAGGCTGCGCGCGGCGTCTCGGCCTCGGGGATGCCGATGATGTCGCGGCGCGAGATCAGGTTGGTCGCCCAGCCCGCGATCACGGAGGCCTTCCGACCGATGGTCGGCATCGCGTACACGTGGTACGAGCGGGCCATCGCCCATGCCGGCAGACCGCGGACGTCGACTTCCTTCTCCCCCAGCTGCAGGCGGCACACGCCCTTGTACATGCCGAGGGTGGCCATCACGCCGAGGTTGCGGTGGTAGTAGTCCACCAGCGGGCGACCCTGGACGGAGCGCGCGATGTTGTCTGCCAGGCGCTTGGCCTGACGGACGGCGTGCTGTGCGTTGGGCGGGCAGAACTTGCCCTCGCCCGAGGCGAGGTCCGGCACTGCGGCGCAGTCGCCGGCGGCGAAGACATTGTCCAACGGGCCGTCGGCGCCGTTGACCCGGAGGTCCGCGAGCGCCTCGAGCTTGCCCATCAGGGGGCCGCGCTCGGTGACGACCGGGAGGTCCGAGATCTCCGAGTCCGAAAGCACCGGGGCGGGCTTCACACCGGCGTTCCAGACCAGCAGATCGGTCTCGAACTCGTCGCCGTCGCTGGTCTTGATCACGCCGTTCTCGGCGGAGTTCAGGAAGGTCTCGAGCTTGACCTCGATACCGCGCTCACGCAGCTGGTTCAGCACGTAGGCGCGCTGGTCCTCGGTGAGCTCGGGGAAGATGAACGGCGCGCCGTCGACGAGCACGAAACGGATGTCCGAGGCGTGGAGGTCGGGGTAGTAGCGCAGGGCGTCCCGGACCATGTCCTCGGCCTCGGCGACAGCCTCGCCGCCGGCGAAGCCGCCACCGATGAAGGTGAAGGTCAGCAGGCGCTTGCGGACCGCGGGGTCCTTCGTGGTCGCCGCCTCGGCGAGGTTGGCGAGGACACGGTCGCGCACTGCGGTCGCCTCCTCCACCTGCTTGAAGCCGATCGCGTTCTCCGCGAGGCCCGGGATGGGCAGCAGGCGGGGCACGGCACCGAGACCGACGACCAGGTAGTCGTAGGCGATCTCGAGCTGCTCGTCCTCCTCGAGATCCACCACGACGGTGTTCTCGGCGCTGCGGATCGCGGAGACCGAACCGGTGACGACCTTGGCGCCCGGGAGCACCTTGCGCAGGGGCGCGAGGACGTTGCGCGGGTCGATGCTGCCGGCGCCGACCTCGGGGAGGAAGGGCGCGTAGGTCATGTATGGACGCGGGTCGACGACGGTGATCGCGACCTCCGCACCGAGGGTCTTGCGCAGCTCGGATGCGGTCGTCAAACCGACGGAACCGCCTCCGAGGATGAGGACATGGGGCTTGCCGCCGAAGGTATTAGTCATATCTACAGAGTAGAACCGTGGAGGCCCTGACACAAAAGGGACCGCCTGATGAACAGCCCGAGGTCAGGGAACGCGGTCCAGCAGATCCAGAGCGATCCCGTCCAGGATGTCGTGCTCGCTGGTGCGCGCGGAGGTGATCGTCCCGGCTTCCGAGACGCGGTTGACGATGCGCGACCAGATCAGCGCTCCGGCACCGATGACATCGACGCGACCTGGGTGGATGACCTTCCGCAGCGACCGTTCGGCGCGGGTCTCGGCGAGCAGCGTGCGGCAGATCCCGCGCACCTCGTCGAGGGTCATGACGGCCCCGTGGGTGACGTCGGGACGATAGTCCTGGATCCCGGCGGCCACGGCCGTGACAGTGGTCACGGTGCCGGCCACACCCACCAGCGAGGCCGCCTGGTCCAAGGGAACTTCGGCGCAGGCCCGGTCCAGCTGGGCATCGATCTCGGCGATGGCCGCGTCGATCTCGGCTGCGGTGGGCGGGTCCGTCACGAGGTGGCGCTCCGTCAGGCGCACCGAACCCATGTCCAGGCTGATCCGATGGGTCGGCGTCACCTCGCCGAGCACCAGCTCGGTGGAGCCGCCGCCGATGTCCACGACCAGCCGCGGTCCGGCGGGCAGGTCCGCGACGGTGCTGACGGCTCCGCGGAAGGAGAGCGCCGCTTCCTCCTGCCCGCTGATCACCTCGGGCACGATCCCGAGGATCTCGTGGATGCCCTCGATGAAGAGGTCGCGGTTGGAGGCATCACGGGTGGCAGAGGTCGCGACGAAGCGCACGTCCTGGGTGGCCACGCCGTGGTGCTCGATCAGTGCTCGGAATCGGCGTGCCGCCTCGAGCGTCCGCTCGACGGCGACCGGATCGAAGCGGCCGGTGCGGTCCACGCCGAGCCCCAGGCGCACCATCTCCAGGCGGCGCTCGAGGTCGATGACCGTGCCGGAGGCCTCGTCACGGCGGGCGATGAGCAGACGGATGGAGTTGGTGCCGCAGTCGATCGCGGCGACGGGGGCGCTCATCATGCCTCCTCGACGTCGTCGCAGCGACAGAGCAGCTCGGGAAGCACGCCCTCGATCATCACCAGCACCTCGTCGGCGATCGGGTTTGTCCCGGTCCCCTCGGCGAGTGCCTGGCCGGCGAGCGCGTGCAGGCACTTCACCCGCGTGGGCATCCCGCCGGCGCTGACGTGACGGACCTCTGCGGCATCGCCGATCTCCGCGCGGCGGGCGAGGTAGCGCTCATGGGCGTCGCGATAGGCGGCGGCGAGCTCGGAGTCCTGCTCGACCCGTGCGGTGAGCTCGGCCATCAGACCGGTCGCCTCGAGGCGGGAGATCTCCAGCGTGAGCCATGGCAGGGTCAGGTAGAGGGAGGTCGGGAACGGGGTGCCGTCCTCGAGCCGCGGCGAGGTGCGGACCACAGCGGGACGGCCGCAGGCGCAGCGGCGGGCGATCGAGATCACACCCCGCATCTCCCGCCCGAGCTGGGTGCGCATCACCGCGTGGTCCTGCTCGGTGGCTGGGGATTCGTAGGGCAGAGGGGCGAGAGTGGTCACTGGTCGGTGTCCTGATCGGTGGTGTCGTCGGCGGGGTTCTGCTCGGAGACGTCGTCGTCGGTCGAGCCGGTCTCGTCGGGGATGTCCTCGGGGGTGAGGCGGCTGGAGCCCTCCACGCTCTCCCAGAGCACGGAGAACCACTCGCCCTCCTTCGCAGCCTCCGCGGCCTGCTCGGCCTCGGTGAGCGGGACATCGCTCCCGGAGGTGTCGGTCAGTCGGTACTGGGTCTCCCCCGGCATCGCGAACAGCAGCCGCTCACGGGCACGGGCGGCGACATAGGTGGGGTCGTCCCAACGGGCCACCTGCTCGCGCAGCGACTCGACCTGCTGCTCCTGCTGGGAGACCTGGGACTGCAGCTCGGAGAGCTTCTGCCGCTGCGCGACATAGGTGTTGACCGTCGGCACCAGGGCCGCCAGCGCGATCACCAGCAGAGCCACCAGCGCGAGGGTGCGCCGGGTGATGGTAATCCCGGGGCCGTCCTCCTCCGGTGCGGTCTGCGCACTCGCGGCGGGCCGTGAGGCAGCGGCCGGCCCACGGGCGCGCGAGGCCTTAGCGGCAGCTGCGCGCGGAGTGCCGGCGGCCGGTCGAGAGGTGGTCCGTGCTCCGGAGCGCCTGCCCCCGGACGCAGAGACCGGGCGCCTCGTCGATCGCGGGGCGCCCGGTCGTCTGCTGCTCATGGCACGAGGTTACAACCTCGTTCCTGAGGACTCAGGCCGAGAAACGCGGGAAAGCCGACGCGCCGGCGTAGCGGGCGGCCTCGCCCAGCTCCTCCTCGATGCGGAGCAGCTGGTTGTACTTAGCGATGCGCTCGCCGCGGGCCGGGGCGCCGGACTTGATCTGACCGCAGTTGGTGGCCACGGCGAGGTCGGCGATGGTGGTGTCCTCGGTCTCACCGGAGCGGTGGGACATCATCGCGGTAAAGCCGGCGCGATGCGCGAGGTCCACGGCGTCGAGGGTCTCCGAGAGCGAACCGATCTGGTTCACCTTGACCAGCAGCGAGTTGGCCGAACCCTCGGCGATGCCACGGCTGAGACGCTCGGGGTTGGTGACGAAGAGGTCGTCCCCCACCACCTGGATCTTCGCGCCGAGACGATCGGTCATGGCCTTCCAGCCCTCCCAGTCGTCCTCATCCAGCGGGTCCTCGATGGAGACCAGCGGGTACGCATCCACCAGCTCGGCGTAGTACTCGACCAGCTCGGCGGAGGTCTTCTTAGCGCCCTCGAAGGTGTAGGCACCGTCCTCGAAGAACTCCGAGGCCGCGACGTCCAGCGCGAGCGCGACGTCCTTGCCCGCCGTGTAACCGGCGTTGCCGATGGCCTCGACGATGAGATCGAGCGCCGCGCGGTTGGACTCGAGGTTCGGCGCGAACCCGCCCTCGTCACCGAGTCCGGTGGCCAGTCCGCGCTCCTTGAGCACGGCCTTCAGCGCGTGGTAGACCTCGGCACCGACGCGCATAGCCTCGGAGAAGGTCTCCGCACCGATCGGCGCGATCATGAACTCCTGGATGTCGACGTTGGAGTCCGCGTGCGAGCCGCCGTTGAGGATGTTCATCATCGGCACCGGCAGGATGTGGGCGTTCGGGCCGCCGACGTACTGGTACAGGGGCACCCCTGCGGAGTCGGCGGCGGCGCGGGCCACAGCCAGGGACACGCCGAGGATGGCATTGGCGCCGATGGTGCCCTTGTTCGCGGTGCCGTCGAGCTCGAGCATCGCGGCATCGATCGCGCGCTGCTCCTGGACGTCCATGCCCAGGATCTTCGGCTGGATATCCGCGACCACGGCATCGACGGCGTCGCGGACACCCTTGCCGAGGTAGCGGGACTTGTCGCCGTCGCGACGCTCGACGGCCTCGAAGGCGCCGGTGGAGGCGCCGGAGGGGACCGCGGCGCGGGCGAAGGTCCCGTCGTCGAGCAGGATCTCCACCTCGACGGTGGGGTTTCCTCGGGAGTCGAGGATCTCGCGGGCGAGCAGGGCATCGATCAGAGCTGCCATGGGCTGTTCCTTCCTTCGGGTGAAGTGATGTCACGGCCGGTCGGCGCTGACCGTCCACGGGACAGTCTAGGCCGAGAGCCCCGGATCCTGCTCCGAGTCGGCGAGCCCGGACCGGATGCGCTCCAGCAGGGTGCGCAGAGCCGTCTCGGGATCGACGTCGCGCGACTCCGCCTCCACTGCGAGGTCCAACAGCGCCCGGGCGATGTCGGCGCCCCAGTCCTGGGCGTCCTCAGCGCGAGCGGCTTCGTCAGCGGCCGTCAGCAGCTCTTCGAGCCGCCCGGCGGAACGCGCGCGATGCACCGCCTTCGCCGCGGTCTGCAGGGCCGGGAGCCGGGCGGGGATGCCGTCGAACCAGCCCTTCTCACGGGCTCCCGTGGACGCCTGCTCCGCGGCCTTGACCGCATGCCACTGGGCGATGATCTGCTCGACGTCCCCGGGGTCCGTCAGGGTCCGTTCCCGCTGCTGCCCGAAGACGTGCGGATTGCGCCGCTCCATCTTCGCGATGAAGGCCCGGGCCACATCATCGATGTCCCAGGCCGGGTCCTCCTCCGCGCCGACCCGGGCGTGGAAGAGGATCTGGAACAGCAGATCGCCGAGCTCGTCCGCGAGCGCCCCGGTCCCGTGGGCCGCGGGATCGTCGATCACCTCGAGGACCTCGTGAGTCTCCTCGAGCAGGTAGCGGGCGAGCGAGGCGTGGCTCTGGCGGTGGGTCCAGGCGTCCCCGTCGGGAGCGCGGAGCGCCTCCATCACCTCCACCGCCCGCAGCAGGGCGTGCCCGCGGACGGGAAGCCCAAGCCTGTCCTGCGCGGGATCGGCTCGCGCGGCGTCGTCGGGCGCAGGGGCGGGCGTCGGGGGTCTGTGCGGATCGCTCACGGGAGCGAGGCTACTTCGCCGTGGTGCGCACCGTGGGTGCGGTGATCTGCTCCGCCGCAGCGGGGACGAGGGTGCGCAGCACCTCCCGCGTCCACTCCAGCAGGTCATGGTCCCGCAGCTCGGTGCCCCCGAATCGGGAGGTCATCGGGCGCGGCACCAGCACCTGGCGCACGGCGGGCTTGAGCACGGTGCCCGGGTAGAGGCGCTTCATCCGCATCGCCGCGGAATCCGGCACCTCCAGGTGCGCGAAGCGGATCATCTTGCCCTGGGCCTGGATCTCGTCGACCCCCGCGGCGCGGGCGTCGATCCGGAACCGGGCCACGTCCAGCAGCACCTCGACCGGCGCGGGCGGTGCGCCGTAGCGGTCGGTGAGCTCCGAGCGGATCTGCTCGACCTCGGAGACCTCCCGCACGGCGGAGAGCTTCGAGTACGCCTCCAGGCGCAGCCGCTCGGAGCCGATGTATTCGTGCGGGACGTGGGCGTCCAGCGGCAGCTCGACGCGGATCTCCTTCTCGGGCGCGGTGCTCTCGCCGCGGAAGGCCGCCACGGCCTCTCCCACCATCCGCACGTACAGGTCGAAGCCGACGCCGGCGATGTGGCCGGACTGCTCGCCGCCCAGCAGGTTGCCCGCGCCGCGGATCTCGAGGTCCTTCATCGCCACCTGCATGCCTGCTCCGAGGTCGGTGTTGGTGGCGAGAGTGGTGAGACGGTCGTGCGCGAGCTCGGTGAGCGGCTTCGTCGCGTTGTAGAGGAAGTAGGCGTAGGCCCGTTCGCTCGAACGCCCCACGCGACCGCGCAGCTGATGCAGCTGGGAGAGACCGAACCGGTCAGCATTCTCCACGATCAGCGTGTTCGCGTTGGCGATGTCCAGACCGGTCTCGACGATGGTGGTGCACACCAGCACGTCGAAATCTCGCTCCCAGAAGTCGATGATCACCCGCTCCAGCTGATGCTCGTTCATCTTGCCGTGGGCGACCTGGATCCGTGCATCGGGCACCAGCTCACGCAGGTGCGCGGCGACCCGGTCGATGTCCTCGACTCGGTTGTGGATGTAGAAGACCTGCCCCTCGCGCAGCAGCTCGCGACGGATGGCCGCGGTGATCTGCTTGTCCTCCTGGGCACCGACGTAGGTGAGGACCGGGTGCCGCTCCTCCGGCGGGGTCGCCAGGATCGACAGCTCGCGGATGCCGGTGACCGCCATCTCGAGGGTGCGCGGGATCGGGGTCGCGGACATCGACAGCACGTCCACGTTCGTGCGCAGCGCTTTGAGCGTCTCCTTGTGCTCGACGCCGAAGCGCTGCTCCTCATCGATGATCAGCAGTCCCAGGTCCTTGAAGCGCACATTGCCGGTGAGCAGGCGATGGGTGCCGATCACCACGTCGACGCTGCCGTCGGCCAGCCCCTCGACAGTGGCTGTGGAGTCGGCGGGGTTCTGGAAGCGGGAGAGCCCGCGCACGGTGACGGGGAAACCCGTGTAGCGCTCGGCGAAGGTGTCCAGGTGCTGCTGGGCGAGCAGGGTCGTTGGGGCGAGCACGGCGACCTGCTTCCCCTCCTGGACGGCCTTGAACGCGGCGCGTACCGCGATCTCCGTCTTGCCATAGCCGACATCCCCCAGGATCAGCCGATCCATGGGGACGGACTTCTCCATATCCGCCTTGACGGCCTCGATGCTGGAGAGCTGGTCGGGGGTCTCGACGAACTCGAAGGAGTCCTCGAGCTCTCGCTGCCACGGGGTGTCGGGGCCGAAGGCGTGCCCGGGCGCGGACTGCCGGGCGGAGTACAGCCGCACCAGCTCGTCGGCGATCTCGCGGATCGCCTTGCGCGCCTTGGACTTCGTCTTCGCCCAGTCGGCACCGCCCATGCGGTTGACGCTCGGCTCCTCGCCGCCGACGTACTTGGTGACCTGGTCGAGCTGGTCGCTGGGGACGTAGAGACGGTCCCCGGGCTGTCCCTTCTTCGAGGGCGCGTACTCGATGACCAGGTACTCACGGGTGGTGCGTTTGGCGCCGACGCCGACGGCGCGGCTGGTCATCTCCACGAAACGGCCGACACCGTGGTGGGCGTGGACGACATGGTCCCCGGGGCGCAGCTGAAGGGGATCGACGACGTTGCGGCGCCGCGAGGGCATCTTCCGCTCCTCGGCGCGGCGCGCCCCGGACTTGCCGGTGAGGTCCCGCTCGGCGGCGAGGATCAGCTTGAGGTCGGTGTCGACCAGACCCTCGACGAAGGGCCCGACGGTGACCACGGCCTCGCCCGGCGCGACAGGGCCGGTGAGCTCGGCGGTGAAGACCGCGGGCAGTCCCTCGGAGCGCAGGTTCTCTGCGACGTGGCGCGCTCCCCCGGGGCCGACCATGGTCGAGATCACGGACCAGCCCTCGGCGCGGCGCTGCTCGAGGTCTTTCGCGGCGTCGCCGGGCTTGCCGGAATAGCCGGGATGCGTGGAGGAGGCGGTGGTGAGGTCGACGTCGGTGTCCAGGCCGAAGGCGGCCAGCGTGAACCAGGGGCGCCCGCCCTCGCGGGCATGTCCCTTCGCCTCGGACAGCGGGACGAAGCTCGCCGCACCCACATCGATCGGCAGTCCGCCGCCGGCGGCGGCGCTGGACCAGGCCGCGGCGAGGAACTCCTCGGTGGTGGCGACCAGCTCGTCGGCCCGGGCACGGGCCTTCTCGGGATCCAGGACCAGGAAGCGGGCCCCGGAGGGCAATGCGTCGGCCACCTGCTCCATCTCGCCGACCAGCACCGGGCTGAGGGATTCCATGCCGTCGGCGGCGATGCCGTCGGCGATCCGCAGCAGCAGGTCCCGCACTCCGGGCAGCTCCTCGGCGCGGGCCCGGGCACGCTCCCGCACGGCCGGGGTCAGCAGGATCTCGCGGCAGGGCGGGGCGTCGAGGCCGCGCGGGGCCGGGTCCAGGGAGCGCTGATCGGCGACGGAGAAGTAGCGGACGTCGTCGATCTCGTCGCCGAAGAGGTCCACGCGCAGCGGATGCGGTTCGGTGGGCGGGAAGACGTCGAGGATGCCGCCGCGCACGGCGAACTCACCCCGCTTCTCGACCATGTCCACCCGCACGTAGGCGGCGTCGACGAGGTCCCGCTCGATGTCCTCCAGCGGGTAGGTGTCCCCCACCGCCGCGCGCACCGGGCGCAGGTCCCCCAGGCCCTTCGCGATCGGCTGCAGCAGGGAGCGCACGGGCATCAGCACCACGTGCGCCGGGTCCTCGGTCTCGGGGTGCGCGATGCGTCGCAGGGTCGACAGCCGCTTGGCGACGGTGTCGGCTCGCGGGGAGAGCCGCTCGTGGGGCAGGGTCTCCCAGGCGGGCAGCTCGACCAGGTGCGCGGTGCCGACCAGGGCCGACAGCGCCGCTCGCAGATCCTCGGCGGCACGGGTGGTCGCGGTGACGATCACCAGCGGCTCCTCGGCCGTGGCCCGGCGGGCGAGATCCGCCACCAGGAAGGGGAACAGGCCGGTGGCGGCGACGATGCTGCCGCCGTCACCGCTCTCGGTGCCCTCCTCGACCAGGGAGCGGACCGCGGTGAGATCGCTGCCGGCGCCCAGCTGGTCCAGCAGCGGACGCAGCGGCGGCTGCTCGGCGGTCAGGGTCGGGGCAATGGTCTGCGTGGTCATCGGACCTCTCGGGAGTGGAAGCGCTGCTGGGCGGCGGTGAGGCCCTCGAGGATCACGGACTCCACGGCGTCGGCCGCATCGGAGACGAGCAGCTCCAGGGACTTGCGCTCGGTGGTGCTGAAGGGAGCGAGCACATGATCGGCGGTGTCGCGGCCGCCGGCCGGTCGGCCGACGCCCACCCGCACCCGGAGATAGTCCTTCGTGCCCAGTGCCTTGGTGATGTCCCGCAGTCCGTTGTGGCCGCCCTCGCCGCCACCGGACTTCAGCCGCACTGCGTCGAAGGGGATGTCGACCTCGTCGTGCACGGCGACGATCCGCTCCGGCGGGATGTCGTAGTAGGTGGACAGCGCCTTGACCGGACCTCCCGAGACGTTCATGAAGGTGGTGGTCTTGGCCAGGACGACGCGGGCATCGGCCCCGGGGAGGCCGAGCCGACCCTCCAGCACGACGGCCTGGGCGCGCCGGGCGGCGGCGAAGCGGCCTCCGACGGCCGCCGCGAGGTGATCCAGGACCATCTGCCCGATGTTGTGCCGGGTCGCGGCGTACTTCGGGCCGGGATTGCCCAGACCCACCACCAGGTAGGGGCCTGGCCGGCGTGCGCTGACGGTCATGGGCTGCTCCTCGCTGCTGCCTCGGTGCCGGCAGGGACTGCTGGCGGCACGGACTGATCCCGGTCGGCGATGCCCGCCGAACCTGCTCGAGGCTGGGTGGTTCCGCGCAGGGCGGTCCCGTGGCGAGGCTGGGCGCACGACCCCGGATACCGTACCGGGGCGCCGCGCTGAGCGCGACGCCCCGGCACCTGGGGTGTGAGCAACGGAGCGGGGTCGGGGCGGGGCCTCCGGTTCACCTGCTCCGCAGAGGTCACGCCTCCTCGGCGGGCTCCTCGGCAGCCTCGGTGGCCTCCTCGGAGTCCTCGTCCTCGGTCTCCTCGATGCGCGGCAGGGCGACGCTGGCGACCAGCAGCTCGACGTCGGAGACCAGCTCGCTGCCCTCGGGCAGGGTGACGTCACCGGCGAAGACCTGGAAGCCGTCTTCGGTGCCCTCGACATCGATCTCGACCTGCTCCGGCACGTTCAGCGCATCGACCAGGAGCGTCAGCGTCTGCAGCTCGACGAACGCCGCGGCCGGGGCGACGGGCTCACCGTCGAGGATGACCGGGATCTCGACCTCGACCTTCTCGCCCTTGCGGACGGTGATCAGGTCGAGGTGGTTCAGGGAGCGCTTCAGCGGGTGACGCTGGATCTCCTTGATGAGGGCGAGGTGCTTGGCACCGTCCGGGAGGGAGAGCTCGAGCAGCGCGTTGGGGTTACGAGCGGCCAGGGCGGTGTCGTGCCCGGGCAGGGAGAGGTGGAGGGGTGCCTCGCCGTGTCCGTACAGGACGGCGGGGATGCGGCTCTCGGCGCGCAGGCGGCGCGATGCGCCCTTGCCGAAGTCCTCGCGCAGTTCGACGTTCAGCTTCTCAGCCATAGGAGTGCTCCTCGTGGAGTGGGGTGGCTCGACGATGAGCGACGCCACGGGGCACAGGGAGGGGTGACCCGCTCCCGGATTTCCGCACCGCGTCGATCACGGAGGGGCCGTGGCCCGCTCCCTCGCCGAAGTGACCCGGTGAGACTAGCACGGGTGGCCCACCGGGGCGGGAGCGACGTGAGCGGCACCGCACCTCAGCCCGGGAGCGGAGCGGCGACCACGCAGTGAGCGGGGCGGCAACGGCCACGTCCTCGCCGGGCTGGCCGACGCGAGCGCTGCTCAGACCCCGCCCCACCGCCCGATCTCCTACCGCTCGTGCCTCGCAGTACGTCGATCAGACCCCGCTGCTTCGTCTGGTCTCCTACCGCTCGTACCTCGCAGTACGTCGATCAGACCCCGCTGCTTCGTCTGGTCTCCTACCGCTCGTACCTCGCAGTACGTCGATCAGACCTCGCCATCAAAGATGCTGGTGACCGAGCCGTCGTCGAAGACCGCACGGATCGCCCGCGCCAGCAGCGGCGCGATCGAGAGCTGGGTGAGCCGGTCGAACTCCTTCTCCGGCGGCACCGGGAGGGTGTTGGTGCACACGACCTCGCGGACCGAGCTGGCCTTCAGCCGCTCGGTAGCGGGGTCGGAGAGGATCGGATGCGTGGTCGCGATGACCACCGAGTCAGCACCGTTGGCGACCAGGGCGTCCGCCGCCTGCACGATGGTGCCCGCGGTGTCGATCATGTCGTCGACCAGGATGCAGGTCTTGCCCTCGATGTCACCGATCACGCGCTTGGCCACGGCCTGGTTGGGCCGCTTGGGGTCGCGGGACTTGTGGACGAAGGCGAGGTTCACGCCGCCGAGCTTCTTGGCCCACTGCTCGGCGACCCGGATGCGGCCGGCATCCGGGGAGACGACGGCGAGATCCTCCTGACCGTACTTGCCCTGGATGTACTCGGCGAGGATCGGCAGCGCCATCAGATGGTCGACAGGGCGCTCGAAATAGCCCTGGACCTGCGGTGCATGGAGGTCCACGGAGATCATCCGATCCACGCCCGCGGTCTCGTACATATCCGCCATCAGCCGCGCGGAGATCGGCTCGCGACCACGATGCTTCTTGTCCTGGCGCGCGTACGGGAAGCTCGGCGCGATCGCGGTGATCCGCTTGGCCGAGGCCCGCTTGAGCGCGTCGATCATGATGAGGTGCTCCATCACCCAGGTGTTGATCGGAGCGGGGTGGGACTGCAGCACGAAGACATCGGTGCCGCGCACCGACTCGCCGTAGCGCACGTAGATCTCGCCGTTGGCGAAGTCCCAGGCATCCATCGGCAGGATCTCGACGCCGAGCTCGTCGGCGACCTCCTGCGCGAGAACCGGGTGAGCCCGTCCGGAGGCGAGGACCAGTCGCTTCTCCCCGGTGGTGACGATTCCGCTCATCGCTGCTTGTGCTCCTTGTGCTCGTCGGCGGCAGTATCTGCAGGCGTCCTGGCAGCGGACCCTTCGTCAGTGCCGAGGGCCGCACGTGCCGCAGCCTCGGCCGTGGTCCCCGCACGGCGTCGCAGGGTCCATCCTTCCATGTTCCGCTGCGAGACGGCGCTGACGCCCAGGGCCCCGGCGGGGACATCCTTGCGGACCGTGGTCCCGGCTCCGGTCGCCGCTCCGTCACCGATACTGACCGGCGCCACGAGCACGTTGTCGGCGCCGACGCGCACCTGGCGGCCGATGGTGGTGCGGTGCTTGTCCACTCCGTCGTAGTTCGCGACGATCGTGCCGGCGCCGATGTTGGTGCCCTCACCGATATCGGCGTCACCGACGTAGCTGAGGTGCGGGACCTTCGCGCTCTCGCCGATCTTCGCGTTCTTGGTCTCGACGAAGCCACCGATCTTGCCGCGGGCCCCGAGATCCGTGCCGGCCCGGAGATAGGAGAAGGGCCCGACCGTGGCGCCGGCGCCGATGACGGCCAGGAGTGCATGGGAGCGGACCACCTCGGCGGCGGCGCCCACCTCGGTATCGCGCAGGGTCGAGTCGGGGCCGATCACGGCCTCCTCGCCGATGTCGGTGGCGCCGTGCAGCTGGACCCCGGGAAGGATCATCACGTCCTGCCCGATGGTGACGTCGGCGTCGATCCAGGTGGTGGCGGGGTCGATGATCGTCACGCCGGCGCGCATGTGGCGCTCGAGGGTGCGACGGTTCATCTCCGCTCCGAGCTGTGCGAGCTGGACCCGGTCGTTGACACCCTCGACCATCATCACGTCCGCGGTGACCACGGCCCGCACGGGACGGCCATCGGCTCGGGCGATCGCGAGGACGTCGGTGAGGTACATCTCGCCCTGGGCGTTGTCGGTGCCGATGCGCCCCAGCGCGTCGCGCAGCACCGCGAGATCGAAGGCGTAGATGCCGGAGTTGATCTCGTCGATCTCGCGCTGAGCGGCGTCGGCGTCCTTGTGCTCGACGATCCCGATCACCTCGGTGCCGTCCTCGCTGCGCAGGATGCGGCCGTAGCCGGTGGGGTCGGGGACGCGAGCGCTGAGCACCGTGGCGGCGGCACCCGCCCCCTCATGGGCGGTGACCAGCTCACGCAGGGTGGCGGGATCCAACAGCGGCACGTCGCCGTAGGTGACCAGGACGGTCCCCTCGCTCGCGGTGACCTGCTCGAGCCCGCACTGGACGGCGCGCCCGGTGCCGGGGATCTCGTCCTGGTCGGCGACGGTGACCTCGGAGGCGTGCTCGGCGAGATGCTCGGCGACGCGGTCCCGCTCGTGACGCAGCACGACCACGAGCTCGGCGGGGCCGGTGCCCTCGGCGGCGGTGACGGCGTGCACGAGGAGGGATCTGCCCCCGATCTCGTGGAGCACCTTCGGCCTCCGAGACTTCATCCGGGTCCCGGCACCAGCGGCCAGAACGATCACGGCGGCGGGGGCAGTGGTCTCTTCGATTCCCACGTCTGCGGCTCCTCGAGGTCTTCGACGGGTGGGGTATGCGGCGTCGCCGCGGTCGTCCTGCGACATCGCCACGAGAGCGATGGCGTTCCGCCATCAGGACTCGAACCTGAAACTTCAGAACCAAAATCTGAGGTGTTGCCGATTACACCATGGCGGATCGCGCCCCTCGCACTGCCTGCCGCCGGCCCCTCCGGGCACCGATGGAGACAGGTGGCGCCGCGGGCGCGGCCCGATCCTACCGCCAGATCGGCGGTCCCCGGGCGCTCCCCTCCTGGCCGGAGCACCTCCGGGGCGCGGCCGGCTCGGCGACCGTGCCGGACCGCCGCCCGCCGTCGCTGACCGCCGGATCACCGGTGTGGGAGACTCCCGCCATGGTGGAGAAGGAAGCCTCTCGCGCTCGGACGACGCGCATGTCCGGCAAGGAGCGCCGTGAGCAGCTGGTCTCGGTGGGCCGCAGCGTGTTCGCCGAGAAGGGCTATGACATGACCACCGTCGAGGAGATCGCGGCACGGGCGAAGGTCTCCAAGCCGATCGTGTACGAGCACTTCGGCGGCAAAGAGGGGCTGTACGCGGTCGTCGTGGACCGCGAGGTCTCCACCCTGTTGACCGACCTGGAGAGCTCCCTGGAGGATCAGCGCTCGCATCCCCGGGTGCTGATGGAGCGGGCGGCGCTCGCCTTCCTCTCCTACATCGACGAGAACGAGGACGGTTTCCGGATCCTGGTGCGGGACTCCCCCGTCAGCCACGCGGTCGGCACCTTCTCCTCGCTCCTGACCGATGTCGCCCAGCGGGTCGAGGAGATCCTCGCCACTCAGCTGCGCCTGCACCGCTACCCGCCGCGCGACGCCACGCTGTACGCCCAGATGCTCGTCGGGATGGTGGCGTACACCGGTCAGTGGTGGCTGGAGACGCGCAGGCCCTCGAAGGAGATCGTCGCCGCTCGCATGGTGAACCTCTCCTGGTACGGGCTCAGCGCCCTGCAGAAGAAGCCTTCGCTGCGCGAGAGCGACGGCGGCTGAAGGGACTCGCGGCAGACAGGCCCCTAGACTCGGCCCCATGCCCACCACGCCAGACGCCGCCGCACCGCGCCACGACGAGGTCGACCGCATCGTCGAGGGCTGGCGCACGGCCCGCGCAGACCTGGATGTCGCCCCGCTGGCGGTGTTCTCCCGCATCTCCCGCCTGTCGAGGTATCTCGAGGTCGCCCGGCGCGGGGCCTTCACCGATGCCGGGCTCGAGGGATGGGAGTTCGACATGCTCTCGGCCCTGCGGCGCAGCGGTGAGGACGCCCTCTCGCCCGGCGCGCTGATGCACGAGACCCTGGTGACCAGCGGCACCATGACCACCCGCATCGACAAGCTGGTCGCCCGGGGCCTGGTGAGCAAGAACCGCAGCCCGCATGACGGCCGGGCGGTCGAGGTGCGGCTGCGCCGCGAGGGCGTCGCCCGGGTCGATGCGGCGATGGAGACGCTGCTGGAGGCGGAGCAGGAGCTGCTCGAGCCGCTGGCCCCCGACGGGCGCTCCGCGCTCGCCGACACCCTGCGCTCCCTGCTGCTGACCTTCGAGGCGGACGACCCTCCCCAGCGGTGAGCCGTGGCGTTCAGAACCGCCCAGCCGTCCGCCCGCATCTTCCGCACCCCCGAGGACCTCTCCGTATGGCTCACCTGCTCGGCACCCAGTCCCTGCACGTCGCACTGCCCGATCGCGTGCTGCTGGACGACATCACCGTCGGCATCGATGCGGGCGATCGCATCGGCGTCGTAGGGCGCAACGGCGACGGGAAGTCGACGCTGCTCCGCCTGCTCGCTCGCCTGACCACGCCCGACGAGGGCCGCGTCACCGTGCGCGGCGGGGTGCGCGTCGGCGTGCTCAGCCAGCAGGACGAGGCGACCGCCGACACCACCGTCCGCCACCGCGTGGTCGGGGATCGACCCGAGTACGAGTGGGCCTCGGACCCGCGGATCCGGGACGTGCTCTCCGGTCTGCTGGAGGGCATCGATCTCGAGTCGCCGCTCACCTCACTCTCCGGCGGGCAGCTGCGCCGCGTGCATCTGGCGGAGCTGCTGGTCGGCGACTGGGATGTGCTGCTGCTGGACGAGCCGACGAACCACCTCGACGTCGAGGGCATCTCCTGGCTCGCGGAGCATCTGCGCCGCCGCTGGAGCCCCAAGGACGGCGGCCTCGTGGTCATCACCCACGACCGCTGGTTCCTGGATGCGGTCTGCACCCGGATGTGGGAGGTGCACGATGGGGTCGTCGAACCCTTTGAGGGCGGCTACGCCGCCTATGTGCTGCAGCGGGTCGAGCGGGACCGACAGGCCGCGGCGATCGAGTCGAAGCGGCAGAACCTGATGCGCAAGGAGCTGGCCTGGCTGCGCCGCGGCGCACCGGCCCGGACGTCGAAGCCGAAGTTCCGCATCGACGCGGCGAACGAGCTGATCTCCGACGAGCCACCGGTCCGCGATTCCGTCGCGCTGACGCAACTGGCGACCTCGCGCCTGGGCCGGGACGTGATCGATGTGCTCGACGTGGACGCCGGCTATGGGGACGTCACGGTGCTGCGGGACGTCACCGTGCATATCGGCCCTGCGGACCGCATCGGAGTGCTCGGCCCCAACGGCGCCGGCAAGTCGACGCTGCTGGCCCTGATCACGGGAGATCTGGAGCCGCAGGCCGGTCGGGTCAAGAAGGGCAAGACCGTCACCGTGCGGCAGGTGACCCAGCAGCTGGAGGGCCTGCAGGAGCATCTGGACTCGCGGGTCAGCGATGTGGTGGGCAGGTACCGCACCACGTTCCGCTCGGGCAAGGACGAGGTCACGCCCGGGCAGTTGCTCGAGCGGCTCGGGTTCACCGCTGCGCATCAGAAGGTAAAGGTCGGGGCGCTCTCGGGCGGTCAGCAGCGACGCCTGGATCTGCTGCTGACCCTGCTGGACGAGCCCAACATCCTGGTGCTCGACGAGCCGACGAACGACATGGACACCGACATGCTCGCGGCGATGGAGGACCTGCTGGACACCTGGCCCGGTCCGCTGCTGGTGGTCTCCCATGACCGGTACCTCCTGGAGCGCGTCACCGACATCCAGTACGCGGTGCTCGACGGAACGGTCCGGCACGTGCCGGGCGGGGTGGAGCAGTACCTGGAGCTGCGGGCTGCGGGGGCGGGCAAGGGCGCGGTACCGGCATCCGGGGCGGCGGGAAGCGGTAGAGGCTCCGGCAGTCCCGGCAGCTCCCGCGGCGCGAGTGGCGCGGGCGCGGTCGGTGGCGGTTCCGGCGGCTCCGGCCGGTCGCCGGCGTCAGACGCCGCAGCCGGCTCGTCGGCCGCGGGGGCGCCGACCCTCTCCGGGCCGGAGTCGCATGCGGCGCAGAAGGAGCTCGGGGCCGTGGAGCGCAGGATGCAGAAGCTCGAGCAGCGGACGACGTCCCTGCACACGAAGCTGGCCGACCACGACCAGTCCGACTACGTGGGCCTCGCGGAGATCACCGCACAGCTGCGCGAGGTCGAGAGCGAGATCGAGAGCCTCGAGGAACGCTGGCTGGAGCTGTCGGAGCTGCTCGGCTGAGCGGATCCGCCCTCACGCTAGGCCGCGCCGGGTTCGAGACCGCGCCATGGCCGGTCGGCGATGAGCGTGACGTGCGGGAAGAAGACGTGATCCCGGCGCCGCGACGCGAGGCGGTGAGATTCCCTGTGTCGAGGCTCCTTGAGAGGGGGTTCCCTGCGGTGATCTCGCACCACCGGTCGCGGATCGAGCAGCGCGAGAGCGCGGCGGAGTGAGCCATCCGGTTCGCCATCGGGTGGGCGGGAGCCGGGGCGGGGACTGGAGCGAGCCGTGCCGTCAGCTCGGCGCAGCAGTCTCGCCCCCGTGCCGACCGGGTCGACGTTGATGCCGCGACGGTGGGACGTCTGCCCGTAGCGGGTGGTCCATTCGACGGTGCGGCGCTTCCCGTTCTCGTCACGGACGACGCGTGCCCTCTGCCCGGACTCCTCCTTCTGGTTGTCCGCGGCGCAGAGTCCGTTGCCGTTGTCCAGGGAGGTGGGGCCACCCTGCGACCACGGGACGATGTGGTCGTTCTGGCGGATGCTCGCATCGCAGTGGGGCGCACGGCAGGTCTGGTGGGCGAACCGGAGGAAGCGGGCGAGCGCCGGCGGGAAGCTGCGGGCAGTGGATTCGACAGCGACGAGCTGGCCGTCCTCCGGGTCGGTATAGAGCCGGCGCAGGGTCATCACGAGCTCCGGATCCTCCTCGACGGGCGTCATCGCCTCGCGCATCTCCTCGCGGATGTGCTCGAAGGGCACCGCGCCGTAGCCCTCGATGGTGGCGGCATCGGCGTGATCGGGGGCGAGGAGGGAGCGGTCGGTGATGATCACGCCGATCTCCAGCGTGGACGGATCGATCCCCTCGCCGCGGCCGATCAGTGCGTCGGCGAAGAGGTCCGCCATGATCTGCTGATGGCCCCGCCGATCACCATGAGCGCGGGCCTTCTCCGCAGCGATCGAGAGCCCTTTGCGGAGGCGGGCGCCGTCGAGCCCGGCCAGGCGCGCGGTGACAGTGCACATGCCGTGCTCACCGCGGCGCACGGTGACGCTGCGGTCCCTCTTCGCCGTGCGATGTCGTTCAGCGGCGCCGTCCGGATCCAGGCCGTGCAGCACCTTCTCCGCCTCCCCGCCCCATTCCTCCGGACCGCAGTCCTCGAGGTAGGGCAGGTGGGCGGTGAGGATCTGATCGACCTGCGCGCGTTGCTCGGGGCTCGCCGGCGCCATCGTGCGCCCCACCCTGTGCGCGGAGCCGGGCACGATCTGCCCGCGGGCGAGCGCGGTGAGCATGCCGGGCATCGAGCGGACGAGACGACGGCAGGTGGCCATCGACTGACCGGCGCAGGACCGGGACTGCTTCAGCGCCGTCGAGACCTCGGACCGTGCGATCTTCAGCGCCTGCTTCGGCGTCTCCTCACGACGCCGGCAGTCCTCCGTGACCGCCTCCTCCAACCGGATCAGCGCCCGTGCCTGGACCGCGGCCACCGCCCCGGACAGCTCCTGGAGCCCGGACAGCACTGCGATCGCCTCCGTGGCCGACAGCCGATCCAGCGAGGGGGCGCCGTCGGCCCCGAGCCGGGCGAGCACGGTGCGCGCCGCAGCCACGTCGACGTCACCGATCCGGAGCTCGCCGACACCTGCGTCGATCGAGAGCGCGCTGCGCACTCCGGGCCCCACCGACGCCGCGATCGACCCCTCGGGACCGCTCCCCGAGGTCGCACGCAACGGCACGATCCCGGGAGCGTCGTGACCGGCTCCCGGTGCTTCCTCGCCCTCGTACGATTCACGTGCCATGCCTCATATTTTCGCACAGAGATTCGATGAAGGGAAGATCTCTGTGGATCCTACTCATGAGTAGCTGCTCATTGTGGATAACCTCCACTGGGGAGGAAAGGTGATTCGCCCCTACCACCCCTCAACGTTCAGGTGACCACGCAGAAGCCCCTCGAATGCTGCGTCTCGCACGAGTCCCGAGGAGTCTTCGAGGGGCGACGGCGCGACCGGCCGCGAGCCTCTATCGCGAGCGAGAGCGCAGCCGGCGTGGGGACGATGTGCACGTCAGAGCATGCACAGGAGCAGGATCGGCAGAAGGAGCGAGACCTGACCCTCCGGGGGCGGGTCGCCGAGGGTCCGCGATCCCCCGTCTGCCACCCATGTGCTCAGCGCCGGCAAGAGCACCCCTCTGTGCAGTCCGCGCACACCGCTACTGAACATTCCGCAGGGCTCATGAGGTCACATCTGTCCCTCCCACGAAATGACGCCACCCAGCAGCCTCAGCAATCCGTTCGGGAAGAGTGGAGAGATCCCGCGCAGACATTCCTGAATCGCCTCCTGCCAGCGCACCGAGACATTTCGGCGGAGCCCCGGACATCGCGGCCGCGCCCTCGCCGACTCCTCCGGGGCGCTCACCCGTCGTCGTCTCTTCGGGGAGGTTCGGCACGTCCGATGAGAGAGGTCGGGCCGGTGGTCGCGATTCCGGCCATCCACCGCAGGAAGACCGAGCCCTCCGACACCGGGGATCGCGGAGTCACTCCTCCTCGAGCACGCTCGCTCCCGGCGCGGACCCCCGGGCCACCAGGCACGACTCCACCAGCGCCTCGCTCATCAGCCCGGCCGCGATCGAGCGGGCCTGCGCCTCGCCCTCCACCAGCACCGCGACCGTCGGGCCCGAGCCGCTGACCAGCGCCGCCAGGGCGCCATGCTGCTCAGCGGCCTCGACGACGGGCTCCAGCCCCGGGTGCAGGGCGAAGGCGGCGGCCTGCAGGTCGTTGTGCAGGGTGTCGGCGAGCAGCTCGACATTGCCGCCGCTGAGGGCCTGGAGCTGACGCTCGTCGATCGTGGGTTGCGTGGCCGGGGTGCGCCCGCCACTGGCGGCGATCTCGTCGAACCGGCGGAACACCTCGGGGGTGGAGAGATGACCACCGGGGACGGCGAGCAGCCAGGTCCACTCCCCGTGGGTGAGCACCGTGGTGAGATCCGCGCCGTTGCCCCGGCCGAGCGCCGTGTGACCGAGCATCGCAAAGGGCACGTCGGCACCGAGCCGGGAGCCGAGCTGCCGCAGGCCATCACTGCCCAGCCCCAGGCCCCAGAGTCGATCCAGGGCGACCAGGGTGGCGGCGGCATCGGCCGACCCCCCTCCCATGCCCCCCGCGATCGGGACCTGCTTGTGGATGTGGAGCGCGGCGCCGTCACGGAGATCGAACTCGGTGCGCAGCAGCTCCGCCGCTCGCAGGGCCAGGTTGGACTCGTCCAGCGGCATCTCCCCCGGCACCTCGGAATGGACCTCGAGGCTCATCCCGTCGGCTCGGGTGGCGCTGATCGTCTCGTAGAGATCCACCGCCTGGAACACGGTGGCCAGGGCGTGGTAGCCGCGGTCATCGACGGCGCCGACCCCCAGGGAGAGGTTGATCTTCCCGGGGGCGCGCACGACCACCCGCCGGCGCGCGGGCGGCATCAGCAGATCTCCCTCTCCGCCTGGGCGATCGCGCGGAACTCCTCGATGCCCAGGGTCTCGCCGCGGGCGCCCGGGTCGATGCCGGCGCTGCGCAGGATCTCCTCGGATCGCGCCGCGGAGCCCGCCCAGCCGGCCAGCGCGGCCCGCAGCGTCTTGCGCCGCTGGGCGAAGGCGGCGTCGACGACGGCGAACACCGCCTCCCGCTCGGCGTCGGTGCCGAGCGGCTGCTCGTGCCGCACCAGCTCGACCAGTGCGGAGTCGACGTTGGGGACCGGCCAGAAGATCTGCCGGGAGATCCTGCCCGCGTGCACGGCCCGGCCGTACCAGGCGGTCTTCACGCTGGGCCCGCCGTAGGTGCGTGATCCCGGGCCTGCGGTGAGGCGATCCACCACCTCGGACTGCACCATCACCAGGGCGGTGCGCACGGAGGGGAAGCGCCCGAGCATCGTCAGCAGGATGGGCGTGGCGACGTTGTACGGGAGGTTCGCGACCAGCGCCGTCGGCTCGCCGGCGTGCGGCAGCGAGGGGAGTTCGGCGATCTGCAGAGCGTCGGCGTGCACGAGTCGGAAGCGGTCCTCCTCGACGCCGCGGGCGCGGAGCGTGAGCGGGAGCAGCTCGGCCAGGCCCCGATCCAGCTCGACGGCGACCACCTCGGTCCCGGCCTCGAGCAGACCCAGGGTGAGGGATCCCAGACCCGGTCCGACCTCGAGCACGGCCTGGCCCGGCTCCAGCCCGGCACGGCCCACGATGGCACGGACCGTGTTGGGATCCATCACGAAGTTCTGTCCACGCTGCTTCGAGGGACGGATACCCGCGGTCTCGGCGAGCTCGCGGATGTCGCGAGCGGTCAGCAGCATCCCCGAGGTCCCCGCATCAGCGCCGGTCATGCGGGCACGCCCTCGGGCCAGCGGTACACGTCCTGGGTGGTGGTCCGGATCGTGCGGCAGGCCTGCTCGAGGTCGGTGCCGGTCACCTCGGCGATCGTCGCCATGGTGAGCGGGATCAGGTACGAGGAGTTCGGGCGGCCCCGGTAGGGCACCGGGGTGAGAAAGGGTGCATCGGTCTCGACCATGACCTGGCCGAGGCCCACCTCGGCCAGCGCGCCGCGCAGGTCCGCGGCGTTCTTGAAGGTGACGGTACCGGCGAAGGAGAGGAACCAGCCCCGGTCCACGCACTCGCGGGCGAACTCGGCATCGCCGGAGAAGCAGTGGAAGACGGTCCGCTCCGGAGCGCCGTCGGCCTCGAGCACCTCGAGCACGTCCCGGTGGGCGTCGCGGTCATGGATCTGCAGCGGGAGGTCCAGCTCCTTGGCCAGTGCGATATGCGCGCGGAACGAGTCGATCTGGGCTGTGCGGGCCGCCTCGTCCTCCCGCGAGGTGCGGAACCAGTCCAGTCCCGTCTCCCCCACCACGACCATCCCGGGGCCGCGCAGCAGTGCGGAGACCTCACCGATCGCCTCGTCGAGCCCCACCAGCTCCCGGCCCTGATGGTCGCGCCCGCGGACGTGGAGGGCGGCCTCGTTGGGGTGCACGGCGACGCCTCCGCGCAGAGAGGGCGGGCAGTCCGCAGAGGCGAGCAGCGCGGCTGTCCATCGCACGGCCTCGAGATCCGAGCCGATGGTGATCTGCGCATCGATGCCGGCGGCCGCGGCCCGGGCGACGTGGTCGTGGATGCTGAGCTGCTCATCCCCGTCGGCGAAGTCGAGATGGCAGTGGTTGTCGATCACCGGGAAGGGCAGCGGCTCGGGCGCGGGCGGCCAGGAGCGGTCGCGCTTCTTCCCACGGGGGTCGATGTCCTCGCGGTCGCGCACCGGTGACGGGGCGGCGGGTCCGGGCGGGGTCTCGTGCGGTGACGACATGCGACCATGGTAGGAGGGGCCACGGGCGCGCCGGACCACGGGGGCTCTGCACCCCCGGGCCGTGACCGGAACGTGCCCGTCGCTGCGCCCCTGACGACGCGATCAGTACCGATCGGGCCGCGGGCGGTGTGATAGCTCACGGGCACGGAGCAGGCCTGGAGGGCGCGGAGATCCAGGGGATGTGGCAAGATGGGGCGTCGTTGCGCGTCCTTTCGTGCACCCGAGCGCCCCGATTCCGTTGGACCGGGTTCGGGTCGCTGCTCGGGCGGATGCCAACGCTCGTTCACCCTCCGGACCGTCAAGGAGCGTCCCATGGCAGTGCCCAAGTTCAAGATGTCCCGTGCGCGCACGCATTCCCGTCGCTCGCAGTGGAAGGCCAACAACCCCGACCTCGTGCAGGTCACGGTCCGCGGCCGCACCGCCGCCGTGCCGCGTCGCCTCGCGAAGGCGTACCAGCGCGGTCTCCTCGAGATCGAGGACTGATCCGCCGCGGGCACTGCCCGCACCACAGCATGCTCGACGACGCCCCCGCCACTCGGTGACGGGGGCGTCGTCATGCGTGCGGGATCCTAAGAGATCCCTGCTTCCGACGGGCTCTGCGCGCCGGGGACACCACCGCCGTCTCAGCGCTTCTGCAGGGCCAGGTCGTAGAGTTCGCTCGCGCCGATGCCTGCATGGGGCCGGGCGACCTCCTTCGCCGCAGCCTTGAGCCGCTCCCCCGCCGCCGCCCGGGCCAGCACCTGGTCGACCAGGTCCTCCGCGCTCGCCGCCACGGGCTCTGCGCCCGCCACGACGATCACCACCTCGCCCAGCACCTCGCCCTCCTCCGCCCAGATGGCGAGCTCGGCGAGGGTGCCGCGCCGGATCTCCTCGTAGGTCTTGGTCAGCTCGCGGGCCACGGCGGCCGGGCGCTGGGCGCCGAAGGCCTCCGCCATCGCGGCGAGGGTCGCGGCAGTGCGTCGTGGCGATTCGAAGAACACCATCGTCCGCTGCTCGGTCGCCAGCGGTTCGAGCGCGCCGGCCCGTCGGCCCTCCCTCCGCGGCGGGAAGCCCTCGAAGGTGAAGCGGTCCGGGGCTATGCCCGAGGCCGCCAGCGCCGTCAGCACGGCGGAGGGGCCGGGGATCACCGTCACCCGGTGTCCGGCCCCGGTCGCGGCCTGCACCGCACGGAAGCCCGGATCGGAGACGACGGGCATGCCGGCATCGGTGACGATCAGGACCCGCTGCCCCGCCGCCAACGCCTCGAGCAGCATGCCGGTGCGCTCGACCTCGTTGTGCTCGTGATAAGAGAGGATCGTGCCGTGGGTGACCACCTCGAGCTCCCGCACCAGGCGGTGGAGCCGCCGGGTGTCCTCGGCGGCGATCAGGTCCGCCTCGCCGAGAGCTCGCATCAGACGCACCGAGGCATCCAGCGGATTCCCGATAGGGGTGGCGGCGAGGGTGAGGACTCCGGGCTCGAGCATCCCGCCATGCTAGCGATACCCGCCCGGTCGAGCGCAGCCGCCCGGGTGCCCCCGGTCGATGACCTAGCATGTGCGGGTGCCCACGGAGGAGGAAGCGACAGCCCGCGCGCACCGAGCTGCCGTCGACGACGAGCCGCATGCGGTGCTCGCCTCATACCGACGACGGCTGCGGACCTTCGACCTGCCCTTCTCGCGAATCGCCTGGGCCGGCGCGATGGCCGTTCTCGGCCTCGCCCTGGTGCTGCGGCTGTGGGGCCTGGGGTCGATCGATGAGCTGATCTTCGACGAGACCTATTACGTCAAGGACGGCTACACCCTCACCCAGCAGGGGGTGGAGATGTCCTGGCCCGACGAACCGGACGCCGCCTTCGAGGCCGGGGACGTGGACACCTACGAGCCCGAGGGCGCCTACGTGGTCCATCCGCCGCTGGGCAAGTGGTTGATCGGCGGCGGCATGATGCTGCTGGGGGCGGACTCCCCCTGGGGCTGGCGCTTCTCCTCGGCGGTGCTGGGCTCGATCGCGGTGCTGCTCCTGGCCCGGATCGGGCGGCGACTGTTCCGCTCGACCACCGCGGGCCTGATCGCCGGCCTGCTCCTCGCGGTCGACGGCGTGCATCTGGTGCACTCCCGCACCAGCCTGCTGGACCCCTTCTTGATGTTCTTCGCACTGGCCGCCTTCGGTGCGCTCCTCATCGACCGGGATCGCTTCCGAGAACGGCTCGCGCTGGCGAGCGCGCGCATGCACACCAGCTCCGAGGCGCCGGTCCGGCTCGGGATCTCCGGCGGGCTGCGTCCGTGGAGACTGCTGGCGGGCCTGCTGCTGGGCATGGCCTGCTCGGTGAAATGGTCGGGGCTGTACTTCGTGGCAGTCTTCGGGATCATGACGGTGCTGTGGGACTGGTGGGCCCGGCGCACCGCCGCTCAGCGAGACTGGTTCCTCGGCGCGCTGGTGAGGGACGCGATCCCTGCGTTCTTCGCCATCGTGGGGACGGCGCTGGTGACCTACGTGGCCTCCTGGACCGGCTGGTTCGTCTCCGCCATCGGATACAACCGTCACCTCGCGGCAGAGGAGGGCATGGCCACCGGCAACGGCATCCTGGATTCGCTGCTGTCGCTGTGGCTCTACCACGTCCAGGCCTACACCTTCCACGTCGGGCTGGACACCGAGCACCCCTATGAGGCGAACCCGTGGGGCTGGTTGCTGCAGCTGCGGCCCACGAACTTCTACTACCGCTCCTACGACTACGGCGAGCACGGCTGCGAGGTCGCCAAATGCGGGGCGCACATCCTCTCGGTCGGCAACCCGCTGATCTGGTGGCTGGGCACCCTCGCGGTCCTGGTGACGCTGGTGCTCGCTGTGGTGCGGCGGGACGGCCGTGCCTGGGCGGCGCTGTCGGGGATCCTCGCCGGTTATGTGCCGTGGCTGTTCTTCAGCGAGCGGACGATCTTCACGTTCTACAGCGTGGCCTTCGCGCCGTGGCTGATCCTGTGCCTGGCGTACGTGATGGCGCTGGTGATCGGCTCCGCCGGCGCCGAGCGGGAGCGCCGGCTCGCCGGCGGGCTGTTCGTCGGCTCGCTGCTGGTGCTGATCGTGCTCGTCTCGGCGTTCTTCTGGCCCGTCTGGACCGGGCAGGTGCTCGATCTGGAGCAGTGGCGCTACCGCATGTGGCTGCCGTCCTGGACCTGACTGCGGCGCGCCCTGTCGGTGGCGCGGTCGAGGTCACGATCCCGTGATCGCGCGGCCGACGGCGCAGTCGCTCGGTCTGTGGCGCGCGCGCAGGACCGGGACCCCGCGGACGGACACGCTCGACCTCTCCCCCGGCCCGCTACGCTTGCCTCATGTCCCCAGATTCCTCAGCGCTGCGAGATCTTGCCCGCGACCTCGGCGTCAGCACTCGGTACTGGGGGTGGGACGGCACGCTGAAGGATGTCGCTGCTGACACCCTCCACGCGATCCTCACCGCGCTCGGTGCACCGGTGGCCTGCGACCAGGACATCGAGGCCGTGCGGCGCGAGCGCGAGCGCGCACCCTGGGCCCGCACCCTGCCACCGGTGACGGTGCTGCGCGAGGACGCCGCCACCACGGTGCCCGTCCATGTCGACCACGGCACCACGGTCCGGGCCCACCTGCTGCTCGAGGACGGCGACCGCCGGGATCTCGCGCAGGCCGAGGACCACACCGCCCCGTACGATCTGGACGGCACCCTGCGCGGCCGGGCCCGCTTCCACCTGCCCGCCGGGCTGCCGCTGGGCTGGCACCGGCTGGTCGCGGAGACCTCACAGGGCCCCTCCGAGGCGGATGTGGTGGTGACCCCGGCGCGGGTGACCGTGCACCGGGAGTTCGCCGCGAAGCGGGCCTTCGGGCTCCAAGCACAGCTCTACTCGGTCCGCTCACAGCGCTCCTGGGGTATCGGCGACCTCGCCGATATGCGCGATCTCGCCGCGATCAGCGGTGCCCACCACGGCGCAGACTTCCTGCTGGTGAACCCGTTGCACGCCTCCTACCCGACCCCGCCGGTCGAACCCTCCCCGTACCTCCCGGTCACCCGCCGCTTCACCAGTGCGCTGTACCTGCGCATCGAGGACGTGCCCGAGTACCGCGAGCTCACCGACTTCTCCCGCCAGCGGGTGGGGCTGCTGCGCGAGCAGGTCTCCGGCTGGAACGATCGCGTGGACCGGCTCGAGCGCGACGAGGTGCTGGCCGTGAAGCTGCAGGCCCTCGAGGAGCTGTTCGCGGTGCCGCTGACCGCGGGGCGCAGGGCGCTGCTGGATGCCTACCGCGCCCGCGAGGGTCAGGGCCTGGAGGACTTCGCACTGTGGTGCGCGATCGCGGAGTCGGTGCGCGGCACGGCCGACGAGGCCTGCCTGCAGGACCTCGACCAGGCCATCCTCGAGCAGGCTCGTCGAGAGCTGCCCGGACGGATCGACTTCCATATCTGGACGCAGTGGCTGCTGGACGAGCAGCTGAGCGCCGCCCAGGCCGCGGCCCGCGATGCCGGGATGCGGATCGGGATCATGCATGATCTCGCCGTCGGGGTGGAACAGATCGGCGCGGACTCCTGGCGGTTGCAGGGGGTGCTCGCCGACGGCGCCGCTGTCGGTGCTCCGGCCGATCAGTACAACCAGCAGGGCCAGAACTGGCACCAGCCGCCGTGGCATCCCGAGCATCTGCGCGAGGCCGGCTACCGGCCGTGGCGGGACATGCTGCGCACGCTCATGCGCCATGCCGGCGCGCTGCGGATCGACCACGTGCTGGGGCTGTTCCGGCTGTGGTGGATCCCGGAGGGTCATGAGGCGGCCGACGGCGCCTACGTCTCCTACGACCATGAGGCGATGATCGGCATCCTGGTCCTGGAGGCGCAGCGCTCGGGCACCCTGGTGGTCGGCGAGGACCTCGGCACCTTCGAGCCGTGGGTGCGCGACTACCTCGTGGACCGCGGGATCCTGGGCACCTCGATCCTCTGGTTCGAGTACGACGGCGAGGGGGACCCGCTGCCGGCGGAGGACTACCGGGCTCTGTGCATGGCCTCAGTGAACACTCACGACCTGCCACCCACGGCGGGCTACCTGGCGGGTGACCACGTCGCCCTGCGCCACGAGCTGGGTCTGCTGGAGCGGGACCTGGACGAGGAGCTCGAGGCGGACGCCGCCGGACGCGAGCAGGTGCTCGACCTGCTGCGCCGGGAAGGCCTGCTGGCCGCCCGCGGCGAGGACGGGCCGGACATCGAGCAGACGGTGCTCGCCCTGCACCGCCACCTGGCACGCACCCCGTCGATGCTGCTGGGCGTCTCGCTCGTGGACTGCGTGGGCGAGCGGCGCATCCAGAACCAGCCGGGCACCGACGAGGAGTACCCGAACTGGCGGATCCCGCTGGCGGATGCCGCCGGGGCCCCGGTCTCGATCGACGACATCGCGACCGACGAGCGCACCGCACGCCTGCTGATGGCGGTGCGCGAGGGCCTGGGACGGCGCTGACGCGCGATCGGCCGATCCGCGGCGCGGTCGGCGGGATCCGCCCTCAGCTCGCGTGCACGGTCAGTCCGCGGTGACCTGGTCCCACACCGAGCGCTGGTCGAGGAACTCGCGAGCGGCGGTCTGCGCGCCCTCGAGGCTGTGGTGGGCTCCCCAGCCGCACTGGACCTCATTGGCGGCGGGCACCTCGTCGGCCGCCAGCAGATCGCGCAGGGTGGCCTCGAGGACGGGGGCGAAGCCCTCGACGGTGTGATCGCCGACCAGCAGCACGTAGAAGCCGGTGCGGCAGCCCATCGGCGAGACGTCCAGGACGTCGCCGGAGTGGTTGCGCATGTGCTCGGCCATCATGTGCTCGAGCGAGTGGACGGTCTCGGTGTCCAGATGCTCGACGTTGGGCTGGGTGAAGCGCACATCGAACTTCGTCAGGACGTCGCCGCCGGGCAGCTCCTTGCGATCGGCGATGCGCAGGTAGGGCGCGGCGACGGTGCGGTGGTCGAGGTTGAAGCTCTCGACGTTCATGCGGGGCTGCTCGGTCATCGGTGATGCTCCTTGGATCGGTGATCTATCGGTGGGTGATCTATCGGTGGTATGTCGGTGGTCCCGGGATCGGGAGACCGGCGGGGCTGCGGGGTTGCTCAGCGGCTGGAGCGGGCGGTGCGGCCGCGCACAACGCCGACGAACTCCTGGCGCACAGGATCATCAGCCTCCCGGGGCCAGGCCAGGGCGATGCGGGTGGGCTCGCCCTCCCGCAGCGGGCGCACGACGGCATCCTTGCGGTGGTGGAGGCGCGCCACCGACAGCGGCACGCGCGTGAAGCCGACCCCGGTGGCGGCGGTCGCGATCCGCTCGGCGGCGTCATCGGCATGGGTGGCGGGGATCTCGGTCTCCCCCTCCAGGTCCTCCGGGCCGATCTCGTCGAGCAGGCTGAGCGCGTCCTCGGTGCCGACCACGATCGCGGCGCGCTCCTGCCACAGCGGCACCAGGTGCAGCTCCTCGGAGGTCAGCGGCAGGCGCACGAAGCACATGTCGACCTCGCCCGCGCTCAATGCCTCGTGCTGCCGCGAGAGCGGGATCGGGACGAGTTCGAGCCAGGCCCCGCGGCGGCCCGACTTCCAGCGGCGCAGGAAGCGATCGGGTTCGACGCCGGGGATGAAGCCGACGCGCAGCGTGGTGGGATGCATGCCCCCAGCCTACGACCCGCGCGCGGCGTCGTCGGGAGCCGCCCTGCTCGTCCTCCATGCCCGGCTATCGCCTGGACGTGCCGAGCGGTGACGACGACTCCCCAGGGGATGGCCGGCGCGGTCCGACCGTCAGGTCGGTGCCTCACAGCCACACGGAACAGCACTGGCCGTCGACACGGCGACCCACCCGTGCCGATGTGACGCTAGTCTCGTCCCATGAGCATGCCACCTGGACCACCCCTCATCCCGTCGGACGACAGCAGGGACGACGCCCTCGACCCGGACCGCAGCCCCGACGAGGCCGACGACGACACGGCCGCAGCCGAGGCGCTCGGGTACGCCGACCCCGAGGACGCCCCGCTCACGACGAGCGGCGATCCGAGGACCGAGACCGCCCGGCCGACGGCTCCGCCACCGACCCGACCTGAGAGCCCACGGTCGGTGGGCACCGTCCCCGGATCGCCTCTTCCCGCCGCGCACAGCAGAACGCCCTCCCGGGACTGGCGGTTTCTAGGGGTCCTCGCAACACCTGATGGTTAAGTGACTGTCAGTAGATCACGCAGACGCTCGGCTGGGGTATCCCAGTCGAGCGTTTTGCGTGGGCGGCCGTTGAGTTCCTGGGCGACGTGCTCGAGGTCCTCGCAGCCGCGTCCGCGCAGGCGGCGCAGCGTTCTTCCACATGAGCGGTGAGGCGCGGACGGCGTGGATCAGGAAGATGCTCGAGTCATGGCCGCCTCCTCCCACGAGGTCACACGGCTTCCTGTGGGAGAGAAGCGGGCTGGGCGCACCGAGAGCGCGGCCATCGGGAGCTCAGGTTCCCGCTCGCGAGACTATTCCGCTTCATGCGGATTTGTCCTATTCTTCCGCTACGGATCCTCCGACTGCGGAGCAGAGCTGCTCCATCCGAGCGAATGGGGCCACCCATGACTACCGAATACCTCGGCGGACGTCTTGCCGCGATCGCGGCCACTGCCGTCCTCGCCCTCACCGGATGCATCCCGGGCTTCACGACCCCGCTGGATGTGCAGGAGCCGCCGGGTGGCGAGCAGCAGGGGAGCGACGAGAACAAGGGGTCGGACTCCAGCGCGGACGACGTCTCGGGCACCGAGGGGAAAGCGGAGAGCGGAGGGAAAGCCCAGAACGGGGAGAGTGATGGCGACCCGGAAGGATGGGAATCTGTCGTGGCGACTACCCGCTCAGGGGTCGTCCACCTCACCGTGACCGGGTGCGACCCGGACGTGCTCGGATCAGGGAGTGGATTCCTCATCGCGCCGGACCTGGTCGTCACCGCCGCCCACGTGGTGGAGGGCGCGACTTCGACCGTCGCAGCGGTCGACGAGCAGCTCCGCAACGCTCAGGTCCTGGGCCTCGACACCGAGGCGGACGTCGCCCTGCTGCAGCTGGACGAGCCGGTGGACGGCTACACGTTCTCGTGGGCCGAGGGGGAAGCGCCCATCGGCTCGGCCGTGGCAGCGCTGGGCTTCCCGCTCGGAGGGGGATTCTCCGTCGTCACCGGTGTCCTCAGCGGATATGACGAGAGCGAGACGGGACAAGAGCTTCTCAGGATCACCGCACCCACCAACGCAGGAAATAGTGGAGGAGCAATCGTCACGAGGGACGGAGAGGTGATCGGTGTCCACAGCTGGACCCTCCTCGAAGCCTTCGGCCGACCGGTCGACGGCATGCACTTCTCCGTCTCTCATACCGCTGCGCGTCCGCTCGTCGAGGGCTGGCGCGGCCACCCCGATCCTCCCGGAATGCCCGCGTGCGCCACCGAGGCAGAGCCGTTCGAGCTCACGGTTGATACCGACCTCTCCGATCCTGATGTCATCGTCGCGGCTCTCACTGTCCTGGTCCACGGAGAAGCGATCAATACCGGGAGCTACGAGAGCGCGTTCGCGATGTTCACCCCGCAGATGCAGGAGGCCATGGGCGGCCTCGAGGAATGGAGCAGCGGGCTGGACACCTCGTACTGGACGGAGCTCACCCTGACCGGCAGCACGATCACTGAGGAAGGCGTCGAGCTGCGGATGACCCTACGCACGGAGCAGTCGCCCCACTATGGTCCGGGCGGCGAGGCCTGCAGCGACTGGGACCTCACGTACGCGCTTCTCTGGGACGATGATCTCCAGGAGTACTTCATCGACCAGGTGCGGTTGGAGAGCGACCCGATCGGGTGCGCTCAATAGCATCACCGGCTCTCACCTGGGCGGTGCTGAGAGGCACGGCCCAGCGGCTCGATCCTTCGCTGCGGGGGCGTGCTCTACCCTTCCTCCATGCCCAGCTATCGCCTGCACGTGCCGATCGGTGCGCTCCATGCCGGGTGCTCCCCCTCCGATGTGCTGGAGCAGGCCGTGCTCGCCCTCGGCACCCTGCACGTGGTCGAGCAGCACGAGGTGGAGGCCCCGCTGGTAGCTGGCCGACGGGTGGGGCGGGTAGCGCTGCGCTTCGCGGTCGATGCGACCACCCGTGCGGCGGAGGATGCCGCGGCGCGCCACGGCCTCGCCGTGGTCATCGAGTTCCTGGAGGACACCGTGGCGAGCATCGGCCCGGACAGCGCCGTGGTGCTCCCCCGGGGCGAGGGCGGACGGTTCCGCCCGATACCTGCGACGACCAGTCGGTGAACCGGGTGCCGGGTGCCGGGTGCCGGGTGCCGGGTGCCGGGTGCCGGAGCGAGCCATCGCACGCGGCGCGTCGCTCTCACACGGTGCGGCGGGCGGTGAGCTCCTGCTCGAGCCAGGAGCACAGCGCGGGCTTCGAGACCGCGAGCCCGTTCGGAGCCCACAGCACCTGCTGTCGGGTTCCGTCCTCCAGCTCCTGCTCCGCCACGGTGTGGCCGGCGGCGGCCTGGCGCTCGGCCTCCTGCTCCGAGACGACGATCTCGATGAACACGTTCGAGTTCATCTTCACCGGGTGCACATCGATGATCTCGGTCCACGGGACCGTGCCGGCCTTCGCCGTCGACATCGCGATGCCCTCGGTGGAGACCTCCAGCACCGCGGCGCGCCGGAAGAGTCGACGGACCAGGACGATCGCGCCGCCCAGGAACAGGAACACCGCAAGCACTCCGACGATCGGGATGAAGAAGCCGTCAGCGCCGATCATCAGCAGCCCGATCAGTGCGAAGAACAGGCAGAGGAAGATGAACAGGACGGTCTTGCCGCGCGAGAAGCGGAAAGGGACGGTCCGTCCCTGCCGGAGAGCCTCGGCCCAGGCGTCGACATCGTTCTTCGGGGTATTCATGCTGGTTCTCCTCGGGCTGCATGGCCGCGACCGGCATGGGCCCCGACATGGAAGAACCCCCTGATCATGAAGCTGACCAGGGGGAACCGGAGTGGAGCTACGGGGATTCGAACCCCGGACCTTCTCATTGCGAACGAGACGCGCTACCAACTGCGCCATAGCCCCATGCCGCGATGCGACCTGGACAGATTAGCATCGCCACCGCGCAGCTGTCGCCTCGAGGACGGGGCCTTGACGAAGGTCACAGCGACAGCGCGCCGTCGGGCGGGCGGGATCACCGCCCCGCGGTGCGCAGCTCCTGGAGCTCCTCCTGCAGACCATCCAGCACGTCCAGCCTCTCCTGCCCGGTGCAGGCCACGTAGGCGGGATGCAGGTGGTCGGGGCGCTCCACCGCCTCGGCCCCCGGCCAGGTGCGCAGCGAGCCGCCGGCCCGGCGCAGGATATGGAATCCCGCCGCTACGTCCCAGGAGTTGATCGCGGTCAGCGCCGTCGCATCGGCCCAGCCGGCCGCGACGTAGGCGAGCTCGAGCGCGGCCGAGCCGAGGTGCCGGACCGCGGAGACCGAGTCCTCGAGCGTGCGCAACGAGCTCGCGGCATAGTCCGGGAACTGCGCACCGACCCGCTGTCCGGGGAATCCGGAGAGCACCAGGGCGTCGGCCGGCGACTTGGTGGCGCGCGGGCGCATCACGCGGCCGTTGAGGGTGGCGTCGCCATCGGCCGCGGCGAACACCTGGTGCAGCACCGGGGCGTCGATGACTCCGGCGACCAGCTCATCGTCGACCGTCACCCCGATCGAGATGCAGAACAGCGGCAGCCCGGCGGCGAAGTTGCTGGTGCCGTCGATGGGGTCGACGAAGAAGCTCACCACCGGCTCCTCCCCCGCTGTACCGGAGGAGGGCTCCTCGGCCGGGCGCTCCCCGCCCTCCTCACCGACGATGCGGGCGGTGGGCAGCAGCCGGCGCAGTTCGGAGACGATGATCTCCTCGCTGGCGCGGTCGTGCTCGGTGACGATGTCGTGGCTGGAGGTCTTGTACTCGCGAGCCAGGCCGTCGCGATCCAGGCCGCGGATGTACTCGGCCGCGGCATGGGCGGCGGCGAGCGCGATGTCCCGCAGCTGCGCGGGCGTGGGAACGGTGGCGGGTGAGGTACGGGGCGCGGAGGTGTTCACCCCTGTGAGGCTAGCCCGCGCCGGTCGGTCCCGGGCGGGCGGACAGCCGGCGGACAGCCGACTGCCGCGCCGGCTCGTCCCCCGCTCAGCCCAACAGGTGCCGCAGGTACGGGCTCATCAGCAGTCCGTCGGGATCGACGGCCCGGCGCACGGTGCGGAAGTCCTCGAGACGCGGATAGAGCGCCGTGAGTTCGCGGAGGCCCAACCAGTGCATCTTTCCCCAGTGCGGGCGAGCCCCGAAGGACGCCAGGGTCCGCTGCACCATCAGCAGATAGGGTCCCGGCTCCTCCGTGAAGTGGCGGTGGGCCGCGATGTAGACCGTGTCCCGCTCGTGGGCGGTGGACAGCCACACGTCGTCGGCCGCGGCGCGGCGGATCTCGAGCGGGAAGGTGACGCGCACATCCTCGGCCTCGATGCGGTGCCGCAGCGCCGCGAAGGCGTCCTCGAAGCGGTCCGCCGGCAGCGCCCATTCCGATTCGTGGAAGCGCACCCGCCGCGGCGCGGCGAAGACCGCGGCGGAGTCACCGACCACCCGGGGCCCGGCGAACACGTGCGAGGCGATCTCGGCGACGGGCCGGCTGAGCGGCGGGACCAGCGCAGCGCTGCGGCACAGCAGCTCCCAGGCCCCGTTGCCGAGCACCTCCTGCTGCAGCACCTCGAGGGCACGGGCGGGGCGGTGTCGCGCAGTGGTCAGCGGCAGCCGCCGCATGGTGCGCACGGTCGCCCGGTCGGTGCGGGGGAACCAGAAGAACTCGTGGTGGTCCGCGCGGGAGGACTCGGCGAGGAAGGAGCCGACCGTCGGCTCGAGCGGCTCGGTGCTCTCGATCAGCTCGAGGCGGTACGCGGGCACGCACTGCAGGGTGACCTCGAGGACCACCCCGATGCTGCCGAGCCCCAGGCGGGCGGCTTCGAAGAGATCGGGCTCCTGGCTGGGTGAGGTGTCCACGACCGAGCCGTCGGCCAGCACCAGCCGCAATCCGCGGACCATGCCGGCGAACCCGGTGAAGGCGGCGCCGGTGCCGTGGGTGCCGGTCTGGATCGCCCCGGCGATCGACTGCCGGTCGATATCCCCCATCACCGACAGCGCGAGACCGTAGGGCGCCAGCAGCTCTGCGACCGCCCACAGCCGGGTGCCGCCGCGCAGGGTGACCAAACCCGTGACGGGGTCCGCGGTGACCAGGCCCTGATAGCCGTCCAACGACAGGGTGATCCCCTCGGTCGCGGCGAGGGCGGAGAAGGAGTGGCCGCCACCGATCATCCGCAGCGTGCAGCCGCGGGCACGGGCGGCCTGCACTGCGGCGGCCACTGCGTCCTGGGAGGTGGGCCGCAGCACCTGCTGCGGCGTCCACCGCACGGCTCTGCTCCAGGTGCGCAGGGTCATGGTGCTCGCCGGCATCGGCCGCTCCTTCGGGGCTCGGTGGGGGTCGGGGTCGTCAGGATCCCGGGCGGAACCGCACTGCTCTCGGATCCGCACTGTTCAGAGGAAGACTGCACCTTCCCCGCGGTAGGTGGGGTGGAATCCGACGATCTCGTCGCCGCAGACCAGGAGATAGCTCGCGAAGTGCTCTGCGGGCTCCCCTGCCTTGGCGTGCCGCAGCCATACCGTGTCGCCCACCCGCAGCCCCTCGGCGGCGGCCCCGACGACAGGGGTCTGGACCTCTCCCGCCGCCTCCTGAGGGGCGAAGGCGAGCCCGGCTGGGTGAGCGATGGTGGGCAGACGGTCCGCCGCCGGCACGCCGCTGGCGATCCACCCGCCGCCGAGCAGCGTCGCCACGCCCGGGGCCGGGCGGCGCACCACGCTCACCCCGAGCAGCAGGGCGGGGCGCGGGGCGAAATCCCGGTAGCGGTCGAACAGTCCCGGACCGATCAGTCCGGAACCAGCGGCGATCTCCGTGACCGCAGCCTCGGCCGCGGTGGATTCGATCGACCCGGTGCCGCCGCCGTTGACGAATTCGAGGTCGGCGATCTCCCGCACCGCGGCGACCGCCTCGGCACGGCGAGCGGCGATGTCCGGGCGGGAGAGCCGCTTCATGGTGCGCACCGCTGCGCCGTACGGTGTGGGGGCCCCATCGGTCACCCCGGCGATGTGCCCCTCGTAGGCCATCAGCCCCACCAGGTCCAGACCAGCTCGGGCCTGCACCTGGTGGGCGAGCGCGACGGCCTGTTCGGGGCTGCGGACCGGCGAGCGCAGCGCCCCGAAGCGCACCCCGGGAAGGGGCGCATAGGAGACATCGAGCTCGAGGGCGATCCGGATCGGGTGCTCGGTCAGTCGGGACTCGAGATCGGCCACGGCGTCGAGGATCAGATCGAGCTGTGCGGTCTCGTCGACCATCAGCGTGATGGCGTCCAGCGCCGCGGGGAGCATCGCGAGCCGACGCAGGGCCCCGCGCTCGGCGGTCGGGTAGGCGACGACGACGTCGCTGGCTCCCTGCTCGACCAGCCACAGGGCCTCGGGCAGGGTGAAGGCGAGGATCCCGGCATATCCGGGACGGGCCAGCACCCGCTCGAGCAGGCCTCTGACCCGCAGGGACTTCGAGGCGACTCGCAGCGGGGTGCCATGAGCCCGCCGCGCGAGGTCCTCCGCGTTGGCGTCGAAGGCGTCGAGGTCGAGCACAGCGATCGGGCGCTCGTGATAACCCTCGCGGGCGAGCAGCGACTCGAGATCGACGACGTCTCCGCGGGTACTCATCTCAGGCCCGACGGCGCGCGAGGATCTCGTCGAGCTGGAGGTCCTGCGCCGGGGCGAAGTCCTCGTCGACGGCCTCGAACTCCTCGACGCGTCCGCTCTCCAGCGGGACGGAGGTGGCGAGCATGCTCTGGCGGTGGGCCGCGTGGCGGCTGGCGAGGTCGTCGACCTCGCCACGCAGAGCGTAGGTGGGGCGGGGCACCGGCCGGGGGGTCCACTCGCCGGGCCGGGAGACCTGCTCCGCCGCGCGCCGGGAGGAGGCCTCGAGCGCGGCGTTCGGCGCCCCCTCGAGCGGAGCGGCGGGCGCCGTGCCCGTGTCCGGCGCCGCAGCGTGCGCACTCTGCTCGGACTCCCTGCGCCGTGCGGTCTCGGCCTCGGCGCGCTGACGGCGCTGGCGGGTGGTCGCGCGGGTCGCCCGGGCGCGACGCTCGAGCTCGACCCGGCGCAGTCCCATCAGGTACGCGGCGACCCCGGCGCCGGCGAGCACCGGCACCCACCAGGCCAGCACCTGCAGCGCAGCGAGGAGGACGAGGACGGCAGTGGCCGTGAGCAGGGTGCCGAGCACGACGGCGAGCAGGCGACGGGAGCGCGCACGCTCCTGGGCGGGGTCGATGCGGGTGCCGGGCTCGGCGTCGAAGCGGGGGCGGCTGGTGGGGTCTGCGGGGCGCAGGAGCAGGCGGTCCTGGAACATGGGCGGGTTCACCTCGGTGGACGTGCGGCGGGCGTGGACGGCCGCGGAGAGGTCCCGCGCCTGGGAGGACATCTCGGCGTCGTCGGCCGCGCGGGCGCGGCCCATCACGTCACGACGGCTCGCGGTGCGCGGCAGGGCGTATGCCAGCCACAGCAGCAGCAGGATGCCGAAGAGGACGGCTCCGAGATTGATCGACTCCACATGGACACCTTAGTGACATGCCTGTGATTCCCCAGGTCAGGTTGCGGGCGTGTCGCCGGAAAACTCGCTGTGGAGACGTCTGAGCACCCCGTGCCCGTCATCCCCGGTGGCGACCTCCTCCGCGGTGAGGGCGAAGACCTGGTGGTCGCGCCAGGCCCCGTCGACGTGGATCGCCGACCTTCGCAGTCCCTCGGGCCGCAGGTGCAGCTTCTCCACCACGCGCAGGCTCGCCACGTTCTCGGGGCGCACGGTGACCTCGATGCGGTGCATGCCGAGCTCGGCGAAGAGGTGGTCGATCACCAGCGCCGCCGCGCGGGGCACGACCCCGCGACCGGCCTCGTCATGACTGATCCAGTAGCCGAGCACTGCGGAGCGCAGCGCCCCGTACTGGATGGGGCCCGCGGTGATCTGCCCGGCCAGCCGCCCCTGGACCGTGATCACCAGCGGCAGCGCGAGCCCCAGTCGCGCCTGCTCCTGGTTCCAGCGGCGCAGGAGCCGGAAGTCCATCGGGCGAGCTCCGTGCTCGGGATCGGTCGCGTCCCAGGGGCGCAGCCAGCGTGCGTTGCGCTCTCGCAGCCGTTCGAAGGCCCCGCGGTCACGGCGGCGCAGGGGACGCAGCATCAGCTCCCCGTCCTGCAATGTCAGCGGCCACACGTGAACCATCGCGTCATCGTAGACGGCGCCGACCCGATCACCGGCCCCACGGCACCGGGAGGTGGCGCGCTGTGCGAGTCTGGGGTCATGGACGAGGAGACGATGAGGTCACGCAAGCAGGAGCTGCGTCGGCAGCTGAGGGCGAGGCGCGCCACTGCCTATGCCGGTCAGGAGGGCGCCTCCCGCCGAGCACGGGAATCGCAGCAGCTGATCGAGCACGCCGCTCCGCTGATCGCCGAGGTCGAGCGCGACGTGCGCGCCGCGGCTGCCGCGGATGGCCCGGCCCCGCTGGTCGCCGCCTTCCATCCCACCCCCACCGAGGCGGATGTGCTGCCCCTCGCCGGTCGGCTCGCGAGCGCCGGCGCCCGGGTGGTGTTCCCGGCCGCTGCCGGGAAGGAGCTCGAATGGATCAGCTGGGATGGCGAGTCCGCCTTCCAGGACTCCCCGGCCGCGGCTTCGGCAAGGAGCCGGCCGGCGAGAGGCTCGGCACCTGCGCGCTCGAGGAGGCCTCGCTGGTGCTGGTGCCCGCGGTGGCGGTGGACCGCTCCCGCACCCGGATCGGGCACGGGGCCGGCTACTACGACCGCGCGTTGCGCACCCTGCCCGAGGGGGCGCGGATCGTCGCGGTGATCAATCCCGACGAGCTGCTGGCGAAGGACTCGCTGCCGTGCGAGGGGCATGACGTGCCGATCCCCACCGTGCTCACGGCCGACGGTCTCGTCTCGCTGGTCACGTCCACGAGCGCCTGAGCCCGACGCAGTCGTAGACTCACCTCGGTCGCCCGCGCGCGACCGAGCACTTCGACCATCCCGGAGGATCCCGCGTGCCCACGTACGTCTACGCCTGCAAGAACTGCGACCACCGATTCGAGCAGTACCAGAGCTTCAGCGAGGACTCGCTGCGGACCTGCCCCGAGTGCACCCAGGACGCACTGCGGAAGGTCTTCGATTCCGTGGGGATCGTCTTCAAGGGGCCCGGTTTCTACTCGACCGACTCCGCGGCCTCGGGCGCCTCCACGGCATCCACTGCGTCCACCGGCGCGTCCGGCACCGCCGATGGTGCGAGCTCCGGTGCCGCCGCGAGCACCCCCTCCGAGACGTCCTCCTCGAGCACACCGGCCACGCAGCCCGCCCCCGCGGCCTCCTGATCCGCGCGGGAGGGGCCTCCCGCGCGGCGACCTCTCCTCCCCAGGGCACGGTCGTCCACCTCCACGGTGCACCGACCCCGCGGGACAGGCGCCGCGCCTAGCGTCGAGGCATGCTCTCCCGTCTCCGCGCTCACCTGCCCGCCTGGCGCCGTGCTCTGCGCCGACGACGACGGACGCTCTCCGTGCTGGCCGTCATGGCGCTCACGGCAGCCCTGCTGCCCTCGCTGCTGCCGCCCTCGTCCCGCGGGGTCGAGGTGGTGGTTCTCGATGAGGAGCTCGCAACCGGCACCGTGGTGACCTCCGCGCACCTGAGCACCGCCCGCATCGCAGAGGATCTGGTCCCCGCGGATGCCGCACTCGATGTCGAGCAGGTGCTGGGCCGCACCACCCGGATCCCGTTGAGCGCCGGAACGCCCCTGCTGCCCGGGATGCTCGAGGCCTCCGGCACGGCCGCCGTCCCCGAGGGCTTCGTGCTGATGACGGTGCCCGTACCCCGGGCGCTCGTGCCGCATCTGCCGCCGGGCACCCGGATCGAGCTGCTCCCGGTGGGTCCGACGGTGGATCCGACAGCGGATCCGACCGCGTTCAGCAGCTCGGGGATCGCGGCCCGGGTCCTCGAGGTCGTCGCCCCCGACCCGGGCGTGCCCGCGCTGGGCAGCGGGAGCACGGGCATGGCCGAGGCGCTCGTCACCGTCGAGCGGGGGCAGGAACGAGAACTGGCTCACGCTCTGGGAGCCGGGGCTGTGGTCGTGACGGTGATCGGTTAAAGTCCGTCACGGACCGCACAGCGGCTCCTCTCCCCATCCCTCTCCTCATAAGGATGACCCCATGAAGGGTTTCAAGAACTTCGTCATGCAGGGCAACGTCATCGACCTCGCGGTCGGCGTCGTGATCGGCGGTGCGTTCACCGCCCTGATCGGTGCGTTCGTGGACAACCTGATCCAGCCCGTGATCAACGTCTTCGGCGGGCAGAACCCCGCCGGTCTCGCCTTCAGGATCATCCAGGGCAATGACGGCACGCTGGTCGATATCGGCGCCGTGATCTCCGCCGTCATCGCGTTCCTGATCACCGCGGCCGTCGTCTACTTCGTCTTCGTGCTCCCGATCTCCTCCGCACGGCGGCTCGATCGCAAGCGGCGCGGGCTTCCCGAGGAGGAGGAGACCCCGATCTCCGAGGACATCGTCCTGCTCACCGAGATCCGGGATGCGCTCACCGCCCGGCCCGGCAGCGCGGCCCAGCCCGGCGGGACCACCCCGCAGGTCTGAGCATCATGCACGGTGCCTCGGCACCTGATCCCACCGGCGCGGGCCGGAGCCGCGAGGCTCCGGCCCGCGCTGTTGGTGCGCCCTCGCCCAGCGGTGTCGCCAGGACGGACGAGATCGCCGCGCACGCGGAATCCGTCGAGGCGGTGATCGCCTGGTTCGCCGAGGCGGGCCGCGATCTGCCCTGGCGTCGCGAGGGTGTATCGGCCTGGGCGATCCTGGTCTCCGAGGTGATGCTGCAGCAGACCCCGGTGGTCCGGGTCCTGCCGCGCTGGCAGGAATGGATGCAGCGGTGGCCCGCACCGTCGGACCTGGCCGACGCCCCGACCGCCGAGGTGCTGCGCTGCTGGGACCGGCTCGGCTATCCGCGACGGGCGCTGCGGCTGCAGGAATGTGCGCGCGTCATCGTTCGCGAGCACGGCGGGAGGGTCCCCCGCGGCGAGCAGGCCCTGCGTGCGCTGCCGGGGGTCGGTGAGTACACCGCCGCTGCGGTCACCGCCTTCGCGCACGGAGAGAGGGCCCTCGTGGTCGACACCAACATCCGTCGGGTGCTCGCCCGGAGCGTGCGCGGCCATGCTCTGCCGGACCGCTCCTACAGTGCTGCGGAGCGAGCGGTGGCCGCCGCCAGCCTGCCGCTGTCGCGTGAGCAGTCCACGGCCTGGAACCAGGCCGTGATGGAGCTGGGGGCGTTGGTGTGCACCGCTCGGGCCCCGCGCTGCCAGCAGTGTCCGCTGGCCGGAGGCGGCTGTGCCTGGTTCGCCGCCGGCCGTCCTGCCGCGACGGAGGACACTCGTCGCCGCCAGCCCTTCGAGGGCACGGATCGGCAGATGCGAGGCATGATCATGGCCCTGCTGCGCAGGGACGGCTCCGCCGCGCAGGAGCAGCTGATGGGGCTCGATGCGGATGACCCCGAGCGGGTGCGGCGTGGCATCCGCACGCTGGCAGCCGATGGCCTCGCGGTCCGTGACGGGGCGCACCTGCGCCTGCCGTGAACGGTTGCACGGAGCGCGGGGCCGCACGAGGCCCTCGTCCGCGTGGACCCCCCTGGCGTCGAGCCCGTTCAGCGTGGTGGGAGCAGTGCCTTGATCATGCGGGTGTTGCCGAGGGTGTTGGGCTTGACCCGCGCGAGATCGAGGAACTCGGCGATCCCCTCGTCCGGGGAGCGCAGCAGCTGGTTGTAGAGGTCGGGCTCCACGGCCTCGCTCATCACCTCGAAGCCGTGGCGGACGAAGAAGTCCACCTCGAAGGTCAGGCAGAACACACGCTGCAGGCCGAGCTGGAGCGCCCGCTCGAGCAGGGAGTCGAGCAGCCGGTGGCCCAGGCCCGTGCGGAGATGGTCCTCGTGCACCGCGAGGGTGCGAACCTCTGCGAGGTCCTCCCACATCACGTGGAGCGCGCCGCAGCCGACCACCTCCCCGGCCTCATCGATCGCCACCAGGAACTCCTGGACCGCCTCGTAATAGGACACCAGGTCCTTGCCCAGCAGCACCCCGGTGTGGGTCATCGGCTCGACGAGACGGTTGATGCCGCGCACATCGGCGGGCAGCGCGGGACGGATGGTGGTGCTCATGGCGAGCTGTCCTCTCCACGTGACGGGCTCAGCGGTGACTCGGCGCTGGAGCCGACGGTCTGCGGCCCCTGGTCGGGTCCCTCGCCGTTCGGAGCGGCGGCCTCGGTGGCGCCGTCCGGCGAGGTCGTCTCCCGCAGCTGGGCTTCAGCGGCAGCATCTTTCGCCGCGAGATCCGCCGCGGCCTCGCGCCGCTCGGCCCGGCGGTCCAGGGCGCGGTGCAGCGTGGTGATCAGCCGTTCGATGACCAGAGCCATCACCAGAGCGGCGAACAGCGCGACCGTGATGGCCAGCAGGTTGTGGTCCTCGAACCAGGCGCCTGCGATCGCCCCGATCGCGCACGAGTAGACGGCCCACACGAAGGTGGACAGCAGCGAACGGGGCCAGAAATGGCGGTGGGGATAGTGCACGGCGCCGGCGACCAGGTTCACCGCGGTGCGACCGAAGGGGATGTAGCGGGCGGTCATCAGGAAGACCAGGGCCCGCTTCTGCAGTCCTCGATCCGCCGCCTCGACAGCGCCGCGGCCACGACCTTCGCGCAGGAACCGGAAGCGTTCCCAGCCGACCTTGCTGCCGATCAGATACCCCAGGTTGTCGCCGGTCCAGGCACCCAACCACGCCGCCAGGCCGAGGAAGATGATCGAGGGGCGACCCGAGCTGGACCACAGGGAGGAGAGGGTCACGATCGTCGACTCGCTCGGCACTGAGGGGAAGAAGCCGTCGAACGCGGCGAACAGGTACACCATGGGATGGACCCACCAGGCATCGGCGATGCCGAGGATCCAATCCTCCATCTGCGCCGTCAGTGACAGCAGCCAGTCGATGGTGTCGCCCATGCGTCCTCTCCATCGAAGGCCCCGGCGCATACGCCCCGGGCCTCCCGGGCTCGTCGAAGCGAGTGCCCGGGCCTGAGAGCGGATCAGGCCCGGTAGTGCTCGCGCCCCGGCAGTCGTGCCGAGGCGGGTGGTGGGGCCGGCCCCGCGCGGGCGGGACCGGCCCGACCGGTCAGGAGGTGCTGGCCTCCGCGCTGTCCGCGTCCGGGGAGCTCGTCCCGTCGGCGTGGGTGAGGTCCTCGGCACGCGCCTGGGTCATCGAATCGATGTCGATCTCCTCGGAGATCGGCGTCAGCTCGCCGCCCTCGGCCCGGCGGGCGAAGGTCAGCTCCCCGAGCAGGCCCTCCCCCTCCGCGTCGACGACGATCTCGTCGCCGACCTGGATCTGCCCGAACAGGATCCGCTCGGAGAGCGTGTCCTCGATGTCGCGCTGGATGGTGCGGCGCAGCGGACGAGCACCGAGCACCGGGTCGTACCCGGTCTCGGCCAGCAGATCCTTCGCCTTCGACGAGAGGGTGAGGGACATGTCCCGGTCCCGCAGCCGGGTCTCGAGCTTGGCGATCTCCAGATCCACGATCTGGACGATCTCCTGCATGGACAGCTGCGGGAAGACCACCACGTCGTCGACACGGTTCAGGAACTCGGGCTTGAAGTGCTGCTTGAGCTCCTCATGCACCTTCGACTTCATCCGCGCGTAGTCGGTGGAGAGGTCTCCGCCTGCGGTGAAGCCCAGGGAGACGCCCTTGGCGATGTCCCGGGTGCCGAGGTTGGTGGTCATGATGATGATGGTGTTCTTGAAGTCGACCACCCGGCCCTGCGAGTCGGTGAGGCGACCGTCCTCGAGGATCTGCAGCAGCGAGTTGAAGATGTCCACATGGGCCTTCTCCACCTCGTCGAACAGCACCACGGAGAACGGCTTCCGCCGCACCTTCTCGGTGAGCTGGCCGCCCTCGTCATAGCCGACGTATCCGGGGGGCGAGCCGAACAGGCGCGAGGCCGTGTGCTTCTCCCCGAACTCGGACATGTCGAGCTGGATCAGGGCTTCCTCGTCACCGAACAGGAACTCGGCGAGCGCCTTGGCGAGCTCGGTCTTGCCGACGCCGGTGGGGCCGGCGAAGATGAACGAGCCGCCCGGGCGCTTGGGATCCTTGAGGCCGGCGCGCGTGCGACGGATCGCGCGGGAGATGGCCTTGATGGCCTCGTCCTGCCCGATGACCCGCTTGTGCAGCTCGTCCTCCATGTTGAGCAGCCGCGAGGACTCCTCCTCGGTGAGCTTCACGATCGGGATGCCGGTGGAAGCGGCCAGCACCTCGGCGATGACCTCTTCGCTGACCGTGGTCACGGCATCGGACTCGCCGTGCCGCCAGGCCTTCTCCTTCTCGTCCCGTTCGACCTTGAGCTTCTGCTCCTCATCGCGCAGCGAGGCTGCGAGCTCGAAGTCCTGCCCGTCGATCGCCTCCTCCTTCTGCTTCCGCGTGGCCTCGATGCGGGCGTCGAACTCCTTGAGCTCCGGCGGTGCGGTGAGACGGCGGATGCGCAGGCGGGCACCCGCCTCATCGATCAGGTCGATCGCCTTGTCCGGCAGGAAGCGGTCGTTGACGTAACGGTCTGCGAGGTTCGCCGCGGCCACCAGCGCCGCATCGGTGATCGTCACCTTGTGATGGGCCTCGTAGCGGTCCCGCAGCCCCTTGAGGATCTCCACGGTGTGGGCCACCGAGGGCTGGTCGACCTGGATCGGCTGGAAGCGGCGCTCGAGCGCTGCGTCCTTCTCGATGTGCTTGCGGTACTCCTCGAGAGTGGTCGCACCGATGGTCTGCAGCTCGCCGCGGGCCAGCATCGGCTTGAGGATGCTGGCGGCATCGATCGCGCCCTCGGCCGCACCGGCACCGACGAGGGTGTGGATCTCGTCGATGAACAGGATGATGTCGCCCCGGGTGCGGATCTCCTTGAGCACCTTCTTCAGGCGCTCCTCGAAGTCACCGCGGTAGCGGGAGCCCGCGACCAGGGATCCGAGGTCCAGCGTGTACAGCTGCTTGTCCTTGAGCGTCTCGGGGACGTCACCGGCGGTGATGGCCTGTGCCAGGCCCTCGACGACCGCGGTCTTGCCGACCCCGGGCTCGCCGATCAGCACCGGGTTGTTCTTGGTGCGGCGTGAGAGCACCTGCATCACCCGCTCGGCCTCGTCGGCCCGGCCGATGACCGGGTCGAGCTTGCCCTCGCGGGCGGCCTGGGTGAGATTGCGACCGAACTGGTCGAGCACCAGCGACCCGGCGGGCTGTCCCTCAGAGGGGCCGCCCGCGTTGGCGGGCTCCTTGCCCTGGTAGCCGGAGAGGCGCTCGATGACCTCCTGGCGCACGGCCGACGGCTCCGCCTTCAGGCGCGAGAGCACCTTGACGGCGGTGCCCTCACCCTCGCGCAGCAGGCCCAGCAGGATGTGCTCGGTGCCGATGTAGTTGTGGCCCAGCTGCAGCGCCTCGCGGAGGCTCAGCTCGAGCACCTTCTTGGCTCGCGGGGTGAAGGGGATGTGACCGGAGGGGGTCTGGTTCCCCTCGCCGATGATGTCGCGCACCTGCTCGCGCACGGCGTCAAGGGTCACGCCGAGGGCTTCGAGCGCCTTCGCGCCGACTCCCTCGTTCTCATGGATCAGACCGAGCAGGATGTGCTCGGTGCCGATGTAGTTGTGGTTCAGCAGCCGTGCCTCGTCCTGTGCCAGGACGACGACGCGGCGGGCGCGATCGGTGAAGCGTTCGAACATGGTCCTCCCCCGTCCGGTGGTGGTGATGGCTCGAGCGTACGCGCCGCTCCGGTTGAAGCAGAGCCTGTTCGCCGCAGGCGTGACGGCTGTTCGCCGTGGGCATGAGCACCCGTCCGGTCGCGGGGCCCCGGTTCCCGACATGCATCCTGACCCGTCGGTCGGATCCCGCAGAGCGAGGCGGCGCGAGCCGTATCATGGCCCGCGTCACACCCCCTTCCTCAAGGAGCACCACATGGGCGCCATCGTCGGCGGAATCATCCTCTTCGTCCTGGGAGCCATCGCGCGCTTCGCGCTGGAGTTCGATCTGCCCGGCGTGGACTCCGGCATGCTCGGCACTATCTTGATGGCGGCGGGAGCCGTCCTGTTCGTCGTCGGCCTGCTGCTGATGCTGCGCTCGCGCAAGACTGTCGTGAACACGCAGAACGCACCGGGGCACAGCGTCTCCGAGCGCCGCGACCCTCCGCCCACGGTCTGAGGGCCGGGATCCCTGGGACGCAGCACTGATCGACGAGGGAGTCGGCGACGCCGCGCAGCGGCGCCAGATGCGTCATCCGGTTGCGCCCTCCGGCTCCAGTCTGATCTCCAGCACGGGCAGCGCGACGTCCGGCCGGCGCACGGGGAGGGTGAAGGTGACGACGTCGCGGCCCAGGGAGCCGAGCGTCATCTGTGATGCCTTCTGCTCCGGGTCGATGACCCTGTGCACGACCTCCGAGCCGTCGTGCAGCAGACGCGCGAAACGCACACGACCGGCGGCTCCGGCGAGGTGGACGTGCTGCATGGGCCAGGTGGTCAGGTGCACGTACAGACGGTCACCGCGCTGGGTGAGGACCGTGCCGTCAGGGGCGGTGAATCCCTGCGCCGGCCCGGCCCCGCGGACGGAGTCCTCGTGCAGCTCCATCCATTCGCCGATCTCTGCAAGGGCTGCGGTGTCCTCACGACGCAGGCCCCCTCGCCCGTCGGGCCCGATGTTCAGCAGCATGTTCCCACCCGTCGACACCGAGCCCACGAGCATCCGCACCAGCAGGTCGGGGCTCTTGAACTCGAGGTTGTCGCGGTCATAGCCCCAGGACCCGTTCAGGGTCTGGCAGGCCTCCCACCGGATCGGAGTGCCGTCGGGGCCGGTCATGGGCCGCGCCGGCTGGTACTGCTCCGGCGTGACCAGGTCCCCGGGAATGCCGAGCCGGTCGTTCACCAGGGCACCCGGCTGCAGCTCCCGCACCAGGGCCAGCAGCGTCCGGGCATCCCAGTCCTCTGCACTCTTCCCCTGCGGCCCCGGGTAGGTGAAGTCGAAGAAGAGATAGTCGATCTGCCCGTACCGGGTGAGCAGCTCTCGCACCTGGCCATGCAGATAGCTGCGATACCTCGCCATGTCGCGACCGGCGTCGAGCTCGGCCCGATCGGGACGGTCCCGCAGCGGATGGTTCTGGTCGATCGTGAAGTCCGGATGGGACCAGTCGATCAGTGAATGATAGAGGCCGACGCGCAGCCCCTCGTCACGCAGCGCCCGGACCCATTCCTCCACCAGGTCACGCCCGCACACCTTCGGCGCCGTGTACTCGGTGAGATCGCTGTCCCACAGGCAAAACCCGTCATGATGCTTCGTGGTCAGCACGGCGTACCGCATGCCGGCCTCCCGGGCACCGCGCGCGATGTCGCGAGCATCGAACCGATCGGGGTCGAACTCCTGCGCGTACCGCGCATAATCCTCGGGATCACGCCGCTCCCGGCTCATCACCCATTCGTGGCGCGCCGAGACGGCGTAGATCCCGAAGTGCACGAACAGGCCGAAGCGGGCCTCGTCGAACCAGTGGGCCTCATCCATCGTGCGATCTCCTTCAGCTGGGGGACGTCGATCCCCGCTCACGAACATCGGGGTCGCGGTGCTGCTCGATCAGGACGGACGTCGTCGCGGCACCACCGCCGCGAGATCCCACCCTCCCACGCTGCCGGCGTCGTGAGAACCCGGAGCTGGACGTCGTCGCACGCAGCCCGTGGCAGCTTCCTGCTGATCACCGTCCTGCTCCCCTGGCTCGTGCTCTGCACCGTGATCCCCCCGCTGGGGATCCTGGCGGTCCGGGGGCCGTCGTCCAGGTCGCCTCCACGCTGCTGGGCCGCCGCGTAGACACCCTCCTGGACGCATCGGACGACGAGCCGGCGCCGGGGGCCGGCCGGCCCGAATCGCCCAGACCCCGCCGTGAGGGCTAGGCTTCACGGGACCGATCGAGGGACCTGCGCCAGTGCGGGGACGAGGGACGGAGAGACATGGCAGACCTCAGGGTGGATGTCGAGCGCGCCGATGCGGTGATGATCGGGGCGGGATCGCCAGTGCGACCCTTGCGGCCCTCCTCAGCGAGCTCGAGCCGACGTGGGATATCCGAGTGCTCGAGAAGCTCGACACCGTGGGTCAGGAGTCCAGCGACGGCTGGAACAACGCCGGCACCGGGCACAGCGCCTTGTGTGAGCTGAACTACACCCCGCAGGATGTGGACGGCTCCGTCAGCCCTGCCAAGGCGATCACGATCAACGAGCAGTTCCAGGTCTCCCGGCAGTTCTGGGCGCATCTGGTGGAGAACGACCGGATCGGTGACCCGGGCGAGTTCATCCACACCGTGCCGCATATGAGCTTCGTGCACGGCATGGAGAGCGCCGACTTCCTGCGCCGCCGGCATCAGGCCCTCACCTCGAACCCGCTGTTCGACCGCATGGAGTTCACGACCGAGCATGCGCAGCTGGCTGAATGGGCGCCGCTGGTCGCCGAAGGCCGACCGGTCACGGAGACCATCGCCGCGACCCGCTCCATGGATGGCACCGACGTCGACTTCGGCGCGCTGACCCGTCAGATGCTCGGTTTCGCCACTCGCACCGGCACCACTGTCTCCACCGGGTCAGAGGTCGTGGATCTGCGACGCATGGGGTCGGACTGGGGGGTGATGGTGCGCTCCACCGAGGACGGCTCGATGAGCGTGGTGCGCACTCCGTTCGTCTTCGTCGGCGCAGGGGGCTACGCGCTGCCCCTGCTGCAGAAGTCCGGGATCGACGAGATCCGTGGCTTCGGCGGGTTCCCGATCTCCGGTCAGTGGCTGCGCTGCACCGATCCGGAGACCATCGCCCGCCACGATGCGAAGGTGTACGGCAAGGCCGCCGTCGGCGCCCCGCCGATGAGCGTCCCGCATCTCGACACCCGCTATGTGGGCGGGAAGCGATCGCTCATGTTCGGCCCGTACGCCGGCTGGTCGCCGAAGTTCCTGAAATCCGGTCGCTACACCGACCTGCTCGAATCGGTGAAGCCCTCGAACATCACCCAGATGATGGCTGTGGCCCCGCCGAACCTCGACCTCATGGTCTACCTCGGCTCGCAGCTGGCGGCGACCCATCACCAGCGTTTCGAAGCGCTGCTCGAGTACATGCCGGCGGCGCGCGCCTCCGACTGGGAAGAGGTCACCGCCGGTCAGCGCGTCCAGGTCATCGCACCGGACAAGGCCAAGCACGGCGTGCTGCAGTTCGGCACCCAGGTGATCACCGCTGCAGACGGCTCCATCGGCGGCATGCTCGGAGCCTCTCCGGGAGCCTCGACCGCGACCAGCATCATGCTCGGTCTGCTGGAGAAGATGTTCCCGCAGCGCATCGATGCCTGGCGGCCCTCGCTGACCCAGATGGTGCCGAGCTGGGGACGGTCCCTGTCGGAGTACCCGGACGAGGCGCACCGGCTGCTCGACCACACGGCCGAGGCACTGGGCCTGACGCAGTCCTGAGAGGCTCTCAGGGCCCACCGGGCCTCGGCAGAGGTGGGTGGGCACGATCAGATCGGACCGGGACCGCGACAAGGAGGAAGGCCGGCGGATGCGCATCTCTTTGATGACCACGTGCCTGGTGGACGTGGTCGCCCCGGATGTGGCTCGGGCGACCGTGATCCTGCTGGAACGGCTCGGCCACGAGGTGGTGTTCGACAAGCGGCAGACCTGCTGCGGCCAAATGCACACCAACTCCGGGTACTACACCGAAGCGGCGCCGATCGTGCGCTCCTTCGTCGACACCTTCGAACCGGCGCTGGAGTCGGTCGATGCGATCGTGATGCCCTCTGGCTCCTGCACCGGGTGCGTGCGCGATCAGCATCAGCTGGTGGCGCGGCATGAGGGCGACAGCGAGCTCGAACAGCGTGCCGCAGCGGTCGCGGCGAAGACCTATGAGCTCTCGGAGCTGCTGGTGGACGTGCTGAAGGTGACCGATGTCGGCGCCTACTTCCCGCACTCGGTGACCTACCATCCCACCTGCCACTCGATGCGCTTCCTCAAGGTGGGGGCGCGACCGCTGAAGCTGCTGCGTGCGGTCGAGGGCCTGGAGATGAAGAACCTGCCCGAGTCCGATTCATGCTGCGGCTTCGGCGGCACCTTCTCGGTGAAGAATGACGCCACCAGCGATGCGATGGTGACGGACAAGGCCGAGAACGTGGTGCGCAGCGGTGCTGAGTTCGTGGTCGCGGGTGACGCCTCGTGCCTGATGAACATCGGCGGCAAGCTGCGCCGCACAGGTGCCTCGCCGCGCTCCGTGCATCTCGCGCAGATCCTCGCCTCGACCAAGGAGGATCCCTTCATCCCGGCGGAGACCATCCTGGGCAGGGCGCCGTGAATACCAGCGTCGGTCGACGAACTGCGAGGAACGAGCGGGAGGAGATGGCGCCGTGAATACCAGCGTCGGTCGACGAACTGCGAGGAACGAGCGGGAGGAGATGCCGCCGTGAGCTCAGTGGATCTCGGGATCCCGACCGTTCGTCCGCAGCACGCTTCCCCGAGCTCGCACCTGCGCGGTGGGCGCAGTTTCCCCGAGGCGGCGCGGGAGGAGCTCGGCGACGGGAGATTGCGCGAGAACCTTCGTCACGCCACCTCGACGATCCAGTCCAAACGCGCCTCGGCGGTGCGCGAGGTGCGCGACTGGCAGAAGCTGCGCAATGCCGGCAGCGCGTTGAAGTGGCAGGTCACCGATCATCTTCCAGAGCTGTTGGAGCAGCTCGAGACCTCCGTGACCGCGGCCGGCGGAGTGGTGCACTGGGCGCGCGATGCCGAAGAGGCCGGGGAGATCGTCACCCGTCTGGCGCTCGAACGCGGTGCCCAGGAGGTGCTGAAGGTCAAGTCGTCAGCGACCCGGGAGATCGGGCTCAACGAGGTGCTCGCCCATGCCGGTATCAGGGCGATCGAGTCCGATCTCGCCGAGCTCATCGTGCAGCTCGCCGGGGATGCACCGTCCCATCTCGTGCTTCCTGCGATCCACCGCAACCGGTCCGAGATCCGGGAGATCCTGCTGGCGGCCATGCCGGATCTGGATCCGTCGATCACCGACGAGCCGGCGGAGCTGGCGGGGGCGGCCCGCCGGTTCCTGCGGGAGAAGTTCCTGGAGATGCCCGGTTCGGTGGCGATCTCCGGGGCGGACTTCGCGGTGGCCGACACCGGCACCATGGTCGTCGTCGAGTCGGAGGGCAACGGCCGCATGTGCCTGACCCTGCCGAGAACTCTCATCTCCGTGGTCGGCATCGAGGCGCTCGTGCCGAGCTTCCAGGACCTGGAGGTGTTCCTGCAGCTGCTCCCCCGCTCCTCCACCGGAGAGCGGATGAGCCCGTGCACGACCCTGTTCACCGGGGTCCATGAGGGAGACGGCCCCGAGGAGTTCCATCTCGTGCTGCTGGACAATGGTCGTTCCGCAGTGCTCGAGGATCCGGAGGGGCGCAGCGCGCTGCACTGCATCCAGTGCTCGGCGTGCCTGAACGTCTGCCCGGTCTACAACCGCACCGGCGGTCAGGCCTATGGCTCCACCTATCCCGGTCCGATCGGCGCGATCCTCTCACCGCAGATGACGGGGATGCACGGCAGCGATGATCCGAACTCGACGCTGCCGTACGCCTCGAGCCTGTGCGGCGCCTGCTATGACGTGTGCCCCGTGAAGATCAACATCCCCGAGGTGCTCGTGCATCTGCGGGCCGAGGATGTCGACCGGCGGCGGGAGAGCCGCGGTGACTTCCACGGCACCTGGGATGTGGCGCTGCGGGGCGCGAGCACGCTGATGGCCTCGCCCCGCGCCTACGACCTCGCGGTGCGCTCGGCCGGTCCGCTCAGCTCGGTGCTGCCCGGGAAGAACATCGGCAAGCTGCCCGGGCTGCTGCCCTTGCTGACGGGCTGGACCGATCATCGCGATCTGCCCAAGCCCGGCGCTTCCTTCCGCTCCTGGTGGGATCAGCACGAGAAGGACCGCGCCGCGCAGGGCCCGGCGCACGATCCGGGCTCCACGGACGAGGAGCACTCATGAGCGAGTGGACGGACGCCCGCCCCGCACGCACCCCGGGGATGACCGCGAAAGAGGAGATCCTCGCCCGGGTGCGGGCAGCGCTCGCGGTCCCGCGCCGCGATGAGGTCACCGAGTCCGGCGATGTGCCGCGCACCTACCAGCGGGCCGACGACAAGCAGGAGATCCGCACCGCCCCCACGAAGGTGCGCGGTGTGCTGGTCCAGCGTCTCGAGGACTGCGCGGCGACGGTCCACCGCACCACTGCAGCCGCGGCCCCGGCGGCGATCGCCGCCGCACTGGGCGGGGCGCGCAGCGCGGTGGTCCCCTCCGGTCTGCCCGCGGCCTGGCTCACGCAGCTCGACGCTTCGCTGGTGGTCGACGACGGGGCCACCACCTCGCATGAGCTCGACGCGTTCGATGCGGTGCTCACCGGCTGCCATACGGCGATCGCTCTGACCGGCACACTGGTGCTGCGCAGCGATGATCGGGGCGGACGCCGTGCGCTCAGCCTGGTGCCCGACCGCCACGTGGTCGTCGTGGAGTCCGAGCAGGTGGTGCTCGGCGTCCCCAAGGCGATCGAGCGCATGGGCCAGGACGCCGCTGCGGCCTGGACCATGATCTCCGGACCCAGTGCGACCAGGAATATCGAGTTCGAGCGGGTCGAGGGCATGCATGGTCCCCGACGCCTCGAGGTCGTCCTCATCGAGCCGGAACCGGAACCGGCCCCCACGACAGCGGCGGCGTCCGTGCCGGAGGCCACGCAGGATCCCTCATCGACGGCCGCACCGGCCCGCACCCAGGAGAAGACCTCATGAACCATGCCACAGACACCATGGGCCTCGAGCTGCCCGCCGCCGGCGGCGCCGCCCGTGACCGCGGAGAGCTGTTCACCCTCGACGCGGGCGCGTACCAGGCAGAGATCTCCTCGGTGGGGGCGACCCTCGAGTCCCTCACCGTCGGCGGTCGCGATCTGCTGGTGCGCAACCCCGAGACCGGCCCCATGCAGTTCCACCGCGGGGCGATCGTCGCGCCGTGGCCCAATCGGATCGGCGACGGGACCTACACCTGGGACGGCCAGGAGATCCGCACCGCGCTCACCGAGCCCGAACGAGGCAACGCGCTGCACGGCCTGGTCTCCTTCCAGGCCTTCACCCCGGCAGCCCTCTCGGAGGACGAGCTGGTTCTGCGCACCGAGCTGTTCCCCTCCACGGGATATCCCTTCCACCTGCTGCTGACGGTGCACTACGCGCTGGATCCGCAGGAGGGTCTCAGCACCACCGTGACCGCGCGCAACCTCGGCGCACAGGACGCTCCCTACGGGACGTGCCCGCATCCGTACCTGGTCGCCGGGACGGAGCCGCTGGATACCTGGTCGCTCCAGGTCACCGCGGGGACCGTGCTCCTCGTCAGCGAGGACCGGCTGCTGCCCACCGGTACTGCCGAGGTCGCTCCCGGCAGCGAGTTCGATTTCCGCGCCGCACGGACTCTCGGCCCGCTGTTCCTCGACCACGCCTTCACCGATCTCGGCCGTGACGGTCAGGACCGGGTGGTGGTGACCGTCTCCGCCCCGGGCGGCACCGGGGTGGAGCTGAGCGCTGGTCCGGAATGTCCCTGGCTGCAGCTTCACACCGGTGATCGCCCGGAGCCGGAGAACAACCGGCTGGGGCTCGCCGTGGAGCCGATGACCTGCCCGCCCGATGCCTTCCGCACCGGCACAGATGTGGTGCGCCTGGTCCCCGGCGCGGAGCATGCCGCGTCCTGGACCCTGCGGGGCTGGTGAGCGGCGGCCGTTCCCGTCCCGGCATGAGCACAGGCCCGTCACCGATCGGTGACGGGCCTGTGCTGTGCTCGATGCGCTCTCCCGCCGCGCCGCGGCCGGAGGCGCTCGAGATCATTCCGCGTGGGCCTCTTCGTACGCCTTGCGGATGGTCCCGGAGATGCGGCCACGATCCGGGACCTCGTAGCCGGCTCCGCGAGCCCACTCACGGATCTTGGCGGAGTCGTTGGAGCTCGTGCGTGCGGGAGCGGTCCCGCGAGAACGACGACCACCCACCCGGCGCGCCTTCTCCACCCAGCTGCCGAGCTCCTCACGGAGCTTCGAGGCGTTCGCCTCTGTCAGGTCGATCTCGTAGGCGACTCCGTCCAGGGCGAAGTTCACCGTCTCGTCAGCCTTGTCACCGGTCAGATCGTCGATGAGCTCCACGTAGGTCTTCCGTGCCATAGGGGTTCTCCCTTGCTGGTCTGATGCTTTTGTCGTGCGAACTCTGGTGAGTTCGCCATCCGCACCCAGTATCAGCCGAAAACACCTAGATTTCAATCTGGTTTCGATATCCGCTCAGGCGGAGTGATTCTGTTCATCGTTGCCATGCAGTTCGCGGTATTCCCGTTCCGCCTCGCGTTCGACGTCTCGTTCATGTCGGTCCGCGCGCATCACCGCACGCATCACGAACCAGAACAGCAGCCCCACACCGAGGGAAGGGAGCAGTGCCCCCGCTTCGAACCAGAACCCGGAATCCATCTCAGGCCTCCGGCTTCACGAGCGGGAACAGAATGGTCTCGCGGATTCCCAGGCCGGTCAATGCCATGAGAAGGCGGTCCACTCCCATGCCCATGCCGCCGGTCGGTGGCAGCGCGTACTCCATCGCCTCGAGGAAGTCCTCGTCCAGGCGCATCGCCTCGTCGTCACCCTGTGCGGCGAGCTGTGCCTGCTGGGCGAACCGCTCACGCTGGATCACCGGGTCCACCAGCTCCGAATATCCGGTGCCGAGCTCGAACCCGCGCACGTAGAGATCCCACTTCTCGACCACGCCGGGCTGCGAACGATGCGCACGCACCAGCGGGCTCGTCTCGACCGGGAAATCGCGCACGAAGGTCGGCTCGTAGAGATGATCGCCGACGCGATTCTCGAACAGCTCCTCGACGAGCTTCCCGTGACCGAACTTGGGGTGATCGAGATCAAGATCGAGGGAACGCGCGATCTCGCGAAGCCGTTCCGGCGTGGTCTCCGGGGTGATCTCTTCGCCGAGGGATTCCGAGAGGGAGCCGTAGATCGTGATCTGCGCCCATTCGCCCGAGAAGTCGTACTCCGATCCATCGGTCAGCGTGACGACCTGAGATCCGGTGGCATGCTCGGCCGCCTCCTGCACGAGCCGCTGGGTGAGATCGCCGATCGTGTCGTAATCTCCGTACGCCTGATATGCCTCGAGCATCGCGAACTCCGGGGAATGCGTGGAGTCCGCGCCCTCATTGCGGAAGTTGCGGTTGATCTCGAAGACCTTCTCGAGCCCGCCCACGGCCGCCCGCTTCAGGAACAGCTCCGGGGCGATCCTCAGATAGAGATCCAGGTCGAAGGCGTTCATGTGGGTGACGAACGGCCGGGCCGCGGCGCCGGAGGGGATCACCTGCAGCATCGGCGTCTCGACCTCGACGTAGCCCCGGTCGTGGAAGGAGGTGCGCAGCGAGTGCATGACCTCGGCCCGCTGGCGCACGGTGTCGCGGGCCTCCTGGCGCACGATGAGGTCGACGTAGCGGTGTCGGACCCGCGACTCCTCCGAGAGACCGGCATGGAGGACCGGGAGCGGCCGCACGGCCTTGGCCGCCATCTGCCAGGTATCGGCGAAGATGCTCAGCTCACCGCGGCGGGAGGCGCCCACCCGGCCGTGGAAGAAGACATGGTCGCCGAGGTCGACGTCGGCCTTGAGCGCGCTCAGCCGCTCCTCGCCGATGACCGCCTGCGAGGCCATGATCTGCAGGCGCTGCCCGGCCCCGTCCTGGAGGGTGATGAAGGCCAGCTTCCCCTTGTTGCGCTGGAAGACGACGCGGCCGGCGACGCCGACGACGTCCTGCGTCTCCTCACCGGCCCCGAGCTGGTCGTACTGCGCACGCACTTCGGAGATGGTGTCGGTCACCGGGACCGAGACGGGATAGGCCTCCTCGCCGCGTGCCAGCAGCCGCTCCCGCTTCGCTCTGCGGACCGCGACCTGGTCGGAGGTGTCCGTCGTGTCGAGGGCAGGGAGATTCTCGCTCATGGGGCGATTGTCTCATCAGTGCCGCTGAGAATGCCTGTCGGATCAGGGTGCTGTCGCGACCGCCACAGCGGCGTCCAGCAGGCGGGTGCCCTCGACGGTGCCCGCGAGCACCACCAGGATCTCCCCGCGATGCTCGGGCCCGATCGGTTCGAGCGTGGCCGGGTCCAGCGCATGGGCGTAGTCCCACTCGATCTCGGCGCGATCGAGCGCCTCGGTGAGCACGGCGCGGATCGCGCCCACCGAGGGCGCTGCGGCGCAGGCGGCGGTGATCGTCCGGGACAGGGCGAGCGCCCGCTCCCTGCCCGCCGGGCTGAGATAGGCGTTGCGGCTGGAGCGGGCCAGTCCCGTCGGCTCGCGCTGGATCTCGACCGGTTCGATCCGCACCGGCAGGTCGAGATCGCCGACCAGGCGCTGGATGATCGCCAGCTGCTGGGCGTCCTTGCGACCGAACACACTGAGGTGCGGGGCGGTCAGTTGCAGCAGCTTGGCCACTACGGTCACCACGCCGTCGAAGTGACCGGGACGGGCCGCACCTTCGAGGATCGTGCCTGCCGTGCCGGCAGTGACCGAGACCATCGGGGCAGCACCGGGTACATCTCCTGGACCGACGGGGCGAAGACCACATCGACCAGCCCGTCGACCAGATCCAGGTCCTCCTCGAGAGTGCGCGGGTACGCCTCGTAGTCCTCGCCGGGGCCGAACTGGAGAGGGTTGACGAAGTCGGTGAGGATCACCTGGTCCGCCAGCTCCCGCGCGCGCCGGACCAGTGCCAGGTGACCGGCATGGAGCGCGCCCATGGTGAGCACCGTGGCGACGGTGCCGTCCATCGCCGCGCGTCGTTCCCGCAGCTCATCCTTGGTAGTGATCAGCCTGGTGGTGATGCGACGTACGGGATCCCGCAGCGGGTCCTGGCTCATGCCTCGTCCTCCCTGGGCGGCTGGTCCTCCAGCAGCACCCGGATTCTCGCCCGGGTGTCCTCCGGGAGTCTCGCACGCGTCAGCGCCGCCAGCGCCAGCACGCGGTAGGTGTCCGCGACATCCCCGTGCTCTCCCGGTGTTCCGGTGGCGTCGAGGTCCGCCAGCGCGTCCAGGTGGGACTGGACGGTGCCGGCGTCCCCCCGCACGACGGGCCCGGTCAGCGCCTTCGCCCCGTGGCGGAGGGATTCGTCCAGCGCCGCCTCCAGCAGCGGGCGGAGATAGCTGCCGGGATCCTCGATCCCGAGCCGGGACAGGGCCTCCCGGGCCTGGTCCACCAGCACCACCAGGTGGTTGGCGGCGTGCGCGAGGCCCGCGTGGTACAGAGGACGGTCGCCTTCAGCGATCACCACGGCCTCCCCGCCCAGCTCCACTGCGAGGGCGGCGGCGATGGGCAGCAGATCGGGCGGGGCGGTGATCCCCATCGGGCAGCCGATCAGGCGAGCGAGGTCGGACCGGGTGCCGGTGAAGGTCATCGCGGGATGCAGGGCGAGGGTCGCGCTGCCTTGGCGGGCGAGCGGCGCCAGCACTTCGGTGCCGTAGCGCCCGGAGGTGTGCACGACCAGCTGCCCGCCGGGAGCCATGCCGGTGGCCGCGATGCCGGCGGCCAATGGTGCCAGCTGATCATCGGGCACGGCCAGCAGCAGCATCTCGCTGCGTTCGACCAGCTCCGCCACGCCCAGCAGCGGCACACCGGGCAGCAGCGCGGCGGCACGGTCCCGGGAGGCGTCGGAGACGGCGTAGGCGCCGGTGATCGCGTGGCCCTCGGCGCGCAGTGCGGCGCCGAGCACGGCACCCACCCGGCCCGCACCGATCACGCCGATGCCCAGGCGCGGCGGGGTCACTGCACTCCCCCGGCCGGTCCCGCCCCAGCGCCGACGAGCGACAGGGCGGGCTGCGGCCAGTGCGCCCGGTCCCGATAGCGGCGGAGCGTGGCGGCGTCGCGGGCGAGCACTGCGTGGAGGGCGAGGACGTCACGGCGGGGCAGGTCCGACAGCAGCATGGTCTCGCCGGCGACGCCGGCTCGCAGATCCAGGACCCCCAGCTTCCGGGCGAAAGGGCCGTCCTGGACGGTGAGCCCCTGGATCCGTTCCCGGGGGATGATCTCCAGATGTCGGGCGAGGACTCCGCTGCGCTGGACCAGCGCTCCCGGCAGGAGCACCGCCACGCGGGTCCGTCGGGAGATCCAGAAGGCGCGGACCGGGGTGCGCAGCCCGTCGATCTCCCGTGCCGGGGCGGAGAGCAGGTGCTCGATCGTCCCCAGGTCATCCGGGGTGCCCAGCGGTGCGGCCAGGTGGCCGAGCGTCGCCCGCAGCTCCTCGCGCTCACCGACCGGCAGCACGTGCGCGGCCCCGTTCTCCTCGCTGTCCTCGATGCCGGCGACGGTGACGGTCACCGCGGTCCAGCCGGGGCTGCGCCACAGCAGCGGGCGTCGCAGCTCGAAGCGCTGGATGCGCCCCGCGGCGATGTTGTCGGTGCGGGTGTTGGCCAGCCCGCGCCGCATCCGCAGCCCGCGCTCGGTGATGCGGGAGACGAAGCCCCACCCGGATTCGATGCGGCCGAAGACGTACTTGGGGATCGCGATCGCGGTGGGCAGCAGGGCCACGAGGATCGCGAAGGACACCCCGTCCTGCCAGATCACCAGGGCGAGCGCCGCGAGCACCCCGAGGACGCCCACGACGATGCTGAGGAGGAATCCCGGGTCGCGCAGCAGGGAGTGGATCAGGCGCCGGGTCGGGATCTGCGCGATCAGCTCGCCCTCGGCGACGTCGTCGTGCAGGATCTCCTCCAGCGAGCGTCCGGCCGGTCCCTGCGCGCCCGTCTGCCGGCCGACCGGCCCCGGGGCCTCGGCCTGATCCCACCGCTGCCCCGCCGTCGAGGCAGCGGCCGAAGCGGCCTCCGCGCCGCCCTCCGCCTCGGGTGCCGGGCCGGCCGGGGCATCGACCGCCGCGACGTCGAGGATGCCGCGACGGAGCTGCTCGGCATCCGCGGAGCGGATGTATTCGATGTCGAGGTAGGAATCCCCGCCGCCGGCGACCTCGACCCGCACCTTCGCCAGCCCCAGCAGACGGGCCAGCAGCGGCCGCTCGACCGAGACCGACTCGATGCGGGCACGGGGGGCGTACTCCCGTGACCGGCTGATCATGCCGCGGTGCAGGGAGACCCCGGCCTCGTCGACCGCGTAGGTGGTGAACCACCAGCTGAACCCCGACAGGACGATGGCGATCACCACGACCAGCACCAGCATGGCCAGCCCGATCAGGGCGCGGGTCACGGTGAAGTCCTCGGCCAGTCGGGCGATGTTCTGCGCAGTGAGCACGGCGATGACGCCCACCACGATCTTCCAGCCGGTGACCAGCGGGGTGATGGGGTGGGTGCGGCGGCGCGCGGCCGTCGCCCCGGGCTCGACGGCGGGAACCGGAGCGGACGGGGGGCCGGGCTCGACGGGCCCGTGGTCAGGGGTGCTCACAGCGCTGCCATGGTCTCGATGCCGCGGGCGGTCAGCAGGGCCCGCAACCGCTCGGCCTCCGCCTTCGGCAGTCCCGGCAGGACGACGGTCGACGCCCCGTTGGCCGTGCTCACCGTCAGCTTCGCGAGGCCGTAGCGGCGATCCACGGGGCCCTCGTCGATCTTCACCGACTGCACCCGTCCGTACGGGATGGTGTGCACGGAACGGAACATGATGCCGCTGGCGATGGTGAGATCCTCCTCGGCGTCCAGGTAGCCGATGGCGCGTACCCGGCGCGGGGTCAGCAGCAGGCTCTGGAGCAGGATCAGCAGCGGCAGGAGCCCCAGCGCGGCGATCCACCACATCCCGGACAGCGCCGCCGCCGTGATCAGACCGGCGATCATCAGCACCCAGATCACATAGCCGATGATGCCTGCGACGTAGCGGGCAGGGATCAGCGAGGTCGAGACCGGGCGCAGCGCGCTCGCTCCGAGCAGACCATCGGGAGCATCGGACAGCGCCGGGTCGGGCGCCGTCGCGGCCGGTGCCGCCTCCGGAACCATGCCCGGGACGGTCTGCGCGGCGGGATCGGGGGTGGAGCTCATGGGCACCATGGTGTCACCTCCGCCGGGATCCGCGCTCTGCGGGAAGTCGGCAGCGGCCCCGACGAAAGGCGGCCGCGGCGCGCCTCAGCCGCCGGCCCCAGCGCCCTCCGCGGCCCTCTCTCCGTCCTCCGGTGGCAGCTGGCCCCAGTGTTCGACGATCACGCCCAGCACACCCAGCAGGATCCCGGCGAGGGCGGCGGCGGCGGTGGGCAGGATCCCCCTCAACGGATCACCGGTGCCGGTCAGGAGCAGGAACAGCGCCTGGCCGACGAAGATCCCGCCGACCACGGCCCCGGTGTAGGCGCATGCGCGGGCGAGCAGCACGATCCGGTAGGCGGTGAGAAGGTCGATCTGGTGGCGCCGCGGGGCGAAGCTCGGATGCTCGCGGCGCTCGGCGCTCTCGAGCATGTAGCGCCGCAGCGGCAGCCCCACGATCAGCAGCACCGTGCTGAGCACCAGCAGCACCACCGTGGTGAGCCAGCCGGCGATCGGCAGCGAGTGGCCCCGGGAGGCGAGGGTCTCCAGCATCTGCGCCCCGAATCCGGCGCCGACCACCAGGATCAGCACCAGCACCGGCACGTTCAGGGGCTTCACGAGATCCCGTACCCCTCGATCTCAGGACCGGGACGCAGCCCGTCGCGGTCCTCGGCCGCGGCCAGCAGCGCGCCGATCGGGCCATGGCCCGGCAGCTCCGCTCCGGGACGCGCGGCGTGCCAGGGTGCCAGGACGAAGGCGCGCAGGTGGGCTCGCGGATGCGGCACGGTCAGGAGCTCGTCCTGGCTGGTCCAGCTCCCGTAGGTGATCACGTCGACGTCGAGCGTGCGCGGTCCCCAGCGCACCAGGCGCTCCCGGTGGGCGGCATGCTCGGCCCGATGCGCCGCCTCCAGCAGTGTGAAAGGGCCCAGACCGGTGCTCACCCCGATCACGGAGTTCAGGAATCTGCCCTGCCCCGTCGGACCGCCGACGGGCGCGGTCTCCAGCACCGGCCCGGTCCATTCCACCTCGATGCCGTCCGTGGCGGCCAGCAGCTCGAGCGCGCCGTGGAGATGCTGGGCGCGGTCGCCGAGGTTGGTGCCGAGGGCGAGCACGGCCGGCACCGGTGCGGCGTCCCGGGTGATGCTCACGGTGACATCATCGACGGGCAGACCGACCGGTGCAGCCGGTTTGTGGATCCGGACCTCGACCCGGCGCACCAGCGGATATCCGGTGTCGGTGAGGATCCGCTGGGCGATCCGCTCTGCGAGGGTCTCGACCAGCGCGTAGGGCCCGCCGGTGAGCTCCTCGCGGACGGCATGAGCCGCCTCGGCGTAGTTGACCGTGCGGGAGAGCGCATCGGTGCGGCCGGCAGCGGCGGTGGAGAGGTGCAGGGTGATGTCGGCGATGAACTGCTGGCCCAGCTGCGTCTCCGCCGCGAGCACGCCGTGGTGACCCCAGGCGCGGATGCCGGTGACCTCGATGCGGTCCACCAGCTGCAGCCCGGTGGCAGGGGCTCCCCTCAGGATGCTCATCGGTGGATGCTCCGATGCAACCGGTCGCCGACGCGCACCGCGGCGACCGAGGGTGCGACCTCGTGCACCCGCACCGCCCAGGCACCGTGCTCGGCGCTGTAGGCGCTGATCGCTGCGGTCGCGAGATCACGATCCACGCCGAGCGCGCCGACGAACCGTTTGCGGGAGGCCCCGATGAGGATCGGCAGCCCGTGGGAGGCGATCGATTCCCAGCGGGCCAGCACCTCCCAGTTCTGCTCCCCGGTCTTGGAGAATCCCAGCCCCGGGTCCGCGACGAGGAAGCGATCCTCGACCCCAGCCTCGCGCAGCGTGGCGAGACGCTCGGCGAGCTCGGCGGCGCTGTCCCGCGCCACATCCTCATAGACGGCCAGCTCGTTCATCACATCGCTGTGCCCGCGCCAGTGCATCGCGATGAACACCGGCGGGGTGCCCAGGCGGGTGCGGAGGCGCGCCGCTTCGCTGCCCATGTCCACATCCGCCCGCCCTGCGGAGACATCGTTGACGATCAGGGCACCCGCCTCGACGCTCGCCGCGGCGACGGAGGCACGCATGGTGTCCACGCTGACCACGATGTCCTCGGCCGCCAGGGCGGAGACGACCGGCAGCACCCGGCGCAGCTCCTCGTCCTCGTCCACGCGCGGGGCGCCGGGCCGCGTCGACTCGCCGCCGACATCGACGATCGCGGCACCCTGCGCCACCAGGAGCCGGCCATGCGCGATCGCGGCGGCGGGAGCGTCATGCTCACCGCCGTCGGAGAAGGAATCCGGGGTGACGTTCAGGACGCCCATCACCAGCGTCCCCTCACCGCCGGCCCGGTCGGGCAGACCGGCGGGACGGCGCAGCGGGCTGCTCATGACCCGTGGATGAGCGCCATGGCCTCGCCGCGGGTGCTCGAGTTCTCCCGCAGCATGCCCCGCACGGCGCTGGTGACCGTGCGGGCACCGGCCGCCCGCACGCCCCGCATCGACATGCACATGTGCTCGGCCTCGATCACGACGATCGCCCCGCTCGCCCCGAGCTCGTCCATCAGCGCGTCGGCGACCTGGAAGGTGAGCCGCTCCTGCACCTGGGGGCGCCGGGCATAGACGTTCACCAGCCGCGCGAGCTTGCTGAGCCCGGTGACCACCCCGCCGCCGGGGATGTATCCGATATGGGCGGTGCCGTGGAAGGGCAGGAGATGGTGCTCGCACATCGAGTAGAACGCGATATCGCGCACCAGGACCAGCTCCTGGTGGTCGATGTCGAACGTCGTCGACAGCGGTGCGCTCGCATCCTGGTCCAGGCCCTGGAAGACCTCGGCATACATGCGAGCGACCCGTGCCGGGGTCTCCAGCAGGCCGTCACGGTCCGGGTCCTCGCCGATCGCGCCGAGGATCTCCCGGACCGCGGCTTCGATGCGCGGGGCGTCGACGGCCATCTCAGCGGTCCTTCCCGTCGTGGGTGTCGTACCCGTATCCCCCGCCGCCGGAGCCCGGCTCGCCGCCGTGCGGAGCACCGGGGATCTGCGGGCCGTCGCCGCCCGGATGGGGCAGCTCGGGCGGGTTCGGCTGGACTGCTTCGCCGGCGTCGTGGGACTCGGTCCCCGTCGCGGTGGTGGTGCCGCCCACCGAAGGGGCGGACAGGGCGGGGCGCTCCGAGCTGGAGGACCACACCTCTCGCGGCGGCTGCTTCTTCACGTCCCGGAAGATCTCGGCGAGCTCGTGCTCGTTCAGGGTCTCCCGCTCCAACAGCTCTTCGACCAGCTCATCCAGCACGTGGCGGTTCTCCACGATCACGGACCAGGCCTCGTCCAGCGCGGTGTCCAGCAGTTCGCGGACCTCCTGGTCGATGAGGCTCGCGGTCTCGGCGCTGAAGCGGGGGCCCTGCCCCTGCTGCATGCCGACGAACACCTCCTGCTCCCCTTCGAGCGCCACCTGGCCGACGGTGCCGCTCATGCCCAGCTGCATCACCATGGTGCGCGCGATCTTGGTCGCGTTCTGCAGGTCCGAGCTGGGGCCGGTGGTGACGTCATGGAAGATGCTCTCCTCCACCGCGTAGCCGCCCATCGCATAGGCGAGCCGGTCCAGCAGCTCGTTGCGGGACTGATAGTTGCGGTCCTGGGTGGGCACCACCATCGTGTACCCGCCGGCGCGCCCGCGCGGCAGGATCGTCACCTTGGTGACCGGGGCGGAGTTGTTCATCGCCGCCGCGACCAGGGCGTGACCGCCCTCGTGATAGGCGGTCATCTGGCGCTCGCGCTCCGTCATCACCTTCGAGTACCGCTGCGGCCCCATCGAGACGCGGTCGATGGCCTCGTCCAGAGCGCGGTTGTCGATGATCTGGTTGCCGGAGCGGGCGGTGAGCAGCGCCGCTTCGTTGAGCACATTGGCGAGATCGGCGCCGGACATGCCGATGGTGCGCTTGGCGACATGTTCGAGGTCGACGTCGTGCGCGAGCGGCTTGCCCTTGGCGTGCACGCCGAGGATGTGCAGGCGACCCTTCAGATCAGGTGCCTCCACGCCGATCTGGCGGTCGAAGCGGCCCGGGCGCAGCAGGGCGGGATCCAGGATGTCCACGCGGTTGGTGGCGGCGATGAGGATGACGTTCTGGTTCTCGTCGAACCCGTCCATCTCCACCAGCATCTGGTTCAGGGTCTGCTCGCGCTCGTCGTGCCCGCCGCCCATGCCGGCGCCGCGGTGGCGGCCGACGGCGTCGATCTCGTCGATGAAGATGATCGCCGGGGCGTTCTCCTTCGCGGTGTTGAACAGATCGCGCACGCGGCTCGCACCGACACCCACGAACATCTCCACGAAGTCGGAGCCGGAGATCGAGTAGAAGGGCACGTTGGCCTCGCCCGCGACGGCCTTGGCCAGGAGCGTCTTGCCGGTGCCGGGCGGGCCGTACAGCAGCACGCCTTTAGGGATCTTCGCGCCGACGGCCTGGTACCGGCCCGGGTCGACCAGGAACTGTTTGATCTCGTCCAGCTCCTCGACGGCCTCCTCGGCGCCGGCGACGTCGGCGAAGGTGACCTTGGGGCCTCTTTGTTGAACAGCTTCGCCTTGGACTTGCCGAACTGCATCGCCTTGCCGCCGCCCTGGGCGTTCATGATCAGGAACCAGAACAGGCCGATGAACAGCAGCAGCGGCAGGAAGGTCAGCAGGAGGGTGGACCACCAGGGACTGCTGGCGATCTCGTCGGTGTACCCCTTCGCGGGAGCCGCCTTCTCGACGGCTTCGACCACCGCCTCGCCCCGGGCGTCGACGTAGGAGAAGCGCACCTCGGTGCCCTTGTTGTCATCGCCGTCGACGAAGTCCTCGGTGAGCACCAGGTCCACACGCTGCTGATTGCCGTCGATGATCTTGGCCTGCTCGACGGTGCCGCCCTGGAGCAGCTCGATACCCTGCTGGGTGTCGATCTGCTGGTAACCATCCCGTCCGAACAGGGAGAACATGGCCATGCCCAGCAGCAGGGCGATGATGATCCACAGGGCGAGCCCGGAGAAGGGACGGCGCTTCTTGGTGCCCGAGCGCTTGGGGTTCTTGGCGGAATCTGCCACGTGATCAGTCCTCGTAGATCGAGCGCGAGAGCACGCCCACGTAGGGGAGGTTGCGGTAGTTCTCGGCGAAGTCGAGGCCGTAGCCGATCACGAACTCGTTGGGGATGTCGAAGCCGATGTACTTCACGTCGATCTCGACCCGTGCCGCCTCGGGCTTGCGCAGCAGGGCGGCGATCTCGACGCTCTTGGGTCCGCGGGAGCGGAGGTTGGACAGCAGCCATTTGAGGGTCAGGCCAGAATCGATGATGTCCTCGACGATCAGCACGTTGCGGCCGGTGATGTCCCCGGAGAGGTCCTTGAGGATGCGCACGACGCCCGAGGACTTGGTGCCCGAGCCGTAGGAGGAGACCGCCATCCAGTCCATCTCGACCTTGAGGTCGATCTCGCGGGCGAGATCCGCCATCACCATCACCGCCCCTTTGAGGACGCCGACCAGGATCGGCGGCTCGTCCGCATAGTCCGCTGCGATCTCTTCTCCGAGCTCGGCGAGCCGCTCGCGGATCTGCTGCTCGTCCAGCAGCACGCGGTCGACATCGGGGTGGGGGTGCGTCTGGGGCACGCGGATCTCCTCCATGGAACGTGGTGGGGTGCGCGAGCCGCGGGTCACGAATCGATGCGGCGCCACACCAACAGGCCGTCGCGGCGAGCGACCTCGATCCTACCCGGAACGGGCACCGCTGACTGACCGTGCCATGAGACCACCAGAGCGTCTATCGCCAGCACCTGGCGCCGGAGCAGGGACTTCGATGATCCGGCGCCCCCGCACCGCGGCTTTGCGCGGTCAGCGGAACGTGAGGCGTCGCGCAGGATCCGGGTGCGCAGCGGGGCGGGCGCGGCAGCCAGTGCGTGGACATCCAGCAGCAGCAGGTCCCGCTCCTCGCGCAGTTCGCCGCCGTCCCGGTGCAGCGACTCCAGCAGCGCGGTCGCCTCGGCGTCCAGGTGATCGGCATCGGGGCCCACCAGGTCAGCGGTCCGGGCGAGGTTCTCGTCCAGGTGCTCCCCCAGCAGCTCCCGCAAAAGGGGCAGGGCCCGGTGGCGCACGCGGGAGCGCAGCAGCGTCTCATCGGCGTTCATCGGGTCCTCCCACCACTGCAGGTCGTGCAGGCGACAGATCTCCTCGGTATCGGTCCGGCGCAGCGCGGTGCTCTCGTCCCGGCCGCTGCCCAGGAAGGGGCGCAGCAGGGCGCCGCGGGTTCGCGGGATCCCGGCCAGGGCCCGCGGCCCGCCACCCCGCGCGAGCCCCATCAGCACCTGCTCGGCCTGGTCATCGAGGGTGTGCGCCATCAGCAGCGCGAGCGCCCCCCGCTCCTCGCGGAGCGTCTCCAGCGCGTCGTGACGCACCGTGCGGGCGGCGTTCTCCAGCCCGCCGGGAGCCCCGACGTCGACTGCGACGCGCAGGATCCGTGCCTCGGCGCCCAGCCGCTGCGCCTGGACCAGCGCCCGTTCCGAGACCCGGGCCGATCCCTCCTGCAGGCCGTGGTCGACGATCGCCGCCTCGGTCTCCAGGCCCATCCGGGCCCCGACCCAGACGGTGGTGGCCAGCAGGGCGAGCGAGTCCGCTCCCCCGCTGAGCCCGACCAGCAGTCGCGGCGCCGTCCGGCCGACGGCGGTGTCGTCGGCGAGCAGCTCGAGGCGGGTGGTCAGCGCGGAGCGCACGGCGGTGCGGGCGCGGGCGATGACGGGAGGAGGGCCGGCCATCAGTCCACCTGCACCATCTCGGCGGCGACCTCGTCGACCGCCGCGCGGGCGGCCGCCGCGTCGGCTCCGTCGAAGCCATGCACCACGATCGAGTACCCGACGGTCCGTCCATCAGGCAGCACGGTGACTCCGGCCAGGGTGGCCGCGCCGCCGAGGTAGCCGGTCTTGCCGCGCACGAGACCGCTCGCGTCCTCGGTCCCCTCCGCCTCGAAGCGGTCGGCCAGAGTGCCGGACAGGCCCGCGATGGGCACGTCGAAGAGGATCTGCTCGAGGGCGGGCGCCTTCCCGGAGGCCACGTCGGCCAGGACCGCCGAGAGCAGCGCCGGAGGCACCCGATTCTGCCGGGAGAGCCCGGAGCCATCATGGATCTCGAGCGAGGCGATCACCTCCGGCGCCACTCCGATCTCCTCCGCCAGCTCCCGGATCTCCGCATCGACCGCGGCAGCCGCCCCGGCCGGGGTGGTCTCCTCGCCGCGGGCGAGGGCCACCAGGTGGGCGAGCAGTTCAGCGGTGGTGTTGTCGGAGATCAGCAGGGTGTGGCGCACCAGCTCCGCGATCGTCTCGGAATGGATCTCCGCGGCCGGCGCGCCCTCGGGGGCTCGTGCGCCGGTGACCTCACCCGCGACCGTCAGCCCCGCCTCCTCGAGCAGTTCCGCGAAGCGTTCGGCGGCGTCCCGCGCCGGGGTCGCCGACTTGGGCCCGTACTGCTCCCCGTCGAGCCACCCCTCCTCCAGCGCGAGAGAAGCGGTGGGGGTCACCCAGCCGCCGGCCCTGCCGTTGTTGCCCCAGGCCGGGTTGGCTCCGCCATCCAGGTAGCTGTCATCCAGCGCGACGGAGACCTCGGTGGCCCCCTGCGCTCCGGCGAGCGTCGCCGCCTGGGTGGCCAGCTCACGCAGATCGTCCTCGCTGAGAGTCATGTCACCACCGCCGACGAGGGTGATCACGCCGTCCTGGACGACGGCGCGGGTGGTCAGGACCTCGTCCCCGCGGTACTGGCGCAGCACGGCGGCGGCAGTGAGCAGCTTCAAGGTCGAGGCGGGCACCAGGGCGGTGCCCTCCTCACGGGCGGCGAGCGTCCGGCCGGTCTCAGCGTCGACCACGCTGAAGGCCAGCCCTCCGGCGACCACCGGCAGGTCCGCCCCGGCGGCCATCCGTTCCGCGAGGTCAGCGGTGTCTGCCGGGGAGGCGGCCGGCTTCGGCGCCGGGAGGAGGTCCTCGGCCCCGACCCGCTCCCAGTCCTCGGCGACAGCGCGCGGCCCGAACTCCGGGCCCGCCGCCTCGCTGCGCACGGTGAGGACGCCGGGGAAGGCGTCGGTGAGATCTCCGAGCACGTAGAAGCTCGTCGGCACCGCCGCGCACATCACGATCGCGGTGGTGCGCCAGATCCGCTCGATTGCACTCGCTGCCATGGTGCCCACGATATGGTGTCACGGTCTTTACCAGTGGCCTACGGGGCCGGAGCAATGGAGCGGCTGTCGTGGAATTCGACGTGACTATCGAGATCCCCCGGGGAAATCGGAACAAGTATGAGGTGGACCACCACAACGGACGCATCCGGCTCGACCGGATGCTGTTCACCGCCACCCGCTACCCGGATGACTACGGCTTCATCGAAGGGACCCTCGGCGAGGACGGCGATCCGCTGGACTGCCTCGTCCTCCTCGAGGAGCCGACCTTCCCGGGATGCCTGATCCGCTGCCGTGCACTGGGCATGTTCCGTATGCGTGACGAGGCCGGCGGCGACGACAAGATCGTCGCGGTCCCCGTCGGCGACCGTCGTCAGGTGCGCCGCCAGGAGCTGACCGACGTCTCGGAGTTCCACCGCTTGGAGATCCAGCACTTCTTCGAGGTCTACAAGGACCTCGAGCCCGGCAAGAGCGTCGAGGGCGCGCACTGGGAGGGCCGCAGCGACGCGGAGGCGGAGATCCGCCGCTCCTATGAGCGTGCCGTCGGCACCGAGCACGCCAACGACTTCACGCAGAAGGTCTGAGCACCCCGGTCCGCGCATCGCGGACCCGGTCTCGACGGCACGGAGGGTCGGTCCCCGCGGGGACCGACCCTCTGTGCTCTGCATCCGTGCCCCACGTGCCCGTCAGCTGGGCATGCGGCGCCTGCGGCTCCGTCCGCTCACGCCCCGCGCTCCTGAGCGATCTCGCCCTGGAGCGTCGCGCCGTGCGAGAAGATCTCCAGCATCGACTCGACCACGGAGCGGGCGACAGAGCGGGCCCCGAGACCGCCCAGCACGGCACCGATCCCGAACGGCAGCAGCCGGAAGAACCAGAGCTTGCCGGCGCGCGCCATCACGCGGCGGCGCGCATACCGGGAGACCTGCCGGCTGACCAGCCCCGGCAGGAAACCACCGCCGCCGCTGAGCACCGCATTCCACTGCAGTCCCTGCTTGCCCATCGCCTTGGCGATGATCTCGGTGCCCCGCTCACCGCTGAGCACACCCATCAGGACCAGACGGCGGGTGTTCTGCTCCGACATGTCCACACCGTGGATATCCGCTGCGGCGAGGGTGAGGAAGGCGCACGCCTCCGCGAAGGACACGCCCTCGCCGATGGTCAGGCCCAGAGCAGCCACGGTGCCGAGCCCGGGCAGCGCCGCCACACCGCCGATGCCCGCCCCGCTGACCGTGGTGATGTCCTTGAACCGCTTGGTGACGTGCTCGAGCAGCTGGCGATCGGTCGCCTCGGGGTGCTTGGCACGCAAGCGCTCGACGTAGGTGCGGGCGAGCGGCGCCTGCACCCGCAGCACGGTGTCGATCACCGCGAGCCAGCGTTCATCGAGCTGCTCGGCGAGACCGTCGTCCTCGACCAGCTCGTCCTGCGGGATGGAAGGGGTGCTCCGGCCGCTCTGGGTCACCGTCTGCTCCGTTCTGTCGGGTCCTGGACAGGGTCAAGCTACAGCGTCCGGCCGGGACCCCGCTGAGGGCTCGGCGCCGCGATCAGCCGATCACCACCTCGCCGGGGGCGAGCTCGGCGATCTCCCCGGTCAGTCCGAGCCGGGAGACCGCCTCGGCGAGGTCCCCGTAGTGCTCGACGTAGGCCGCATCGATGAAGGAGCGGGGCACGGACACGTCATGGCACAGGGTTCCGGCCAGATGATCGGTCTCGTGCTGGAGGATCCGGGCGGTCCAGCCCACATGCTCCTCGTCGACCTCCTCCAGCCGACCGTCCGACAGCAGCTCGACGGCGCGCAGGCGCACCCGGCGCGAGCGCGGGACGATCGACTGCCACCCGTCCACGGAGAGGCACCCCTCGAAGGCGTAGACCCGCTGCGAGCCCAGTGGCTCCAGCACCGGATCGAGCAGCGCGCGCAGCGCGAGCGGCCGGCGTTCGAGCAGGTCGTCTCCCGCGTCCTCGCCCGGCTCGCTGGCGGAGGCGTCCTCGACCACGTAGAAGCTCAGCGGAAGCCCCACCTGAGGAGCCGCCAGCCCGACTCCCGGAGCTGCGCGCATCGTCACGGTCATCGCCTCGGCCAGTTCGCACAGCAGCTCGAGATCCATCCGCCCACGGGCGGGGACGGCTCGCCGCCGCAGAGCCGGATGCCCGGCCTGCACGATCCGCAGCGCATCACCATCCTGCGCGCGTCGGTCCAGGATCTTCCGGGTCAGCTCGTTGATGTCCACCGCGCCAGTATCCCGCACCCCTCCCCTGCTTCCCCGCCCTGCGAGGGCACAGGACGAGGCCCGCACGTGAGACTCGCCACACCGACCCGCCAGGAGGACTGAGAGCTGCGCTACACTTCTGCGAGCCGGTGCGAAGAAGCACCTCCCGTGGGAACGACCTCGAACCGGCCGCTCATCACTTCACAACGGACCGTCCGGCACGTACCTGCCGGTGAAGGAGAACCACCATGGCAACAGTCACGTTCGACAATGCTTCCCGCATTTACCCGGGCCAGGAGCGCCCGGCCGTCGACAGCCTCGACATCGAGATCGGTGACGGCGAGTTCCTCGTCTTCGTCGGCCCCTCCGGTTGCGGCAAGTCGACCTCCCTGCGCATGCTCGCCGGCCTCGAGGAGATCGACGCCGGCCGCATCCTGATCGGCGATCGCGACGTCACCGACGTCCCGCCGAAGGATCGTGACATCGCGATGGTGTTCCAGAACTACGCGCTGTACCCCCACATGAGCGTCGCCGACAACATGGGCTTCGCCCTGAAGATCGCCGGCAAGCCCAAGGCCGAGATCCGCAAGCGCGTCGAGGACGCCGCGGAGATCCTGGACCTCTCCGAGTACCTGGATCGCAAGCCCAAGGCACTCTCCGGTGGTCAGCGTCAGCGAGTGGCCATGGGTCGCGCGATCGTCCGCTCGCCCCAGGTGTTCCTCATGGACGAGCCGCTGTCGAACCTCGACGCCAAGCTGCGCGTGTCCACCCGTACCCAGATCGCCTCGCTGCAGCGTCGTCTCGGCGTCACCACGGTCTACGTCACGCACGACCAGACCGAGGCCATGACGATGGGTGACCGCGTGGTAGTGCTCGATCGCGGTGTCCTGCAGCAGATCGACTCCCCGCGCCGCATGTACGACCACCCGAACAACGTGTTCGTCGCGGGCTTCATCGGCTCCCCGGCCATGAACCTGTTCGAGGCCCCGCTGAGCGATCAGGGCGTCGAGTTCGGCGGCGCCGTGATCCCCGTGGACCGCTCCACGCTCTCGGAGACCGATCAGACCACGGTCACCGTGGGTGTGCGCCCCGAGGACCTGGAGATCGCCTCCGACAACCAGGGGCTCGCGATCGAGGTCGACCTCGTCGAGGAGCTCGGCGCAGACGCGTTCATCTACGGTCGTCGGGCAGGTGCCGAGGAGACGGACAAGCCGTTCATCGCCCGTGTCGACGCCCGCCGTCCTCCGAGCAAGGGCGAGACGGTCTACTTCCGTCCCTCGCCGGAGCACGCCCACCTCTTCGACACGAAGAGCGGCCAGCGCCTCGGCGACTGACCCGAACCAGCTGCACCGCGCGACGGGCGTCCGGCATCTGCCGGGCGCCCGTCGCCGTCGTCCCCGTCCGTGCGCACGAGGTGACCTTCACGTCGAGATGACGTGAATTCTCGTCCCGACGATGCGAAGCTCCCCGGCACAGGAGACAATGTCCCCATGGCACCCCTGGAGATCACCGCATCCCGCGCAGATCCGGCAATGCTGGACCTGCCGTGGGAGACGCCGCTCGAGCAGTGGCCCGACGAGATCCTCGCCGCCCTGCCCCGCGGCATCTCCCGTCACGTCGTGCGCTTCGCCCGCGTCTCGGGACGGGTCCTCGCCATCAAGGAGATCTCCCACACCCTGGCGCAGCGTGAGTACGAGATGCTGCGCGTGCTGGGCCGCCTGGAGATCCCTGCGGTCGAACCCTTCGCCGTCGTCTCCGGCCGGACCACGCCCTCGGGCGAGGAGCTCGACGCCGTCCTGATCACGCGCCACCTGCAGTTCTCCCTGCCCTACCGGGCCGTCTTCAGCCAGGTCTCGCGCCCGGACACCGCCCACCGCCTGCTCGACGCGCTCGCGGTGCTGCTGGTGCGCCTGCACCTGGAGGGCTTCTACTGGGGCGACGTCTCACTGTCCAACACCCTCTTCCGCCGCGATGCGGGAGCCTTCGCCGCCTACCTCGTCGATGTCGAGACCGGTTCCCTCCACGAGCGGCTCTCCACCGGTCAGCGCCACTACGACCTGGACCTGGCTCGCACCAACATCATCGGCGAGCTGATGGACCTGCAGGCCGGCGACATGTTCGATCCCGAGGCCGATCCGATCTCGGTCGGCGACGACCTGATCGCCCGCTACGAGGAGCTGTGGGAGACGCTCACCTCCCGCGAGCGGTTCTCCGCCGATGAGCGCTGGAGGGTCTCTGCCCGGATCGAGAAGCTCAACGAGCTGGGCTTCGACGTGGGCGAGCTGGAGATCACCACCGACCTCGACGGCACCACGCTGTCGATCATGCCGAAAGTCGTCGACGCGGGGCACCATGCGCGGCGCCTGATGCGGCTGACCGGGATCGACGCGCAGGAGAACCAGGCGCGGCGACTGCTCAACGACCTCGATCAGTATCGCGCCGACACCGAGCAGCAGCTCGAGGACGAGGAGTTCGTCGCGCACGAGTGGCTCCAGCAGCAGTACGAGCCGGTGGTGCGGGCGGTGCCCCGCTCGATGCGGTCCAAACTCGAGCCTCCTGAGTTCTTCCATGAGATCCTCGAGCACAAGTGGTTCCTCTCCGAGAAGAAGGGCCACGACGTCAGCCTCGATGAGACCGTGCGCCATTACATCCTCAACGTCCTCATCCATCGGCCGGATGAGAAGTCCCTGGTGACCACCGAGACCTCCGCTCTGCCGATCTTCGACTCCTGAGAGGAGCCCACCGCTTCCATGACCCGCGATCGTCGACGATCGACCGCGCGCCTGGACAATCTCTCCCTGCGCGACCAGCTGCGCGTGGACCGGTTGCCGCTGCGGGTGCTCCAGATGATGGTGGGGCTGACCGGTTTCGGTTTCTCCCTGGCCCTGCTGCTCGAGTCCGGCCTCGGCGGAGCCCCGTGGGACGTGCTCCACGCGGCACTCGCCCACCGGCTCGGCCTCACCGTCGGCACGCTCAGCATCAGCGTGAGCTTCGTGCTGCTGCTGGTGTGGTTCCCCCTGCGTGAGCGGATCGGGATCGGCACCATCGCGAACTCGATCTGGGTGGGCGTGAGCATCGACCTGGGCATGCTGGTGCTGCCCGAGGCCCAGGGCATCCCGGCGGCGGTGACGATGATGCTCCTCGGCGTGGTCCTCAACGGGATCAGCGGCGGCATCTACATCGGCGCCCAGCTCGGAGCGGGCCCCCGGGACGGTCTGATGACGGGGCTCGGACGGGTGCTGGATCGGCCGGTCGGCCCGGTGCGCATCGTGCTCGAGGTGATCGTCCTGGTCACCGGCACGGTGCTGGGCGGACCGCTCGGCATCGGCACCGTGATCTACGCGATCGGGCTCGGACCGATCATCCAGCTCACGCTGCCCTACGCGACCATCCCCGTGCGCACGCTGAACGGCCGCGCAGTCCCGGCTCAGGCCGCGCAGGAAACGGTCCAGGGACCCACTCAGTCCCGCTGACCCGCTGCTCTCCTACCGGCTCGTCACGTCGATCAGCCCCGCCGACCCGCTGCTCTCCTACCGGCTCGTCCCTCGCCAGCACGTCGATCAGCCCAGCCGCCCCGCTGCTCTCCTACCGGCTCGTCCCTCGCCAGCACGTCGATCAGCCCAGGCCCTGGCCTTCGCGTACACCGGAGATCTCGTAGAGAGCGATCGCGGCGGCCACCGAGGCGTTCAGCGACTCGGAGCGTCCGGCCATCGGGATCGACACGACCTGGTCGCTGATCTCCCGGGCCAGGCGCGACAGCCCCTTGCCCTCGGCGCCGACGACGAGGGCGGTCGGCTGGGTGCCCAGCTCGAGCCCACGCGTGGTGACGTCGCCCTCGGCATCGAGTCCGAGCACGAACACGCCCTTCTCCTTCAACGAGGTGAGGGTGCGATTGAGGTTGGTGACCTGGGCGACCCGGACCCGGCCGGCCGCGCCGGCGGCGACCTTCCACACGCTCGCGGTCATCGAGACGCTGCGACGCTCGGGCAGGATCACTCCATGGGCTCCGAAGGCGTCCGCCGAGCGCAGGATCGCTCCCAGGTTCCGCGGATCGGTGATGCCGTCCAGTGCCACCAGCAGCGGCGGTTCGAAGCGATCCGCGGCGATACGCAGCAGCTCGTCGACCTCCGCGTACTCGTACGGCGGGATGGTCAGCGCCACACCCTGATGAACCGCGTGATCGGTCATGCGGTCCAGATCCGTGCGCGCAGCCTCTGCGACCGGCAGACCGCGAGCGGTGGCCAGGCGCATGATCTCCCGCACCCGCTCATCGGTGTCGAGGCGCACCATCACGGTCAGCTGAGTGGCGGGCACCTCCTCGCGCAGCGCCTCGAGTACAGCGTTGCGGCCGGCGACCTGGTCGCTGCCGGGAGCCTTCCGCGCCCCCTTGCCGGCCCCGCGCCGCGGAGCGGTGCCACCGGATGAGGACGCGCCCTTGTACGCCTTGTGGTTCGGACGGTCCTCAGCCTTCGGCGTCGGACCCCTGCCCTCGAGCGCTCGGCGTCGCACACCGCCGGATCCGACGGTCGCGCCCTTCTTGCCCTTGCGCACCGCACCGCGGCGCGCGCTGTTGCCTGCCATCGTTCGTCTCCTCAGTCCTGCTCAGTCTCGGGTCTCGAGGGTCCAGCGGGCGCCGTTCTGCCCATCCTCGATGCGGATCCTGGCGGCGGTCAGCGCATCGCGCAATGCATCCGCCCGGGCCCAGTCCTTCTCGGCGCGGGCCGCCTGCCGCGCGGCCAGCTGTGCGGTGATCAGCGCGTCCAGCGCCTCGTGCTCGCCGCTGGCGGCACCGGCGGCCTGCCCCCACTGCGCACCGAGCGGGTCCAGCCCCAGCACGTCGAGCATCGCCCGCAACCGACCCAGCGGACCGGCGATCTCCGTGGGATCCACGGCGCTCTTCGCGGCCAGCAGGGTGTTCAGTGCGGACTGCTCTCGGTGGATGACCGCGAGGGCCTCCGGCACCGCGAGATCCTCGTCCATCGCTGCGGTGAAGTCAGCGGGCAGCTCCACCTCTGCCAGCGGCGCGGACACCGCGGCGACCGGATGCTCGCCGAGCTGCTGCGCGGCCCGGACAGCGGTCGCCCGGAAACGCTCCCAGACGGTCTCGGCCTCGGCCATGGCGGTCGCGTTGTACTCGACCGTGGCACGGTAGTGACCGCTGATCAGAGCAAGCCGAACGGCCGGGGTGGGGTGCTCGGCGAGGGCGCGGGCCGCCGTGACGAAGTTGTCCAGGCTCTTGCCCATCTTCAGCCCGTCCACCGTGAGCACGCCGGAGTGCATCCAGCGCCGCGCGAATCCGTATCCGGCGGCATGGGACTGCGCCTGCTCGTTCTCGTGGTGCGGGAAGCGCAGATCCAGTCCCCCGGCGTGGATATCGAAGGTCTCGCCCAGGTACTTGCGGCTCATGGCGGAGCATTCGAGGTGCCAGCCCGGCCGGCCCCGGCCGAACGGGGTGTCCCAGGAGGCGGTCGCCGGTTCGGTGGGCTTGACCGCCTTCCACAGCGCGAAGTCCCGTCGGTCGCGCTTGCCCGGCTCCATCTCCTCGCCGGCATCCTGCATATCGTCCAGGGACTGGCGGGTGAGCGATCCGTAGTCCGGGTGGGAGGCGACGTCGAAGTAGACGGAGCCGTTCCCATCGGCGTAGGCATGGCCGCGCTCGATCAGTCGCTGCATCAGTTCGATCATCTCGGGCACGTGCCCGGTGGCGCGCGGCTCGTAGGTCGGGCGGCGATTGCCGACCCGGTCCAGCAGGTCCTGGAACTCCCGCTCGAAGCGGAGCGACCAGGCCCACCACTGGGCTCCCGCCTCGGCGGACTTCACGAGGATCTTGTCGTCGATGTCCGTGACGTTGCGGACGTGCGTGACCACGAGCCCGCTGCGCTCGAGCCAGCGCACCAGCACATCGAAGGCGAGGAAGGTGCGCAGATGCCCGAGATGGGGCGCTCCCTGCGTGGTCGGACCGCAGACATACAACGACACCGCCCCCTCCCGCACCGGGGTCAGCGGCGCAGTGGAACGGGTAGCGGTGTCGTGCAGCTGGAGAGTCACATGCCCCAGGGTACTGCCAGGCGGGAGGGCCGATAGCGCGCGAGGCGCATGACACACGAGCAGAACCCTGCCCGGCAGCGTCGGAGCTGCCAGGTCAGTCGACGCGGGCGCTGACCTGCTTGCCGTAGAGCTCCTCGAAGGTGTCGTCATAGGACACGGCATTCTGACGGCGCTTGCCCTGGACCGCCTGGACCGCCGACTGCGCGGTCTCGATCGTGGTCTCAGGAGCCTTGAGCTTCTTCGAGACCAGGAACGCGACCAGCCCGAGGATCGCGCTGATCACGACGAAGACGCCGGCGACGATCAGGTAGGCCGCCCAGTAGGGCAGCCCCAGCGCCTCGAGCCCGGTGGCCGCCGCGAACAGCAGCATCACCCAGGCGGAGAGCAGGAGGAACAGCAGCACCGCCGCGCAGGCGGCGATGATGCCGGCCTTGACCGCGAGGGCGGTGACCTCCTTCTTCGCAATGTCGATCTCGTGGTGGACGACACCGAGGAGCTCGTCGCGGATGGACTGGACGAGCTCGCCGATGGACCGCTGGGTGGGCGGCGTGCTCGGGTCGTTCGTGGTGTTGATCATGGTCGGAGCCTATCGCAGGGAGAAGAGCGTTCGCAGGTCGGATACCGGGAGCTGTCGACGGTCAGTCGACGGAGATCCGCTTGCGCTTGGTGGTCTCGGGGCGCGGCCCCGCGGAAGTGGTGCGGCGCACCACGATGGAGGGTGCGACTGCGACATCCCGTGTCGGGCCCTCGTGCCCGGACACGCGCTCGACGAGGAACTGCGCGGCGAGCGCGCCGAGACGGTCGGAGTTGGGGTCGACGCTGGTCAGCTGGGAGACCCCGGAGGACGCCAGCGAGGTGTTGCCGTAGCCGGCCACCGAGAGCTCCTCGGGAACGGCATAGCCGGCATCGCGGGCGGCGGAGAGCACCCCGACCGCGGTGACGTCGTTGGCGCAGGTGACGGCGGTGGGCACGCGGCTGCCGCGCAGCAGCATCGACCCGGCGGTCTGCCCGACCTGCTCGGTGAAGTCACCGGGCTCGACCCGGGCCACGTCCTCGAGGCCATGGCGTGCCATCGCCGAGCGGAACGCCTCGGCGCGCTCGCGGGCGACAGCCGCCCCGACCCCGCCGACATGCGCGATCTCCCGATGCCCGAGTCCGACGAGATGGTCGACCAGGAGGCCCTGTCCGACCTCGTCGTCGATGCGGACGGTGTCGAACCTGCCGGTGAAGCTGCGGGAACAGCCGATGCCGACGAAGGGGCGACCGGCGGTGGACTCGAGCACGTGCTCCATGTCCGCGAGGTCGGAGATCATCAGGAAGCCGTCCACCCCGAGGTGGACCAGATCCTCGATGGCGTCGGTGTCCGCGGCGACCGGGTACTCGGGGATCCGGCGCCGGGTCGGGACCACCACGGCGGTCCGCCCGGTGGCCGCGAGCTCGATGCGGATGGCACGCACCAGATCAGAGATCCAGGTGTTGCGCATGGTGTTGACCAGCACTGCGACGACCCCGCGATGCTCCGTCTCGCCGCTGAGCTCCTCGAGCGGGAAGCGGAGCCGTTCGGCGGTCTCCAGCACGCGCCGCGCCATCTGCGGCTTGATCTCGTCGGAGCCGCGCAGAGCACGCAGCGCAACCGCGCTGGAGATCCCCAGGGAGTTCGCGACATCACGCAGGGTGCCCCGGTCCTGGCCATCGGCGGACGATCCGGCCTGACGGGCGGGATCGAGGGAGTCGTCGGAAGAAGTGGCGTCACTGCTCATGCCTCCATTGAACCGCATCTGCCCGCCGTATCCGGCACCTCGGTCATGGATGTCCATCACGGTTCCTCTCCGTGCGGGGGTTTACCCCCACTCCCTTGGAGGGCGGGCCCGGTGGGGAAGCACGTTCCCGGGGCCTACTGTCAAGGCATGAACGACTCCATCGCCGAGGACGGGAACCACCCGCGGGCTCGGCTGACCCCGGCCTCGATCGCCTCGGTGGCAGTGGGCGGGCTCCTGCTGTGCACCTGGTTCTGGATCAGCCTGGCCCTGCTCGTCACCGGGATCAGCTTGCTGCCCGCCCTGGGCAGCGGTCTGCTGCTGCTGCTGCCCTGGCTGCTGCTGATGCAGCTGATCGTGCGCATCGAGCGGCGCAGAGCCGTCGCGATCCACGGACTGCGCGTGATCCTGCCCGCCCAGCGCAGCTCCCGCCGACAAGGGGTCGCAGGCTGGTTGCAGAACCGCTGGTTCGAGCTCGGAACCGGTGCGTTCTGGCGCGGGCTCCTGCATCACCACCTGGCGATCCTGGTCACCGGATTGTTCTTCCTCGCCTTCGTAGTGCTGCTGTGGTGCGGCTGGAAGGGTGCGGAGATCGCTCTCGTCCATGGCCCCGTGGAGCTGGGGTCGCGGGAGCTGTCACAGGTTGCTCTCGCAGTGATCTCCTCCGTGTGCGTGCTGCTGGCCGCGGTCATGCTCGGCCTGGGCGCCCTGGCCGATCGCGGGCTCGCCCGCGGTCTCATCTCCGGCTCCGAGGGCGATCTGCGTGAGCAGGTCGCCGAGCTGGCCGAACGCCGCCAGGGGGCGGTGGACGCGGCCGCCCAGGAGCGCCTGCGGATCGAGCGCGACCTCCACGACGGGGTCCAGCCGCGCCTGGTCAACCTCGCGATGACGCTCGGCATCGCCCGGAGCGCGATCCGGGCCGACCCCGACCGGGCCGAGCGGCTGGTCGGGGAAGCACATGCCGAGGCGAAGGGGGTGATGACGGATCTGCGCCAGCTGGCCCGCGGCATCCACCCCGCCGTGCTCACAGATCGAGGTCTGGACGCAGCGCTCTCAGCGCTGGCCGCCCGCTCTCGCATCCCGGTCACGCTCGACGTCGACCTGAGCACGACAGGCGGACCGGCACTGGATCGGGAGCGGGAGGCCGTGGCGTACTTCGTGGTCGCCGAGGCACTGACCAACATCGCCAAGCACGCCGCCGCGAGCCGGGCCGAGGTCACCGTCGACCAGGACCAGGGGACGCTGCACGTGCGCATCCGCGACGATGGGCGCGGCGGCGCACGGGTGCACCGCGACGGGCACTCCACGGGGCTCGCCGGCCTCACCGACCGGGTGCGCGCCACCGGCGGGGTGCTGGAGCTGTCCAGCCCTCCCGGCGGCGGTACCCAGCTCCACGCCCGGATCCCGCTGACCAGCGAAGCGACCACCACCCGGGCCATGACCCGACCCACCACCGAGGAGACCCTCCGATGAGGATCGTGATCGCCGATGACGCCGTCCTGCTGCGCGCCGGGCTCGAACGGCTGCTGACCGACGCAGGGCATGAGGTGGTCGCGGCCGTCGGCGACGGCTCGGCGCTGGTCGCCGCGATCTCCCACCACCGCCCCGACCTGGCCGTGGTGGACGTGCGGATGCCACCGTCCTTCACCGATGAGGGGGTGCGGGCCGCGATGCTGATCCGGCGCCAGGACCCGGAAGTGGCGCTGCTGGTGCTCTCGCAGTATGTCGAGGAGCGCTACGCCTCCGATCTCATCGCCGATTCCCCGCACGGCCTGGGCTACGTCCTCAAGGATCGCGTCGCCGATGTCGAGGACTTCCTCGGCGTGGTGGCCGAGGTGGGCGACGGAGGCACCTGGCTCGACCCCGAAGTGGTCCAGCAGATCTTCGTCCGCTCCCGGCGGCGACGGACTCTCGAGGGCCTGACCCCGCGCGAACGCGAGGTGCTCTCCCTGATGGCCCAGGGGCGGTCGAACCAGGCGATCGCCGACACCCTGTTCGTCTCCGCCGGCAGCGTCGAGAAGCACATCTCCTCCGTGCTCACCAAGCTCGATCTGCCGCCGGTCGACGGGGAGAACCGCCGCGTGATGGCCGTGCTGCGCTATCTGGAATCGGAGGAGCGATGAAGATCGACGCACACCCTGGCCCGCAGAGGGCACCGGACCCGCGCATTATGCAGGAGACGGGCACGGCACAGCTTCCGCCCTCCGCACCGGCCCCCCTGATCATCCCCGGCCACCGCCTTCCGCCCTCACCAGGCGGCGACCGCCGCCTGCGCCGGGCCACCACGCTGATCGGCGCGGTGATCGTGCTCCTGGTCGTGCTGGGACTCGCACTGCTCTCGACCGCGACCTGGTTCGCCGGACGCAGCTTCACCGCGGTGCCCGCGATCTCCGAGCTCGGAAGCCCGGCCGCGGTGACCCTGGACTCCGGCACGGGAACCGTGCGCGTGCTGCCCTCGGGGGATGTCGACGAGCTGACCCTCGCCCTGGTCTCTCCGGGAGTCACGACGCTTCCGTCCCCCGACGCCCGGGTGCCGGCCAGGATCACGCAGACCGCCGGCGCGAACCGGACGTCGGTGGACGTGCGACAGCCCACCCGCTCCTTCAGCCCGCCCTGGTCGGACGAGACGCTGGACGTCCTGCTCCTCGTCCCGACCGCTCTGGAGCTCGCGCTCGAGGTGCGCGCCGGGGTCGGCGACATAGTCGTCGACGGCGATCTCACCTCGCTGGAGGCACACGCCGACGCGGGCAACCTCCGCTTGGGGCCGCTCTCCGCCCCCGACGGCGTGAACGCGACCACCGAGGTCGGGAGCATCGACCTCGAGCTGGACTCCCCCTCCCCCGCCATCGTCCACCTGACCGCTGCGGTCGGCGACGTCGACCTGCTGCTGCCCACGGACGCCGGCGGCGAGGTCTCCATCAGCACCGATCTCGGTGATGTCGAGGTCTCGGCGCCGGGCACCGCCCACTGGCAGATCCGAGCCGATTCCGAGCTCGGCGAGGTGCACACGGCGCCGGGCCTCACCGACGGGGCCGGCGAGGCGGCCGGCACCCTCGCCGTGACCTCTGAGCTGGGGAACATCGACATCACCCGCTGAGGGTCCTTCCTCGCACAGAGACGGGCGGGCGCCACGGTCGATGACCACAGCGCCCGCCCGTCTGCCGATCCGCGGGACCGGAGCCCGCGGGGGCCCGCTCAGCTCTTGCCGGAGAGCCCCTGCTGGATGAGGTCCATCACCGAAGCGTCGGCGAGGGTCTGGGTATCGCCCACCTGACGGTTCTCGGCGACATCCCGCAGCAGTCGTCGCATGATCTTCCCGGACCGGGTCTTGGGCAGCTCGGTGACCAGAAGCACCTTCTTCGGCTTGGCGATCGGGCCGATCTCCTTGCCCACATGGGCGCGCAGCAGCTCGGAGATCTTCTCGTCGCCGCCGGCTGCGGCGAGCTCCTCGTCGTTGCCTCCGCGCAGGATCACGAAGGCGACCGGGATCTGGCCGGTGGTCGCGTCGTCCGCTCCGACCACTGCGGCCTCGGCGACCCAGTCGTGGCTGACCAGCGCAGACTCGATCTCCATGGTGGACAGACGGTGCCCGGAGACGTTCATGACGTCGTCCACCCGGCCGAGCAGCCAGATGTCGCCGTCCTCGTCACGCTTGGCGCCGTCACCGGCGAAGTACAGGCCCTCGAAGCGCGACCAGTAGGTCTCCTTGAAACGCTCCGGGTCGCCCCAGATGCCGCGCAGCATGCCCGGCCACGGCTGATCCAGCACCAGATAGCCGCCCTCGCCGTTCGCGACCGGCTCTCCCGCGTCGTTGACCACGTCCGCGCTGATGCCGGGCAGCGCGACCTGCGCGGAGCCCGGCTTGGTGTCGGTGATGCCCGGCAGCGGGGAGATCATGATCGACCCGGTCTCGGTCTGCCACCAGGTGTCCACGATGGGGCAGCGATCGCCGCCGATGACGCGGCGGTACCACATCCATGCCTCGGGGTTGATCGCCTCGCCGACGCTGCCCAGCAGGCGCAGCGAGGACAGGTCGTACTCGGCGGGGATGTCCTCGCCCCACTTCATGGCGGTGCGGATCGCGGTGGGCGAGGAGTAGAACAGCGAGACCTTGTGCTTCTGGATGATCTCCCACCAGCGGCCCTGGTGCGGGAAGTCCGGGGTGCCCTCGTAGATGACCTGGGTGGAGCGGTTGGCCATGGGGCCGTAGACCACGTAGGTGTGGCCGGTGACCCAGCCGACGTCCGCGGTGCACCAGAAGACGTCCGAGGAGGGCTTGAGATCGAAGACGTTCCGATGCGTGTACGCGGCTTGGGTGAGGTACCCGCCCGTGGTGTGGATGATGCCCTTGGGCTTGCCGGTGGTGCCCGAGGTATACAGGATGAACAGTGGGTGCTCCGCCTCCACCGCCACCGGGGCGTGCTCGGCCGAAGCGCTCTCGCGCGCCTCGTGCCACCACACGTCACGGCCCTCGGTCCACTCCACGTCGCCGCCGGTGCGGCGCACCACCAGGACCTTCTCGACGCTCTCGCCACCACCGGCGAGCGCCTCGTCGACCGCGGGCTTGAGCGGCAGCTGCTTGCCGCGGCGGTTCTGGCCGTCCGCCGTGATGACCACGCGCGCCTCGGCGTCCTCGATGCGGGACCGCAGCGCCTCGGCGCTGAAGCCGCCGAAGACCACCGAATGGGGGGCGCCGATGCGGGCGCAGGCCAGCATCGCGAACACCGCCTCGGGGATCATCGGCATGTAGATCGCGACCCGGTCGCCGGTCTTCACCCCGAGATCGGCGAGGACGTTCGCCATCTTCGAGATCTCGTCCTTCACGTCGGCGTAGGTGAAGGTGGCGTCGGAACCGTCCTCGTACTCGGCCAGCAGGGCGACCTGCTGGCCGTGGCCGGACTCGACGTGACGGTCCACGCAGTTGTAGGCGACGTTCAGGGTGCCGTCGGCGAACCAGCGGGCGAAGGGCGGATTCGACCAGTCGAGGGTCTCGGTGAAGGGCGTCTCCCAGCTCAGGAGGCTCGCCCGCGAGCGCCAGAACGCGAGATGGTCCCGCTCGGCCTCCTCGTAGAGCGAGGGACGGGCCACCGCGTTCTGGACGAACTCGGTGGGGGGAGAGAAGGTGCGGGTCTCCTGGGAGAGGTTCTCGATCCCGGTGGCGGCGTCGTCAGACATCAGTGCTCCTGCTTCGCGGGCCCCGGATCACCGGGGCGGATGGACGCGAACACCGTATCGCAGGAGATGCACGTCACGCGCCCCCGTTACACTCCTTGGTCCTCGCGGGGCACGCCTTCGACGCGGCGGTCCCGGGCGTCCGCGGCCCTCCGGGACCCACCGACGGACGTCCAGGCAGGCGCCGGGGCAGGCGGCTACCGTAAGGGATCATGGTCCCCGCTCCCGCCGACGTCCCCCCTGCGCTGCTGGCACCGGCACGTCTGCGCGAGCTCGAGATCCGCAACCGCATCTGGCTGGCCCCCATGTGCCAGTACATGGTCGAGGAGCAGGACGGGATCCCCACCGACTGGCATCTGGTGCACCTGGGCGCGCGGGCCGCCGGCGGTTTCGGGCTGATCGTCACCGAGGCCACCGCCGTCTCCCCCGAAGGGCGCATCAGCCCGCAGGACACCGGGCTGTGGAACCACGCCCAGGCCACCGCCTGGCGCCGGATCACCGGGTTCTGCCAGGATCGGGGCGCGAAGATCGCTGTCCAGCTCGCCCATGCCGGCCGCAAGGCCTCCACCTGGCCGGCGCTGCCTCGGTTCCGCGGTCGACGCGGCACGGTGCCGGAGTTCGCCGCCGGCTGGCGGACGGTCGGCCCGACCTCGGAGCCGTTCCCGGGGCTCGACGCGCCCGATGCGCTGAGCCCGGCGGACATCGCCGGCGTCATCGAGGACTTCGTCGCGGCCGCGCGGCACGCCGAGGAGGCCGGCTTCGACGCGATCGAGCTGCACTTCGCCCACGGCTACCTGGTCCACGAGTTCCTCTCCCCGCTGGTGAACACCCGCACCGACCGCTACGGCGGTGATGGCCCGGGCCGTCGCCGCCTCGCGCTCGAGATCGCCGCCGCGGTGCGGCAGCAGTGGCCGGCCGAGCGGCCGCTCATCGTGCGGCTCAGTGCGACCGACTGGATCGACGGCGGCTGGGACATCGAGCAGTCCGTCCAGCTCGCGCGCGAGCTCGAGGGGGTCGGGGTCGACGCCCTGCACGTCTCCACCGGGGGCGCGGTGATCGCCGACATCGCCGTCGGCCCCGAGTACCAGGTCGGCTTCGCCCGCACCCTGCGCGACGCGGTGACCATGCCGGTGGCCGCCGTCGGCCTCATCACCGAGCCGACCGGGGCCCAGGCCGTGCTGGATCGCGGTGATGCGGACTTCGTCGCGGTGGGCCGGGCCGCGCTGCGCGAGCCGGGGTGGCCGCAGCGCGCGGCGCACCAGCTCGGCGTGCGCGATGCGGCGCTGTATCCCAGCGCCTACCGACGGGGCTCGTGGTGACCTCCCCGAGGGGCCGGCGATGAAGCTCCTCCCCGCCGCGGCCGTCCTGCGAGCCCGGGTCGCCCTGCGCCCGCGGACGATCGTCCTGGAGGACCGCCACGGCACGCTCGATGCGGGCGAGCTGCTCGACCTGGTGCAGCTGCACCGGCGGCGACGCCGGCGGCCGCACACCGCCCTCAGCAACCTGCCCGCCACCGCACCATTGCGACAGGTGCTGGTCACGGTCCTGTCGGGCAACGGAGTGCTCACGCACCGCGCGGACGGCGGCGCCGGCGCTCCCCGCCTGCAGCGACGGGGACCGCTCACCCCCACCCAGCTCCTGACCCTGTCCGATCTCGCCCGACGCATCGGGCTGGGGCCGGGTCGCCGCGTCGCCTGCCTCACGCCAGGAGTGCACGGACATGGCCTGCTGGTCGCCCTGGGCGCCCTTGCGATCGGCGCGCCGATGGTGGACCTCAGTCATCTGCCCGGGCCCGAGCGGGTCGCGCTCCTGCACCGCACCTCCCCGGATCTGCTCTCCGGCATCCCCGTGCACCTGATGGACCTGCTGCTGGCGGAACGGGAGCAGGATCGCGGCCATCCCCTGCACATCTCGCGCGTGGTCTCCGGCTCCGATGCCCTCTCCCCCGCCCTGCGCGCGGATCTCGCCCGCCAGTTCCGTGCCCGCGTCCACGACGTCTACGGCAGCGATGCGACCGGACCGCTGGCGGTCGACGGCCGCCCGCTGCGCGGCGTGCACCTGCGCGAGATCGACGGCCTGATCCATGCCCGGACCCCGTTCACCGGCAGGCGTGAGCTGGTCACCGGCCCGGGGACGGTCACCGCCGGGATCCTCACGCAGCGGCCCGACGGGCCCGCCGGGCCGCTCTCCCCGTCCGGGATGCTGCCCGACCCGGTCGCGGTGGTGCGCGTTCTGCGCTCTCATCCCGCTGTGGGGCAGGCACGCCTGCGGATGGTCGAGGACGTGCACGCCGGGATCCGCACGGTGGCGGAGGTCGAGCTCGCACCGTCGGCCGACGGCCGCGCGGCCCCCACCCCGGAGGCGCTGCAGGCGCTCGTCCGGGACCGTCTGGGACCGGCCTCGGTGCCGCGCGAGGTGCGCCTGCTCCCGTCCGACACCGGCCGGACCGGCCCCGCGGGGCCGGATCTCAGCAGTCCGGGACGCTGACCGGGACCGCGGTGACCGCGAGCCCGCCCATCGCGGTCTCCTTGTAGCGCTCGTTCATGTCCTTGCCCGTCTGGCGCATGGTCTCGATGACCGTGTCCAAGGAGACGAAGTGCTCGCCGGTGCCGCGCAGCGCGAAGCGGGCCGCGGTGATCGCTTTGACCGCCGCCATGGCGTTGCGCTCGATGCAGGGGATCTGCACCAGCCCGCCGACGGGGTCGCAGGTCAGTCCCAGATTGTGCTCCATTGCGATCTCGGCGGCGTTCTCCACCTGGGCGGGCTTGCCGCCCATCGCCTCGCACAGCGCCGCCGCCGCCATCGAGCAGGCCGAGCCGACCTCGCCCTGGCATCCGACCTCGGCACCGGAGATCGAGGCGTGCTCCTTGTACAGCGAGCCGATCGCCCCGGCGGTGAGCAGGAAGCGCACCGCGATCTCATCGGGGTCGACGCCCTCGATATAGGTGGTGGCGAAGTAGAGCACGGCCGGGATGATGCCGGCGGCACCGTTGGTGGGGGCGGTGACGACGCGGCCGCCGGCGGCGTTCTCCTCGTTGACGGCGAGCGCCGCGAGGGAGACCCATTCGAAGGCGTTCATCGGCAGCCGCACCGGATCCTCGGCCGAGAGCGAGTCATACCAGGAGGATGCCCGGCGCTGGACGTCGAGCCCGCCCGGGAGGGTGCCGCTGGTCCGGGTCCCCTGCTCGATGCAGTCATGCATGGCACGCCAGATGGTGAGCAGACCAGCCCGGATCTCCTCGTCGCTGCGCCACTGCCGCTCGCGCATCAGCATCGCCTCGGAGACCGAGATCCCCCGGTCCTCGCACACCCTCAGCAGCTCGTCTCCGGTGGTGAAGATGGTCTTGCCCTCGTCTTCGGCGGCGACCTCGGCGATCGAGCGGTCCATGTCGGCCTCGTCCACGACGAATCCTCCGCCGACGGAGAACATCGGCCGCCGCAGCAGCTCCTCGCCCTCCGGATCCAGCGCGATGAAGGTCATCCCGTTGGAGTGCTGGGGCAGGAAGGTCAGCGGGTGCAGCACGATCGAGGAGGGACGCAGTCCGATCGGCACCCTCCCGTCCAGCTGCAGCCCACCCTGCTCCTGGATCTGAGCGACCCGTTCGAGACCGGCGACGGGGTCGACCGTCTCGGGATCCTCTCCCTCGAGCCCCATCACCACCGCGTTCAGGGTGCCATGACCGGTGGCGGTCGCCGCGAGCGAGCCGTACAGATGGACCGCGACATCGGCGACGCGCGATCCGAGCTCGGGGTCCCCGAGCACCTCCCGGGCGAACATCGCTGCGGCGCGCATCGGGCCCACGGTGTGCGAGCTCGACGGTCCGATGCCGATCTTGAACATGTCGAACGTGCTGACGCTCATCGCGTGCCTCCTCGGGGCCCCGGCCGCGCGTCAGTGCGCAGCCGTTCGTGCCCTCATCGTCCCTCTCGGCCGCGCGTCAGTGCACGACCGTTCGTCCCCTCATCGTCCGCCACGACGGCGCGGGGCGCGCGACGGCGCGCCCGAGCGACCACGACCCTGGCCCTTGCCTGTGCCGGCGGAGCGCCCCCGTCGCTCGCCGCCGCCGTCCGGACCGGCACCGCGCTGACGGTTCCGCTCCGCTGCGGCCCCGCGAGCGCGACCGCCGCCGGGGCGACCGCCGCCGGAGCGGGGGGACTCCTGCCCGCCGCGCCGACCGCGGGGTTCGGGCTCCTCCTCCCAGGAGGCGCGCCGCTCCTCGTTCGCCCGACGCTCCTCCGCTTTGCGCCCGTCGGCCCCGCGGGACCGGGAGAGGTCGAGCTTGCGGGGCGCGCCCTTGTACTTCACCGTCGCCGGGTCCTCGGCCGGAACCCCCGCCGGCGTGCGGCCGCCGAGCCCGGCGAGCGCCGGGTGCTCGGCGGAGGAGACGCCCTCGACCCAGTGGGGCTCGACCTCCGCCCCGTCGAGGATGCGGCGCGAGGAGCTGCGCTGATGGGGCAGCGCGAGCGTGACCACGCTGCCCGCGGCGCCGGCCCGGGCGGTGCGCCCCGAGCGATGCACATACTCCTTGACGTCGTCGGAGGGATCGACGTGGACCACCATGGTGATGTCGTCGATATGCAGGCCGCGGGCGGCGACATCGGTCGCCACCAGCACCGGGAAGGCGCCCTGGCGGAATCCGGCCAGCACGTTGGTGCGCAGGCCCTGCTGCTTGTTGCCGTGCAGCGCCGCGGCGGGGACACCCACCTCGATGAGCTCCTGCGCCACCCGCTCGGCCCCCAGCTGGGTGCGGGTGAACATGAGGGTGCGGCCCCCACGGGCCGCGAGCTGGGCGGTGACCGCGCGCTTGGCCTCGGGGGCGATGGCCAGCACGTGGTGATCCATGGTCTTCACCGCGGCGGTGACCGGCGTGGTCTCGTGGCTGACCGGGTCGACCAGGAAGGCGTCGACGATCTCCTCGACCTGCCCGTCCAAGGTCGCGGAGAAGAGCATCTTCTGGGTGCCCATCGGGATCGCGGCGAGGATGTCGCGCACATCGGGGAGGAACCCGAGGTCGGCCATATGGTCGGCCTCATCGATGACCGTCGTCTCCACCAGGTCCAGCTGGATGGCCCCGCGCTCGGCGAGGTCGATGAGGCGACCCGGAGTGGCGACCACGATCCCGACCCCCCGCGCCACGGCATCGGCCTGCTTCTCGATGTTCATCCCACCGGCGACCAGCTGCGCCGAGGTGCCGACGGCGCGGGCGAAGGGATGGATGGTGTCCACCACCTGCACGGCGAGCTCCCGGGTGGGGACCAGCACCACGCCCAGGGGCCGACGCTTGTGGACCTTCCGCCCGCGGAAGCGGGCCGTCATCGCCAGGGTGAACGCGAGCGTCTTGCCGGAACCGGTCTCGGCCCGGGCCAGCACGTCACGCCCGGCGAGGGCATCGGGCAGGATCGCCGACTGGATCTCGAAGGCGCTCTCGAGGCCCTGACCGGCGAGGACTCCCAGCAGCTCATCGGGCAGCGCCATGTCCTCGAACCGCTCGGAGCGGTGGGCTGAGCGGCGACGGGCCTTGGGCATGGTGATCCTCCTGACGAAACGAACGTCCCCATCATCCAGCATGGGCCATCGGTGGGATAATGGAAGCGATGTTGCGCACTCTGATGACCTCGAAGATCCACCGAGCCACCGTCACGCAGGCAGACCTGCACTACGTGGGCTCGGTCACGATCGACCCCGATCTCACCGAGGCCGCCGGCCTGGTCGAGAACGAACAGGTCACGATCGTGGACATCACCAATGGTCACCGTCTGGTCACCTACGTCATCGAGGGTGAGCGCGGCACCGGCGTGATCGGCATCAACGGCGCTGCGGCCCATCTGGTCACCCCCGGAGACCTCGTGATCATCATCGCCTACGGGCAGCTGGACGCGGAGGAGGTCACCTCCCACCGCCCCCGCGTGGTCCATGTGGATCGCGACAACCGCATCGTCGCCCTCGGCGCCGACGGCTCCCAGCCGGTCCCCGGCATGCCCGACCAGATCGACGGCCGCACCTCGCACGGCATGCGGTGAGTCCGCCGCCCGGCGCGCACCAGCTGATCCCGCGCCGAGCGCGCCGCCCTGGACGGACGCCTGCCGGGTGTCCGCACACTGGTCCTCGGAAGACCCTTTCCCGCTGGTGGTCTAGGCTCTGTGCGGTGATATCACCTCACTGTCCCGCACCGCTGTGACCGGCGTCCTCGCCGGCTTCTTCATCGTCTGGTCCATGATCGGTGTGGGCTGGGTGGTGGGCCGCGCCGGCGTGCTCGGCCCGCATGGCCGGTACGTGCTGAACCGGTCCACCTTCTTCATCGCCTCGCCGGCGCTCGTGCTGGTGGGCCTGCTCCAGTCCGATGTGCGCGAGGTGCTCTCGCTGCCGATGGCCGTGGCGGCCATCTCGGGGCTCACCACCGGTGCGATCGTGGTCATCGCCGTGGCCCTGGGCTCCGAGCGCCGGGGAGCGGACCTGGTGATGACGGCTGTCAGCGGCTCAGTCGTCAACGGGGCCAACATGGGTTTCCCGATCGCCCTCTATGTGCTCGGCGACATCTCCCACGCGCTGCCCGTGATCCTGTTCCAACAGGCCCTGTACACCCCCCTGTACCTGTTCGTGCTGCATCGGATCACCGAGAAGGACGCCTCGGAGCCCGCCGGCGTGCTGCGCAGCATCGTCGCCAACCCCACCATCATCGCCGCCGCGGTCGGCCTGCTGCTGGTGCTTATAGGGGTCCAGATCCCCTCCGTGGCGCTCGAACCGATCCGCTCCCTGGCGGATATGGCGATCCCGGCGATGCTGCTGGCCTACGGGCTCTCCCTGTACGGCTCACGACCGCTGGCGAAGGCCGATGGCTATCGCGGGCTGATCGCGGTGGCCTCCAGCTCGAAGCTGCTGCTGATGCCGGTGATCGCCCTGGGCGTGGGGTTGCTGCTGGGCCTGCGCGGCACCTCCCTGTTCGAGGTGGTGGTGATGGCGGCCCTGCCCACGGCGCAGAACGTCTACGTCGCTGCGGCCCGCTATCGCGCCTCGGAGAACCTCGCCCGCGACACGGTGCTGATCACCACGATCGGCACGGTGCTGGTGCTGCTGCTGATCTCCGCAGTGCTCGGGGTCTGAGAGCGCACCGGGGCACCGGCCCGGGCGCGGTACGATGACCGGGTGACTCGACGGCTGCTGCTTATGCCGCCGCGTCGGACAAGGCCCGCGCCCACCCCGCGCTCCTGAGAGCGCGCCGGTGCGCACGTGAGGCACCGACGCGGCTCCCCTCGCCTGCGCGAGGGTTTTTTCATGTCACGAGACGCCTGGCGGCATCTGCCGCACTGATCCTTCGGAGGACGATCCACCCATGAGCGAGGCCCCGCACCGCTACACCGCCGACGTGGCGGACGAGATCGAGCGCCGCTGGCAGCAGCGCTGGGACGAGGACGGCACCTTCTACGCCGACAACCCCGTCGGCGAGCTGCGCGGCTCGGCCGAGTCGATCGAGGAGGCCGCAGCCACCTCGGGCGACGAAGCCGCCGAGAAGATGTACATCATGGACATGTTCCCCTACCCCTCCGGGGCAGGGCTGCATGTGGGTCATCCGCTGGGATATATCGCGACCGACGTGGTCGCCCGTCACCAGCGCATGAAGGGGAAGAACGTCCTGTACACGATGGGCTACGACGCCTTCGGCCTGCCGGCGGAGCAGTACGCGGTCCAGACCGGCACCCATCCCCGCCAGACCACCGAGTCGAACATCGCGAACATGCGCCGTCAGCTGCATCGGCTGGGTCTGTCCCATGATCCGCGACGGACGCTGTCGACCACGGATCCGGAGTTCGTGAAGTGGACGCAGTGGATCTTCCTGCGCATCTTCGACTCCTGGTACGACCCCGAGGCCCCGAACGTCGACGGCATCACGGGCCGGGCGCGCCCGATCGCGGAGCTGTGCGAGGAGCTGCGGGCAGGCACGGTCGACCCGTTCGCCCTCGCCGATCGCCAGGGCATCGAGCTGCCCGCGGACTGGGCCGGCCGCAGCCCCGCCGACGTGCGCACAGCCTCCACAGAGGAGATCGCGCAGCTGGCCGATTGCTTCCGCCTGACCTACATCTCCGAGACCCCGGTGAACTGGTGCCCGGGCCTGGGCACCGTGCTGGCCAACGAGGAGGTCACCGCCGAGGGCCGGTCCGAGCGCGGGAACTTCCCCGTCTTCACCCGCCGCCTGCGGCAGTGGAACATGCGCATCACCACCTACGCGGATCGGCTGATCGACGACCTGGACCGGGTGGACTGGCCGGAGTCGATCCGGGCGATGCAGCGGAACTGGATCGGTCGCAGCCATGGCGCGCAGGTGACCTTCCCCGCCTCCGGGCTGGAAGGCCGCACCGACGCAAGGTTCGACGTGTTCACCACTCGTGCCGACACCCTGTTCGGGGCGACCTTCTGCGTACTCTCCCCCGAGCATGCGTTGCTGACCGAGCCCGCGGCACTGCCCGCCCGGTGGCCGGCCGGCACGAAGGACGCCTGGACCGGTGGCGCGGAGGGCCCGCGTGCCGCTGTCGCGGCCTACCAGGCCCGGGCTGCCTCGCTGGATGAGGACGAGCGCACGGCGGACGACCGCGAGAAGACCGGGGTGTTCACCGGCCTGTTCGCGAAGAACCCCATGGACGGCCGCGAGCTGCCGGTGTTCACCGCGGACTATGTGCTGACCGGGTACGGCACCGGTGCGATCATGGCCGTGCCTGCCGAGGACGAGCGCGACTTCGAGTTCGCTGCACGCTTCGACCTGCCGGTGATCCGCACGGTGCGGCCACCGGCGGACTTCGAGGGCGGCGCCTGGACCGGCGAGGGCGAGAAGATCAACTCCGCCTGCGCGGATCTGGATCTGAACGGTCTGGACAAGGACGAGGCGAAGCAGCGCGCCACCGCCTATGCCGAGCAGAAGGGCTTCGGCCGCGCTCGTACCACGTTCCGTCTGCGCGACTGGTTGTTCTCCCGCCAGCGCTACTGGGGAGAGCCCTTCCCGATCGTCTACGACCCGGCCGCGCCCGAGGTGCCGATCCCGCTGCCGCAGTCGATGCTGCCCGTGGACCTGCCCGAGGTCGCGGACTTCTCCCCCAGGACCTTCGATCCGACGGATGCGGACACGGAGCCGCAGACACCGCTCTCCCGGGCCGCAGAGTGGGCGGAGGTCGAGCTGGACCTGGGCGAGGGACCCAAGCGCTACCTGAGGGAGACGAACACGATGCCGCAGTGGGCCGGCTCCTCCTGGTACCACCTGCGCTACATCGATCCCACCGAGGACGAGGTCCTCGTGCGTCCCGAGAACGAGCGGTACTGGCTGGGCACCCGTGAGGACGGCGGCGTGGGCGGGGTGGACCTGTACGTCGGCGGCGTGGAGCACGCGGTGCTGCACCTGCTGTACGCCCGGTTCTGGCACAAGGTGCTCTTCGACCGCGGGGACGTCTCCAGCCAGGAGCCCTTCCACCGACTGTTCAACCAGGGCTATATCCAGGCCTTCGCCTACACCGACTCCCGCGGCGTGCACGTCCCGGCAGAAGAGGTCGTGGCCGAGCCCGACGGCACCTTCACCTACCAGGGCCACAGCGTCTCCCAGGAGTACGGGAAGATGGGCAAATCGCTGAAGAACGCGGTCGCCCCGGACGACATGTACGAGGAGTACGGCGCAGACACGCTGCGCGTGTACGAGATGTCGATGGGCCCGCTGGATCTGTCCCGGCCGTGGGAGACCCGGGCCGTGGTCGGATCCCAGCGCTTCCTGCAGCGGCTGTGGCGCCTGGTGGTCGATGAGGAGACCGGTCGCCTGACCGTCTCCGAGCAGCCGGCTGATCTCGCCACGAACCAGGCGACCCACCGCGCCATCGACGGGGTAGCCCGCGATATGGAGCGGATGCACTTCAACACCGCGATCGCGAAGCTCATCGAGCTGGTGAACCAGCTGACCAAGCAGCTGACCTCGACCGGATCCACGCCCCGGGAGACGGTCGAGCCGCTGGTGCTGATGGTCGCGCCGTTCGCGCCCCACCTGGCCGAGGAGCTGTGGACGCGGCTGGGGCACACCGGGAGCATCTCCCGCGTCGCCTACCCGGTCGCTGATCCGGAGCTGCTGAAGGCCGAGCGCGTCACCTGCGTGATCCAGGTCAAGGGCAAGGTCCGCCACCGCATCGAGGTCGACCCGGAGATCTCCGAAGCCGATCTGGAGGCCGCGGTGATGGCCGAGGAGCGCGTCCAGGAACTGCTGGCGGGGCAGACCATCCGGAAGCTGATCATCAGGGCCCCGAAGATCGTCAACATCGTGGTGTGACCGTGAGCGGGGTGGTGCTCCGGCCCCCGCTCCAGCGATGGGGACTTCTCCCCATCGCGGTCCGCAGTGGGGTCTTCTACCGTGGCCGGCATGACCTTCCTCGGCGCCGACACCGACCAGCTCCGCAGCACGGCCCGGTCCGTCGCCGACGGCGCGCAGCGCCTCGAGGAGACGCTGACGACGCTCGGGCCCCTAGTGCGCGGAGTCGAGTGGACGGGGCCCGACGCTGAGGAGTTCCGTACCCGCTTCGACGATGCACACCACCGCTGTTCCGAGACCGCGCAGACGCTCTCGGAGCGCGGTGCTCGGCTGGAGCGAGAGGCCGAGGAGCAGGACGAGACCTCCGATTTGGACGCGAGGAGCGGAGCCGGCGGCTCCCCCGACCGCGGCCCGTCAGCGGGCAGCGACTCCGGATCGGGAGCTGATCGCCCCGGCACCCCGAGCTGGATCGACACGATCCTGGACGAGTACCGCGGCCAGGGCATCGGCAAGATCGGTGATTTCCTGAAAGATTCCCCATGGGCCCGCAGGATCATGAAGACGATGCCGGTCATCGGCGCTCTTCCCGAGGTCGCAGACTTGATCGGGCACGTCCGCGACGGGGACACGGGATCGGCGATCGGAGATATCGGAAGCATCGCGCTGAGTTTCGTCCCTGGCATCGGCAGCATCGGGGGCGTCATCGACGGTGTGAGTCCCGCTTTCATGCCCGAGGGCGCGTCGCTCATGGACTGGGGTGGGAAGATCGAGTCGAACGGATTCGCGGTGCAGCAGGGCGAGATGACCGCAATGGTCCTCTCAGCGAGTCTCGGCTTCGAGAAGGGCAGCACCGGCGCCAACGTCATCCGTTCCTCGGCCGGAGTCGGTGCCTACCTCCTCCTGACGGCGAACCCGGTGTTCGGAGTGGCCAATACCCTGACCGGTGCCTGGAACACCTTCCGCTGATGCACGGCGCGGTGCAGAGGCCGCGCCACGAGGTTCAGCACGGCGTTGCCGATCAGCGACCCGCCGAGGGCCTGCTGGAGTGAAGGCCGAGGTTCTGCGACGCGTTCGAGTCCGACCAGAAGCCGCCTACGGCGGCGGGACCCGCGATCAAGAGGATGACCTGCAGCGCGGTCCGTCCATCGGCGAAGAGTCCCCGTGGGATGCACCGGTCGCGTCTCTTTCCCATCACAAGCGGGTCCACCGTCCGCGCCGCGGGCGCACACCCGCTGCGGAGGATCTGACGGATACCGCATGACTGGATTCCTCAGCGCCGGACCCGATGCCCTGCACGGCTGCACGCAGCAGGTACACGATGCCGCGACCGAGCCCAACGCACCGCGCGGCGGGGGAGACCATCACGAGCACTCGGACAGCCCTCGGCGACGCGCTGGGTGCCCGGACCGATGCCCAAGGTGCCGCGAGTACTGCCGACTCCCCCGTCCCCGCTATTGGCCGTGGGCTGCCGCCCGCGGCCCCACGGGCGCTGACCGCTCAGCGCCGCCGGGAACACCCGAGCTGCACAATGATCCAACGAGCGCCGCGCACAGCGTCGCGGCCCTGCCCGGGCTTCGGGAAGCGCCGGCTGCGGGGAATGCCTTCGACACCGCCGATGCTCTCGGCCTCGCCAGCCACATCTTCGCCGATGTCCAGGATCTCGAGATCACAAGCCCTCCGCTGCTGCCGATGGACCTGAACCGCGCACTGGGCCGATTCGTTCTCGGCGAGCACTCGACCTCCGGAACCTTCCACAACGGCATCCAGGTGCTGCTCGACCGCGGCGAGTCCTCCAGCCAGGAGCCGTTCCATCGACGGTTCAGCCAGGGCTGCCTCCAAGCGTTCGCCTGCACTTACTCCCGCAACCCGCACGGGCCGGCCGTGGGAGACCCGGGCCGTGGTCGCCTCGCAGCGCTTCCTGCAGCGGCGAGGGCGCACCGGGCGCATCTCCCGCGTCGCCTATCCGGTCGCTGATCCGGAGCTGCTGAAGGCCGAGCGCGTCATCCGCGTGATCCAGGTCAAGGGCAAGGTCCGTCACCGCATCGAGGTCGATCCGGAGATCTCCGAGGCCGATCCGGAGGCGTCGGTGATGGCCGAGGAGCGCGTCAAGAAGCTGCTGGCGGAGCAGGCCGTGCGGAAGCTGATCATCAGGGATCCCTCGAGGAGACGCTTCCTCCACATCGCCGGGCCATCCACACTCGGTGCTCCCGCACAACGGCGAGGAGGGCGGGCTGTCTACGGTCGCGCCATGAACACTTTCTGGGGATGCGAGACCGAGCACCTGACCGAGCTGTCCACCATCTTCGACACCCGCGCTGTCCGGCTGCGGGCTCTGATCCAGCGGGCTCTCCTGTGCGCACGCGCCGCCGACTGGATCGGCCCTGATGCCGAGGAGCATCATCGATGCACCGAAGACCTGGCGGAGACGGTGATCCTCCTCGTCGAGAAGCTGCGGAAGCTCGGAGAGCTGCTCGGGAAGGAGGCCCAGGAGCAGGATCTCTGCTCCCAGCCGGATGATGTCACGAGGCTCGGAGGGGACCCCCTCGGGGTGCGTGCCACCCCACCGTGGGTCCAGGACGAGTTCGACCGGCTACCCTCCCTGCAGGGCTCGCGCTGGAAGGACCTGCAGCCCAGGATCGCCGGCCCGTTCATGGCCGAGGACCCGACCGAGCTCCTGCCGGATCTGCCGAGCTTCGACGAGCTCGATCCCGTCATCGCGGGCCCCATCATGGCCGAGGACCCTCCCTGGGCCACGCCTCCGTCACGGCCGCTGCCCGAGGGGGAGGACTTCGCTCTGGATCCGGAGATCCTGGCCGCGGCGCAGGACCGGCGCGAGCTCGCGCTGGGAGAGGTTCCCGCAGTGGGAACCGCCCAGACGCTGATGAGCGTCCACGAGAGCATCGGCGACGGCTTCGACCGGGTCGAGCTGAAGCTCGAGGACAACGGGTACGGGGCGTTCGTCCCGGCGGTGTCGCTGGCCCGCCTGCCGCACGAGGTCTCGGGAGCAGTTCTCGGAGAGCATTCGGTGCTCGACCAGACGTTCTCGGCCATCGACCGCGGAGTCGCCAATGTGACGCAGACCAGCGACGAGGTCCTCACCGCTGCCGGCGACGGCGACGCGGCCGGGGCCTTCCGCGCCTTCGAGCGAGGGGCATTTCGACAGGTGGGCGTCTCCGCCGACCTCCTGACCGTCTCCGCGCTCCCTGCCGCCGCGGACACCACGTCCGATCTGATCGGGACCAGCGCAGACCTGGTGGAGCCCTTCAATGCTCACTCCGCGGAGGCACTGCGCACGGCGGAGCAGTCCGTCCGGGAGGTCGGACTGGGCTGGGAGCGCGGCCAGGAACAGCTGACCGACCCCGAGTTCTACTACGACCTGCGCCGGCGATACCTGCCGGCACCCTGGGACCCCCAGGGGTGAGATGCCCAGGCCCGGCACACCGGCCGTGGAGATGGCATCTCCACGGCCGGCGGCGCCTCACCTCTGCGCAGCGTCTGGCGCTTCCCGGTCGGAGGGCGCGGGTGCCCCGGGCTCGGAGCCGTCCACCTCGAGGACCAGGCCCGGTCCATCGGCCGCGGCCCGGACCCGCACCCGCTGGCCGTCCTGCACCTCGCCGCGCAGGATCAGCCGGGCGAGGCCGTCGCCGATCTCCTTCTGCACCAGGCGCTTGAGCGGACGCGCCCCGTACAGCGGGTCGAAGCCCTCCTCGGCGAGCCAGCGGGTGGCGTCCGCGGAGACGTCCAGTTCGATGCGGCGATCGTGCAGCCGCTCCGCCACCTCCTGGATCTGGAGCGAGACGATGCGGCTCAGCTCCTCCCGCTCCAGAGCATCGAACATGACGATGTCGTCCAGACGGTTGAGGAACTCCGGCTTGAAGGAGGCCCGCACCACCTGCATCACCCGATCATGCTTCTCCTTCTCGGTGAGCGTCTGGTCCTGCAGCGCGACGGCCCCGAGGTTCGAGGTGAGGATGAAGATCGTGGAGCGGAAGTCCACGGTCCGTCCCTGCCCGTCGGTGAGCCGGCCGTCGTCGAGCACCTGCAGCAGCACGTCGAACACGTCCTGATGCGCCTTCTCGATCTCGTCGAGCAGCACCACCGAGTACGGTCTGCGCCGCACGGCCTCGGTGAGCTGCCCTCCCTGGTCGTAGCCGACGTATCCCGGGGGCGCGCCGACCAGCCGGGAGACGGTGTGCTTCTCGCCGTACTCCGACATGTCGATGCGGATCATCGCCCGCTCGTCATCGAAGAGGAACTCGGCCAGGGCCTTGGCCAGCTCGGTCTTGCCCACCCCCGTGGGCCCGAGGAACAGGAAGGAGCCGGTGGGCCGGTGGGGATCCGAGATCCCTGCCCGGGCCCTGCGCACGGCATCCGAGACCTCGGCGACCGCTCGCTGCTGGCCGATCAGGCGCCGACCGATGATCTCCTCCATCTGCAGGAGCTTCTCGGTCTCGCCCTGCAGCAGCCGGCCCGACGGGATCCCGGTCCACGCCTCGACCACCTCGGCGATGTCATCGGGCCCGACGTGATCGGCGACCATCGGCCGCTGCTGCTCGCTGTGCTCACCGGATTCCTGCTCCTCGGCGTCGCGCAGCTGTTCCTTGAGCGCCGGGATGTCTCCGTACAGGATCTTGGAGGCGGCGGTCAGATCACCGTCGCGCTGGGCACGATCGGCCTGCATGCGGAGCTGCTCGAGCTGCGCCTTGAGGTCGCCGACGAGGTTCAGCCCCGCCTTCTCCCGCTCCCAGCGGGCCGAGAGCTCGTCCATCTGCTCGGTCCGATCGGCCAGCTGCGAGCGCACGGACTCCAGCTGGGCGAGGCTGCCCGGGTCCTCGCTGCCGGCGAGCGCGAGCTCCTCCATCTTCAGCCGGTCCACCTGGCGGCGCAGGATGTCCAGCTGCTCCGGCGAGGAGTCCAGCTCCATGCGCTGCCGGGACGCCGCCTCGTCGACCAGGTCGATGGCCTTGTCCGGCAGCTGGCGGCCGGAGATGTAGCGCGAGGACAAGGCCGCGGCCGCGACCAGGGCGGCGTCGGTGATGGTGACCTTGTGATGCGCTTCGTACTTGTCCTTGAGACCGCGCAGGATCGTGACCGTGTCCTCGACGCTGGGCTCCCCCACCAGCACCTGCTGGAAGCGCCGCTCGAGCGCGGGATCCTTCTCGATGTTCTCGCGGTACTCGTCCAGCGTGGTCGCGCCGACCATCCGCAGCTCGCCGCGGGCGAGCATGGGCTTGAGCATGTTGCCGGCGTCCATCGAGCCGTCCCCGGAGCCGCCGGCACCGACCACGGTGTGCAGCTCGTCGATGAAGGTGATGATCTGGCCGTCGCTGGTGCGGATCTCGTCGAGGACGGCCTTCATCCGCTCCTCGAACTCGCCGCGGTACTTCGAGCCCGCGACCATCGAGGAGAGGTCGAGCGAGACCAGGCGTTTGCCGCGCAGCGAGTCCGGGACGTCGCCGGCGACGATCCGCTGGGCCAGACCCTCCACCACGGCGGTCTTGCCGACACCTGGCTCTCCGATCAGCACGGGGTTGTTCTTGGTGCGGCGCGAGAGCACCTGCACCACGCGGCGGATCTCGCCGTCTCGGCCGATCACGGGGTCGAGCCGCCCCTCGCGGGCCAGCTCGGTGAGGTCGACGCCGAACTTCTCGAGGCTCTGGAAGGAGCCCTCGGGGTTCTGGGAGTCCATCTGGGTCATGCGGTCATCTCCTGTGGTCAGTTCCTGGACGGCATCGCGCAGGGCTCTCGGCGTCGCCCCGGCCGTTGCGAGCAGCCGGGCGGCCGGGTCCTTGCCGAGCGCGATGCCGATCATCAGATGCTCGGTGGACAGGTAGCTGCGGTGGGCGGCATCCGCCTCCCGGCGGGCAGCCTCGAGGGCATCGAATCCGGTGCCGACGAAGGTGGGGGACGATCCGCCGCTGGCACGGGGCAGCGCCTCGATGGCCTCGGCGCTGCGGCGGATCACCTCATCCGGCGCTGCACCGACCGCTTCGAGGCAGGCCCGGCCGATGCCGTCGGCCTGCCCGGCCAGCGCCCACAGCAGGTGGAGGGAGCTGATCTGAGGATTGCCGAGCTCGACGGCTCTCTCCGCGGCGGCGGTGACGGCCTCCTGGGAACGGGTGGTGAACTGGAACTCCACGGGGCTCCTCTCCTGAGTCCTCTGGGGTCGCGGACCTGAACGCCACGACATCTGCTGATAAGAACGTCAGACAAGTTGAGTCTATTCCACTCAATCTCGGATCGGTTGCGATGCCTCTCGGTGCACGGCCGATCACTTGTCCACATCCGCTCACCGTCGACCTCCCGCTCGGCGATGATGGGAATGCACGCCTGTAGCATCGCACTGGCACCGTGAGGCGTCGTCCGGGGAACCGACGGCGGTCCCGTGCCACCCTTCCCTCCTCCCCGCTGCCGTCGAAACCGAGGCCCTCATGACACAGCCCCCGACACCGCCGCAGAACGGCCGGTACATGCCCAACGGCCGGCCGCGCCCCGGTGCAGCCCAGGGCGGCCCGTCGCACCCACCTCAGCCGCGCTATATCGACTACGGCAACCCCCGCGCGTACGACACCTCGGTACGGCCGGCCTCCGGCCTCACCGCGGCCCGCTTCGCGCCGGCCCAGATCCAGCGTCCCGACCAGGCTCAGCCCCATTCCGCCTGGTCCACCCAGACCCGACGGGTCCAGGAGGTCGCCCAGGGTGCCGCCCGATTGCCCACCGTGAGCATCGCCGTGTGGTTGGCCGTCGTCGTGCTCGGCGTCTGCCTGCTGCTGGTCCTGGGCTACTTCTTCCTCAACTTCGTCATCACCGCGAGCGCGAATCCGGTGTGGTGGCCGGTCACCGCCTTCCTCGCCGCCTTCTCCCTGCTGATCATCGCGGGGATCATGGTCCTGGCGGACCGCTGGGATCCGCAGCCGCTGCCCCTGCTGATCATCGCGGTGTTCTGGGGCGCCGCCATCGCCGTCGGCATCAGCTATGTGCTGAACACCCTGAACGGTCAGCTGGTCTTCATCGCCACGGGCAGCGAGGAGATCGCGAACTTCGCCGGTCTCGTCATCAGTGCGCCGCTGGTCGAGGAGACCACCAAGGGGCTCGGTCTGCTGCTGCTGATGCTGCTGGCCCGCCGCTATTTCAACGGCCCGCTGGATGGTCTGATCTATGGCTCGCTGATCGGCGGCGGCTTCGCCTTCACCGAGAACATCGTCTACTACACCCGGCAGCTGGAGACCTCCGGCGCCGGCGGGGTGCTGTTCCTGTTCATCCTGCGCGGCGTGATGAACATCTTCGGCCACGCCATCTACACCTCTCTGACCGGCCTCACCGTCGGCTTCGTGGCTCGCAAATGGGGCACGATCATGGGCTTCCTGGTGTTCATCCCCGCCCTGATCCCCGGGATGCTGCTGCACGCCGGATGGAACTTCTCCGCCTGGCTCGGGGGCGGGCTCCTCGGAGTGCTGCTGATGTACGGCGCCCAGGCGATCATCTCGCTGCTGTGGCTGATCGCGATCGTGGTGCTGATCTGGGACGAGTCCCGGCTGACCAGGGTTCGCCTGGGTGACTACGCCAACCAGGGTTGGCTCACCCATGAGGAGGTCGACATGCTCGCGACCTGGAAGGGTCGGCGCGAAGGCAAGCGCTGGGCGAGCCAGATCGGCGCCCGGCCCGTGATGAAAAGATTCATCCGGGAGAGCGCCGATCTCGCCTCGATCCGTCAGCGGCTGCTGGCAGACGGTGCGAATCCGAAGGTCGTCGGGATCGAGCGGAACCTGCTGCAGCGGCTGACCGCGAATCGGCAGCAGCTGCTCGCCATGGCGCGCTGAGCCCGGTCAAGGGTCCAGCCTGCCCTCAGGGCGCATCCTCCGGGTCCACTGCCGGGCCACGGGTGGAATCGCGTCCGCGCAGCCGGTCGAACTGTCGCCGCTCGCGTTTGGTGGGCCTGCCCGTGCCGCGCTCCCGACGGGGCGGCGCCGCCGCCAGCTGAGGCGGCGGCTCGGGGGTGTGGTCCTCGTAGGCCTCGCGGGCGATCGGCGCCCCCACCCGGGTGGTGAGGATCCGGGTGACGATCACGATCCGCTCCCGGCCGCGGGAGCGCACCCGTAGCTCATCTCCGACCACGATCTTCTGCGCCGCCTTGGCCGGTTCGCCGTTGCGGCGCACGTGCCCGCCGCGACAGGCGGCCGTCGCCGCGGAGCGGGTGGGCATCAGACGAGCGCTCCACAGCCACACGTCCAGGCGGATGGTCTGCGGCCCGTCGGCTCCCGCGAGGCCGCTCATGCGCTGTGCGGCGTGCGCACCAGCGGCCACGGGTCGCGGGCCTCCAGCTGCGCGGCCACGGACAGCAGCAGGGCGTCGTCGCCGTGCCGGGTCGCGCCCAGATGCACGCCGAACGGCAGCTCGACCCCGTCGATGCTCTCGCGGTGCAACGGGATCGAGATCGCCGCGGCACCGAGCATGTTCCAGGTGCTGGTCCAGGGGGTGAAGGCGCACTGGGCATCGAAGTCTGCGGCGCCGTCGACCAGCTGCAGCTCTTCGGGGAGGGCGGGAGGACCGGAGAGCGCCGGGGTGATCACGATGTCGTAGGGGGCGAAGGCCTCCAGGGTGCGTCTCGACAGCATCTGGACCCCGGCGAAGGCCCGGGCGAGGTCGACGCCGCTATAGCTGCGGCCACGCTCGCGCAGCCAGCGGGTGAGCTCGAGGAGCTTGCCCTCCTGCTCCTCGTCCAGCGGGATCGTCGCCGCTCCGACGGTCCACAACGGCATGAAGGCGGTCCAGTCCTCGGGGGTGAACGGGGCCGGGATCTCGGTCAGCTCGTGGCCGAGTCCGCGCAGCACCTCGAGCGCCCGGTCGAGGCCGCGCACGGCGGCCGGGTGGACGTCGGTCTCCGCGGCCAGCGGTGCGCGCAGCACTCCGATCCGCAGCGGAGCGCTCTGTGCGCCGACATCGTCGAGACGGGTGAGGTGGGAGCCCGGGGCGCGGGCCGCGGGGGTGAAGTCCCCGATGCGGGGCCCGGCGAGCAGGTCGAGCCCGGCGGCGGCGTCCCGCACGCTGCGGGTCAGGATCCCATCGGTGACCAGCCCCATCCCCTCGCTGCCGTACGGGCCCGGGGAGATGACCCCGCGGGACGGTTTGAGGCCGACGATGCCGCAGCAGGCGGCGGGAATGCGCACCGATCCGCCGCCGTCGGAACCGTGGGCGAGCGGGACGATCCCGCTGGCCACTGCGGCGGCCGCGCCGCCGCTGGATCCGCCGGCGGTGCGGTCCAGATCCCAGGGGGTGCGGGCAGGCGCCCCGGTGGCCGGCTCGGTGTAGCAGGGCAGCCCGAACTCGGGGGTCGAAGTCTTGCCGATGGTGAGGGTGCCGCCGTCGAGGATCTGCTGGGCGACCCCGTCGGTCAGGGTCGCGATGTTCCCGGCGAGCGCCGCGCTGCCCGCCTCGAAGGGCGCCCCGGCGACCTGGGTCAGATCCTTGATCGGCAGCGGCACGCCGAGCAGCGGCCGGTGGTCGGCGAGCTCTGCGAGACGCCCGGCGCGACGAGCCTGCTCGAGCTGCCCGGCCGCGCTGCGCGCCTGCTCCCGGGTGAGCGCCTCCAGGAGATGGGCGAAGGCGCCCACCTCGGCGCCCGTCGAGCGTGCCGCGTCGAGGGTGCGCTCGGCGAGTTCCTCGGCATCGAGCTCTCCGGTGCGCAGGGCGGCGGCCGTCTCCAGTGCTCCCCGCGGTGTCTCCGACTGTGCGGTCATCATCGCGGCCCCGTCCCCCGCAGCTCCTGCTCGGGCAGGGCGCTGCGCACGTGGTCGACGATCCCGGGGAGTGCTTCGTCGATCTGCTCCCAGGCGGTGTCGAAGTCGCTCTCGTCCCCGTACCAGGGATCACGGATGCCGGTGTCCTCGACGGAGTGCGGGGCGAAGTCCCGCACCATCCGCACCGTCTCCTCGGCCCGCGCGGCGCCGAGCACCCGTCGCACGGGGTCGACGTGGTCGTGGTCGAGCGTGAGCACCAGGTCGGCCTCCTGCAGCTCGTCGGTGTCCATCTGCCGGGCCCGATGGTCGCCGGGCTCGATGCCGTGACGGCGCAGCAGCTCACCGGCGCGGGGGTCGATCGGGTTCCCGACCTCCCAGCCGGAGGTGCCTGCGGAGGTCACCTCGACGTGCTCGGCGAGGCCCGCCTGCTCGAGGGCCTCGCGCACGGCGTACTCGGCCATCGGGGAGCGGCAGATGTTGCCGGTGCAGATGGTGAGGATCCGGTAGGTCATCGGTCGTCTCCGTCCGTCTCGGGGGCGGCTGTCTCCAGCAGGTCCGCGTACTCGGGGTGTCGTTCGATCCATCCCCGCACGAACCAGCAGGTGGGACGGACGGTCATGCCCAGGCCGCGGATGTCGTCGAGGGCGAAGCGCACGATGGCGGAGCCGATCCCGGCACCGGAGCGCTCGGGGGCGACCACGGTGGAGCGCAGGTCGCGCAGGCGCACTCCGAGAGCGCGGCCGTCGCCGTCCGGCGGGTCCTCGTCCTCATGGGCGAGGACGGCGAGGACCTCGTCCCCGTCCAGCGCTTCGTAGCGGTCGCGATCGGCATTGTGGACCAGGCGCACCGCGCCCGGTTCGGCGGAGGTCTCATCCATGCCGGTCACGGTACACTGCCGGTCATGCCCGCGCCCCTGATCTGGCACATCACCGAACTGCCCGCCTGGGAGGCGGCCGTCCGGTCAGGCTCGTACACCCGCGCCACGCGCGATCGCGAGCTCGCCGACGAGGGGTTCATCCACGCCTCCTGGCCCGAGCAGGTCTCCAAGGTCGCCAAGCGCATCTACCCCGACCGCCCCTCGGATCTGGTGATCCTCGAGATCGACGTGGGCCGCGTCGAGGCGGCAGGCATCGCCGTGGACATCGAGGCGGATGTGGATGGCAAGGGTCGCGGCTACCCCCACATCAACGGTCCGCTGCCGGTCAGCGCCGTGGTCCGGCTGCGCCGCACCAAGTGGATCGGCCGAGAGTTCGTGGTCGTCGCCTGATCGACGTGCTGTGAGGCACGAACGGCAGGAGATCAGGCAGCAGGCGCAGCCTGATCGACGTGCTGTGAGGCACGAACGGCAGGAGATCAGGCAGCAGGCGCAGCCTGATCGACGTGCTGTGAGGCACGAACGGCAGGAGACCAGGCAACAGACGCAGCCTGATCGACGTGCTGTGAGGCTCCGGCGTACCATCGGGTATGGCCAGGTCACGTCACTCCGCGAAGTATCTCGACATCCATCCCGAGGATCCGCAGCCCCGCCTGATCGAGCAGGCGGTGGCCGTGCTGGAAGCGGGTGGGCTGATCGCCTACCCCACCGACTCCTGCTATGCGCTGGGCTGCGCGCTCGGCAACGCTGAGGGGCTCGAGCGCATCCGTCGGATCCGTCAGGTCGGCAAGGATCACCATTTCACACTGGTGTGCGCGGACTTCTCGCAGCTGGGCCAGTTCGTGCTGGTCTCGAACCCGACTTTCCGACTGGTCAAGAACGCCACGCCCGGGCCGTACACCTTCATCCTGCCGGCCACCCGCGAGGTGCCCCGGAAGATGGCGCATCCCAAGAAGCACACCGTCGGGGTGCGGATCCCCGATCATCGGGTGGCCCATGCTCTGGTCGAGGCGCTCGGCGCGCCGATCGTCTCCTCCACCCTGCTGATGCCGGAGCAGGAGGAGCCGCCCACGGAGGGCTGGGTGGTCCAGGACCTGCTGGATGGGCAGGTCGAGGCGATCATCGATTCCGGCGAGGTGGGCACGGAGCCGACCACGGTCATCGATCTGTCCGGCGGGGATCTGGTGATCGCTCGGGAGGGCGCCGGGGACGTCAGCCGGTTCTGACCGCCCGGCTCGGCTGCGAGCCTCAGACCGTGGTGGACGGGCCTCCGGCCGAGGTGGACCGCTGCCGTGTGCTGAGCACGGCGGAGAAGAGCATGATGCCCAGCGCATACACCGGAACCATCCACAGTGCGTAGCGCAGGGTCATCGCATCTGCGAGTGCTCCGACCAGGGGCGGTGTGAGGAAGAAGCCCAGGCGCGCGAACCAGCCGACCACCGTGATGCCCACGCCCGGCGGCACGCCCGGGAGCTCATCGGCCGCGCGGAAGGCGGCGGGGAACAGGGTGGCCACGCCCCAGCCGGCGGCGGCGAAGCCGATCACCGCCATGGCGGGCGAGGGCAGCAGCAGTGCGAGGCTCATCCCGATCATCCCGACCAGGGCTCCCAGGCGGGCGGTGGCACGGTCCCCCATTCGGTCCACGACGGCGTCCCCGGTGAAGCGGCCGATGGTCTGCGCCCCCTGCATCGCGACGAAGGCCATACCGGCCAGGAAGGGCGCGGCACCGAAGGTCTCGGTCATGAACAGGGCGCCCCAGGTGCTTCCGGCGTCCTCCGTGGAGCCGGCGAACACCAGCACCATGCCCAGCGCGCCCACCAGGGCGAGGGCATGCAGGCTCATCCCCGCGATGCTTAGCCCGTGCGGGGAGGCATCAGCGGGCACCTCGCCCGCGGAGGCGGCCGACGGGCCCGCGGTGCTCGGCACCGGGGTGCGCTCGGTGGAGTCGTGCCCGGGCAGCAGATAGCGGAAGGATCCTGCAGCCAGGGCGCCGAAGAGGAGCAGCCCGATCACGCCCTGGGCCCACAGCGGGAGCCCGAGCTGTGCGGCGGCCGCCCCGAACAGCCCGCCGACCACCGCTCCGAGGGACCACCAGCCGTGGTAGCTGTTCATGATCGAGCGGCGGTAGCGGCGTTCGACCCGCATCCCGTGGGAGTTCATCGAGATGTCGGTGATCGCATCTGCCGCGGCCGCGAGACCGAGCGAGAGTGCGAGCCACAGCCAGCTCCCGGCGGTGTAGACCAGCAGGTGGGAGGTGGAGGCGATGATCTGGGCGGCCACGGCGACGCGCGCCGAGCCGAGGCCCCTCATCAATCGCGCCGCGAACAGGCCCGAGAGCAGCCCGCCGAGAGGTCCGAGTCCGATGGCGAGTCCGAAGGCGGTGTTGCTCAGCCCGATCGAGTCCACCAGCTCCGGGTAGCGGGGCATGATCGCGCAGAACGAGGCGCCGTTGAGGAAGAAGACCAGCGAGACGGCCCATCGAGCACGGCGCACGGCGGCGGGGACGACGGGGCGGGCGAGGTCGCCGGAGGAGGGGGCGTGAGCGTTCACGAGACACCATTGTGGACCATCCGGACCTCGTCGACCGGCAGCCGGAGCTCCTCGTCCGCGGACCGCTCCAGCTGTTCCCGCGCTCCGGTCCGGGGGCACACGACACCGGCCCGCGCACGCCGTACCCTGGCCTCATGTCGACACACCTCGGAGCCTCCCCCGATCAGATCGCCCCCTACGTGCTCATGCCCGGTGACCCCTATCGTGCCCGGTGGATCGCCGAGACCTTCCTCGAGGACCCGGTCCAGTACAACGATGTGCGCGGGATGCTCGGCTTCACGGGCACGTATGCCGGTGTCCGCGTCTCCGCGCAGGGCTCGGGGATGGGGCAGCCCTCGATGGCCATCTATGCCCAGGAGCTGTTCGAGGACTACGACGTCCAGGCCATCGTCCGCGTAGGCACCTGCGGCGGGCTGTCGGAGACGGTGAGCGTGCGGGACGTGATCCTCGGCGTGGCCGCCTCCACCGACTCCGCGATGAACGTGCCGCGATTCGGTCAGGTCTCCTACGCCCCCGCTGCGGACTTCACCCTGGCACGGCATGCGGTGGAGGTCGCCGAGGAGCGGCTGCTGCCGGTGACCGCCGGCGGTCTGTTCTCCTCGGACCAGTTCTACAGCCCCGACACGGAGATCACGGCGACCCTGGCGAAGTACGGGGTGCTCGGGGTCGAGATGGAGACGGCGGCGCTGTACACGCTGGCGGCGCAGTTCTCCCGTCGGGCGCTCGCGCTGTGCACCGTCTCGGATCATCTCCTCACCGGGGAGAGGACCAGCTCGCAGGAGCGTCAGGAGACCTTCGAGGACATGATCGTGGTGGCACTGGAGGCGCTCGTGCGCCTCGATGCGACGCAGCCCTCCCGCTGAGCCGCAGCGGGACCGGCCCGGGTGCCGCCCCGGACATGCCAGTGCCCGGCCGCCGTGAGGCGCCGGGCACGTGGAATGTTCAGCGAAGGGTCACTTGTTCAGGAAGCGCGGCACCAGGTCGAAGGTTCCGAACAGCGCGATGAGGCACATCGCCAGGCCACCGCAGAAGGTGAGCACGGAGGGATCGTCCATCGAGATCAGACCCATCACGTACAGGCCACCGCCGAAGAGCCCGAAGAAGACGACGAACAGCACGATCGACAGGCCGAGGCTGTTGCCCTTCGAAGTCACGTTCTCGTCCTCGTGCGTCTGTGCGCGAGGCGCGCCCGTGGCGTGCTGGTTGCTCATGATACCTCTTCCTGTGCCTGTACCGCTGCCGGTGGTCGCCGCAGCCGGAGCAGGGGCGTCCAGAGCCCATCTTAGACCAGAGAGCCGACGGGAGCAGACACCTCTCGGTGGTGGATCGCCGTGAGCAGGCTCTCGAACAGGGCTGCTCCGCTCGGGCCGTCGATCTCCGGGTGCCACTGCACCCCCAGGACGCTCGAGCCGCGCTCCGCCTCGACGGCGAGCGGCAGGCCGCTGTCGTGACGGGCCACGATCCGCAGGTCCCCGCGCACGGCGCGCACGCCCTGGTGGTGGAAGGCGGTGACCTCGGCGCGGGTGCCGAGGGCGAGTGCGAGATCGCTGGCGGCCTCCACCTCGGCCTCGACCCGGGTGGGTCGCTCACCGGTGGTGGGGTGCCCCGGCAGGTCCACCGGCAGGTGGCGGTGCAGTGCGCCGCCCTCGGCGACGACGATGATCTGCAGGCCGCGGCAGATCCCCAGCACGGGCACGTCGCTGCGGCGGGCCGCGCGGTAGAGCGCGGTCTCGAAGGCATCCCGCTCCGGGTCCGGGGTCATGTCGGTGACCAGGGCGTCCTCGCCCCAGGCGGCCGGGTCGAGGTCGGTCCCGCCGGTGAGCACGAGACCATCCAGCTCTGCGATCTCCTCATCGCTCCACTCATCCTGCGGGGCGATGATGACGGGGCGGGCGCCGGCCTCGCGCAGAGCACGCACATAGTGCTCGTTGACGGACACGGCGTCATGGCCCGCCCAGGCGCCGGACATCATCGTGCGGGTCCCCGCGGTCACGCCGATGAGCGGGCGACGAGTGCGCTGCGCCATGATGTTGTCCTTTCCGCAGAGGAGCGATGTTCCGGGCCGCCGGTCGACGACTGGACCCAGTTCACTGCACGGACCCCTGGCGGGCGAGTTATGTGGCCGAATGTGACAGCCCGGCGTGACAGCGGGTCGGTGCGGCCCCGGCCGGATGTCGGGGAGGGGATGTCACAGGAGTGCGCCGACGCGCCCGTGCTGCTCGATGGCCTGCAGGTAGTAGCCGCGCAGCTGCTCGGCGAGCACCGGCCAGGTGCGTCTGTGCATGGAGGCCTCGGCCGCCCGGCCGAAGGCCCGTCGCTTTCCGTCGTCGAACAGCAGGTCGCTCGCGCAATCCCGCAGCTCGTCGAGCATGCCCGGGGTGTAGAGCCAGCCGGTGCGGCTGGGTGCGATGAGGTCCACCGGTCCCCCGCGGCGGGGAGCGATCACCGGCAGCCCGGAGGCCATCGCCTCCTGCAGGGTCCGGCCGCGGGTCTCCCGTTCGCCGGGATCGATGAACAGATCGGCGCTGGCGAGATGGGCGGCCAGGTCCGTGCCGGTGCGGAACCCGGCGAAGCGGGCCCGGGGCAGCAGTCGCCGCAGGGACTCCTGCTGCTGCCCTTCGCCCACGATCAGCAGGCGCACTCCGGGCATGTCATGGATGACCTCGAGATCCTCGACCTGCTTCTCGGGGCGAGGCGCCCCGCATAGACCACCAGCTTCTCCTCGGGCCGTGCGTAGGAGGCCCGCAGGGACGCGCTGCGCCGCGCGGGCGAGAACAGGGAGGTGTCCGCGCCGCGCCGCCACAGGTCCACCCGCTCGATGCCGCGGTCGAGCATCTGGTCGCGGGTCGCGTTGGACGGTGCGAGGTTCACCGTCGCCCGGTGGTGGGCCTCCCGTCGCAGCTGCCAGGTGGCGTCCTCCAGGAGCGCCATGCCGTACGGCGCGGGGGATCCGGGAGCGTCGCCGCCATGGACCGCCACCACGGGGACTCCGGCCCTCTGCGCCGCGACCGCGGCGCGGCCGCCGAGGAGCAGCGGAGAGTCGAGGTGGATGATGTCGGGCTGGAACTCGTCGATGCGTCGGCGCAGCGCTGAGGCGCCGGCGGGGACGATCCGCACCGCGGGGCGGCCGGGCAGTGGGGCCGAGGCGATCCGATGCACCCTCACCCGCCTGCCACTGGAGGTGCGCAGATGCTTCTCCGCTCCCGGCGCTGCGGGCGCGATGATCTCGAGGTCGTCGCCCGTGGCAGCGAAGTGGTCGGCCATGCGGAGCACCGGTTCCGTGACGCCGGGCAGGTGCGGAAGGAACGTTTCGGAGACAAGGAGGATCCTCACGCTCCTGATGATGCTCCCCGTGCCCGTCCTCTGCGCTACCTGCACATGACATCCCGGTGAACACCCGGTCCGCTGCGGCGATCACCGCAGGAGACGGCCGCCGGTGCGGCTGGGGTCAGAGGCGCTGGGCGGCGATCTCCGCTCCTGCGGTGAGGGACTCGAGCTTCGCCCAGGCGATCTGCGGGTGGATCCGCCCACCGAGGCCGCAGTCCGTCGAGCCGATCACGCGCTCGGGACCGACGATCCGGGCGAAGCGCTCCAGGCGCTGGGCGACCAGCTCCGGATGCTCGACCACGTTGGTGGCGTGGGAGACGATGCCGGGCACCAGCACCTTGTCCTCGGGCAGGGTCAGCTCCTCCCAGACGGTCCACTCGTGCTCGTGGCGCACGTTCGCGGCCTCGAAGGAGTAGTACTTCGCGTCGATCTCCAGCAGCAGCGGGGCGAGGTGGCGGAGCTCGATGTCGGTGGTGTGGGGTCCGTGCCAGGAGCCCCAGCAGAGGTGGAAACGGGTCTGCTCGGTGGGGACGTTCACCAGGGCACGGTTGACGGCGTCGACCCGCTTCCGGGTGAAGTCGAGGTAGTCCTCCACGCTGGGTTCGGGGTTGATCTGGTCCCAGTTCTCGGCGATCGAGGGATCGTCGACCTGCACGGTGAGGCCGGCCGCGGCGATCGCTTCGTACTCGGGTCGCATCACCTCGACCCAGGCGTCGAGGAAGGCGTCGACATCGCCGTAGTGGGCATCGACGATGCGGCTGCCCGAGCCGGGCGAGAGGGAGTTGAGGAAGCCGTGCTCGTAGCCGGCGGCGTCGAAGGCCGCCTGCGCATTGGCGATGTCCTGGGAGATCAGCGCGCGCCCGGTGTCTGAATAGGCGATGGGGCCGGTCGCCGCCGGGAAGGTGGGCTGGGAGCCGACGGTGATGCCGGAGGTCGGATCCTGGTAGGCCTCGGCGAAGAGCGTCCAGTCGCGGCGGTCCGGGAAAGTGGTCAGGCGCACGTCGCCGGGCGCTGAGCGCACCGGCTGGGAGGAGAAGATGTCCTCCCCGGTGATCTCCAGGCCGCTGACGCGATCGAAGATGTACGACCACCAGGAGCCGTAGTTCACGGCCGATCCCATCAGGTGCCCGTACTCGCCGTCGTTGGGGATCGCGATGCCGATCTCCCGCTGCTTCGCGACCACGTCCACCACGGCCTGCCGCAGCACCTCGCGGAACTCGGCGGTGGGTTCGGGGGTGAGCCCGTCAGCGCCGACGGGCCGGGCGGCGTTGGCCGCGATCAGCTCGGGGCTGCGTGGGAGGGAACCGGCGTGGGTGGTGAGGATCTCGGTCATGGACCGAGCCTACGAGCAGTGACGCCCCGGTCGGGAACCGGGGCGTCACAGGTGTTCACACGGGCCTGGTCTCAGTCGCGCGGCCAGGTGGGCACCAGGTTGCGGTCGCCGAAGGCCTGCTCGACGCGGCGCACCGGCGGCCAGTACTTCGACTGGATCCGCATCTGGGCGCTGTCGTGGACGGAGTCGTCCTCGAGCGCGGTCCAGCTGCCGGGGTAGACGGCGATCTCGCGGGAGTACGGGTGGGTCCACTCCCCCGTCGCGATCGAGGCTGCGGTGTGCGGGGAGTTGACCAGCGGGTTGTCGTCCTTCGGCCAGGTGCCGGCGGCCACCTCCTCCGCCTCCTTGGCGATCATCAGCATCGCGTCGACGAAGCGATCGATCTCGGCGAGGTCCTCGGATTCGGTCGGCTCCACCATCAGCGTGCCCGCCACCGGGAACGACATGGTCGGGGCATGGAAGCCGTAGTCGATCAGCCGCTTGGCCACATCGTCCACGGTGATCCCGGTGCGGGCGGTGAAGGGCCGCAGGTCCACGATGCACTCGTGGGCCACCAGGTCGTTGTCCCCCGTGTAGAGGATCTCGAAGGACTCCTCGAGGCGGCGGGCCATGTAGTTCGCGGCCAGCACCGCGGCACCGGTCGCCTCGCGCAGTCCGTCCGGTCCCATCAGCCGGATGTAGGTCCAGGTGATCGGCAGGATCGATGCGGAGCCGTAGGGCGCCTGCGAGACCGGTGGGCCGCCATGGGGGCGGCTGCCGTGGCCGGCCACCGGATGCTCCTCCTGCTGCATGTCCGGGTGACCGGGCAGGAAGGGCGCCAGATGCGATTTCGCCGCCACCGGGCCGACGCCCGGGCCGCCGCCGCCGTGCGGGATGCAGAAGGTCTTGTGCAGGTTCAGGTGGGAGACGTCGCCTCCGAACTCGCCGGGACGCGCCACCTGCAGCAGCGCGTTGAGGTTCGCGCCGTCGACGTACACCTGACCGCCGGCGTCGTGGACCAGCTCGCAGACGGTGCGCACCTCCTCCTCGTACACGCCGTGTGTGGAGGGGTAGGTGATCATGATCGCGGCGAGCTCGTCGCCGTGGTCCTTGATCTTCTGCTTCAGGTCGTCGAGATCGATGTTGCCGCGGGCATCGGAGTCGACCACCACCACGCGCAGCCCGGCGATCACGGCGGAGGCGGCATTGGTGCCGTGCGCTGAACTGGGCACGAGGCACACCTCCCGCCCGCTCTCCCCGCGGGAGGCGTGGTAGGCGCGGATCGCGAGCAGTCCCGCGAACTCGCCCTGGGAGCCGGCGTTGGGCTGCAGGGAGACGGTGTCGTACCCGGTGAGGTCCGCGAGCCAGGACTCCAGCTGGGTGATCATCTCCAGATAGCCCTCCACGTCCTCACGGGGCGCGAAGGGGTGGACCGCGTTGAAGCCCGCCCAGGTGATGCCGGCCATCTCGGTGGCGGAGTTGAGCTTCATGGTGCAGGAGCCCAGCGGGATCATCCCGCGGTCCAGCGCGAAGTCCCGGTCCGCGAGGCGGCGCAGATAGCGCATCATCGCGGTCTCGGAGCGGAAGGAGGAGAACACCGGGTGCTGGAGGAAGGGGTCCTCCCGCACCAGACCGTCCCAGCCGTTGCCCGAGCCGACCTCGGTCAGCTCCTGTCCCGGGGTCGGGGCCTGGGGGGCGAAGGCCGCGGCGATCTTCTCGAGGTCCGCCTCGGTGACGGTCTCGTCGAGCGAGAGGTGGACCAGGTCATCGCCCTCGGTGTGCACGAGGAACCCGGCTTCGCGCAGGGAGCGCGAGATCGCGCCGGCGCTGCCGGTGGCGCGCACCTCGAGGGTGTCGAAGAAGCTCTCGCCCGCCAGCTCGAAGCCGCTGCGCCGCAGCAGATCGGCCAGGGACGCGGTGCGATCGGCGACGGTGCGACCGATCCGGGTGAGCCCCTCGGGGCCGTGGTAGACGGCGTACATGGCGGCCATCACGGCCAGCAGCACCTGCGCCGTGGTGATCGCGCTGGTGGCCTTCTCGCGGCGGATGTGCTGCTCGCGGGTCTGCAGGGACAGCCGGTAGGCGGGGTTGCCGTCGACGTCCTTGGATACGCCGACCAGGCGGCCGGGCAGCTGCCGCTCGAGACCCTTGCGCACGGCGACGAAGCCCGCGTGGGGGCCGCCGAAGCCCAGCGGGATGCCGAAGCGCTGCGAGCTGCCGACGGTGACATCCGCGCCGAGCGAGCCCGGGGAGGCGAGCATGGTCAGGGCCAGCAGGTCCGCGGAGACGATCGCGAGAGCCTTGGTGGACGTGATCTCGGCGATGACGTCGCGGGGGTCCCAGACCCGGCCGGACGCACCGGGGTACTGGATCAGCGCGCCGAAGTAGTCGCCCTCGGGAGCGCCGTCGACGGCGAAGTCGACCTCGCGCAGCTCGATGCCGAGACCGTCGGCCCGGCCCTGCAGCACCGCCTTGGTGGCGGGGAGGGTGTCGGCATCGACCAGGAACACGTTGCCGTTGCGCTTGACGCTGCGGCGCGCGAGCAGCATCGCCTCGGCCGCAGAGGTGGCCTCGTCCAGGGTGGAGGCGTTGGAGACGTCCATCCCGGTGAGGTCGCAGATCATGGTCTGGAAGGTCAGCAGCGCCTCGAGGCGGCCCTGGGAGATCTCCGGCTGGTACGGGGTGTAGGCGGTGTACCAGGCAGGGTTCTCCAGCACATTGCGCTGGATCACCGCGGGCGTATGGGTGCCGTGGTAGCCCAGGCCGATCAGCGAGCGGTGCACCGTGTTGCGGTCGGCGAGGGTCTGCAGCTCCTCGAGCGCGGCCGGCTCGGAGATGCCGGCGGGGACCGCCGACTCGAGGCTCCTGGGCCCCGAGCCCTGGTCCAGCAGGATCGTGCTGGGCACCGCAGCGGTGAGCATCTCGTCGAGGGACTCATAGCCCAGGAGCTCGAGCATGTGACGCTGCGCGTCGGGATCGGTGCCGACATGGCGGCGGACGAAGGAGTCGTGTGCATGCACAGACGATGCGGTCATGGAGAGGCGCCCCTGGTGTTGCGTGCGGATCTGGGTGGGTGGCCGGCGGTCTTCCGCGCGGCGGCGCGCGGTGCCGGCGGGAGGCGGCCGCCGCGCGGCGGCCACCTCCGCAGCGATCAGGACTGAGTGAAGGCGGTGTAGTCCGCGGCGTTCATCAGATCCTCCGGGAGTGCGTCGAAGGTGACCTTGACCAGCCATCCTTCCTCGAAGGGCGAGGAGTTCACGAGCTCCGGGGCGTCGACGACGGCCTGGTTGACCTCGGTGACGGTGCCGGAGATCGGCGAGAACAGATCGGAGACCGACTTGGTGGACTCGATCTCACCCATCTCGGTGCCGGCGGTGATCTCGTCATCGACCTCGGGCAGGTCCACGTAGACGACGTCTCCGAGCTGCTCGGCCGCGAAGTCGGTGACGCCGACGACGGCGGCACCCGCGGACTCGACGCGGACCCACTCGTGGTCCTTGCTGTACAGAAGTTCTGCGGACATGGGGGATGGTCCTTCCTGGGACGGGGGTTCTGGGAACTCGGGGTCAGGGGGATGCTTCAGTCACGGGAGTAGAACGGCGTCTTCACGACGCGGACCGGGAGGTCCTTGCCGCGCACGTCGGCCACCAGAACGGTGCCGACCTCGGAGACGTTCGCGGACACGAAGCCCAGGGCGATGGGATGGCCGAGCGTCGGCGAGAGGACGCCGGAGGTGATCGAGCCGACCTCCCGCCCGTCCGCGTCACGCACCTGGGAGCCGGCCCGCGCGGCGCGACGGCCGTCGGCGACCAGGCCCACCAGGACCGGCCGGGCGGACAGGTCCGCAGCCTCGATGCCCGCGCGGCCGACGAAGTCGCCCTTGGACTTCAGCGCGACGATCCGGCCCATGCCCGACTGGGCGGGGTACAGATCGCGGCCCAGCTCATTGCCGTACAGCGGCATCCCGGCCTCGAGGCGCAGGGTGTCTCGGCAGGCGAGCCCGCAGGGGACGAGGCGGTCGCCGCCGGCGACGGTGAGCTGCTCCCACAGTCCTGCGGCGAGCTCGTTCGGGACATACAGCTCGAAGCCGTCCTCACCGGTGTAGCCGGTGCGGGCGATCAGCATCGGCTCCCCGCGATAGGTGCTCTCGGCGAAGCGGTAGTTCTTCATCTCGGTGAGATCCGCAGCGGTCAGGCCCTCGACCCCGCTGTCCCGGTCGAGCAGGGCGTCGAGCAGGATCTGCTCGCTCGCCGGGCCCTGCACCGCGATCAGCGCGGTGCGGTCGGAGGCGTCATCGACCTCGGCGTCGAAGCCTTCCGCCCGGGCACTGAGCTCGGCGGCGTCGACCTCGGCGTTGGAGGCGTTGGCGACGACCAGGAAGTGCTCCTCGGAGAGGCGGTAGGTGATGACGTCGTCGATCACGCCGCCGTCCTCGGTGAGCAGCAGCGAGTACTTCGCGCGCCCCACGGACATCGCCGAGAGCTTGCCGGCGAGCGCGTGGTCGAGGGCGTCCCCGGCCTGGGGACCGCGCAGGTGGATCTCCCCCATGTGGCTCAGATCGAAGATGCCGGCGCTCTCGCGCACAGCTCGGTGCTCCGCGAGATCGGAGTCGTACCGCACGGGCATGCGCCAGCCGGCGAAGTCGGTGAACGTCGCGCCGAGCGCCTCGTGGACCGCCGCGAGGGCGGTGCTGCGCAGGTCCTGGTCGGCCATGGGGCTCCTTACTCGTCCGTGGGCGGTCGTCGGGCGGGCTCCGCTTCGCACGTCACGCAGGAGCGACGACCTGTGCGCCACCTCGTCGTGTCGCAGGCTCACCATACCGTCCGGGCGTGGACTGCGTCGCCGGTCTGCGCAGACGGGAGGGAAGCGGGAGCGAGCCCCGGAACGAATGCGCCGCCGCCGACCGAACGGCCCGCGGTCCCGGCCCGAGTACCTAGTACCGTGGGCCGGGTGACGACGGAAGGCACGACCGAGTGGCCGGTACGGATCCATAGCCCGCGGCTGGTGATCCGGCCGCCTGGCGACGCTGATCGCGGATCGGTCATCCGGCTGATGACCGATCCCGTGACCCGTGAATACCTCGGCGGTGCCGTGGACTATGCGTCCCGGCAGGCGCTGGAGCTCTCGCCGCTGGGCCTCACCTGGGGGCGCTGGGTGCTCGCCCTCGCCGAGGACGACACCATGATCGGCTCGATCACCCTCAGCTACGACCGCGGTGAGCTCGAGCTCTCCTATGCGCTGCTCCCGGAGTGGACCGGCAGGGGGTATGCGGCCGAGTCGTGCATCGCCCTGCTCGGCTGGGCCCGGAACGAGCTCGAGGACGAGCAGGTGATCGCCATCAGCCAGACCCGCAACAAGCGCAGCGTCGCCCTGCTGCGGAAGCTCGGCTTCTGCGTGCGCAAGGGGCTGGAGGAGTTCGGGGCCCAGCAGCTGCTGCTGGAACGTCACCTGCACGATCCGCTGCCGGAGTACGCCCAGCCGCTGCAGACCGAGGCCGATCCGCCGCCCCCGACCCGGCGCTGACCTCCCGGCGCGCCGCCGGGATCCTCAGCCCGCGCGACGGGGCAGCTCATGCAGCGGGGGCCGCCGCGGCCGCGGCCCAGCTCGTCGCCGTTGAACTCGAGGACCTCCACGCCCTGGGCGCGCAGGTACTCATTGGTGGCTGCGGCGCGCTCGTAGGCGACGACCTTCCCGGGGGCCAGGGCCAGCACGTTGCAGCCGTCGTCCCACTGCTCCCGGGCCGCGGCGTAGGCATCCAGCGGCGGGGTGAGCACGCGCAGCGCCTCGACCCCCAGCCCGCGGGCCAGGACCTGGTCCATCTCGTCGGCCGGTCGGGCGCGTGAGACCAGCCGGTCCCCGGGGCGCTCGATCTCGAACGTCTCCAGCGCCTCCAGCGACCCGAACCGCAGCATCGACTCCTCGTCCACGACGGTGGTGACGGTGTCCAGGTGCATCATCGAGCGACGATGCGGCAGCGCGATCGCGACCACCCGCTCCACAGAGCCGTCCGCGAGCAGATCGGCGGCCAGGCGTTCGACGCCGACGGCGCTGGTGCGCTCCGACATGCCGACCGCGACCACCCGCGGGGACAGCATCATCACGTCACCGCCCTCGACGGTCGCGGTGCCGGCATCGTCCCGGCCCACGATGCGCCGCGGCGCGGCGGCACCCGCGAACTGCGGATGGTGGCGGTAGATCATCTCCAGGTGCAGGCTCTCGCGGCGCCGCGCGGGGTGACGCATCGGGCTGACGGAGACCACGTCCCCGATCCAGGCCGAGGGGTCGCGGGTGAACAGGTGGTTGGGCAGGGGATCCAGGACCAGGCGCTCCTCCCCCGCGCCATGCAGGGCGATCGAGCGCGGGCTCACCCCCAGGGCACGCAGCTCGCCGACGGTGATGCCCCCGATGAGCACCTCCACCAGCGGTGCCGGCGGCAGGTCCGCGAGCGCCCCGTGCAGGTCCTGCACCGCGATGTCCCCGAGGATCGCAGGGTCCAGGGCACGATGCAGCAGCTCCTGGCGCAGCGAGGGATCCTCCAGCAGGTCCGCCAGCAGAGCCCGCAGCTGGAGCACCTCGACGCCCTCGCCGCGCAGCAGAGAGGTGAACTCCCGATGCTGCGCCTCGGCCCGGTCGCGCCAGAGCACCTCGTCGAACAGCAGTCCCTCCCGGGAATCCGGGGTGAGCCGTTCCAGCTCGGGCCCCGGCCCATGGACGATCACCCGCCGCAACGTGGAGATCTCGTCATGCACCCCGACCCGGTGCGCTGCTGCCACTGCCATCTGAACTCCTCGGTTCTCGACCTCCGTGCCCTCGACGGTGAGGGCACGTCCTCTCGGCGCTGCGAGCACGCTAACAGAGCACGGCGCGTGATCCGGGCGTCCTGCGGTGCGTGCTCTGCCGGAGGATGACTACGCTGGTGGGGTCCGCACCCGCCCCGCTCCAGGAGGATCCTGTGTCCGCGACCGCGCTGTCCATCCCCACCACCACCCTCGCCGACGGCACCGACTTCCCGCTGATCGGCTTCGGCACCTCCAGCATGAAGGGCGTCGAAGGTGCCCGCGCGATCGCCGAGGCCCTGCGTGCGGGCTACCGGCTGATCGACTCCGCGGCCCAGTACGGCAACGAGGCCGCGGTCGGCCAGGGGCTGCGGGACAGCGGCGTGGATCCCGACCAGGCGCTGGTGACCACGAAGATCGCCGGCGGGGACCAGGGCCGCATCGCGACCCGCGAGGGGTACCTCGGCTCCCTGCGCCGGCTGGGCCTGGAGCGCGCCGCTCTGGTGCTCATCCACTGGCCCAACCCCTCCCGCGGCCTCGCCCTGGAGACCTGGCGCACCCTGATCGATCTCAAGGAGGAAGGCCGGGCGCTGCACATCGGGGTCTCGAACTTCCGGCCGGAGCAGCTGCAGGAGCTGATCGACGCCACCGGGGTGACCCCCGAGGTGAATCAGATCCAGCTCTCCCCCGCCCTGCCCCGGGCCGAGGCCGTCGCCTTCCACCGCGAGCATGGCATCGTCACCCAGGCCTGGGGTCCGCTGGGCGGGCGTGAGGGGCTCGCCGGGCAGTTCGCCCTGCAGCGCATCGCACGCAAGCACGGGGTCACCCCCTCGCAGGTTTCGCTGCGCTGGGCGATCGATCAGGGCATCGTGGTGATCCCGAAGTCCCAGGATCCCCAGCGTCAGCGGGACAATGCGAGCCTCGATGCCATCGCCCTCGATGAGGAGGACCGCACCGGGCTGGCCTCGCTCGATCTGGGCGAAGCGGCCGCCTGGGACTCCCGCGAGCACGAGGAGTGGTGACCGCGGGGGGCCGCTTCACCCCGGGGGCGGGGCACCGGGAGATCGTCTTCCTCACCGGTTCCGGGATCAGCGCCCGCACCGGTCTGGGCACCTTCCGGGGACCGGACGGGCTCTGGGCGCTCGAGCCCGAGACCGAGGAGGCGATGCACGCCGAGCTGCTCCCCGGCTCCCTGCCGCAGCTGTGGCGGGTGTGGGGGCGGATGGCGCGCATCGCCCGTGGGCACGGACCGACCCCGGGCCATCGGGCGATCGCCCGGCTGGGTGCCCCGGTGATCACCCAGAACATCGACGGCCTGCATCAGGCGGCCGGCAGCGAGGTGGTCGCCGAGCTGCACGGCAGTGCGCTGAGTGCGGTGTGCCTGGAGGTGCGCTGCACCTGGTCGGCGCCGCTGTCGCCGGGCGAGGGTTCGCGCGCCGAGGACCACGGGGTGCCCGGTGCCTGCCCCCTCTGCGGCGCTCCGACCCGACCCGACGTGGTGCTCTTCGACGAACAGCTGCCGCAGGAGGCCCTCGAGCTCGCGATGCGGCTGGCGCAGCGGGCGGACCTCTTCGTCGCCGTCGGCACCAGCGGAGTGGTGTTCCCCTCCGCTCAGCTGGCGCCGCTGGCGGCATCCCACGGCGCCACCACGGTGCTGATCGACATCGCGCCCCCCTCCGGTTCGGGCACCCTCTTCGACCACGTCATCGCCGAGGACGCCCACGAGGTGCTGCCGGACTGGGAGCGGCGGCTCCACCGCGTCGGCGGCACCTCGTTCCTGGATCCCTTCCCGGACTGAGCAGCACGGCGCCGGGGCCGCGCCGGACCGCTCAGATCCAGATCGCCGGGTCCATCTGCTCCTGGGGATGGGCGCCGCCGGCACGCACCGTGGCCGGGATCCCGACGGCGGTGGCCCCGGCCGGCACATCCTTGACCACCACGGCGTTGGCACCGACCTGCGCGCCCTCGCCGAGGACCACTGGTCCGAGCACCCGGGCACCCGCCCCGATCACCACCCCGCTCTCGACCGTGGGGTGACGCTTGACCCGATCCATCGAGCGGCCGCCGAGCGTGACCCCGTGGTAGAGCATGACATCGTCGCCGACCTCGGACGTCTCCCCCACCACCACGCCCATACCGTGGTCGATGAAGAAGCGGCGACCGATCCTGGCCCCCGGGTGGATCTCCACTCCGGTGAGCGAACGGGCGCCCTGTGCCAGGGCCAGCGCCGGCAACCGCGCCCCGCGCGCCCACAGCCGATGGGCGAGGCGGTGGGTCCAGATCGCGTGCAGACCGGGAGAGGTCAGCAGGATCGCGAGGTCATCGGTGGCGGCGGGGTCGCGACGGTGCGCCGCCGCGAGGTCCTCCCGGACCGTCGCGACGGCGTCCATCACCCGATCCAGCGGGTTCATCGCCATGGGTGCCGACCGTCTCGTCAGTCCGCGTACCCGGCGTACAGCGGGGTGGAGAGGTAGCGCTCGCCGAAGGACGGCACCACCACCACGATGGTCCTGCCGGCGTACTCCTCGCGGGAGCCGACGCGGACTGCGGCCTCGATGGCGGCACCGGAGGAGATGCCCACCAGCAGTCCCTCGGTGCGGGCCACGGAGCGGGCCCGGTCCATGGAGGTCTCCCCGTCGATGTCGATGACCTCGTCGTAGATCTCCCGGTCCAGGATGCTGGGCACGAAGTTCGCGCCGAGGCCCTGGATCTTGTGGGGGCCGGGCTGGCCACCAGTGAGGATCGCGGACTCCTCGGGCTCGACGGCGATGATCTTCACCTCCGGCTTGCGCTCCTTGAGCACCTGGCCGACGCCGCTGATGGTGCCGCCGGTGCCGATGCCGGCGACCACCGCGTCCACAGTGCCGTCGGTGTCGTTCCAGATCTCCTCGGCGGTGGTGCGGCGGTGGACGTCGACGTTGGCGGGGTTGTCGAACTGGCGGACCTGGACCGCGCCGGTCTCGACGGCGATCTCCTCCGCCTTCTCGACCGCGCCCTTCATGCCCTTGGACGCCTCGGTGAGGATCAGCTCCGCGCCGTAGGCGCGCAGCAGCATCCGTCGCTCCTTCGACATCGACTCCGGCATGGTCAGGATGACCTTGTAGCCACGGGAGCCGCCGATCATCGCCAGCGCGATACCGGTGTTGCCGCTCGTGGCCTCCACGATGGTGCCGCCGCTCTGCAGCTGTCCGGACGCCTCGGCGGCATCGATCATGGCCACGCCGATGCGGTCCTTGACGGAGCTGGCGGGGTTATAGAACTCGAGCTTGGCGACAATGGTGGCCTTGACCTCGTCCCCGAGGTGGTTCAGCTTGACCAGCGGGGTACGGCCGACCAGTTCGGAGACGTTCTCGTAGATGGGCATGCTTCTCCTCGACGTTGCGGGCCCGCACAGGCAGACCCAAAGGCATCCTTTAGTCGATCATAACTGCTCGCCCCGGTGGTCGCCCGCCCGTCCGCGCTCAGCGGCTCAGTAGACCATCCCCATGAACTCGCGGACCTTCGCCAGCGTCGCCTCGGCCTCGGCGTTCGCCCGCTCGTTGCCCGCGCGGAGCACCTCGAAGAGGTATCCGGGGTCCCGCTCCAGCTCGGCACGACGGGCGCGCACCGGCGCGAGATGCTCGTTGAGCACCTCGGCGGTGTGGAGCTTCAGGGTGCCGGCACCGCGATCGCCGATCTCCTCGGCGATCTCCTCGGGGGCTCGACCGCTGGCTTCCGAGGCGATGGTCAGCAGGTTGGCGACCTCGGGCCGGCCCTCCGGGTCGAAGGTGATCCGTCGGTCCGCGTCGGTCTTGGCCTTCTTGATCTTCTTCAGCGTCTCGTCGGCGTCCATCCGCAGCATGACGGTGTTGCCGCGGGACTTGCTCATCTTGTGCTCACCGTCCAGGCCCAGGATGGTCGGGGCCTCCGAGAGCAGCGCAGCGGGCTCGGGGAAGTATGCCTCTCCCCCGGCGTAGCGCTCGTTGAAGCGCCGGGCGATGACCCGGGTCTGCTCGATGTGCGGCAACTGGTCCCGACCCACCGGGACCAGGTTGCCGTGGCAGAACAGGATGTCTGCGGCCTGATGGACGGGGTAGGTCAGCAGCAGCCCGCCCATCGCGGACTTCCCGGCGGCGGCGAGCTCGGTCTTCACCGTGGGGTTGCGCTCGAGCTCGGGCTGGGTCACCAGCGAGAGGAAGGGCAGCATCAGCTGGTTCAGCGCCGGCACCGCGGAGTGGGTGAAGATCGTCGAGCGCTCCGGATCGATGCCGACCGCCAGGTAGTCGGTCAGCAGCTCCCGCACCGACCCCTTGATGTCCCCGATGACCTCACGGTCGGTGATCACCTGGTAATCGGCGACGATCAGCCATGTCTCCACCCCGGCGTCCTGGAGACGGACGCGGTTGCGCAGCGAGCCGAAGTAATGGCCGATATGCAGGGCGCCGGTGGGGCGGTCACCGGTGAGCATGCGCAGCCCCGAGGGGTCGGAGCTGATCTGGGACCAGATCTTGTCGCTGCGCTGCTGGGCGGTGTCGTAGCTGGTGCGAGTGTCGTTCGGTGCGGTCACCACACCATGCTAGCGGCCCCGTCGGGCGCCGCCGCGGTCGAGCCGCGCACGATCAGCTGGGGCCGCACCACGACCTCGGTCCGCGCGGGCCGGCGCGAGTCCTCCCCGCCCCGAGCGCGGTGCGCACGGCGGCGCGGGCGATGGAGCCGACGGCCTGGCGCACGGTGGTCAGCGGCGGGTTCGTCAACGACGCCCAGAAGACGTCGTCGTACCCGGCCACGGAGACGTCACGCGGGACGCTGAGGCCTTGGGAGCGCACCCCCTCCAGGGCACCGGCGGCCATCACGTCGGACCCGCAGAGGATCGCGGTCGCACCGCGGTCCACGAGATCCCTCGCGGCCTCATACCCCCCGGCGTACGAGAAGTCGGTGAAGGAGACCGGCTGAGGCCGCTCGCCCCAGGTGGACGTGACGGCCTCGAAGACCCGCAGCTTCTCGCGCACCGGCCAGGTGTGCTCGTCGCCGACGGCCAGGCCCACGCGCTGATGCCCGAGCTCCTGCAGATGGGTGAGCACAGCGCGCACCGCGTGCTCCTCATCGCTGGAGAGGAAGGCGGCGTCGAGCTCCTCCCGCACCCCGTTGATGAGCACCAGCGGCATCCCACCGGCGATGATCTCGCGATAGTGGTCGACCGGCCCACGGTGCTGGGCATGATGCCCGGAGACGACGATGATCGCCTCAGCGCCGCAATGCAAGAACCTCTGCAAGAACTCCCGCTCGCGCTCCACGGTGCGGGCCCGCATCGCCACCAGAGCGGAGGCACCGCGCTCGAAGAGCTCGGCCTCGATGCGCTCGGCCCAGGCGGCGAAGACCTGATTGTCCAGATCCGGCACGAGCACGCCGACCAGCGGTCCGGAGCCGAGGGCCTCCGGCCCCAGATCCCGGCCGAGCCGGCGCGCGGCATCCAGCACGGTCTGGCGGGTCGCCTCGTTGACCCCGGCCTTCCCGTTGAGCACACGCGAGACCGTCGCCTCGCTGACTCCGGCGGCGTGGGCGATGTCGATGAGTCGCGCCATTACCTCCCCCTCCCAGACCGCGCGCGCCGTCGCCCGTGGCCGAATCGATACCTGCAAGTTCTTGCGCATTCTTGCACAAAGCCGGCTCCGCGTCCTAGTGTGGGCGCATCGAGCGCCGCCACGGGAGGCGGCCGCTCCACGATTCAAAGGAGAAGACGTGCAGATTCGTCGAAAGAGCTTCCTCGCCCTCGGCGGCCTCGCCGCCGGCACCACCCTGCTCGCCGCCTGCGGCGGCGACTCAGGGTCCGATTCGGGAACCGGCGGCGGTGCCAGCGACGGCGGCGGCGGTGGCGCCTCGGCCGGGAAGCTGGTGATCTGGGCCGACGAGGAGAAGGCTCCCGCACTGAAGCCCTCCGCGGAGGCCTGGGGCGAGGAGAACGGCGTCGAGGTCGTCGTCGAGGTCGTCCCCGGGGACGAGCTGCAGGCGAACTTCATCACCGCCAACCAGGCCGGCAACGGCCCCGACGTCACCATGGGCGCTCACGACTGGATCGGCAACCTCGTCCAGAACGGAGCGATCTCCCCGGTGCAGCTGCCCGCCGACGTGGCGGACACCATCGCCCCGGTCGGCGTGGACGCCGTCACCTATGACGGCCAGACCTACGGCGTGCCCTACGCGGTGGAGACCCTGGCGCTGTTCGCCAACAACGAGCTGACCGATGCCGCAGAGCCCGGCTCGATCGAGGAGCTCATCTCCGCTGCCGAGGCCGGTGGCGCCGAGAACATCCTCTCGCTCCCGATCGGCGAGTCCGGGGATCCGTACCACATGCAGCCGATCTACACCTCGGCCGGCGGCTACCTGTTCGGGAAGGACGCCGAGGGCAATCTCGACCCCTCCGACCTGGGCGTGGGCAAGGAAGGCTCCCTCACCGCAGCGGACAAGATCTCCGAGCTCGGCGAGCAGGGCGTGCTGAAGAACTCCATCACGGGCGACAACTCGATCTCCCTGTTCGCGGAGGGCAAGGCCGCGTACCTGATCTCCGGTCCGTGGGCCCTGGCGGATATGCGCGATTCGGGCATCGACTTCACCGTCTCCCCGATCCCGGGCTTCGAGGGGATGGAGCCGGCGGCGCCGTTCGCGGGCGTGAACTCGTTCTACGTCGCCTCGAACGCGGCCAATGCCGGGTTCGCCCAGCAGTTCATGACCGATGTCGCGAGCTCCCCCGACGTCGCCAAGGCCATGTACGAGGCCAACCCCCTGCCCCCGGTGAACCTCCAGCTGCGTGAGGAGATCGCGAGCTCGGACGAGCACGTGATGATCTTCGCCGAGGCCGCCGAGGCCGCCGATCCGATGCCCGCCATCCCGGCGATGGCCGCGATCTGGGGTCCGCTGGGCATCGCGGAGGCCAACATCGTCGGCGGCAAGGACCCGCACCCGACGATGGAGGCCGCCGGCGAGGAGATCGCCGGCGCGATCGGCTGAGGCGACCGGGCGATCCGCCGCGCCGCCCCTGCGGCCGGCAAGGCGGATCGCCCCGCTGTCCGCCCCGATCGCCCGGCGCTCCTGACGCCCCCACCCCACCCCTCCTCCTCGCCCAGGTTCCTTCGAAAGGCAGAGTCGCCTCATGACCTCGACGCATGCCCCCGCGCACCGGACCCGGTCCGTCTCGGTCCCAGCCGTGGTCACCCGCATCGCAGTGCTCGGCATCACCCTCGCGGTGACGGTCTTCATCGCACCGGTGCTGATCTCCCAGCAGTCCTGGATGTGGCTCGCGGTGCTGCTCCTCTCCGCGGTCGGCATCTTCGTCCTGTACTCCACGAAGCGCTTCGTGCCGGGGAAATACCTCTTCCCGGGCACCTTCTTCCTCTCCGTGTTCCTGATCCTCCCGATCGTGCTGACGATCGGGTACTCGTTCACCAACTACGGCGACGGCACCCGCGGGACCAAGGAGCAGGCGGTCGGCTCGATCGTCGCCAGCTCCGTCCAGCAGTCGGCCGACTCGCCGCGGTACACGATGACCGTGGCGACCTCCGGCTCCCCTGTCGAAGGGCCGTTCGAGCTCTACCTGGTCGACCCCGCCGACGGCACGATCTACCGCGGTGACGCCGAGACTCCCCTCGAGGAGGTCGACCCGGGAGCCGTCACCGTGGCCGATGGCCGGGTCACCGAGGTCCAGGGCCTCACCGTCCTCGACGCCGGTCAGGTGAACACGATCTACAACGAGCTGATGGAGCTCGCGGTCCCGGTCGACGACTCCTCGGCCGTCCGCCCCCTCGGTGTGAACCAGGCCTTCGTGGGCACCACCGTCCTGCAGTACGACGCGGCGAGCGACACCATCACCGACACCTCGACGGGTGAGGAGTACACCGTCGGGAAGATCGGCGACTCCCAGTTCTTCGTGGACTCCTCGGGCGAGCGGGCGTTCTCCCAGGGCTGGCTGCAGAGCGTGGGCCTGTCCAACTATGAGCGCCTGTTCACCAACTCCACCGTCGCCGGGCAGTTCTTCTCGGCCTTCGTGTGGACCCTGGTCTTCGCGGCCGGCTCCGTGCTGCTCACCTTCGCGCTGGGCTTCGCCCTGGCCGTGATCCTCAACGACCAGCGCCTGCGAGGACGCCGGTTCTACCGCTCGGTGCTGATCATGCCGTACGCGATCCCCGGCTTCATCTCGCTGCTGGTGTGGTCGAACTTCTACAACCGCGATTTCGGGCTGATCAACGAGACGCTCGGCCTGCACCTGGACTGGTTCGGCGATCCGTCCCTCGCCAAGGTCGCGGTGCTGCTGACGAACCTGTGGATGGGCTTCCCCTACATGTTCATCGTCTCCACCGGTGCCCTCCAGGCGATCCCGGATGAGCTGACCGAGGCCGCCCGGATGGACGGCGCCTCGCCCCTGCAGGCCACCAGGAAGATCGTGCTGCCGCTGCTGCTGGTGGCCGTGGCCCCGCTGCTGGTCTCATCCTTCGCCTTCAACTTCAACAACTTCAACGCGATCGAGCTGCTCACCGAGGGCGGTCCGTTCCCCGACGGCTCCGGCCGCGGTGCCACGGACATCCTGATCTCGATGGTCTACCGCATCGCGTTCGGCGGCTCCGGGGCCGACTTCGGATTCGCCTCGGCGGTCTCGGTGTGCCTGTTCATCCTCACCGGTGTCCTGGCCGCCATCCAGTTCCGATTCACCAACGTCCTCGAAGACGTCAACTGAGCCCGCGGAAGGGGTCCACCATGAGCTCCACCACAGCTCCGCAGCACGGCACGAAGCGCCGCATGCCCTTCAACCGCTGGTTCGTCGAGCTCGGCTGGCGGCACGTCGTGGGAGTGCTGGCCATCGCCTTCGCCATCTTCCCGATCATGTTCGTGATCTCGGCGTCGCTGAACCAGAGCGGTTCGATCGCCGCCGCAGGCCTCCTCCCCACGGAGGGGGTCACCCTCGAGCACTATGCCGCGATGCTCAGCGGCGAGCGCGCGAACTTCCTGCGCTGGTACCTGAACACGATCATCGTGTGCGGCGTCGTCGCCACCGGACAGGTCTTCCTCTCGCTGCTGGCCGCCTATGCGTTCAGCCGCCTGCGCTTCCGCGGCCGGCGCGGCGGCATGCTCGCAGTGCTGCTGATCATGATGTTCCCCGCGATCCTGTCGATGATCGCGGTGTACACGATGATCGCGGGCCTGGGCGAGGCCGTGCCGATGCTCGGCCTGAACACCCTGGCCGGCTACATCGCGGTGCTGATGGGCGGCGCCTTCGGCCAGGTGTGGCTGCTCAAGGGCTTCTTCGACACGATCCCGAAGTCGCTGGACGAGGCCGCGATCATCGACGGGGCGTCCCACTGGCAGGCGTTCCGCAAGATCCTGGTGCCCTCCATGACCCCGATCCTGGCCACCACGCTGCTGTTGGCGCTGGTCGGCTCGATGAGTGAGTTCCTGATCGGCTCGATCTTCCTCACCGACGATTCGAAGAAGACCCTCGCGGTGGGCATGTACGGGATGTTCTCCTCGGACCGCTCCAACAACCTGGGGGTCTTCGCCGCGGGCTCGGTGATGGTGATGATCCCGGTGATCATCCTCTACCAGTTCCTGCAGCGGTACATCGTCGGCGGCTCGACCGCCGGGGCCGTGAAGGGCTGACCCCCTCCCCTCCCCTGTTTCCCCCGGAAGGACCCCTCATGACCAGCACGACCTCCACCGCCCCCCGGACGGACGGGCAGGAGAGCACCCCGGACCGGCAGTGGTGGCGCGATGCCGTCGTCTACCAGGTCTACCCCCGCTCCTTCGCCGACTCCGACGGCGACGGCATGGGTGACCTGCCCGGCGTGACCGCGCACCTGCCCTACCTGCGCGATCTCGGCATCGACGCGATCTGGCTCTCCCCGTTCTATACGTCGCCGCAGCGCGACGGCGGCTACGACGTGGCCGACTACACGGACGTCGATCCCCGTTTCGGCTCCCTGGCCGATGCCGACGAGATGATCGGCCGGGCCCACGAGCTGGGTCTGAAGGTCATCGTCGACATCGTCCCCAACCACTCCTCCGAGCAGCACGAGCTGTTCCAGCAGGCGCTGGCGGCGGGCCCCGGCTCCCCGAGCGCGAGCTGTACATGTTCGCCGAGGGCAGGGGCGAGCACGGTGAGCTGCCGCCGAACAACTGGACCTCGATCTTCCACGGCCCCGCCTGGACCCGCGTCACCGAGGCGGACGGCACCCCCGGCCAGTGGTACCTGCACATCTTCGACACCAGCCAGCCGGACTGGAACTGGGAGAACCCCCGCGTGCACGCCCTGTTCCGGGAGGTGCTGCGGTTCTGGCTGGATCGCGGCGCCGACGGCTTCCGGGTGGACGTCGCCCACGGCATGGTCAAGCCCGAGGGGCTCCCCGATGCCACGGTCAACGCCGAGGGGCTGATCGACATCCCCGCGGGCGAGGTCCCGGTCTACTTCGACAACGACGGCGTGCTGGACATCTACCGCGAGTGGCGGCCGATCCTGGACTCCTACGAGGGCGACCGCATGATGGTGCTCGAGGCCTGGATCCCCGAGCAGCGGCTGCCGCTGTACATCGGGGACGAGAAGGCCCACCAGTCCTTCAACTTCGGCTTCCTGCAGGCCCGCTGGGGCGTGGACACGATGCGCGCCGCGATCGAGAAGCCCCTCGCACTGGCCGACGCCGTCGGCTCCCCCACCACCTGGGTGCTCTCGAACCACGACGTGATCCGTCACGCCTCCCGCTACGGCTTCGCCCCGGACCACCGCTTCGGCGAGGGGCTGCGCCGCGACGAGGTGCCGGATGCGGAGCTGGGCCTGCGCCGGGCCCGTGCCGCCACGCTGCTCATGCTCTCCCTGCCCGGGGCGGCCTATCTGTACCAGGGCGAGGAGCTCGGCCTGCCGGAGGTCAGTGACATCCCCGACGAGCTGCGGGAGGACCCCGCCCACCGGCGTGCCGGAGTTCCCGGGCGTGACGGCTGCCGCGTGCCGCTGCCCTGGGTCCAGGATGCCCCGGCCTTCGGCTTCTCCCCCTCCGGTCAGAGCTGGCTGCCGCAGCCGGCAGAGTTCGGGCCGCTCGCGGTCGACCAGCAGCTCGGCGTGGACGGCTCCGTCCTGGAGCTGTACCGGGAGGCGCTGAGACTGCGCCGGAGGCTGCGTCTGGGCGAGCAGGGCGAGAGCCATGGCGTGGTCTTCGATGACGCAGCTCCCGCGGGCGTGCTGGCCATCGACCGCGGTGACGTCCGGATCATCGTCAACACCACCTCGGAGCCGGTCTCCCTGAGCGAGGTCGTCGGCGGGGTGGAGCACGAGGTCCTGCTGCGCTCGGTACCCGTCGGAACGGACGGCGAGGACCTGGCCGTCGCCGGCGACAGCGCCCTCTGGCTGCGCCGGAGGCGCTGATCACCCCTCGGGCACCGGTGCGCGGGGCGTCGGCGCCCGGTGCCCGGCTCCGCCGTTAGGATCATCGATATGCCACACCCTGAGACGCCCACGTCCCGTCCCGCCGCACCCGATCCCGGTCCGTCCTCGGCGCAGGCGGGTTTCGACCTGGTGCTGCTCGGCTCCGGGCTCGGGGTTTACACGCTCGCGCGTGCCTTCCATGAGGAGTACGGCGTGGTGGCGACGGTGATCACGAAGGTCGGGATCGAGCCGATGCGTCGCTCGGTCACCTGCGTCGTCGACGAGCTCGGCAGCTCCGCGAGCGATGAGGACCTGGTCACCGCCGCCGTGGACCTGGCGATCGAGCGCGGCGGAGTGCGCCCGCAGCTGCTGCTGGCCAATGCGGATTCGCTCGTGCAGCTGATGAGCGATCATCGCGATCAGCTGGAGCCGCACTACGTCATGCCGATCCTCGAGGCCGATGTCCTCGAGCGTCTCTCGGACAAGGCGGAATTCGCCCGGTTGTGCACCGAGCACGGGGTGGCGACCCCGCGCACGGAGGTCATCGACCTGAGCATTCCGCGGAAGGCGGGCTGGGAGCCTCCCCGCACCGATCTGCCCTTCCCGGTGGTCATGAAAGCGGCCCGCACCGCGGACATGGCCGGGGTGCGCTTCGCGGGCAAGAAGAAGGTGTGGTTCCTCGAGGACCCCGAGGAGCTCGCCGCGCTGCTCCGCTCGATCGCCGCGGCCGGCTACACCGGACGTCTGATCGTCCAGGAGCTGATCCCCGGTGACGACACCGCCGAGGGCTCGATCACCGCCTACACCGACGCCGCGGGTCGGGTGACGCTGCTGTGCTCGGCCCGGGTGCTGCTGGGCGAGCACACGCCCGATGCGCTGGGCCGACCGGCCGCGATGATCACCACCCCCTTCGACGACGCGCTGGAGCAGGCGCGGGCCCTGCTCGAGGCGACCGGCTACCGGGGCTACGCGAACTTCGACGTCAAGCGCGACCCTCGCGACGGGACCTGGAAGTTCTTCGAGGTCAATCCCCGTATCGGTCGCAACAACTTCTATGTCTCCAGCGCTGGGGCGAACGTCTCCCGCTTCGTGGTGGCCGATGCCATCGAGCACCGCCGGATCGAGCCGGTCACGCAGTTCGACGAGATCCTCTACTCGCTGGTCCCGATGCCGCTGCTGAGGCGCTACCTGCGCGACCCCCCGCTGAAGCGCTGGGTGGCCACCGTGGCGCGGCGCGGGGTCCGCAACCCGTGGACCTACCCGGCGGACGGCGGCTGGGCGCGCCGCTACGCGCGGATCGTCGGGCTGAACCATGTGCGCAAGTTCCTGCGCCACTATCCACGGCCGACCGACTCGGGGTTCTGAGCCCCCCGACCCGCGCCCCGCTGCGCTGAGCCGGTTCAGCGGAAGAGCTCGGTCAGCTCCTTGCCGGCCCGGCCCACGGTGATGCGGGCGAGCTCGGTGAGCGAGTCGACCAGCCGCCGGTCGCCGCGGTACCCGTGCTGGTCGTACACCACCGAGAGCTCGGTGCAGCCGAGCACGGCGACACCCGCACCGCAGGCCAGCACTCGTTCGATGCAGGACTCGAAGAGGTCCAGGTCCACCGGCACCCCGGCCTTGACCTGGGCGTAGATGAGGTGATTGATGTCCTCCTGCACAGCACGGTCGGGCACCAGCGGCGTGCCACCCCGGGCGAGGATCTGATCCTGGTACACCCCGGCGTGGATGTTGCCCTCGGTCGCGAAGACGGCGATGGGGGCCCCGTCCGCGACCTCGACAGCGGCGCGCGAGGTGGTCTCGACGATGCTCAGCAGCGGGATGTCGGTGGCCGCCTCGACCTGGCGCGCGTAGTGGTGAGCGGTGTTGCAGGGCAGGACGAGCAGGTCCACGCCGGCGCGCTGGAGCATCACCGCGTCACGGACGATCACCGGGCCGGGATCGGGGGCGCCGGGCTCGAGTATCCCTGCTGTCCGGTCCGGGGTGGTGGAGTGCTGGGAGACCAGCAGGTCCAGATGCTCCTGGTCGCTGCCGGCCACCGTGGCGCGGATCAGCATGTCCAGGAACACGGAGGTCGCCGCCGGTCCGAGCCCGCCGAGGACGCCGACCACCGGGCGGGACCAGTCCGCGGGGTCGAGCCGGCCGCCGGAGTCCTTCCCTGCCGCTCCCGGCGCCGTCTCGATCACGCCTGTTCCTCCGCTGCCGCCCCGGAGCGGCGGCGGAGCAGACGGCTGAGCCGGTCACCGCCCTCGGGCCGGTAGTAGCGCTGGAACTTCAGCACCGAGTTCAGCCCCGCGGCCAGGACGTATCGCCGCCGGGAGAGGGAGGCATCCACACCGGGGTAGTGCAGGGGATTGCCCACCCGGCCGCCCCGCAGCGCCCGGCGCAGCCGATCCCTGGCCTCGGGCAGGGTGGTGTACCGCTTGACCAGGGAGAGCGGGACGACGGTGTAGAGCACCTCGGGCTGGTCCTGGACGATGCCGTCCTCTCCGATCCCGGAGCCCGGCCCCTGCTCGGGCAGCGCGCCGCGCAGGTGCTCGTCGACATACCAGATGACGGGATTGTGCCCGCCGGCGGTGACGTAGTAGTTGGAGCGTCCCAGGCGGGGATTGAGCTCGAAGAACTTGGTGCGGCCGTCGCGGCGGTCGTGCTTGAGGTCGAAGTTCGCGTAGCCGGTCCAGCCGAGCCGCTCGCACAGGCGCTGCGCCTGGGCGACCATCTCCCGATCCACCCCGGTGATGATCGCCGCGGGATTCCCGATCGCGCCCGGCGCATGCTCTTCGAGCAGCGTGTGGCCGTAGGAGGCGAAGCGGACCCGCGAATCCGCATCGCAGTAGACGGTGAGGATCCGCATGTACTGGTCATCACCCGGGATGCGGTCCTGGACGATGATCGACTCGCGGTATCCGGCGCGGCGGATGGTGCTCAGCAGAGCATGCAGCTCCTCGGGCGACTCGACGGTGTGGACCTTGTTCTTGCCCGGGAACTCGATGCGCTTCCACTCGGAGACCTCGGCCGGCTTGGCGATCACCGGGAACTCGAAGGGCACCTCGAGATCGGCCGGGATCTCCTCGGCGAGATCGACCACCAGTGTGCCCGGATGATCCACACCGAGGTCCTGGCAGAGCCGGGTGAAGTTCTGCTTCTCGGTGGCCGCCGCGAAGGTGGCCAGGTCGACGTACGGCGTGATGTAGCGGGGATCCAGGCCGATCTCGTCGCGGATCCGGATGATGGGCTTCACCGTCGCATCGGCCGAGCCGAGCAGCAGCAGGGGGCGGCCCGGATGCGCATCGGCGACCTCCTGCAGCACCGGAGCCAGCGACTCGGGATCGAACGGGTCCTGGCAGCGCACGTTGTCGATGAGGGAGGAGGTCCCCACCACCCAGCCCGCCAGACGGGAGATGACCACGGTGCGGATCCCGTACGCCTCGTGGAAGGCCCGTGCGAGGGAGTAGGCACCGATGTCTCCGCCGACGACGACGGGCGTGAATTCGACGGCGGACGCGTCGGAGGCGTTCTCTGGCATGTCGGCCAGTCTAACGACGACCCTGCTCGCGCCTCCTCGACACACTCCGAAGGGGTGCCTACGCTGGAGGGATGGATCACACGTCCCCTGAGACCTCATCGTTCGTCCTCATCTCGAGCGCCACGCCCCCAGGCGAGGAGGTGGCTCCCCAGCAGCTGGTGGAGGCGCTCGGCGGGGAGAACCTCTCCCCCGATCTCCGCTGGTCGGGAGCCCCGGAGGGCACCCGCTCCTTCGCTGTGACCTGCTATGACCCCGACGCCCCTACGGGATCCGGGTTCTGGCACTGGGTGGCCTGGGACATCCCCGCTGCGACCACGTCGCTGCCGCTCGGGGTGGCTCGGGACGATGCGTCCCTCCTCCAGGCGCGGAACGACTTCGGCAACCCCGGCTACGACGGGCCCGAGCCGCCGGCCGGCCCCCCGCACCGCTACCAGTTCTCGGTGCATGCCCTGCCGGTCCCGACGCTCGGGGTCAGTGCGGACTCACCGCATATCGCGGCCCGCTTCGCGATCTTCTCCCAGCAGCTGGCCTCGGCCTCGTTCACCGCGCGCTACCAGGTGATGGAGTGAAATACTAGGGGGAAACTCTCCGCGACCGGGCGGGCGTGCCACGTGTCCCGTCCTCGTCACCGATCGTAGGCTCGACTCATGGACGCCAGGACTACCCGCAGCACGCGGCGAGAGCAGAGATCAGACCATGGTCTGAGGTCTCTCATGCGCTCGGGGGACGCGAACGCTCGCACCAGGTGCGAGCCTCGAGGGGTGAACGTGAACAGGACGCCCCCCGGCCCGCCGGCGACCGCCTCCGAGCATCCGCTGCGGGTGCTGCTGACCACCGACTGGTGGGAGCCCGTCGTCAACGGCGTGGTCGCCTCCGTCCAGACCCTGCGGCGAGAGCTCCTCGCGCTGGGCTGCGATGTCCGCGTGCTGACCCTCTCGCAGGGGATCCGCGCCCGCAACGAGGACGGGGTCTACCGCATCGGCTCGGTCTCCGCGTCGATGGTGTACGACCGTGCCCGCATCGGCATGCCCTCCGGTCGCCGCGTGCTGCGCGACATCCTGCAGTGGCGGCCCGATGTCGTCCACTCCCAGGCCGAGTTCTCCACCTTCATGTGGGCCCGCCGCATCGCCCGCACCCTCTCGGTGCCGCTGGTGCACACGTACCACACCATCTACGAGGACTACACGCACTACTACTCGCCCAGCCGCACCATGGGTCGCAAGGTCGTGGAGACCTTCTCCCGCCGCGTGCTCTCGAGGACCGATGCCGTGATCGCGCCGACGACCAAGGTCGCCCGCCTCCTCGCCGGTTACGGGGTGCACCGTCCGCTGCATGTGATCCCCACCGGGCTGGATCTGGACCGGTTCCGTCCCGCCCGCAACGAGCAGGAGCATGCCGACGCCCTCGCGCTGCGGGCCGCGCTCGACATCGGGCCGCAGCAGCGGGTGCTGCTGTCCGTCTCGCGGCTGGCCAAGGAGAAGAACCTCGACGAGGTGCTCGAGATGGTGGCCGTCGCGGACCGCGCCGACGCCGTGCTGGTCCTGGTCGGTGAGGGACCGTACCGGGCCGAGCTCGAGGCCCGCGCCAGGGCTCTCGGCATCGCCGAGCGGGTCCGGTTCACGGGCGTGGTCGATCCGGCCGACATCCCGCGCTGGTACCGCATGGGCGACGTGTTCGTCGGCGCCTCCCTCAGCGAGACCCAGGGGCTGACCTTCATCGAGGCGATGGCCAGCGGCCTGCCGCTGCTGTGCCGTCGCGACCCCTCGCTGGCGAGTGTCGTGGTCGAGGACGTCACCGGCTGGCAGTTCGAGGGCCCCGGCCAGTTCACCTCACGCCTGCACTCGCTGCTGGATGACCCGCGCCGTCGCGAGCAGATGGCCCGGGCGGCCCTCGAACGCGCCCGGACCACCTGCGATGCGCAGGAGTTCGGTCGCAGCGTGCTGGACGTCTACCAGCAGGCCCGGCAGCGCCGTGCGCCGCTGCTGGCCCGGCGCGAGGCGGTGCCGGCATGAGCACCTCCACGGGGTCGATCCCGCGCCTGGACTCCCTGCCCCGACCGGCACGACGACGCAGCGCCCGGCCCAGGGCGGGGCATCGGCACCGGCCCGCCGCGATCCGCTGCGCCTGGCCGCGCGGCTGTCGCCGCTGCTCGGGCTCGGTCTCAGCATCGCCCTGGTGTGGTGGGGGCTGGAGACCGGGGTGCTGCAGTCGCTCGAGAACCTGCAGGCGTTCATCGACTCCCTCGGTGCCTGGGGCCCGGTCGCGTTCCTGATCGCCTCCGCCGCCTCCGTGGTCTTCCCGATCGTGCCCGCCGGCCTGCTGGTGCTCGCCGGTCCGGTGCTGTTCGGCCCGATCGAGGGGACTTTGTACAACTATGTCGCGGTCAGCGCCGGCTCCCTGCTGAACTTCGCCATCGCCCGGCATGTGGGGCTGACGCTCATCGAGCGGATCTTCCGTCCCCGCACGGTCGAGAAGTTCCTGGGCTGGACCCGCAGCGACCATTTCACGCGGGCGTTCGCGCTCGCGATCGCCCTGCCGATCGCCCCGGACGACCTGCTCTGCTATATCGCCGGCACCACCCGGATGCGGTGGCGCACCTATGTCCTGATCATCCTGCTGTGCAAGCCGTGGGCCCTGATCGCCTACGGGCTCGGCATCAGTGCCCTCGTGCTGCGCTTCCTGCCCTGGTGAACGGATCCCTGTCATGCTCCTGAAGTCCCGCTCACGCCGGCGCATCGCCTCCTCTCGCCAGCTCGCCCACCGCAAGGGATCCGACGACGGGCCACTGCGCGTGCTGCTGCCGGGAGGCCTCGCCTCCCTCGCCCGCGAATCGGGGATCGGCGCGGCGATCCGTCACCAGGAATCGGCGGTGCGGTCGCTGGGCCACGAGGTGGTCACCTCTCCGCTGCGGCCCTTCGACGTGGTCCACCTGAACACCCCCTTCCCGGACACGCTGCTGCTGGCCGGGTGGGCGCGGCTGCGTCGACGACCGGTGCTGGTGTGGGCGCATTCCACCGAGGACGACTTCCGCGACTCCTTCCCCGGATCCAATCGGCTGGCCCCGCTGTTCCGGCGCTGGATCGCACTCCTGTACCGGTGCGGGGACACCGTGGTCACGCCGAGCGAATACTCCAAGCAGCTGATCTCCGCCCCGAAGTACGGGCTGCGGGCATCGATCCGGGTGCTCTCCAACGGGGTCGACACCGGCTTCTTCCGCGCGGACGCGACGGCCCGCGGGCGACTGCGGTCCTCCCTCGGCCTGGCACCGGATGCTCCGGTGGTGATCAGCGTCGGGATGCAGCTGCGGCGCAAGGGGATCCTGGACTGGGTGGAAGTGGCCCGCCGGATGCCGCATGTCACCTTCGTCTGGTACGGCCGCACCGACCCGCGGCTGCTGACGACCGAGGTTCAGCGCGCTCTGGCCGGCGCCCCCGCGAACGCTCTGTTCCCCGGGTATATGCAGGCCGCGCAGCTGCGGGACGCCTACTGCGGTGCAGATGCCTTCTGCTTCCTCACCAAGGAGGAGACCGAGGGGATCGTGCTGTGGGAGGCGCTCGCCTGCGAGGTCCCCACGCTGGTGCGCGGGATCCCGCTGTATCGCGAGGCGATGCCCGACGGGGTGCTCACCCACCAGGTCACCGGGGACGGGCCCGAGTTCGCGGGCCAGGTCGTCGGAAAGCTCCAGGCGCAGCTCGACGGTGAGCTCGCGGACCTCACCGCAGCGGGCCGCCACGCTGCGGAGGGCGTCGACCTCGACCAGGTCGCCCTGCAGCTGCAGGAGATCTACCGCCTCGCCGGGGTGCGTCCGGCCCCGCCGGCGCGCCCCGTCACGAACGGCGCGTAGGCCTCCATACCACCAACGCATTGCTGCTGCCGCGGCGCCGGGGGCGCTCCCCGCGGCGCAGGGCGCTGATCTCCCCGTCCCGATCGGCGGAGAACACGCGCCGCTGAGCCGGCGTCATCGTCTCCAGCCTGTCGCGGACCCGGCCGAGCTGGTCCTGCAGCGTGGAGACCTCGTCCTGCAGCTCGAGGATCCGCTTGATCCCGGCGAGGTTGATGCCGTCCTCCTGGGAGAGGCCCTGGATCTCCCGCAGGCGCGCGATGTCGCGGGTGCTGTACCGGCGGCCGCGGCCACGGGTGCGCTGCGGGATCACCAGCCCCAGCCGGTCGTACTGGCGCAGGGTCTGGGGGTGCATGCCGGAGAGCTCCGCCGCCACCGAGATCACGAACACGGGGGCCCGGTCGTCCAAGCGGTGCGAGCTGTGCATCGGGGTGCTCCTCTCAGGGATCCGGTGGCGGCGGTCGGGTGGAGGCTCAGTGGAGGGGTCTCAGCGAGCGGCGGCCTCGGCGAGTCCGGTCCGCGGATCCTCCTCGGCCAACGCCGTCCGCAGGTCCTCGACGGCCTGCTTGGCCGCGCCCTCCACATGGGTGGGGACGGCGACCTGCACCGTGACGTGGAGGTCACCGGTGGATTTCTTGGTCACCAGGCCCTTGCCGCGCACCCTCAGGGTACGACCGGACGGGGTGCCCGGCGGGACCTTCACCGAGACCGTGCCGCCGTCGAGCAGCGGGACGGACAGCGTGGTGCCCAGCACCGCCTCGTCGAAGCTGATCGGCACGGTGATCTTCAAGTTCTTGCCGTCGGCGCTCCACACCGGGTGCTCCTCGACCTCCAGGGTCAACAGCAGGTCGCCGGCGGGGGCGCCACCGGGACCGGGTCGTCCCTTGCCGCGCAGGCGGATCTTCTGACCGTCGTGCACGCCGGCGGGGACGCGGGTGGTGACCGTGCGACCGTCGACGTTCAGTCGCAGATCGGTGCCCAGCGCCGCATCGCGGAAGCTGATGCGGGTGCGGGCCGAGGTGTCCGAGCCCTTCGCCGGGGTGCGGTTCGGGGAGAAACCGGCCGGGCCTCCCCGCCGAAGCCGCCGCCCTGGCCGCCGAACATCTTCAGCAGATCGTCGATGTCGGGGTTCGCACCGCCACCGCCGGGGGCGGGGCGGGCACCGGGGTGACCGCCGCCGCCGAACATCGAGGAGAAGATGTCCTCGAAGCCGGCTCCGCCGGGGCCTCCCTGGCCGGCGGAGAAGCGGGCGCCGCCCGAGCCCATCGCCCGGATGGCGTCGTACTGCTGGCGCTGCTCGTCATCGTTGAGCACCGAGTAGGCCTCGCCGATCTCCTTGAACCGCTCCTCCGCCTTGGCGTCATCGGGGTGGTGATCGGGGTGGTACTTCCGGGCCTGTGTGCGGTAGGCCTTCTTGATCTCCTGCGCGTCGGCGTCCTTGGAGACGCCGAGGACCGCGTAGAAGTCCTTGTCGAGCCAGTCCTGTCCGGACATGTGCGTCTCCTTCCGGGAGCCTCAGCTGCGGGATCGAATATATGGGGTGAAGCGGGTGCGGGGCCTGCCGGGGACCGGCAGGCCCCGCACCGAGGTGAGCGGGTCGCTCAGACGTCCGCTGTCAGGCGGGGCCGCGGGTGCCGACGCGAGCGGGTCGGAGGATCCGCTCGTTCATCGCGTAGCCGGGCTGCATGACGAGCGAGATCGTGGTGGTCTCGGCGTCCTCGGCGTCCTCGTGCATCAGTGCCTCGTGGAGGTTCGGATCGAACTCCTCCCCGACGGCGCCGAAGCGCTTCAGGCCGTGCGAGCCGAGCACCTCCTCGAGCTTCTGCGAGATGGCGTGGAACGGGGTGCCCTCGGCGATGTCGCCGTGCTGGCGGCCCAGCTCCACGTCGTCCAGGACCCCGATCAGCGAGCCGAGGACGCCGGCGACCGCCGCTTCCTTGCTCACCTGGGCGGCGCCCTCGATCCGGCGGCGCGAGTTGACGTACTCGGCCTGATCGCGCTTGAGCTGCTCGGTGAGCTCGGTGACCTTGCCCTCGAGCTCGGCGACCCGTCCGGCATCGGCCGGGAGCGAGGTGTCCTCCCCGCTCTGGGCCGCCTGCTCGAACAGCTCCGCCGCCTCGGCGTCGAAGGGGTCGACCGGTTCGCCGGCCCCCTGGCCCTCGGCTGCGGGGGTGGCCCCGGAGGGGCGGACGGTGCCGTCCTCCGGGTTCACCTTGCGCTTGTCGGTGAAGGAGAACCTGGGCTCGTCCTCGGGACGCTGCGCGTCATCGGGAGTGCTCGGGTCCTCGGTCATCACTTCTGCTCCTCGTCCTCGTCCACGATCTCGGCGTCGACCACGTCGTCATCATCGGACGCATCGGCCGGCTGCTCGGCGCCGCCCTCAGCACCCTCGGCACCCTCAGCGCCCTCGGCCTGCGAGTAGATCGCGGTGCCGACAGCCTGCAGGGCCTCGTTGAGCGAGTCGCGCTTGGCCTCGAGGTCCTCGGTCGAGGCGTCCTCCTTGGCCAGCTCCTCCTTGGCCTCCTTGATCGCGTCCTCGGCCTTGGTCTTGTCGCCGTCCTCGATCTTCTCCGCGTTGTCCTTGAGCAGCTTCTCGCCCTGGTAGACGAGCTGCTCGACGGTGTTGCGGGCATCGGCGTTCTTACGACGCTCCTCATCCTCGGCGGCGTGGGCCTCGGCGTCCTTCACCATGCGGTCGATGTCCTCGTCGGACAGGGCCGAACCGCCGGTGATCTGGATGGACTGCTCGTTGCCGGTGCCGCGGTCCTTCGCGGTCACATGCACGATGCCGTTGGAATCGATGTCGAAGGTGACCTCGACCTGCGGCATGCCGCGCGGGGCCGGAGCGATGCCGGTGAGCTCGAAGGTGCCGAGCATCTTGTTGTCCCGGGTGAACTGACGCTCGCCCTGGAACACCTGGATCGCCACGGAGGGCTGGTTGTCCTCGGCGGTGGAGAACACCTCGGAGGTCTTGGTGGGGATGGCGGCGTTCCGCTCGATGAGCTTGGTCATCACGCCGCCCTTGGTCTCGATGCCGAGGGAGAGCGGGGTGACGTCCATGAGCAGGACGTCCTTGCGCTCACCCTTGATGACCGCGGCCTGAAGGGCAGCGCCGACGGCGACGACCTCGTCCGGGTTCACGGACTTGTTGGGCTCCTTGCCACCGGTGAGGGACTTCACGACCTCGGTGACCGACGGCATGCGGGTGGAACCGCCGACGAGGACCACGTGGTCGATGTCGGAGACGGAGATGCCCGCATCCTTGATGACCTGGTGGAACGGGGCCTTGGTGCGCTCGAGCAGGTCAGAGGTCATGTCCTCGAACTGGGCCCGGGTGAGCTTCTCGTCCAGGTGCAGCGGACCGTTCTCGGTCATCGACAGGTACTGCAGCGAGATCGAGGTGGAGGTCGAGGCGGACAGCTCCTTCTTGGCCTGCTCAGCAGCTTCCTTCAGGCGCTGCAGGGCGATCTTGTCCTTGGACAGGTCCACCCCGTCCTTGTTCTTGACCTGCGAGACCAGCCAGTCCACGACCTTCTGGTCCCAGTCGTCGCCGCCGAGGCGGTTGTCGCCGGCGGTGGCCTGGACCTGGATGGTGGAGCCCTCGTCGTCCTTGCCCACCTCGAGCAGGGAGACGTCGAAGGTGCCGCCGCCGAGGTCGAAGACCAGGATCTGCTCGTCGTCCTTGCCCTTCTCGAGGCCGTAGGCGAGCGCCGCGGCGGTGGGCTCGTTGATGATGCGCAGGACGTTCAGGCCCGCGATGGTGCCGGCGTCCTTGGTGGCCTGGCGCTCGGAGTCCGAGAAGTACGCGGGGACCGTCACGACCGCATCGGTCACGGCTTCGCCCAGGTAGGACTCGGCGTCCTTCTTGAGCTTGCCCAGGATGCGCGCGGAGATCTCCTGCGCGGTGTACTTCTTGTCGTCGATCTCCGTGCTCCAGTCGGTGCCCATGTGGCGCTTGACGGAGGCGATGGTGCGGTCGACGTTGGTGACGGCCTGGCGCTTGGCGACCTCACCGGTCAGCACCTCGCCCTGCTTGGAGAAGGCCACGACCGACGGGGTGGTGCGGGAGCCCTCGGCGTTCGCGATGACGGTGGGCTGGCCACCCTCGAGGACGGCGACGGCGGAGTTGGTGGTACCGAGGTCGATTCCGACGACACGGGACATGGGGGCCTGCCTTTCTGCGGCGGTTGCGCCGCAACGGGTTCGTGCACTGCCGGCCAGGAGGTCGGCGGCAAGACTTGAGCTGTACACACTCAAGTAGAGAACTCCGGATCGATGTTGTCAATCTGAAGACCACTGAACTTGAGTACACCCGACTCAACTCCGGACCGTCCAGGTTCATTCCCGCACACTGAGGATGTGACGGAGGGCACCTGATGTAGGTTCTCCAGCTCCGGGGAACGCCACCGGCACGCTTCCCGTCCGGATCGGGGAGGGTGGTGCGCAGCGCCTCGACCCGCCGTATGCCCTCGGGGCCGAGGGTCCTCAGCGATGCGGGCCGACCTCCTCCCGGCTCGGTGGGTGCGTGCAGCGATCGCCGCACCCTGCTGGCGCAGGACACGGAGGATCGGCGCGACGGCATGGCCCTCGGCGCACATCTCGTCGATGAGCGCGAGGATCAGCGGTTACGGGGTCGAGCTCACCGGACCACACGCAGGTTGAGCTCGGTGGTGGCCAACGCGTCCGTGAGGCAGGCCCACATGATGAAGTAGTGCTCCGGCCCCTTCGCCGTGGCGATCCCGCCCAGGTCCACGATGGCGTCCTCGGGCCAGCCCAGGTCCCGCAGCAGGGCGACCACCCGACTCTTGGCACGCGCGTCGTCACCGGAGACGAAGATGCTGCTGGGATCGAGCGCTCCCGGATCGACGAAGACCTTGCCGGCGCAGGTGTTCATCGTCTTGACGACCTTGGCGTCCGGGAACTGCTGTTGCAGTCGCTCGCCCAGGCTGGAGTCGGGATAGAGCAGATCGAAGGAGGCGGTGGCGGCGTTGGCCACGTCGATCAGGAGCTTGTCGCCGATCGCGTCCGCACCCACCTGGGCCAGCAGCTCCTCCGACGAGGCCCCCGGCGTCGCATTCACGATCACGTCGGCGCCCCGAGCCGTCTCCGCGAGGCCGGCCACTGTCAACGGCAGATCAGCCCTGGACTCCGGATGCCGCGAGCCGAGCGTGACGGTGTGCCCGGCCCGAGCGCATCCGCCCGCGAGGGCCTGCGCGACGCTGCCCGTACCCAGGATCCCGATATCCATGATGTCTCCTTGCTGCCTCACGACACTGCGCGGGACGTCCGCGCCCCGGATCCCGACGCTACGCCCGGGCGACGAGGAGGTACAGGGCGCCGCGGGCCGCCGTCTCGCAGACCGGCGCCGGATGGCGCTGCACGGATCTCCAGGGGTGCCCCCACGCCGTCGTGCTCGGGAACCACGTCGAGCGCCCCGTCGCCAGGACTGCAACCGTCTGGTGGGGATCCGCCTGTTCCAGGGTCACCTGGTGCAGGTCAGCCCTGCCCGCTTCAGGCATCGACGGCAGTTCATGTCGGTGCGCACCGTGCCCGGTTGCTCATGTCACGGCGAACGTGACCCACCTCCTGCCGCGGCCCCTCGCCACAGCCGCCGCTCATGGCTAGATTGAAGGCAGTCCCGGTACCAGCCCAGTAGGTCTTCTTCATGGCGACTCCCCCGCCGCCCCCTTGCGACACCGCCGCACACTGCCTCCGGTCCACGAGCTCACCCGATGGCAGCTGATCCGTATCACCGTGCTGCTCGGCATCATGACCGGGCTGGGACCGGCCACCGTGGACATGTACCTGCCCGCGCTGCCTCAGCTGGCGGACGAATTCCTCACCTCCACGTCGAGCGTGCAGGCCACGTTGACCGGGTCGCTGCTGGGGATGGCGGCCGGTCAGCTGGTGATCGGCCCGCTCTCGGACTCCATGGGCAGGCGCCGCCCGATGATCTTCGGAGTCAGCGTGCACGTGCTCTCCTCGCTGGCGATGATCGCCGCACCGTCGATCAGCGTGCTGATGGCGCTGCGGGTGCTGCAAGGATTCGGGGCCGCGGCCGGAGCGATCACCGCGATGGCGATCGTGCGGGACCTGTTCACCGGGCGCAGCGCCTCCACGATGTTCTCCCGGCTGGTGCTGGTGACCGGGATCGCGCCGGTGCTGGCGCCGGCGGTCGGCGGGTTCCTGATGTCCTTCACCGGTTGGCGGGGCATCTTCCTGGTGCTCGCCGCCACGTCCCTCGTGGTGGTGACGGTCTGCGCCGTGGCGCTGCCGGAGACGCTGCCGACGCACGCCCGCATCCCCGCCCGGCCGCGTGCGATGGCCCGCACCATCGGCACGCTGCTGCGCGACCGGATCTACATCGGCGCACTGCTGACCCAGGCGCTGATGTTCTCCGCCTCGTTCTCCTACGTCTCCGGGATGTCCTTCATCCTGCAGGACGGCTACGGCCTGAGCGCCGGCGAGTTCGGCTATCTGTTCTCCGCCGGCACGTTCGGGATGATCGTGATGAGCCAGATGAACCCGGTCCTGCTGCGCTGGCTGACCACCGGCCAGGTGCTCATTCTCGGGCTGGCCGGGGTGACCAGCTCCGGGGTGGTGATGACCGCGTTGACCGCCTCGGGCTTCGGAGGGATGTGGGGGCTGCTGCTCCCGGTGTGGGGCGCACTGGCCTGCCAGCAGCTGATCATCCCGAACAGTCAGACGATCGCGCTGTCTGGCCACGGCGAGCGCAGCGGTACGGCCGCCGCGTTCCTCACTGCCAGCATGAGCCTGGCCGGTGCCCTCGCCGCACCGTTGCTCGGCGTCGTCGGCACGACGGCGATCGCCCTGTCGGTGGTGATGCTCACCTTCTACGTCCTCTCGGCGACGGCGACCGCCACGCTGATCCGCCGGTCCGGGATCCGGGCCAGCGGCGTGACCGGCGCGGACTCGGCGACCTAGCCGACGGGCCGAGTTCTGCGGGGCGGCGCGACGGGAACCTCCCGGGCATAGGGTTCTCCCGTGGCACCTCTTCACAGCACCGACTCTCCCGGCAAGGCCGCCACCCCCGTCGCTCGGGACGCACTCGCCTTCGTGCGGATCGGCGGTCCTGAAGCCGTCGCCTTCTTCCGCGCGGCGGATCAGGCGGGAGCCGCCGAGGCCCTGCTGCGCTTCTCCGCGACCCCGGCGAGCGAGCAGGACGACGCGGATCTGAAGCGCCGCGGGCTGGAGTGCTCCACCGCCCTGCCCGATCAGCACATTCCCGGATACGAGGCATCGGTGCGGGCCGCGATGTGGCTGCTGCGCCTCTTCTTCGCCTGCGTCCTCGGCGCGGCGGGGTGGGTGATCGTCTGGTTCTTCGCCGGGGATCCGAACCGCGCTCCGCTCCTCCTGCCGCCCGAGGTCGTCTTCCTCCCCGACGAGGAGATCCTGCTGCTCGCCCCGATCGCCTTGATCGCGGTGTACGTCCCGGCTCATCTGGCGGTGCTCTGGAGGGAGCGGACCACGACGCGGGCGGTGCTGCGATGGGCGGCCGACGATCCCGCGAGCAGGCAGCTCGGCATTCCTGCGAAGTCCCCGTTCGCCGAGATCATGATCAGCTGGGAGCTGCTGAAATTCTGTGCGTTCAACGTACTGATGATGGACATGTTCCTGACGGTCTTCCTCTTCGCCATCCGGGAGTCGAGCGAGTCCTACGGTCTCTTCCTCGCCCCCGTCGTCTGCGCACTGCCGATCCTCGCCACCCATCTGGTCAGCAGCGCCCGGTCACGTGTCGCCCAGCGCCGCCACGTGCTGCTCGCCGACAGGCTCTTCCGGGTGTCCAGCGACGAGGAGGTCGCGATGCCGTCCGCGATGGTCGTCGAGGGCCTCGAGCGCCCGACGGAGGTCGACACGGATCCCGCCTCGAGCCCCGGCATGGAGGACTTCGAGGAGCTCGTCGAAAAGGACACCGAGTGGAGGACGAGCTTCTCAGCCGGCGCGCCCTCGGCGGACCATCTCATCGATCCAGATCGGCGCGAACGGTGAGGTGCAGTTCGGTGGTGTCGGGTAGTCCTTGAGCACTTCCAGGCGCTGCCCGATCTCCCGTGCCCGCGTGCGCAGCTCGGGGTTGGTGATGCCGATCTGCGCGAGGCACTCGTTCATCGCCCACTGCAGGCGTCCCGGCGCATCCTGCATCCGCGCCTCGATGAGGTCCAGCAGCGCGGCCTGATCGATCCCCTCGGGTTTCTTCACCACCCGGTCGCTGGTCAGCGCCCAGCCGGCGCTCGCGACCACCGGGTCGGAGTCGGCGAACCATGCCTCCCGCAGCGCCTCACGGTGCGGGCTCTTCTTCACGAGGTAGCTCACCAGCCAGTCGTGGACCTTGGGGGTGCCGGCCTCGCGCAGCATCGCGTCCAGCTCCTCCTCGGCGTACTGCTTGGGGCGGGACAGGAGGATCGCGAGCAGCTTCGCGGCGGAGTCGCCTCCGTCCCACAGGACTCGAGCGAGCTCGGGCTGCGTCTTGAGCCGTTTCGCGATCCCGCGGAGCGCCGTGAGGTTCACGGCGTGGTCGTCGCCGTGCCTGGCGTTGATCTCTCGGACCCGCTCGTTCTCGAGCCCCGCGAGCTCCTCGCGGAGCGCCGTGGCGGTCGCGCCGAGGTCGGCCGGCTCCTGTGCGCTGTCGGCCATGAGGTGCCCTTCGTCGGGGAGCTGTTCCCACCGAGCCTACGACGTGGGGTGAGACATCCGTCCGGTGGCGGGGCGTGCGCGGGCGGGCACCCGGGTCGACGCTCCCCCGTCGGCCCGGACGCCCGCCCGCAGGACCCGCGCTCTCAGCCCACGCTCGCGCGCGGCGCGCCGATCCCCGGATCGATCCTCGGCACCTCCCCGCTGCCCGGGCGGATGTCGATGTCGAAGATGTCCAGCGGCAGGTACACCGTGGCGCAGGCGTTGGGGATATCGACCACGCCGGAGAACCTGCCCTCGATGGGCGCCGCCCCGAGCAGCAGGTAGGCCTGCTCCTTCGACCAGCCGAAGGTCGAGAGGTAGTCGATCGCGTGCAGGCAGGCTCGCTGGTAGGCGAGGTGCGAGTCCAGGTAGCGCTGCTCGCCGTCCAGGGTCACCGAGGTGCCGGAGAAGGACAGCCACTGGCTGTGCTGCGGCGCGGTGTTGCCGGGCATGAAGATCGCGTTCTCGGCGACGTTGTACTTCTCCATGCCTCCCTTGATGACATCGACGTGGAGATCCACGAATCCGCCCATCTCGATGCCGCCGCAGAAGGTGATCTCGCCGTCGCCCTGGGAGAAGTGGAGGTCGCCGACGGAGAAGTTCGCCCCGTCCACGAACACCGGGTAGAAGATCCGGGTGCCCTTGGTGAGGTTCTTGATGTCCTGGTTGCCGCCGTTCTCGCGCGGCGGCGCGGTGCGGGCGCCCTCGCCGGCCACCCGGTCACGGTCGGCCTCTCCGACGCCGCCGAGGATCGCACCGTGCGGCTCCGGCGGCAGAGCGAGCGGAGGCACTCGGTCCGGATCGGTCGCGATCAGCGCCGCCTCACGGGAGTTCCATGTCTTCAGCAGTTCGGGTGAGGGGGCGGTGCCCATCAGCCCGGGATGGATCATGCCGGTGAACTCGACGCCCGGGACATGTCGCGACGTGGTCCGGTCACCGCGGAAGTCCCAGACCGCCTTGTAGGCGTCGGGGAACTGGTCGGTGAGGAAGCTGCCGCCGTTGCGCTTGGCGAAGATGCCGGTGTAGCCCCAGCCCTGCCCGGACAGCGGACCGGAGTCCTCCTGTGGGATCGGGCCGACGTCCAGGATGTCGACGACCAGCAGGTCGCCAGGCTTCGCCCCCTCGATGCGGAACGGTCCCGAGAGGGTGTGGACGGTGTGCATGGGGGCGGTGGCGATGTCCTCGGCGGAGTCGTCGTTCTTGATGTAGCCGTCGAACCATTCGCGGCAGTCGACGCGGAAGACGTCGCCGGGGTTCACGCTGACGGCCGGCGGGATGTCCGGGTGCCAGCGGTTGTGACCGAGGATCTTCTGCTCGGTGAAGGGTTTCGCGGAGTCGAGGGGGAACACGTTCTGGGGCATGCTTCTCCTTCCACAGCGACGGGTCCTCTGCGCGGTCCCGTCAGGTCCGGTACCGGTCTCAGGGACGCGGCAGCCGCGCATGGCGCGGGTCCATGGTGGTGCGTGTCCCGGCGGTGCGACGGGCGCCGGGGATCCGATCGACGACGGCGGGTTCATGGGCGCTCGCCGCCGTGCTGTCCATCAGCTTCCCGGCCATGGAGCCGAGGGTGCCGAGCCGGGGTGCGCTGATCCGGCGCCGCGAGGACGCCCCGCAATGGGGGCACGTCAGGTCCCGGTCGCGGGCGCTGATCGGCACGGAGCGCTCGTACTCATGGGCGCTCTCGCAGCGGAACTCGTAGATCGGCATCCCACACTCCTTGTCGCCTGCGTCACATCTCGCGATGACGCCCACCATAGAGCGCTCGCGAACGACGCGCTGGTGATTCCGGAGAACGCCCGACGACCAGCGGCGACGGGGATACTCAAGGCATGTCAGATACTTCCTCCGCCCCCGTGTACCGCGGCACCGATTTCTATTGCGACGTCGCGATCCCGAACTCGGAAGCGCTCGACGTGGTCCATGAGGACGAGCTGGTCCTCGCCTATCACCACACCCGTCCGTTCTGGCAGGTCCACCTGGTGGCGGTGCCGAAGCGGCACATCGCCTCGCTGACTGCGGCCGGGCCGGAGGACGAGGCCGACCTGCGGGCGCTGCTGCAGGTGGTGACCGACGTGGCGCGGAGAGTGGAGCGGGAGCACGGCGCCGCCGCGGTGCTCACGAACCTCGGCGCATACCAGGATTCGAAGCACCTGCACATCCACGTGCACTCCGGGCCCCAGCGCTGAGCCGCACGGCCCGGCTCACAGGGGCAGCTTGAACCCTACATGGCTCGGCGCATAGCCGAGTCGTTCGTAGAAGCGGTGCGCGTCGGCGCGTACGGCATCGGTGGTGAGCTGGGCGAGTGCGGCTCCCTGTGCCCTGCCCCAATCGTGGGCCCAGGCGAACAGCGCCGTCCCGAGGCCGCTGCCACGAGTGGACTCCGCGACCCGCACGGCTTCGAGCTGGAGCCGGGTGGCGCCGCCGCGGGAGAGGGAGGGGATCAGCGTGAGCTGCATCGTCGCGACCATCGCACCGCCCTCGTCCCGGACCACCAGCAGCAGCTGGTGCGGATCGCGAGAGATCCGGTCGAAGGCCCGCTCGTAGGGCGCGAGGTCGGTGCCCTCACGCTCCCGGCCCAGCATGTCGTCAGCCAGCAGCGCGACCAGCTCCGGCAGCTCGGCGAGGTCGGCACGGCGAAGGGCGAAACGTCGGCCGGAGAGTTCGAGGGTGTCCATGGGCCTCATTGTCCCCGGTGACGGGGATGGCCACCGGCTCCGAGACCGCGCTCGTCGCGCACAATGACCTCATGGCCTCCGACGACTCCCTCCCCGGCGCGCAGCGCAGCGCCCAGCTGAGCTTCTCCGACCAGCCCGCCTGGATCGTGAAGGACGAGGTGTGCGGAGGGTGGGTGCTGCAGATCGGCGGGGTCGAGCAGTCCCATGTCGACCTCGAGGACCCCACGCATCTCGTGCATGAGTACTTGCGAAGGATGGCCAATGTGCTGGATGCGGCATGGCCGCGCCGGGAGCCGATCCGGATCGCACACCTGGGTGCGGGAGCACTCACGCTGGCGAGGTACGTGCAGGCCACCCGACCAGGATCGGCACAGCTGGTCGTCGAGATCGAGCGGGAGCTGCCTACCCTGGTCACCACCGCGCTGCCGATGCTGCAGGGCACCGACCTGGAGGTGGTGATCGGCGACGCCCGCGAGGAGCTCGCCGCGATGCAGGGTCGACGGTTCGACGCGATCGTGCTGGACGTGTTCTCCGGCGAGGAGTCCCCCGCACACCTGGCCGCGAAGGATTTCTATCTCGAAGCGCTCGCCCATCTCGAGGCCGACGGCCTGCTGCTGGTCAACGTGGGGGACGATGCCGGCCAGCGTTTCCTCGCCGCACAGGTGCGGGAGCTCGAAGATGCCGCCGCCGAGGCCGGCCTCGCCGGGGTGTGGACCCTGACGCTGGCCTCGCTGCTGACCACCCCGGCCGACGGGAACATGGTGCTGGTGGTGGGCGGCGGACTCTCCTCGCCCGAGATCGGAAAGTGGCGAGAGGCCTGGGAACAGGCCGGGCCCCACCCCGGCGCAGTGCTGGATCCGACGGAGACCGCGGAAGCCTTCCGCCGCTGAATCTGTCCACAATTTCTGCCCAACCCGTGCGCGGGCGTGTGGTTCCTGGATACCGTGACGGTGATCTGACGCACTCCTGGAAGAGTCCCCATGCTTCGACGCCTTCTCAGCGCCGCCGCCACCGGTGCCCTCCTGCTGGGCCTCGCCGCATGCGACGAGCCGATCGACGGGCCCGCCACCGCCGCTCCGCCGAGCATAGATATCGCCGGGCCGAGCGATGGCGGGGGCGATGCCGAGCCGAGCGATGGGGGCGGAGGACCGACCGACGAGCCCACGGCCGAAGCGCCCGACATCCCCGCGCCCGACCCGGCGGACTTTGCCGGGATGGATGAGCACACGCCAGAGGGCGCGGAGCAGGCGTTTAGGTACTACATCGCCGTGTCCATGTGGGCGCACCAAACCGGCAACACGACGATTTTAACAAACTTGCAGGGCGAGTCTTGCGGGGGCTGCGCTTTCCTTAACGAGGACATTGCGCAAGTGGAGGCTTCCGGAATCTATTGGTCAGATTTTGAAATAAATGACACAGGGACCGCCGTGCACAACTCGACCAATTACGATCACGAAATAGGCTACGTATTCACACTTTCTAATCACTCTCGACCGAACGAGAACTACACTGGCAGCATTAACGTAGAATCGATAGAGTACGTTGCCATCGGCGGCATGGACTGGAATGGTAACCAGTGGATCACAAGCGGAATGACTGTTGAATGGGGGGATGATGTCCATTCAGACTAGTCGACTTGCGTTCACCAAAAAATTAGCCGCAACACTCCTTCTCCTCGTCGCACTTCACTCCCTCTTCCCCCTCGCGAGCTTCGCCGAGATGAGACTTGAAACTGGGGACAAAGTCGGGGTCTCGGAAACGCCCGTGGACGCCAGTACCAACAGTGACGGCATAAATACTAAAAAGTCTGAAGTTCTAAGTCCCGACAAAACGTCCACAGTCACACCCGGAAGCAGCGAGGCACACGAAACGGCAGCCTCCTCGCCCTCCCCACCCCGCTACACCTACGTCTGGGCCCCGGTCTCGGAGTTCTCCGGCTGCGGCGCCAGCCTCGGCGGCGGGTCGTGGTCCTGCACCCCGCACCCCGATTCCTGTGAGGCAGGCAGCGGCAGCACGGTTGCCGGCACCGGTGACGTGCTGGAGGTCGGCGCCGTCTCCAACGCGCCGGTGGAAGGCGTCACCCAGCGCGGCACCCGCATCGACCGTGAGGGCGGCGAACCCGTCGACCTCGGCGTCCGCTGCGCTCTGCCCGGCACGCCCGAATACGAGGAAGCGCCACCCGTCGTCATCACCGTGACACGCGAGGACTTCGCCCGCCTCCCCGTCAAACCGCTCCAGGCCCACGCCGGCCCACCCGAGGGCTGGCTGCCGGTGAACATGGTCAACGTCCTGCACACCGATCCCAGCACCCAGCTGCTGAACACGGAGCTGCTCGACACTCCTGTCGCGATCCGCGCCACCCCGATCTCCTACCACTGGGACCTCGGCGACGGGAACACCATCACCACCACCAACCCCGGCAAGCCGTTCCCCTCCGAGACCGTCTCCTCCACCTACACCCAGGAGGGCTGGTACGACATCACCCTCACCACCACCTTCTCCGGACAGTTCTCCGTGGCAGGCGGCGAATGGCAGGACATCGACGGAACCATCGAGATCATCTCCGACCCCGTCCCGGTCTACTCCAAGTCTCTTGAATCCCGCCTCGTCAACGGCGATGTCCCCGTCGATGAGGACGACGACCCCTGGATCCCCGAGCGCAGCCACGACACCGAGGGTCCCAGCGATCCCGAGGCCCGCCACCGCGAGATCTGAGACCACGCGCAGCGCACAATGCAGTCACAGGTGTATACAACGATCCTCCATCGCCGCGAAAACCCTCAGTGATCCATCCTTCAGGTCACCAGTTGTATACAGTGATGGGTATGCGTGCCAGCGATCGTGCCTACTCGAGGCTCCGCCAGGAGATCGTCGACGGCCTCCTCGAGCCCGGCACCGTGCTGGGCGAGGTCGAGCAGTCCGCACGCCTCGGCATCTCCCGCACACCCCTGCGAGAAGCGCTCGCCCGCCTGGTCGCCGACGGCCTGGCCACGACCTCCCGCGGGCGCGGTCTCGTGGTCACCGCCGTGTCCCTCGCCGAGGCCCCGCAACTCTTCGACCTCCGCATCGCACTGGAGACCCTCGCCGGGCGCCGCGCCGCCGAGCGCACCAGGAGCCCCGAAGGTGGGCCCGAGCTGCGCGACCGCTTCACCGCCCTCGCCACCCGGTTCGAGCAGGCCACGACCCAGCTCTCCGCCGGCACCGAGCCCAGCAGCTACTACGTACTGACCGCGCAGCTCGATGCGGAGCTCGACGCCGCCTGCGGCAACCCCTACCTCGCCGACTCGCTGCGCGGACTGCGCCTGCACCTGGGCCGGCTGCGTCGCCTGGCCCGCAACTCCCCCGGGCGCCTCGCCGCCTCCGCTCGGGAGCACGCTGCGATCTCGCGCGCCATCGCGACCGGCGACCCCGAACTCGCCGCCGCCGCCACGATCGTCCACCTCCACCAGGCCCTCGCCCATCTGCAGAGCGAGGACGCCGACCACCCGAGACCATCCCCGATCACCCAGGAGTCCGCACCATGAGAGGCCACGACGTCCGCGTCCACCGCTCCGACGAGAACCTGCCCCACGAGGGCCAGCTGGCCTGGAAGATGGCCGAGGTCGCCGTCGACCCCGTCGAGGTCGACAGCGATGTCGAGGAGATGATCATCAACCGGATCATCGACAACGCCTCCGTCGCGATCGCCTCGTTGAACCGCGATCCGATCATCTCGGCCCGCGCGCAGGCGCTCAGCCATCCGGTCTCCACCGGAGGGTCCGGGGCCGGCGTGTTCGGCGTCCCCCAGCACACCTCCCCCGAATGGGCGGCCTGGGCCAACGGCGTGGCCGTGCGCGAGCTGGATTACCACGACACCTTCCTCGCCGCGGACTACTCCCACCCCGGGGACAACATCCCCCGATCCTCGCGGTCGCCGAGCACACGCGCCGCTCCGGTCACGACCTGATCCGCGGCCTCGCCACCGGGTACGAGCTGCAGGTGGACCTGGTGCGGGCGATCTGCCTGCACGAGCACAAGATCGACCACGTCGCCCATCTCGGCCCGTCGGCCGCCGCCGGGATCGGCACCCTGCTGGGGCTGGACACCGAGACGGTGTTCCAGGCGATCGGCCAGGCCCTGCACACCACCACCGCCACCCGTCAGTCCCGCAAGGGAGAGATCTCCACCTGGAAGGCCCACGCCCCCGCCTTCGCCGGGAAGCTGGCCGTCGAGGCCGCGGACCGGGCTATGCGCGGCCAGACCTCCCCGGTGCCGATCTACGAGGGAGAGGACGGCGTGATCGCCTGGCTGCTCGACGGCCCGGATGCCCGCTACACGGTCCCACTGCCGGAGACCGGCCAGTCCAAGCGCTCCATCCTGGACACCTACACCAAGGAGCACTCCGCCGAGTACCAGGCACAGGCCTGGATCGATCTGGCCCGCAAGCTCCACACCGAGCATCCCGAGTCCACAGACCCGGACCAGGTCGCCTCGATCCTGATCCGCACCTCGCACCACACCCACTATGTGATCGGCTCCGGCGCGAACGACCCGCAGAAGTACGACCCGACGGCCTCGCGGGAGACCCTCGACCACTCGATCCCGTACATCTTCACCGTCGCCCTGCAGGACGGCTCCTGGCATCACGCGAGCTCCTACGCCCCCGAGCGCGCGGCCCGCCCCGACACCGTCGCGCTGTGGCACAAGGTGACCACCGAGGAGGACCCGGAGTGGACCCGGCGCTACCACTCCCTGGATCTGACCGAGAAGGCCTTCGGCGGCACCGTGATCATCACCCTGCGGGATGGCACCGTGATCGAGGACAGCATCGCCGTGGCCGACGCCCACCCGCTCGGCGCCCGACCCTTCGGTCGGGAGCAGTACGTGCACAAGTTCCGCTCCCTCGCCGACGGGCTGGTGGAGGCGGCCGAGATCGACCGCTTCCTCGAGACCGCTGCGCAGCTCGCACAGCTGCCGGCTGGGGAGCTGGGCAGGCTGAACATCCAGGCCGCCCCCGGCGTGATCGACCTGTCGGCCGGACCGAAGGGACTGTTCTGATGCTGTCGAGCACGCGGGCCCCGGCCCAGAAGCGGCAGGACCTGCGCGCCATGCTCACCCCCGGGGCGGCGCAGCCGTTCCCCGGCGCCTTCACCCCGCTGTCGGCGAAGCTCATCCAGGAGAAGGGTTTTCCCGGGGTGTACATCTCCGGCGCGGTGATCGCGAACGAGCTGGGCCTGCCGGATGTCGGTCTGACCACCCTCAGCGAGGTCGCCGAGCGCGGTGCCCAGATCGCCCGCGCCACCGATCTGCCGTGCCTGATCGATGCCGATACCGGCTTCGGGGAGCCGATGAACGTGGCCCGCACGATCCAGGAGCTGGAAGATGCGGGACTGGCCGGCTGCCACATCGAGGACCAGGTCAACCCCAAGCGCTGCGGCCACCTCGACGGGAAGACCATGGTGGATCTGCCCACCGCCACCCAGCGCATCCGCGCCGCGGCCGACGGTCGGCGGGATGCGGACTTCCTGGTCATGGCCCGCACCGACCTGCGCGGCACCGACGGACTGGACGCCGCCATCGATCGGATGAAGGCACTGGTCGATGCTGGGGCCGATGCGATCTTCCCCGAAGCCCTGCGGGATCTCTCGGAGTTCGAGCAGGTGTGCGCGGCGCTCGAGGTGCCGGTGCTGGCGAACATGACCGAGTTCGGGAAATCCGCGCTGTTCACCCGGGAGCAGCTCGGCGAGGCCGGGGTCGCGATGGTCATCTATCCCGTCACCCTGCTGCGCAGCGCCATGGGCGCGGCCGAGCGCGTCCTGGACACGATCGCGGCCGAGGGCACCCAGGAGCCGCGGGTCCCCGAGATGCTCACGCGTGCGCGGCTGTACGAACTGGTGGAGTATGAGTCCTACAACCGCTTCGACAGCTCGGTCTTCGACTTCCCGGTCCCCACCGCGCACCACACCGGCCAGACACCGCCGTCCACGAAGGAGTGAGAGATGAACGCCGAGACCGCAGACGGCGCCGAGATCCGCAGGGGTCTGAACGGCGTCGTGACCGACACGACCGCCATCTCCAAGGTGAACCCGGAGACCAATTCGCTGCTCTACCGCGGATATCCGGTCCCGGACCTGGCCGCGACGCAGCCCTTCGAGGCGGTCGCCCATCTGCTGTGGACCGGGGAGCTGCCCGACGCCGACGAGCTCGCTGAGGCGATCCGCCATGAACGCAGCCACCGTGATCTGGCACCGCAGGTGCGTGCCGCGATGGATTCGCTGCCGATCACGTGCCATCCGATGGATGCGGTGCGCACCGCGGTCTCGGTGCTCGGCGCACTGGACCCGGCAGCGCAGGATTCCTCGCCCGAGGCGGAGCTCGAGAAGGCCCGGTGCCTGTACGCGCAGCTGCCGACGGTGATCGCCTACGAGCAGCGGCGTCGCCGAGCCGGTGGGCCGACCGAGCCGATCGCGCCGCGAGAGGACCTGGACTACTCCCAGAACTTCCTGTGGATGACCTTCGGCGAAGAGGCCGCTCCCGAGGTGGTCGATGCCTTCCGCATCTCGATGGTGCTGTACGCGGAGCACTCCTTCAACGCCTCGACCTTCACCGCGCGCGTCATCACCTCGACGCTGTCCGATATGCACTCCGCCGTCACCGGCGCGATCGGTGCGCTGAAGGGCCCCCTGCACGGCGGGGCGAACGAGGCCGTGATGCACACCTTCGACGAGATCGGCATCCGTCCCGAGGAGTCCGAGGCGGAGGCGAAGGCCCGGGCGAAGGCCTGGATGGAGGACGCGCTCGCCCAGAAGAAGAAGGTGATGGGCTTCGGGCACCGCGTCTACAAGCACGGCGACTCCCGGGTGCCCACGATGAAACAGGCGATGGATGCGATGATCGCCCACTTCGACCGCTCCGAGGTGCTGGGCCTGTACAACGGTCTGGAGCAGGCGATGGACGAGGCGAAGGGCATCAAGCCGAATCTCGACTATCCCGCCGGCCCCACCTACCACCTGATGGGCTTCGACACCGAGCTGTTCACCCCGCTGTTCATCGCGGCGCGGATCACGGGCTGGACCGCCCACGTGATGGAGCAGCGGGCCGCGAACGCGCTGATCCGTCCGCTGTCGGCCTACACCGGCCCGGATGAGCGGCCGGTGCCCGGCGCCTGACCCGGCGGGCTCCGGAACCCCAAGAACGAAGGATCGCAGGAGGTGCGATGACAGCAACGGGACCCCGTCACTTCACGCAGCCCGCCGCCTATCAGTCCGTTCCGGGCGGGCCGCTCGATCTCGACACCGCGCTGTACGACCGCATCGTCGGCGCCGATCGCACCAGCATCGAGCAGTTCGAGATCCCGGTGCGATCCGGCAGGGCCTGGGAGGTGCCGGCCGGTGCGATCGTGCGCATCTCCTCGGTGGAGGGCCCGCAGGTCGGTGACCTCAACATGTGGAATCTGCACAATCCGCGAGAGCGCTTCTGGGCGGCCCGCACCCGCCAGCTGCACCGTTCCTCGATGACCACGTACGACCGCTTCTGGTCCACGCTCCCGTCCCTGCGTCCGCTGGCGACCGTCGTCGCCGATACGCTGGCCGATCATCCTGACGCCGCGGTCATCCATGACCTCCTGGGAACTCGCTGCGACCCCTATATCAACCGCCTGCTCGCGGGCACCGATTTCGATTACCACTGTCACTCGAACCTCACCCGCGCGGTCCAGGGGTATGGGCTCACCGAACTCGATATCCATGACGTGCTCAACGTCTTCCAGTTCGCAGGGCTGAACGCCGACCATGAGTACTTCATGGACACGTGCCCCGCCGGTCCCGGAGATCATTTCGAGTTCTTCGCCGAGATCGACCTGCTCTGCGCCCTCTCCACCTGCCCGGGCGGTGATCTCTCGGTGCACATGTGGGGGCCCGAGGCGGCGAGCACCGAGGAACAGCTCCAGCACTGCCACCCGCTCGGCGTCGAGGTCTTCGCCGTCGACGAGGCAGCGCTGGAGGGCTGGCAGCCACCCGAGATCGCGGCGTACGACGGGGTGAACGGCCGGCACGGCCTCCGTGCGGTGCCGTTCCCTCAGGCCTGAGGTCCCCTCTCGCTCGGGAGGTCGCAGCGGACGGCGCTCAGCTGCCGGCTCAGTCGGTGCCCAGCTCCGGCAGTGCGGCGGCGGCATGACGGATGTGCGCGGCGGTGAGCTCCGCGGCCTCCTCCGCTCTGCCGTCACGGATCGCGCGGAAGATCCCGTGGTGCTGCGCGCACAGGGTGACGGCGATGGGCTGCCAGTCGGCGATCTTGGTGAACGACTCCATGATCGGGGTGCGCAGGGAGGCGCGGATCGCGGCGGTCATATCGGAGAACAGCGCATTGCCGCCGGCCTGGGCGATCGCGACGTGAAAGGCGGTATCCGCGTCGTTGAAGCCCTCGCGGGTCACGTCGGGATCGTCCATCACCACCAGCAGCCGCTCGAGCTCGGCGAGGGCGTCGGCATCAGCGCGCTCTGCGGCGAGCGCGGCACTCGCCTGCTCGAGCAGGATGCGCGTCTCGATGACCTCGTGCCGGCCGAAGTTCGACAGCGCCACATGCAGCCGGAGGAACCGCTCCAGGGCGGCGCTGGGCATCGCGGCGACGAACGTCCCCGCGCCGCGACCGGAGCCCACCTCGGAGCGCAGCACCCCATACGCCTCGAGGGCGCGGATCGCCTCGCGCACGCCCGCCCGACTCACCCGGAGCCGGGCGGCGAGCTCGCGCTCCGGCGGCAGGAGGTCCCCGACGACGAGGGCGCCGTTCATGATCTGGTCCTCGATCGCGTCGATGACCAGCTCGTAGGTGCTGCTGCGGGTGACCGGGGTCCAGGCGGCGTCCGCCTCGGCGGGACGAGCAGCCTGCGGTCTGACCTCATTGCCGTTCGTCGTGTCGACCATGGTCCCTGTTCTAGCACAGGGGGCTCTGCGACACGGCACGACCTTGCCCTCCGTCGACGGAGGACTTAACATCCGGGGTAACCGATATGTGGTCAGACCACAGCACGGTCTGCCACCTCGTGTTCTCACGGGCTCGCAAGGCACGACATCGACAGCGTGGTCGGCAGGATGATCCGCACCGCCCGCTGACCCCAGCAAGGAGAACCCCATGGTCCAACGCCAGGTCCCCCGCCCCGCAGAGCTCCTCGAGCTGATGAAGTTCAAGAAGCTCGATCTCGATCCCCGTCGTCGTCGCCTCTCCGGGGCGCTGACCATCGACGATCTGCGCACGATCGCGAAGCGTCGGACCCCCGCGGCGGCCTTCGACTACACCGATGGCGCCGCCGAGGGCGAGATCTCGATGGAGCGCTCCGTCCAGGCCTTCGAGGACATCGAGTTCCATCCCTCGATCCTCAACGACGTCTCCCAGGTGGACACCACGACCCAGATCCTGGGCGGCAGCTCGGCGCAGCCGTTCGGCATCGCCCCGACGGGCTTCACCCGCCTGATGCAGACCGAGGGCGAGATCGCCGGGGCCGGGGCGGCCGGGGCCGCCGGGATCCCCTTCACCCTCTCCACGCTCGGCACCTCCTCGATCGAGGACGTGAAGGCCGAGAACCCGCTGGGCCGCAACTGGTTCCAGCTGTACGTGATGAGGCAGCGGGAGATCTCCTACGGCCTGGTGGAGCGGGCGGCGAAGGCCGGCTACGACACGCTGTTCTTCACCGTGGACACCCCGGTGGCGGGAGCCCGACTGCGCGATTCCCGCAACGGCTTCTCGATCCCGCCGCAGCTGAGCGCCGGCACGGTGCTCAACGCGATCCCGCGCCCCTGGTGGTGGTGGGACTTCCTGACCACGCCGAAGCTCGAGTTCGCCTCGCTCAGCGAGACCGGCGGCACCGTCGGCGAGCTGCTGAACTCGGCGATGGATCCCAGCATCGACTTCGACGATCTCGCATATATCCGCGAGCTGTGGCCCGGGAAGCTCGCCGTCAAGGGAGTCCAGACCCTCGAGGACGCGAAGAAGCTCACCGACCTCGGGGTCGACGCGATCGTGCTGTCCAACCACGGCGGGCGCCAGCTGGATCGCGCCCCGGTGCCCTTCCACCTGCTGCCCGAGGTGGCCCGCGAGGTCGGCCAGGACCTGGAGATCATCCTCGACACCGGCATCCGCAGCGGGGCCGACATCGTCGCCGCGATCGCGCTCGGCGCCGACTTCACCCTGATCGGCCGGGCCTACCTCTACGGCCTGATGGCCGGCGGCCGGCAGGGCGTGGACCGGACGATCGAGATCCTCTCCGACGAGGTGGAGCGCACGATGAAGCTGCTGCAGGTCTCCACCCTGCAGGACCTCACCCCGGAGCACGTCACCCAGCTCAGCCGCTTCGCGCCCCTGGGCCAGGAGGATCCCGCAAACCGCCGCTGAGCGGCACGGCCCGTCGGCCGATCCCTTGCTCGGCCCTGAGACGCCCGAGCCGCGAATCAACGAGGCGGCGAGCCGGCAGAAATTCGCTCGCAGGCCGACGGGCCGGGTCACTACGCTCACGAGATGAGTGACGACGAGACCGAACGGATGACCCTGCACCGCTACCTGCAGGAACAGCGGGAGGCGATGCTGTTCAAGCTCGACGGGCTGGACGAGCGACAGCTGCGATGGCCCGCCACGCCGAGCGGCACGTCGTTGCTGGGCCTGGTCAAACACCTGACCTGGACCGAGCTGGGCTGCCTCGGGGAGTGCCTCGACCGCCCCCTGGACGACCCGTGGCCGTGGGATTCCGGCGAGGTCACACAGGACTCCGCCGCGGACCTGGACCCGGAGGGTGCACTCACCGACCTGTGGGCCCGCGACGACGAATCGCCCGAGGACATCGTGGACGGCTATCGCCAGGCCTGGGCGCACGGCGATGCCGCGATCTTCTCGCTGCCGCTGTCCGCCACGGCCCTCGTACGCTGGTGGTCCGAGCAGCGGCGCCGACCCACGCTGCACACCCTCCTGGTCCACCTCATCGCGGAGACGGCTCGGCACACCGGGCACGCCGACATCATCCGCGAGCGGCTCGACGGCTCGATCGGGATGAGCGCCGATGCCAGCAATCTTCCGGGGCTGACGCAGCAGCAGTGGGCGGAGCACCGCGACCGCCTGCACGCCATCGCCGAGGGGGCCTGAGTCGTCGGACCTCGCACGGCACGATTCCGCACCGCGTGCCCCAGTACGGCGCCGTGGGTCGCTGACCCCTCCCTGCTCCCTGCAGGCGAGTCCCTTCCCCGCATGCGAGGTCGAGGCATAGAGTCGACCCATGAACGCCGACGATTCCTCTGCCCCCGCCCCTGCCGCCGACGCCACGTTCTCGGCCCCGGACATCAAGCCCCGCAGCCGCCAGGTCACCGACGGGCTCGGCGCGACCGTCTCCCGCGGCATGCTCCGTGCGGTGGGGATGGGGGACGCGGACTGGGACAAGCCCCAGATCGGGATCGCCAGCTCCTGGAACGAGATCACTCCCTGCAACCTGTCGCTGGACCGCCTCGCGCAGGCGGCGAAGGAGGGCGTCCACTCCGGCGGCGGGTATCCGCTGCAGTTCGGCACCATCTCCGTCTCCGACGGGATCTCGATGGGGCACGACGGCATGCACTACTCGCTGGTCTCCCGCGACCTGATCGCCGACAGCGTCGAGACGGTGATGAGCGCGGAACGTCTGGACGGCTCGGTGCTGCTGGCCGGCTGCGACAAGTCCCTGCCGGGCATGCTGATGGCCGCCGCCCGCCTGGACCTGGCCAGCGTGTTCGTCTACGCCGGCACGATCATGCCGGGCCGGGCGAGCCTCTCCACCGGCGAGGAGAAGGAGGTCACCATCATCGACGGCTTCGAGGCCATCGGCGCTTGCGCGCGGGGGCTGATGAGCCGTGAGGACCTCGGCCGCATCGAACGCTCCATCTGCCCCGGCGAAGGGGCCTGCGGCGGCTACTACACCGCCAACACCATGTCGACCGTCGCCGAGGCGATCGGGATGTCGATCCCCGGCTCCGCCACTCCCCCGTCGGCCGATCGTCGCCGCGACGCGGACTCGCGTCGCGCGGGCGAGGCCGTGGTGGAGATGCTGCGGCAGGGCATCACCAGCCACGACATCATGACCAAGGCCGCCTTCGAGAACGCGATCGCGGTGGTCCAGGCCTTCGGCGGCTCCACCAACGCGGTGCTGCACCTGCTCGCGATCGCGCACGAGGCCGATGTCGACCTCAGCCTCGACGATTTCGCCCGGATCGGTGCGAAGGTGCCGCACCTCGCAGATCTGAAGCCCTACGGCCGCTACGTCATGAACGACGTCGATCACGTGGGCGGCATCCAGGTGGTGATGAAGACCCTGCTGGACGAGGGGCTGCTGGACGGGGACTGCCTGACCGTCACCGGCTCCACGATCGCCGAGAACCTCGAGGTGCTCGCCCCACGCCCGGCCGACGGGAAGGTGCTGCGCCCCGCCTCGGCGCCGATCGCCCCCACCGGCGGCATCACGATCCTGCACGGCTCCCTCGCCCCGGAGGGCGCGGTGGTGAAGTCCGCAGGCTTCGAGGCCGATGTCTTCGAGGGCACCGCCCGCGTCTTCGAGCGGGAGCAGCACGCGCTGGACGCCCTGACCGACGGCACGATCACCCACGGCGACGTGGTGGTGATCCGGTACGAGGGCCCCAAGGGCGGGCCGGGCATGCGCGAGATGCTCGCGATCACCGGCGCGATCAAGGGTGCGGGGCTCGGCAAGGACGTGCTGCTGATGACCGATGGCCGCTTCTCCGGCGGCACCACGGGGCTGTGCGTCGGCCACATCGCCCCGGAGGCGGTGGACGCCGGACCGATCGCCTTCGTGCGCGACGGGGACCGGATCCGACTCGACGTGGGCACCGGCAGTCTCGATCTGCTGGTCGACGAGGACGAGCTCGCCGGTCGCCGTGAGGGCTGGGAGCCGCTGCCGCCGAAGTTCACCAAGGGCGTGCTAGGAAAGTACGTGAAGCTCGTGAAGTCGGCCTCGACCGGCGCGATCCTCGGGGACTGAGGGCCTGGGCGGTCCTCGGCCGCTGTCCCGACACCGTGGACTGTCCCACCCCGTCCCTAGTCTCGGGACATGTCTTCCTCGGGTTCGATCCTCGCGCACCCCGCCTCGGGCGGCACCGCCCACACCGAGCGGGAGACGATCCGCGCCCTACTGCTGGAACGACGGCCGGATCTCGACCGCCGACTGCTGGTCGGCCCGAGCGGCGCCCTGCTGATCCCGCTGCCGACGGGCCGCAGCATCGAGATCGGCCGGATGCGGCGGCGCGGGGAGCCCCGCTGGGTCGTGGTCACGCCAACGGCCGACGGCGCGGCGCTGCGGGAGCCGACGAGCCTCGGCGCCGTGGTGCGCACTGCGCTGGGTGCCCTGCGGGAGGTCGAGGCGCGGCGCTGAGACCCACCCGTCGGCCGCCCCTGCTAGCGTCGCGGACATGAGTGACAGTGCAGAGCAGATCGACGACGTGACGGGCTCGGCCGGCGCGTCCCGCCATCTCGACATCGTCATCGAGCGCCCCTGGCGCCGGGTGTACGAATTCGCGAGCGACCCGCAGAACCTGCCCCGCTGGGCCGCCGGGCTCGCCGGCGGCGAGGTGCAGCGCGAGGTCTCGCAATGGTCGATGAACTCCCCGATGGGACGGGTGCTGATCAGCTTCGTCCCAGAGAACGAGTACGGGGTCATGGACCACACCGTCACCCTCCCCAGCGGAGAATCAGTGCTCAACCCGCTGCGGGTGATGGAGCTGGACGAGTCCCGCTGTGAGGTCGTGTTCACCCTGCGCCGGGGAACGATGTCCGAGAGCGAGTTCGTGGAGGACGCGGAGGCGGTCGCCGAGGACCTCGCGACGCTGAAGGAGATCTGCGAGCAGGGCTGAGCAGGCGCAGCACCACCGATGTCGGGCCAGCCCGACATCAACCGACCCGGTGCCAGGATGGGATGCACGGCCCCGCAGCAGCAGAGTGGAGACATGACCACCGTGACCGTCCCCGACCACCTGGCAGGACAGACCCCGTCCTCCCCTGATCCCTCCGCGCCTGCTCAGCCCTGGTCGATCGGCCGCTGGGCGGCCCGGATCGGGCGGTTCCTCGCCTACAGCTTCCTCGCCACGGTGCTGGGAGCGGTCGGCTTCGCCCTCGTCCTCGGCCTGCTGTCCGCCGGCGTCGCCACCGTCGTCGTCTGGGTGGGGCTGCCGATCCTGGTCGCGGGGGTGCTGGTGGCGCACGGGTTCGCGAAGGCGGAACGCGGCCTGCAGTCCACGATCCTGGGGACCGCGCTGCCCACCCCGGCACCGGTCCGGCCCCCGGCGGGCGCCGGCAGGGTGCGCCGCCTGCTCACGCCGCTGACCGACCCCCAGAGCTGGCTGGATTCGCTCTGGGTGCTGGTCAACTTCCTGCTCGTGCTGATCACCTTCCCGCTGGCGCTGGCCTGGACCGCGGGGGCGATCGCGATGGTGGGCGGGCCCGTGGCGACCCTGATCCTGGAGCAGGTGCTGCCCCCGTCGGAGACCAGCGGCCTGGGCACTCTGATGGGGGTGCCGGAGCCGTATGCGCTGCCGGTGGACGTCGGACTGCAGTTCCTCGCCGGGCTGCTGTTCCTGCTCACGCTGGGTCCGGTGGTGCGCGGGCTCACCGCGCTGCACCGGTCGCTGGCGCGCGGTCTGCTGAGCTCGCGGTATCGGGAGCAGCAGCGCCTGCTGCGCACGGAGCAGTCCCGCGCCGCGGGCCGCTCTGCGGAATCCGCCGCTCTGCGGCGTCTCGAGCGGGACCTGCACGACGGGCCCCAGCAGCGCCTGGTGCGCGCCTCGATGGATCTCGCGCGCGTGGAATCGCTCGCCCAGAAGGATCCCCAGAAGGCGCAGGCGGTGCTGCGGGAGACCCGTGAGCAGCTGGGCCTCACCCTCGATGACCTCCGCCGCCTCTCCCGCGGCATCGCCCCGCCGGTGCTGGTGGACCGCGGGCTCGCCGCCGCCCTCACGGAGCTCGCGGCGATCTCCCCGATCCCCACCACGGTCGAGGCCCCCGAGCTGGAGCTGCCCGAGCATGTCGAGATCGGTGTCTACTACGTCGTCTCCGAGTCGCTGACCAATGCCGCCAAACATTCCGGGGCCCGGAACGTCCGGGTGGAGCTGGCTCGGATCGGCGATGATGCACGGGTGAGGATCGAGGACGACGGGCGCGGAGGCGCCGAGATGCGCACCGACGGCGGCCTGGCCGGCCTCGCCGGCCGCGTCGCCTCCCTGGAGGGAAGGCTCACCGTGACCTCGCCGCAGGGCCACGGGACACGGGTCGAGGCGGTGGTCCCGTGCGCATCTTGATCGCCGACGACTCCGCGCTGATCCGGGAGGGACTGCGCCTGGTGCTCGAGGAGGCCGACCACGAGGTCGTCGGCACTGCCTCGACCGGGACGGAGCTGGTGGTGCGTGCGCTGGAGCTGCGTCCGGATCTGATCATCTCCGACATCCGGATGCCACCCACCCATACCGATGAGGGGCTGCGGGCGGCCCAGCAGATCCGCGCACAGTGGCCGCAGGCACCGATCGTGCTGCTGAGCCAGTACGTGGTGGTCGGCTATGCGACCGAGCTGATCGAGTCCGGGGTGCAGTCCACGGGCTACCTGCTCAAGGACCGCGTCTTCGACATCCGGGCCTTCCTCGAATCGATCGAGCGGGTGGCCGCCGGCGGCGTGGCGATCGACCCGGACGTGGTCGGGCAGGTGATCTCCTCACGTCGGCGCACGCCGCTGGACGAGCTCACACCGCGCGAGCGCGCGGTCCTGGAGCTGATGGGTGAGGGGCTGACCAACGCCGGTATCTCGCAGCGCCTGTACATCAGCGGCGGCGCGGTGGAGAAGCACACGCAGCGCCTGTTCGCCAAGCTCGGGCTCAGCGAGGATGCGAGCGTGCACCGCCGGGTGACCGCGGTGCTGACCCTGCTGGGTCACTGAGAGGCTGCTCGGCTGCTCGGCTGCTCGGCTGCTCGGCTGCTCGGCCGGAGCGTGATCGAGACCGGTAGGTGATCGTGCGTCCTTCCCTCCCCACACCCGCATCGTCCACAATCCTCACCGACATTCTTGACAGCGTCCCGATAGTACTTTTTTCGTTTGCAATAATGCTGGCCCCCGCACACGGGAGTGCAAATCGGGAGCGGCCTCCCGCTCCCATGAACCCGGTGGGCGCTGCCCCGACCGCCATGACCGTTCCTCCACCGGGCACCTTCATCCACAGTTTCTTCCACATCTCCTTCCACACTATGGGGCGCCTTCAGTAGTTATCCACAGATTCCGCGGAGGGGTGGTCGCGATTATCGAACCTGACTACGATTACGGGTATGGAATCGACGACACCCAGCAACGACGGGGCACGTCCCGGTGAGGCTTCACCTCACCGGGACAGCAGCTCGTCCTCGGTGGACGTCCTAGCCTCCGCGGCCTCCACCCTGATCGAGGTCGAGGCGGGCCCAGCGGCGCGGGTCGTGCTGGCACAGGTCCTCAGCGCGACGCTCGTGGCCTTCACCCGCACCCGCTCGGTGCGCGATCCCCTGCCCGACACCGCCGCCGGATCCGCCGAGGAGGCGCTCGCGGTCCTCGCCGGGATCGATCAGCTGCGCTCCTCGCTCTCTGCGATGGACGCGACCTGGCAGGTCGCCGCGGAGCGGCGCATCGGTCGTGCAGACGCGCATCGCGGCCTCCCCACCACACAGCAGGGCAAGGGCGCCAACAGCGAGATCGCGCTGGCCCGCCGCATCTCCCCGGCCGCGTCCTCCTTCTCCCTCGCCTCCGCGCGGCGCCTCGTCCAACACATGCCCGGCACGGTCGACACCCTCTGGGAGGGCGCCGTGACCGCACAGCAGGCCTCCACCGTGGCGGGCGCGCTGTCGACGGCCTCGCCCGAGACCTGTCGACGGATCGACGAGCTCATAGAACAGGACCCGCAGACCCTCCAAGGGAAAGGGCACAAGCGTCTGCGTTCCGACGTCGAGGAGATGGTCCAGCACCTGGAGCCCGAGACCTCCCGGGAACGTGCAGAGCGCGCCGCGCGCGAACGACACGTGACCATGACACCGCTGGCGGACGGGATGGCGCGGGTGACCGCCGTCCTGCGAGGCATCGATGCGGTCGGAATGATGCAGGCGCTGCACTCCGGCGCCGGATCCCTGCGCGCCGCCGGGGAGAAGACCTCCACCCCCGCCCTCGAGGCAGACCTCCTGGTCGACGCCGTGCTCACCCGTGGGACCTCTGCACACCCGGCACCCTCGGACGAGGCGCCGCACGCACCACGCCGCCCGCGGCCGCAGCCTGGGCTCGACGTCGGCATTGTCATCTCCGACACCGCTCTGCTGGGCCGCGACGACACCGAGAGCGCCCACCTCGAGGGATACGGCATCATTCCCGCACACATCGTCCGGGATTCCCTGCTCGGCAGACCTCCCGGCTACCTGCGCCCTGACGAGGACGAGCATCCGGACGAACTGGTCTCCGCGTTCTATCGACGCCTCTACACGAACCCAGCCACCGCAGAGCTGGTCGCGATGGAGTCGCGGTCCCGAGCGTTCCCCGCCGGGCTGGCCCGCATGATCCGCTGGCGGGACACCACCTGCCGCACCCCGTGGTGCAATGCGATGATCCGCCAGAGCGACCATGTCATCCCCTTCCACCGCGGCGGGCCGACCAGCTACGCCAATGGTCAAGGGCTGTGCGTGCGCTGCAACCTGCTCAAGGAGCACGGACTGTGGGTGCTCGTGCCCCTGACCGGCGAGAATGCACCGAACCCGGTATCGACCCAGCCGTCCGACACCACACCGGACACACTCGGGACTCCCGGGACTCCATCATCATCACCCGCTGCGTCGACGCCGCCAACTGCATGGTTCTGGACCAGTCCGCACGGTGCACAGGGCGTCTCCTGGACTCCCCGATGCTCACCCCGCCACCACCGGAGCTCCCACCGGGCCCGGCGCCGGCCTCCGATCCTTCGCAGGATCCGCCGCCGACATAGGCTCGATCATCACGGCCGTGGCGATCATCCCCCGCGCGTCCATTGCCCCTCGTGGAAGAAGCACCATGCCCATGCCCCTCAGGATCCGTATCCTCGGCGCCGGCGTGTCAGGACTCACCGCCTCGATCCTCCTCGCCGCCGACGGGCACCGGGTCGAGCTGATCGACGAGTACTTCGCAGTTCCCGCCGTCGGGACCGCACTCGCGCTGGTCCCTCCGGCGCAGTCCGTGCTCGCCCGTCTCGGAGTCCTGGAGCGGGTCCGGACGATCTCGGCAGCGCCAGAGGTCGGCACTCTGCGCGCCGCTGACGGACAGGTCCTCGCCACCGTCCCGGCAGGCGATGCTCTGCTCACCTCCCGCTCGGAGCTGGTGCGGATCCTCCTGGATGCCCTCCCTGCCTCCGTCACCACCAGCAGGCGGCGTGTCGAGGACATCCGTCCCTTGCGCGCGGGAGCGGACCTCCTGATCGGGGCCGACGGCGTCCACTCCCTCGTGCGGCGCTCCGGCTGGCCCAGGCGGCCATCCGCCCGCTCGCACGGCGTGACCGTACTGCGCGGGACCACCCCGCTCGCTCCGCCGGAAGTCTCGGAGACCTGGGGCCGGGGGTGGCTGTTCGGCATCACTCCCCTGGCCGGGACCGGCACCAACTGGTTCGCCTGCCTGCCCGAGCACCGCACCGGGTCTCGACGTGAGGACCTCGCTCACCTGCGGCGCACAGTGGGCGGGCATCGCGCGGAGATCGACGCGGTCCTCGAGGCGGCAGCCCCGCAGCGCACCCTCGTGCACGGCATCCACACCGTGGGTGGGATATGGCCCGTTCGGCAGAACGTCGTACTGCTGGGCGATGCGGCGCATGCGATGGCGCCGAATCTCGGCCACGGCGCGAATACGGCCCTCCAAGACGCGCAGTCCCTGGTCCAGGCGATACGTGAGCAATGTGGCCGCAGCGAGCGACGGGGTGAGCAGGGGCGCGGCATCCCTCCGGACGCGGCCTCGGCTGTGGTGAGCCGTTCACTGCGGCGGTATGCCGCGCGCCGCGTCCTGCCCGACCAGGGATGGCGGCTGGCATCCGAGGCGATGATGCGAGTGGCGATGACGTCCTCGGCCGCCGGATGGCGCGATCGGGTGCTCAGTACGACCCTCGGGCGGATCGGTCAGCGGGCCGGATGAGCGTACCGGCAGGGCCTCTCAGCGGAGCTTGCGCGCGAGGGTGGAGATGACGTGCCAGTGCTTCTTCTCCGCCAGGAAGCGGCCGTCCTCGTCACGCACCGAGCGATCGATCACCTGGAAGTCGCTGAACATCGCGTCGATCTCCTCCAGCGGCAGGGTCGCCACGTCCGGGCGCTCCGCCCAGGAGTCATTGGTGCCGAAGAAGTCGACCGCCATCACGCCGCCGCGCGGCAGGGACGCCACGAGCTTGCGCCACACCTCGGGCAGTGCCGTCGGACCCAGCAGGCCCAGCGTGTAGGTCGAGTACACGATCTGCGCCGAGGGGAAGACCGGGACGTCCGCGATGTCGGTGTGGTGGAACTGGACCGAACCGGACATCCGTTCGTTCTCCACCAGACGGGCGGCGAGGGTGTCATCGCTGTCGTAGGCATGCACCGTCCAGCCGTGACGAGCGAACTGCAGGGAGTCGGCACCTGCACCGGCGCCGAGGTCGAGCACGACCCCCGGTTGGCGGTCGCCACCGACCGCTGCGATCGCCTTGGTCACGAGGCGGCGAGCGGGGCGGCCCGCCGCATGGGCGTTCAACGCTGCCCAGTCAACTTTCTCCGCCGTCTCCATGCGTTTCAGGCTCTATCATGCAGTTGCCCATTTCAACTTCCCGTGACGCAGGACGCCTCAAGTTTCGTCACTGGCGAACACCGGGGCATACTGCGCCATCTCGGACAGGAGCCTGGGCCGCGGACCGTGCAGCGTCCGCGCCTCGCCCGGCTGACGCATCACCGCACCGCCCGCCTAGGATGGCTGGCATGTCGGCCCCCTCCTTGCGCATCGCCGCAGTCTCCCTGCACACCTCCCCGCTCGAGGATCCGGGCGGTGCCGATGCCGGCGGCATGAACGTGGTCGTGCTCGAGCAGTCCCTCGCGCTCGCCCGCCTCGGCCATCGCGTCGACCTCTTCACCCGGCGCAGCGACCCCACCTCCCCGGACATCGTCGAGATCACCACCGGCGTCTGGCTGCACCACCTCGACGCCGGCCCCGCAACACCGCTGGCCAAGAGCGCGATGGAACAGGCGATCGCCCCCTTCCGCTCCGCACTGCGCACGGTGCTCCTCGCTGATGACGAGGCCGACGGGTGGGATCTCATCCACTCCCATCACTGGTTCAGCGGGGTCGCCGCGCTCCCTGTCGCCCGCGAACTCGGCATCCCGCACCTGCAGTCCTTCCACTCGGTCGCGGCCCCGCAGGGCGCCGGGTCGCTCGATGCGGGAGAGCCCGCCGAGTCCGAGGGGCGGATCCCCGGGGAACAGTTCGCTGCCACCGGCTCCGATCTGGTGGTCGCGGTGTCCGAGGCAGAGGCCCGCACCGTCGGCGAGCGGTACGGGGTCCCGGGCTCCCGGCTGAGCGTGGTCCGTCCCGGCGTGGACGTCGACCGCTTCCGTCCGTGCCCGGACGTGGAGGACCGCCGGACCGGACCCACGCTGCTGTTCACCGCCCGCCTGCAGCCGCTGAAGGGGCCCGATCTCGCGCTCGAGGTCCTCGCGCGCCTGGACCCGGCGCTCGGGGCCCGACTCGTGCTCGCCGGCGGCATCTCCGAGGACTTCGCGGAGTACCTCGAGGAGCTGCGGCACCTGGCGCACGAGCTCGGAGTGGCAGACCGGGTGGACTTCGTCGGCTCCCTGGGTCGCGACGAGCTCGCCGAGGCGATGCGCTGCGCGGGCGCGCTGCTGCTGACCAGCTGGTCCGAGACCTTCGGGCTGGTCGCCCTCGAGGCCCAGGCCAGCGGCACCCCGGTGCTCGCATGGCACTGCGCAGGCGGGGTGCAGGAGGCCGTCGGTCCCGAGGGGTGCGTGCTCGAGAGCCGTGACCCGGACGTCTGGGCCGAGGCGCTGCAGTCCCTGCTCGGCGACGAGGACCGCTATCGCACCGCGGTGCGCTCGGCTCGGGAGTTCGCGGCGACCCGCACCTGGGAGGTCACCGCGGAGTCCCTCGCCGGGCTGTACGCCACCACCCTCACCCGCCCCACCGCCCCGCACCGACTCTCTCCGGGAGCCGCCTCATGAGCACGCCCGACCCGCAGCCCACCGCTCCGCTGCCGGTGCCCGTCCCCGACCCGTGGCGGCTGCTCGACACCGCCGCGACGGTCCTGGCCGTCCATGCGCACCCGGACGACGAGTCTCTCTCGAGCGGCGCCCTGCTCGCCTCCCTGGCCGCTGCCGGCACCCGGGTGGTGCTGGTGTCCGCGACCCGCGGGGAGGAGGGCGAGATCGTGCCCGGCTCGCTCGACGCCGCGGAGTCCCGGCCGCTCGAGGAGGTCCGCGAGGCGGAGATCGCCGCCGCGGCCTCCGCCCTGGGGATCGCCGAGCGGCACTGGCTCGGCACCGCCCCGGCCCTCTCCCCCGGCGCCGCGCCGCGCCGCTACCGCGACTCCGGCATGCAGTGGGTGCGGGAGGGGCTCGCGGGGCCCTCGGACAGCGCCGGGGCCGACAGCTTCTCCCTCCGCCCGCTCGAGGAGGCCGTGGACGATCTCGTGGCGCTCCTGCGGACGGTGCAGCCGGATGCCGTCATCGGCTATGACGACGAGGGGACCTACGGCCACCCCGACCACGTCCGGGCGCATCACGTCGCCGTCGCAGCCAGCGCCCGCGCCCAGGTGCCGCTGATCCAGATCGCCAGCGCGCTCCCGGACGGCGACCCCGACCCCCGCATCATCGAACGCGCTCATCCCGGGACCGCCGACCCCGTGCTGCGCGCCATCGACTCCTACCGCACCCAGCTCACCGTCATCGGCGAGACGCCGGGCGGCATCGCGATCCGCCATGTCGGCGGGCAGGACGACATGGTCCGGCTGCGCACCGGGCTGCACGTGCGGGACTGACGGCTCCCTGCGTACCCGCGCCCGCACCCGGGCTCGGGCCAGCGCTCAGAGGGAGACGTCCAGCAGCGCCGGCAGATGGTCCGAGGCCCCGCGGAGCCGGGACTCCTGGACCGCTGCAGTGGAGCGCACGGCACGTGCGTCCCGCACGCGGACCTGCTCCGTGACCAGGACCGCATCGATGCGACGGCTCGGTGACGCGGCCGGGAAGGTGTGCTCCGAGACGGCTGCGGGATCGCGGAGCAGCGGCGCGAGATGGCGGCGCGCCGCGCCGTCCGCGGTCTCGTTGAGGTCCCCGCCGACGATGACCGGTGCTCCGGCGCCGCGCACCAGCGCGGCCAGGTGCTCCGCGTGCCGCAGCCGGTTCTCCTCCTGCAGCGCCAGATGCGTCGAGGCGACCACCACGGCGCCGCCGCCGGGGATCGAGAGCCGCACCGCCGCGACCCCTCGCGGATAGGTCGAGTTCAGATCCGACACCGTCTGCTCCACCGGATGCGCACCCCGGCGGATCACCTGGGCGGCGACCTCGTCGGTGGCGAGGATCGCCAGGCCACGACCGCCGGCGCCGCCGAGCAGCACCCGTCGGCCGACCCGTCTGGCCAGCCACCGCAGCCGGGCGCTCGGCAGCACGAACCGCGGCGACTCCTGGATCAGCAGCACATCGGGCTGCAGGTCCCGGGCGGCTTCGATCAGCGCCGCCAGATCGCCGCGCAGCTCCCAGAGGTTCCAGCTGAGGATCCGCAGCTCCCAGGACTCGTGCCTCATGCCCTGCCCTCTGCCGCGCCCTCGCGGACCATCGGCGCGATCACGCGTTCCACCAGCCCGTAGAGCTCGTCGACCTCGTAGCTCGGCCAGCCGAAGAGTATCCGCCGCCACTCCGGCAGCACCGCCTTGGGGCCGAGCGCCGCCCCCATCAGCGCTCCGGTGATGCACGCGACCGTGTCGGTGTCATAGCCTGCGCGCACCGCGGACCGCAGCGCCGTCACCAGCGCGTCGCGCTGGGCGAACTTGCCCTCCGGGATCGGGCTGACACCGGCGATCGCCGCCCAGGCCGCCTGGAAGGCGCCGACGACCCAGCCGTTGCGACGGAACATCACCGGCGTCGAGAGCTCCGCCTCCTCGATCCGTTCGAGCCATACGGCACGCCGATCGGCGGGAAGCTGCCCGAGCCCCACCCGCACGTCGATCTGCCCGGTGAGGATCGCGTGGCGCACGGCCAGTCCCCACAGCACGTTCGCCTCGATCGTGTCGGGATGCACGTGTGTCAAGCGACACACCGCGGTCATCGCCTCGACCGCGTCCTCCTCCGAGGAGAGCAGATAGGGAAGCACGGTCACGTGCACCCTCATCAGCGAGCCGTTCCCCGCAGAGGCCGGCAGCTGCTCGTGCGCAGTGGCCGCGGCGAGCCGGAAATCCTTCGCCCGCGGCGCGTAGTGGCCGTCCTCGCGGGCGAGATCCGCCGCGGTGCGGACCACCTGCGAGGTGAGCGTGCCGATGTCGGGAGTGCCCAGGGACCACGAATACCACTCGCGGGCGATGTGGTTCTGCGCAGTCTCGACCCGCAGGTCATGACCGTCGGAGGCGGCGAGGGACGCCTCCAGCACCACGATCGCCATCGCGGTGTCGTCGGTCCACTCCCCCGGCTGCCAATCGAGGACCCCGCCCCCGATCATGTCGATGTCCTCGGAATCGGGCAGCGGCGGCTGGAACTCGTAGGGGGCGCCGAGCGCATCCCCGGCCGCTGCCGCCACGACGGTGCCGATGGCACGCTGGCGCTGAGCCTGGGACAGGCCCTCTCCGCTGGTGTTCATCGCATCGATCGTCACCCGGCCATGGTTCCACACCGCTGGCGGCGAACTGCGCCCAGTCCGGTCCCGGTACCCTGGTGAGGACCCAGAAGGAGCTTCATGACAGACACCTCCGCGGCCTCCGCACCGCACGGCGACGACCCCCACGATCACACCGGCCACGACCATCCGCCCAGTGGCGCGGATCTCGTCCGGGACCTCGTCAAAGGCCTGTCGATCCAGGCGCTGCTGATCCCGGTGCTGGCTGTCATCCTGCTGCTGGCGATCCTGCCCTTCGCCCCCTGACACCGGTCCCCCTGCTGCTGGGGATCGGCCTGGGCGCCGCCCAGCTGGCCTCGCTGGTGGCCACCAGCCTGTTCGTCGCGCGCACCCGCACCCAGCTGGCCGTGAACCCCGGCCTGCTGGCCGTGCGCAGTGTCGTCGAGGAGCTGCTGCGTGTCGCTGCGGTGCTGCTGGCGATCCTGCTGTGGCCCGCTGATGTGCGCCCGGAGCTCGGCATCTGGGTCGGGGCCGGCTGCGCGCTGGTGTGGCTGCTGCTCGCCACCGCCCAGACCATCACCACCCGGCAGCGCATCGCCCGTCCCGGCGACTGGTCCGAGGAAGCGATCTCCACGATGCTGGCGCATCGGGTCGGCGCGCGCTCGACCGTGCTGATGCGCCTGCTCGACGTGGCGGGCACCGTGATGTTCCAGGTCGGCGCCACGGTGCTGGTGATCCTCTCGCCGGTGCTGGCGATCGGCACGATCGTGCTCTCGATCGGTGTCGGTCTCTCCACCCTGGTGCTCCATCGCCGCTCGCCGGCCGAGCGCTCCCGCAGCCCCTGGGCCTACGCCCCCGTCGGCCTCGGGCTGCTCACCCTCGCGCTCGCCGTCTTCGGGCTGCTCACCCTCTGATCCCCGTACCCCCATCCTGCAGGAGCCGATGATGACCACTGCCCCCACCCCCTCCACTCGCCCCTCCGGCCTCTGGCTCGATCAGGTCGACGAGTCCGTCCGCATCCAGGACGACCTCTTCGGCCATGTCAACGGCCGGTGGCTGCGCGAGCATGTGATGCCCGCGGACCGCTCCAGCGACGGCGCCTTCCACGCCCTGCGGGACCTCTCCGAGGAGCGGGTGCGCGAGATCATCGAGGAGGCCGCGGCCGACGCGGAGTCCCGCGACCCGCGCGGCGAGCAGGTCCCTGCCACGGATCACCACCGGGTGGGCGCGCTGTACCGGATGTTCATGGATACCGAGGCGATCGAGCAGGCCGGCCTCGGCGTGTTCGAGGGTCTGCTGGCCGAGGTCACCTCCACCCCGGATCTCGAGGGCATCGTACGAACCATGGCGGCCCCGGACTCCGGCACCTCCGCGCTGCTGGCGTACGTCTGGACCGACGACATGGACTCGACGAACTACCAGGTCAAGATCCACCAGGGCGGGCTGGGCCTGCCGGACGAGTCCTACTACCGCGAGGAGGACTACGCCGAGATCCGCACCGCCTACGTCCAGCACCTGGCGAACCTCGCCCGCGTCACGGGGCTCGCCGGTCGCGAGGGTCTGGTCCCCGGGAGCGCCGAGGACCTCGCCGCCGCCGTGATGGACTTCGAGACCCGTCTGGCCGCCTGCCACCTGGACGTGGTGCGCCTGCGCGACCGGGAGAAGTCCTACAACCCGATGGGCTCCGCCCAGCGCCGGGAGCTGGCGCCGAGCTTCCCCTGGGATGCCTACGTCGAGGGCACCGGTGCCCCGGCCACGGCCTTCGAGGTGGTCTCGATCGGTCAGCCCGACTTCGTCGCCGCCGCCGCCCGGCTGCTGGCCGGGGAGGACCTCGAGGTGCTGCGCAGCTGGCTGGCCGTGCATGCCGTGTCCGCCTACGCGCCGTACGGTCCCGCCGTCCTGGTCGAGGAGGACTTCGCCTTCTCCGGGAAGATCCTCTCGGGAGCCGAGGAGCTGCGGGAGCGGTGGAAGCGCGGTGTCGCCTTCGTCGAGGGTGTCGTCGGCTTCGCGGTGGGCCGTGAATATGTCGCCCGCCACTTCCCGGCCGCGCACAAGGAGCGCATGACCGAGCTGGTCGACGCGCTGATGGACGCCTACCGCGACTCCATCCGGAGCCTGCCGTGGATGACCCCGGCCACCCGGCAGAAGGCCCTCGCCAAGCTCGAGCGGTTCACCCCGAAGATCGGTTACCCCGAGCAGTGGCGCGAGTACGACGGCCTCGAGCTCGTGCCCGGTGACCTGGTCGCCAGCGCCCGGGCCTCCCGCTGCTTCGAGGCCGCGTTCGAGTTCTCCAAAGTGGGAGGGCCGATCGACGAGACCGAGTGGCACATGACCCCGCAGACGGTCAACGCCTACTACAACCCGGGCGCGAACGAGATCGTCTTCCCCGCCGCGATCCTGCAGCCCCCGTTTTTCGATGCCGAAGCCGAGGACGCCGTGAACTTCGGCGGGATCGGTGCGGTCATCGGCCACGAGGTGGGCCACGGCTTCGACGATCAGGGCTCGAAGTACGACGGCGAGGGCAACCTGGTCTCCTGGTGGACACCCGAGGACCGCGAGGCCTTCGACACCCGCGCCGCGCAGCTCATCACCCAGTACTCGGCCCTCTCACCCCGGGACCTCGACGACTCCCATCGCGTCAACGGCGCCCTGACCATCGGCGAGAACATCGGCGACCTGGGCGGACTGTCCATCGGGGTGAAGGCCTACCTGGCCAGCCACGACGCCGCCGAGGTCGAGGCCGAGATCGACGGCTTCACCGGCCTGCAGCGGGTGTTCTGGTCGTGGGCGACGGTGTGGCGCGGCCGCCACCGCACCCAGGAGGCGATCCGCCGCCTGGCCGTGGACCCCCACGCCCCGATGGAGTTCCGCTGCAACACGGTCGCGAGCCACCTGGAGGAGTTCCACACCGCCTTCGAAGTCCATGAGGGTGATGCGATGTACCGCGCACCCGAGGAGCGGGTGAGCATCTGGTGAGGCCGGAGGCGCCGTTCTACGTGGGTCGCACGCGGCCCTCGTCCATCGGCTGGACCCGCATCGCGATCACTCTGGTGGCCGGCGCCGTGCTCGCGCTGCTCATGGCGCAGCGCTCCACATCGCTGGGCATGCTGCTGGTGGCAGTGCTGTTCCTGGGCCTGGCGGTGTGGACGTGGATGGGGCAGCGGACCCGCTTCATCGTGGACGGGCACGGGCTGACGGTCAGCTTGGGAGGGTTCCTGCCTCGCAAGCCCTGGCCGCTGGAGGATTTCCGCACCGTGCAGCTGCGCGAGCTGCCGCGCTCGCAGGTGGGCGTGGCCCTCGGCGGCTACGGATGGCGTCGCAGCCGCGCATCGACTCCGCAGCCCGCGGAGCTCACCCCTGTCGGGTCGCGGAAGATCTTCACCCTCGACCAGATCCAACAGCCCTACCGGATGCTGGTCACCCGGCCGGGGACGATGGTCGAGATCATCGGCCGCGGCTCCACCCACTACATCCTCTCCCCGAGGACCCGCACGCCACGGCCACCGCGGTCGACCAGGCGATCCGTTCCCGGCGCTGAACGGGTAGACTTCCCCCTCGTCATCCACTGACAGGGGAGCACCGCGAGGTGCTGAGAGTGCGCAGCCCGCGCAGACCCTCGAACCTGATCCGGCTCACACCGGCGTAGGGAGTCGGGATATCCGTGGAGCGCCGCCGGCGCCCGCGCCCCTTCCAGAGGGAAGGAGAAGTGATGACTCGTTTCCGTACCGTGGACCTGCTGGTCACCGTTCTGATCGGCGCCGCCTTCGGCGTCGCGTACCTGGGCTACGGCCAGCTGTACACGCTGATCGGACCGCTGACCGCGACGTTCAAGCCCGCCGAGGGACTGCTGGCCGGGATCTGGTTCCTGCCGGCGATGCTCGCGGGGCTCATCGTGCGCAAGCCCGGTGCCGCCCTGCTGGCCGGGCTGCTCGCCGCCGTGCTGTCGATGCTGCTGGGCAGCCAGTGGGGCTGGGGCACCGCGATCTCCGGCCTGATGCAGGGCGGCGGCGTCGAACTCGCGTTCCTGCTGACCCGCTACCGGCGCTTCGGCCTGCCGGTCGCCGTGCTGGGCGGCGTCCTCGCCGCGCTGCTGGAGTGGGGATGGGAGAAGGTCGCGTACTACCAGGAGATGAGCTGGGCCTTCTCCGGCGCGATGCTCGCCTGCTTCCTGGTCTCCGGGGTGCTGCTGTGCGGCGTGCTCGGCTGGGCGGCCGCACGGGCGCTGGTCTCCACCGGCGCGGTGGACTCCCTCGCCGCCGGCCGGGAGCACGCCCGGGTCGCCGAGGCCTGAGCAGGCGGCCCCGATCACCCCTCCCCGCGCCCCTGCCACGACCGGTCGACAGCTGACCGGTCTGACCTGGCGACCGCTGACCCGCTCCCGGCCCACGATCGCCTCGCTGGACCTCACGATCCCGGCCGGGCAGCGGGTGCTGCTGGCGGGTGCCAGCGGCAGCGGGAAGTCGACCGTGCTGCGGGCCCTCGCCGGGCTCCTCGACGAGGAATCCGGCGAGGGCACCGGCCTGCTGCCTCCACCGACCCGGCCCGGGGAGGCCGGGCTGCTGCTGCAGAATCCCGCGCATGCCGTGGTCGCGGCGACGGCCTTCCGCGACATCGCCTTCGGGCCCGAGAACGCCGCCCTGGACCGCACGGAGATCCGTGAGCGCGTCGCCGCAGCCCTCGCGGCCGCACAGGTGGGGCTGGATCCCCAGCGGGGTCCGCTCGAGGTCTCCGGCGGGCAGCAGCAGCGCATCGCACTGGCCGGCGGCCTCGCCCTCGACCCCGAGCTGCTGCTGCTGGACGAGCCCACCAGCATGCTCGACCCCGACACCGCGGACCGTGTCCGCGAGGCGATCCTCGTGGCCGCCGACGGTGCCGGTCTGGTCATCGCCGAGCACCGGCTGGGGCCCTGGCTGGCTCACGTGGACCGGTTGGTGGTGCTCGGCGAGCAGGCGCAGATCCTCGCCGACGGGGCACCGGGCGAGGTGCTGCGCGAGCAGCGGGCGCTGCTGCAGGAGATCGGGGTGCTGGTCCCCGAGGAGAAGAGCGCGGCGCGACCGGCCGCGACGCGATCAGTCGGGGCGGGGCCGATCGTCGCCTCGCTGCGCGGCGTCACCGTCCCCTCCCGCGGGCTGACCTCGCCCCTGGACCTCGAGGTGCGCGCCGGTCGCCTCAGCGTGCTCACCGGCCCCTCCGGAGCAGGGAAGACCACCATGCTGCGCACCCTGCTCGATGCGGCCGCACCGGCGACCGGCGAGGTGCAGCGGCCGGAGCCCGCACGGATCGCGGCGGTCCCCCAGAACCCCGAGCACTCCTTCGTCGCGACCACCGTGCGGGCCGAGCTGAGCGCCTCCCCCTGGGCCACCGATCCCGTCCTCGCCGAGGAGCTGCTGGAGCGCGCCGGGCTCGCGCACCTCGCCGGCGCCCATCCCCATCGTCTCTCCGGCGGGGAGCAGCGCCGCCTGGCGACCGCAGCGGCCCTCGCCCAGGCCCCGGACCTGCTGGTGCTGGATGAGCCCACTGTCGGCCTGGACGCCCGTCGGCGCCGGGACGTGCAGTCTCTGCTCGCGGACGCCGCGTCCCGCGGCTGCGCCGTGCTGGTCGCCACCCACGACCCGGAGCTGATCGCGGCCGCCGCCGACCGGTTCGAGCTGCCGGCCCCGGATCCGGCCGGGCCACCGCCCGCGCCGCGGCGTCGGCTTCCCGCCGATGCGCTGAATCCGCTCACCCTGTGCCTCATCGGGATCCTCGCCGCGGCCGGCTCCTTCGCCGTGCAGACCTGGCAGGGCGGGCTGCTGGCCCTGCTCCCTACGGTGCTGCTGGCACCGCTGGCGGTGCGGACGCTGCGCGGCGGCGCCCTGCGCCTAGCCCCGATCCTGCTCTCGGCAGCGGGGCTGGCCTGGACCACGGCCCTGCTCGGCGACGCACCGCCCCTGTCGCGCGAGGCATGGCTGCTGGGACTCAAGGAGGCCGCCCGGATCACCGCCTTCGTCGCCCCCGGGGTGCTGGCGCTGGGCAGCGTGGAGGCCACGGCGCTCGGCGATGCGCTGGGTCAGCGCCTGCGCCTGCCCGCCCGGCCGGTCGTCGCCTCGGTGACGGCGCTGGTGCGGGTCGGTCATCTGGGCCGGCAGTGGGAGGTCATCCTCCGCACGCGGATCCGTCGGGGCCTGGGCAGCGCCCGCTCTCCGCGACTGCTCGCCGGGGCCACGCTCGCCCTGCTGGTGGACACGCTGCGCGGGGCGGAGCAGCAGGCCCTGGCGATGGATGCGCGCGGATTCGCCGGGGCGGACCACCGCACCTGGGCCGCACCCAGCCCGCTGGGCCGGGCGGACCTGCTCGGCGCCGTGATCGCCGGCGGGTTCCTGGTCTGGCCGCTGATCGCGGGGATGCTGGTGGGGTGAGCGCGTCGTACCCTGGAGCGGTGAACGAGGACACCCGCACCCAGCCCACCAGCCCCGAGGACCCCGTCAGCACCGAGGACGAGGCCGTGATCGCCCTGGCCCACTCGCTGCTCGACGCCGCCCGCACCGGTGACGCCGCCGCCCTCCTGTCGCTGGTCGACCAGGGCGCCCCTGTGGACCTGCGCGACGGGGCCGGGAATTCCCCGCTGATGCTCGCCGCCTATCACGGCCACGCCGAGCTGGTGCGCGAACTCGCCGCCCGCGGCGCCGACGTCGACCTCGTCAACGACCGCGGTCAGTCCCCGCTGGCGGGCGTCGCGTTCAAAGGCTTCACCGATGTCGCGGAGGTGCTCCTGGAGGCCGGGGCCGATCCTGCTCTGGGCACCCCCAGTGCGCTGGATACCGCGGTCTACTTCGAGCGTGCGGAGATGGTCGCGCTCATCGAGGCCCGTCGGGCGTAGGCGGGTTCAGGCCCGTGAGGGCCTCCGCACCATCGCGACGTGCTCGATCCCTGCCTCCATGAACATCTCGCTGACGGTCTCGAAGCCCATCGAGGCGTACCACTGCTCGAGATAGGCCTGGGCATCGATGCGCACCTCCGCCCCGGGCGCGGTCTGCTCGATGTGCTCGAGCGCAGCGATCATCAGGCGGCGTCCGACACCGCCGCGGCGGTGATCGGCGCGCACGGCGACCCGGCCGATCCGCACCACGGCCGCCGCGCCGGTGCCGTCGGCCTCGAACAGCATCCGCAGGTGCGCGACCGGTTCGCGCTCGAGCCCGCAGGCCGCCGCCGCGGATCCCGGCAGCTCGATCCAGGCCAGGGTGGTCGTGGGCTCGAGCTCGCGGCCGTCGAGGTCCGCATCGGTGGCTCCCTGCTCCATCGTGAAGACGTCCTGTCGCAGCATCGCCAGCAGGTACAGGGTGCGCGGGTCGATCTCGGCGAGGACCGCCCGGCGGAGCACCCCGTCGTGGCCGTGCTCGGGAGCGGGGGCCGGGGCAGTGGCGGAGGCCGTGTCGTTCATGCGGTCACGGTACGGCACTGCCGGTCCCGGTCGTATCCTGCAGGGGCGCCGTTCCCCCATCGAGAGGATCATCATGGCCCCGACCCCCACCGCCGAGCAGGATCAGCGCTTCCTCGACCTCGCGATCGAGCAGGCACGCACGAGCTGGCACCAGGGCGGGGTGCCGATCGGTGCCGTCCTGGTCCACGAGGGCAGAGTCCTCGCGGCCGGGCACAACCAGCGGGTGCAGAAGCAGTCCGCGATCCTGCACGCCGAGACCGACACCATCGAGCGTGCCGGTCGGCTCACTGCCGGCGTCTATCGCGAGAGCGTCCTGTACACGACCCTGTCGCCGTGCCTGATGTGCGCCGGCACCGCGCTGCTGTACGGGATCCCCCGCATCGTCGTCGGCGAGAACCGCAGCTTCGAGATGTCCGAGGCGCTGCTGCGCGAGCGCGGGGTCACCGTCGACGTCCTGGATGATGCGCGCTGCCGGGCCCTGATGGAGCGGATGATCGTGGAGCGTCCGGAGATCTGGAGCGAGGACATCGGGGTGGAGAGCTCGGAGCTCGATCGCTGAGGAACGGGCAGGCGAGGCCGGAGTGCCGTCATCCGAGGAGGCGGTCGACGGCGTCTCGCCAGGCGTCGACCATGCGCGGTCCGCCGTGGCCCTCCTCCTCGACGAGCACCAGCTCGCTGCCCGGCCAGGCGCGATGCAGCTCCCATGCGGTCAGGGCCGGACCGGAGACGTCGCGGCGGCCATGGATCAGCACGCCGGGGATCCCGTCGAGCCGGGGCATCCCGCCGAGCAGTCCCGCGCCGGGCGCCGCACCCCAGTCCCGCGCCCAGTCGGCGACGAAGCCGTCGTGGGCCCAGTAGTGGCTGACCAGCCGGGCGAAGCCGCGCTCGTACTCGGACACCGGCTGATCCTCGTGCGCGGCGTGCGACTGTGCGGGCCCTCCCCCGCCGATCCCGATGTGCGCGTCCTCCCAGGTCATCCAGGCCCGGGCGGCGTGGTCGACCAGGGCGCCGGCCGGCCCGGTGAGCATCCGCCGATAGGCCTCGACCAGGCGCAGCCGCTGCGGGGAGTGGTCATGACGGTCGAAGCCGGCGTGGGCCTCGGCGACGGAGGCGAACTCGTCCCACGCCTCGGGGTAGAGCGCGCCGACGCCCTCGGTGATCCAGTCGACCTCGCGACGGGAGGTGGAGGTGACGGCGAACAGCACCACGCCCAGTACCCGCTCCGGATGGGCCTGGGCGTAGGCGAGGGCGAGGGTGCTTCCCCAGGAGACGCCCTGGACGACCCAGGACTCGATCCCCCGGTGCTCTCGCAGCCGCTCGAGATCGGCGACCAGATGCGCGGTGGTGTGCGTGCTCAGGTCCACCGCTCCGGGCGCTCCCGCCCCGGGCACGGAGCGGCCGGCGCCCCGCTGGGACAGGCTGATGATCCGGGCACGACCGGCCGGGGACTGCCGCCGATAGCCGGGGGTGAGCCTGCCTCCCGGCCCGCCGTGCAGGTAGAGGGTGGGCACGCCACCGGCGATGCCGGACTCCTCCCAGAAGATCTCGTGCCCGTCGCCGACCGGGAGGCGCCCCTCGGCAGTCGTGGCGGACGGAGGCGGAAGCGGCGGGATGCTCACGCAGCCTTCCCGTCGGGCGGCTCCGCAGCCAGCGCCCAGGGAGCGGCCGGGTGCTCGCGGGTCCAGCTCGCTCGGCGGCTGCGCCTGCTCTGGCAGCGGGGGCACCAGAACACGGTGCGGGCGGCGAGGTCCGCCGAGCGCACGATGGTGCTGCACAGTCGGCAGGGCAGGGTCTGGCGGTGGTAGACGTAGAAGGACTCCTCCCGGGGCACCACGTCCGGGTCCTCGTCCCCGTTCTGCCGGGTGCCGCGGGAGCGCTCGATGATCCGCGCCTCGATCTCCCGGTGCTCCGGCTGGGTGGTGACGATCCTCCCGGTGCGGGCGCCGTAGGTCATCAGCGCGACCAGGTCCTCCCACATCTCCTCGAGCATCCCTGTGCTGAGGTCCTTGCCCGGCACGAGAGGGTCCAGGCGGGCACGGAACAGCAGCTCGGCGCGGTAGATGTTGCCGATCCCGGCGACGATCTTCTGGTTCATCAGCAGCGCACCGATGGTGGTGCGGGAGCGTTGCACGGCCTCGACGAAGCGGCGGCGCTCCCGGCGCTCGGGGTCCGGGCGCAGCGGGTCCGGGCCCAGCCGGTCCAGCACGGCCTGCCGACCGTCGGCGTCGAGGATCTCGCAGGCGGTGGGACCGGTGAGATCCGCGAGCCCGCGGGTCCCGGCGATCCGCAGCCGGACCGTCGGCCGCGGCACCAGGCGCCGCCAGTCGACACCGCCCGCCCCGTCGAGCTGCTCCTCCTGCTCCCCCATCCGCAGCCGCGGCGCGCCGATCGCATGCGCGTCGGCGAAGCCGGGGTCGCCGGCGAAGGTCCAGGACCCGTACAGGCCCAGGTGGATGTGGACGTGCCGCACCACCGGCGCAGCCGGGTCGACATCCTCCGCGGGCGCGAAGGGCAGGAACAGGTGCTTGCCGACCGCTTCCGCGCCCAGCAGGACCATCCCGTCCAGCTGCACCGCCTCCCAGAACCGTCCCTGCGGGCTCGAGGTGCGCACCCGCTGCCCGCCGAAGGCGCGCTCGAACGCGGCGGCCAGCCGGTGGACGGTATGCCCCTCCGGCATCAGTCGCCGGCCGGAGCAGTCGTCCCCGTGTAGCCGCCGGTGCGCTCGTAGCGGCCGATGAGGTCGATCCGGCGCTGGTGACGCTCCTCGCCCGTGAACGGCTCCGCGAGGAACAGATCGATCAGCGCCTCGAGCTCGTCCTCGGAATGCTGGCGGGCGCCGACGGAGATCACGTTGGCATCGTTGTGCTGACGGGCCAGGCGGGCCGTGTCCTCGTTCCACACCAGCGCGGCGCGGACGCCAGCGACCTTGTTCGCCGCGATCTGCTCGCCGTTGCCGGAGCCGCCGATCACGATGCCGAGGGACTCGCTGTCCGCGACCACCGCCTCGCCGACATCCGTGCAGAACGGCGGATAGTCGTCCAGGGCGTCGAAGTGGTGGGCGCCGTGGTCGGTGACCTCGTGCCCCTTCTGCTGCAGCGCCGCCACCAGGCGGTTCTTGAGCTCGAAGCCGGCGTGGTCGGTGCCGATGTGCACGCGCATGTCAGGGGGTCTCTCTCTCGGTGGTGCGGGAACGGGCTCGGGCGCGGGGCGGTCAGCTGAAGTCGACGCCGTCGCCGCGGGAGCGCTTGAGCTCGAAGAAGCCGTCGAGCGAGGCCATGGTCGAGAGCGCATCGAGCAGCTTCCCGGCGTCCTCGCCCTTCGGTGCCGGCGAGACCACCGGGCCGAAGTACGCGGTGCCGTCCCCGAAGGAGATCACCGGGGTGCCCACGTCGTTGCCGACCTGCGAGATCCCCGTCTCGTGGGAGGCGCGCAGCGCGGCGTCGACCTCATCGCCGGCGACCGGGTCGTAGGCCTCGATCAGGGACGCGGGCAGCCTCGCGTCCGCGAGTGCGGCCGCTGCCGTCGACCGGCGGTCGCGGTGGTCCCCGCCGACGTGGAAGCGCTCGCCCCAGGCGGTGTACCAGCGTGAGAGTGCCTCATTGCCCTCGGCACGGTCGATCGCGATCGCCAGGCGCGCCGGGCCCCAGGAATCGTCGAGCATCGCGCGGTAGCCGGAATCCAGCTCGGCGCCCTCGTTGAGGACGGACAGCGACATCACCGAGAACTTCGGGGCGATGTCACGGACCTCGGCGGCATGCAGCAGCCAGCGGCTGGTCATCCAGGCGTAGGGGCAGACGGGGTCGACGAACAGCTCGACGGTGCGCACAGACAAGGAGACTCCTCGGCTCGGGGGTGATGCGGCCATTCTGTCATCGGCCGCCGCTGCGTGGGCGATCCCCCGCTCGGTGACCGGGCACACAGCCCCGGGAGGCAAAAGACGTTGCGCTGTGCGGGCGGGGCGGGTTGGATCAGCACGTGCTCGATTCCCGTTCCACCGCCGTCACGGCGCCCGCCGTCCCCCGCGCCTCGGCACCCGGGGTGATGGCCTCGATCGTCCGCGCCCATCGCCGGATGCTCGCCGTGGTGCTGCCGCTGGCGACCCTCTCCGAAGGGGTCGAGCTGCTGACGCCGATCGTGCTGGGCCTGGTGATCGATCACGGCGTGCTCGCCGGCGATCTGCGGCTGACGCTGCTGGGCGCGCTGGGACTGATCCTGCTCCGGGTGCTGGGCGTTCTCGTGTGGGCCTGGATCTTCGTCCAGACCCAGAAGGCGTGCATGTACGAGCGTCACCGGCTGCGCGTGGGGCTGACCGGTGCGGTGCTGGACCCCCGCTCGCGCCCGGTGCGGCGCCCCGCCGGCGAGGTGCTCTCGATCGCCACCTCCGACGCCGACAAGGCCTCGGACCTGATGGACATGCTCCCGTGGGTGGTGCCCTCGCTGCTGACGGTGCTGGCCGCAGCCGGCTATCTGGCCGCGATGGACATCTGGCTGGGCCTGGCGATGCTGCTCGGCATCGCGGTGATGGTGGTGGTGATCCGGGTGATCACCCCGACTCTGTCGGCCCGCTACGACGACCAGCAGTCACAGGCCGCAGAGGCCGCCGCCACCGCGACCGACCTGGTCCACGGGTTGCGGGTGCTGCAGGGCCTCGGCGTGCAGAGCCGGGCCAGGGCCACCTACCGCCGACGCTCGCGCTCGGCGCTGCAGGCCGCACTGATCAACGCCCGCTACTCGGGGATCTCCTCCGGGCTGACCACCCTGGTCACCGGAGCCATGCTCGCCGCCGTGGTGGTGCTCGCCGCGCTGCGCACCCTGGACGGCTCGCTCTCCCTGGGTGTGCTGATCGCGGTGGTGGGCGTGGCCCGCTACGTGATGGGCATGCTGCAGGGCCTCTCGGGCGCCCCGGTGTGGTGGGCGGGCATGTCCACCTCCGCACGGCGCGTGCGTGACCTCTACACGGATCTGGGGCGGACCGTCGACGATCCGGAGCTGGGACTGGACCTGCTGACCACCCAGCGCGATGAGCGCGGCGACCTCGGCGGCGGGCCGGGCCGCCGCGGCGCGGCGGGCGGCCTGCACCTCCCCCAGCTCACGGTCGCCGACGGCGAGATCATCGCCCTGGCCTGCGCCGATGCGCAGGATGCGGATGCCGTGGTCGATGCCGCCAGCGGCCGCTCCGAGACCGGGGCGCGCATCGGAGACCAGCCGCTGACCCCCGGGAACCGTCTCGCCCTGCGCGCGGACCTGCTGGTCGAGCCCCATGTCGTGGATCTCTTCGACGGCACCCTGCGCGAACAGCTGGCGACCCGCTCCCCCCGGGACACCGCGGACGAGGACCAGTCCTGGGCCGCCGAGGCGCTGCACGCCGCCGGTGCCGAGGACCTGCTGCGGATCCTGCCCGAGGGCTACGACTCCCGCATCCTGGACCGCGGCGCGAACCTGTCCGGCGGGCAGCGTCAGCGCATCGCCCTGGCCCGGGCGGTGGCGGCGGACGCCCCGGTGCTGGTGCTGCACGACCCCACCACCGCCGTCGACGCGGTCACCGAGCAGAACATCGCCGAGGCGCTGATCGCCGCACGCCGCCGGACCGACCGGGCGACACTGCTGGTGACCCGGGCACCGGCCCTGCTGCAGGAGGCCGATCGGGTGGTGTTCATGCGGGACGGCGCGGTCGTCGCCGAGGGCACGCACCAGGACCTGATGGGCCACGCGGAGTACCGGGAGGTGGTGCGGCGATGAGCGAGCTCGACTGGAAGCGCCCGCTGCAGGAGGTGCTCGGCGATGACGAGACCGCCCGCCGGCAGCTGGCAGAGCATGCACAGCTGCTGCCGATCGCGGACGCCCGCACCTCCCTGCGGTTCATGGCGGCCCGGCTGCGGGAGCACTGGGCCTGGACGCTGCTCACCCTGGTGGTGACGGTCAGCGGAGCGGTCGCCGCCGCGATCCTTCCCCGCCTGATCGGCTCGGCCGTGGACGTGGTCGCCGCCGGCGAGCCGACGGACCGGATCTGGACGCTGGGCGGCCAGATCCTCGCCGTCGGCGTGATCCAGGCGGTGCTGATGGCACTGGGCTGGTGGTTGGTCTCGGCGCTGGGCCAGCGCATCCTCGCCGGAATGCGGGAGGACGTCATCGACCGAGCACTGGATCTGCCCGCCCAGACCATGGAGTCCACCGGGATCGGCGATGCCCTCTCACGGGTCGCCGATGACGTCGACGTCGCCGCCCGGGCGGTGAACAACCTCGTCCCGAACCTGATCCAGCTGGGTTTCCTGGTGCTGATCACCCTGGTCGGGATGGCGATGCTGTCCCCCTGGCTGCTGCTGATGGTGGTGATCATCGTGCCCATGTACGTGCTCGCGGCGCTCTGGTATCTGCGGCGCACCGGCCCTCTCTACCGGCGGGAGCGGATCGCGATGGGCGCCCGGGCCCAGGGCCTGCTCTCGGCGATCCACGGCATCCCCACCGTGCATGCCTACGGCATCGAACGGCGCGAGACCCGGCACGTCGCGGTGCTCTCGGAGACCGCATCGCTGCTGAACATGCGGGTGATGTTCCTGGTCAGCCGCCTGGTGATGGGCCTGAACGTGCCCGAGAACCTGGCGCTGGCGATGGTGCTGCTGTTCGGCTTCGTGATGGTGCAGGTCGGCGGGGCCCCCGTCGGCCTGGTCACTGCGGCCGCGGTCTACCTGGTGACCCTGTTCTGGCCGATGATGGCGGTGATCTTCAACCTCGACGAGGTGCAGTCGGCGCTGGCGAGCCTGGCGAGGATGGTCGGGGTGATCACCTCGGTCGACCCGGCCGCCTCGCCCGGCACCGGGCTCCCCGCAGACGCCTCGATCCGGCTCGAGCAGGTCTCCCACGCCTACGGCGAGGACGCGGACGGGGCCGAGCGGATCGTGCTGCGGCCGATCGATCTCGACATCGCCCCGGGCGAGGTGGTCTCCCTGGTGGGCGCCTCGGGGGCCGGCAAGACGACCCTCGCCGCGATCCTGGCCGGCACCCTGGCCCCGCGCCACGGCCGGGTGCTGCACGGAGGGGCGGACCTCGCCCACGCCGACCTCGAGGCGGTCCGCGCCCACGCCGCGATCGTCAGCCAGGACGTGCACGTCTTCCGCGGCACTCTGCGGGAGGACCTGCACCTGGCAGCGCCCCGCGCGGACGACGAGACGCTGCGCCGAGCCCTGCACCGGGTCGACGCGCTGGCCTGGGTGGACCGGCTCCCCCGCGGTCTGGACACGGAGGTCGGCGAGAAGGGTGAGCGTCTCACCGCCGAGCAGTCCCAGCAGCTGGCCCTGGCCCGGATCGCGCTGCGGGACCCGGCCGTGCTGATCCTCGACGAGGCCACGGCCGACGAAGGCTCCTCCGGGGCCCGGGTCCTGGAACGGGCCGCGCTCGAGGTCGCCCACGGCCGCACCACGATCATCGTCGCCCACCGCCTCTCGCAGGCGAGGATCGCCGACCGGATCCTGGTGATGGCCGCCGGCGCCGTGGTCGAGCAGGGCACCCATGACGAGCTGGTCGCCCGCGGTGGGGACTACGCACGCCTCTGGGCGGCGTGGACCGGCTGATCGACGTGCTGTGAGGCACGAACGGCAGGAGATCAGCCAACAGGCACCGCGTGATCGACGTGCTGTGAGGCACGAACGGCAGGAGATCAGCCAACCGACGCCGCTGATCGACGTGCTGTGAGGCACGAACGGCAGGAGATCAGCCAACAGACGCCAGGTGATCGTCAGCTGCGGCGCATCCGCAGCACCAGCATGCCGGCGATGCCGGTGAGCAGGCCGAGCAGGGTCAGCAGTCCGGCTCCGCCGAACATCGCCAGGCGTCCCCACGAGGCATCGATCCCCGCGAACGACAGCGGGCCGCTGGTCACGGTGGTCTCCCCCAGCTCGAGCACCGAACCCTCAGGAGCATCCTCGGCCACCTCGCCGTCGACCTCGAGCGTGAGCACGACGGTGACGGGCGCGGCCCCGGCCGGTTCCGCGTCGGCAGGACGCTGCAGGCGCTGCAGCGTGACGTAGTGGGTGCCCGGCAACCAGGCCGTCGCGACCGAGGTCAGCTCGGAGCCGCGGTTGCCGCGATCCACGGGAGCGGTCATGCCCCCACCGGCGACCCGGTCCTGGGGACGCATCACCCAGCTGCCGCCGTGGACGCTGACCTGCTCCCTGACGGCGTTGAAGGTCCGCAGCGCAAGCTCCCCCGCGCCCTCGGGCTGGGATGTCGTCTCGACGCGCCAGCGCAGCCGCTGGCCCTCCTGCACGTCGATCCGCACGACCCCCACCTCGCCGGGCACCAGCTCCATGACATAGGAGCCCGGTGCCGCCTCGGGCGCCGTCGCGAAGGAGCGGCCCGCCTCGAAGGGCTCGTCCTGGGCAGGCGGCACCGGGCCGGCACCGGAGTCCTCGATCTCCTCGGTGACCGCGGGGGAGCCGCCGCCCGCGCCGGCGGGTTCGATGGCGACCTGGATCTCGACCGGGAGCGGGCTGTCCCCCGCCCGCGTCCCCGTCCGCGTGACCCGCAGGAACAGCTCCTCGCCGGGGCAGCCGTCCCAGCCCACCGCTCCCGAGACGGCGCTCGAGGTGATCGGCCCGTCCCCGGTGCGCGACTGGCCGATCCCATCCTTCCCGCTGTCCTCGCAGTCATCACCCCCGGCGGTGAGGAAGGTGACGGCCAGCGACAGCTGGTCCGCGTCCTCGGGGATGCCGTCGGCATACGGCGGGGCGGCCACCGTCGCCGAGGCGTGCACCCGCTGACCGCTGCTGACCGCGATGCGGTAGTACTTCGCGGTCCCGGTGCTCTCGTCCTCGCTCTGCCCGCCGAGCGCGAAGGTGTCGAGGTGGATCCCGGGCAGGAGCAGGGGTGCCTGGGCCTGGGACACAGCGCCGGAGACCTCCGGGCCGGCCGCCTGATACGCATGGGCGGGCGGCGCCGCCTCGTCGGCCGGGTCCGCATGCGCTGCGGGCACTGCGCCCGCCAGGGCGAGAGCGATGGCCAGTGCCAGCGCCGCCACCAGTGCGGCCGCGCTCGTCCCGGTGGTGCGGGCGAGTGCTCCACGTGCTCGCGCTGGGCGGGTCATGCGTACTCCTGGGGTCGAGGGCGACGTCGGGACGGCTCAGCGCCCAGACTGCCAGATCCGATGCTCCCGCAGTGCACCCGTGCCCTAGCATGACGGTCACCATGTCCGATGTGATCGCCGGCCGTATCGAGCTGCTCCACCCCCTCGCCCGGGGCGCCTCGGGCTCCCTGTGGCGCGCGATCGACCGCCGTTACGGAGCGGTCTGCGCGGCCAAGGTGATGCGCCAGCGCGACGGCGCCGACGTGCTGCGCTTCGTACGCGAGCAGACGGTCGGCTCCGCCCAGGGGCTGGGTCGGCACCCGCACCTGCTGCCTCCGTACACCTGGGTCGCGGAGGACGACACGATCGTGCTGGTGATGACCCTGGTCCATGGCGGGACGCTCGCCGGGGTCCTCGCCGAGCACGGTGCGCTGTCCCCGTCGCTGGTCGCCCAGCTGCTGCGCCAGCTGCTGGACGCGCTCGCGGCGATGCACGAGTCGCACTGGGTCCATCGCGACCTCAAACCCGCGAATCTGCTCCTGGAGGCCACCGGTGACGGCAGTCCGCACCTGCTGCTGGCTGATTTCGGCATCGCTCTGCACGAGACCGATGTGCGGCTGACGGAGACCGGCTTCGCCCACGGCACACCCGGTTTCATGGCTCCGGAGATCCTCGAGGGCATGGGCACGTCCTCCGCCCAGGACGTCTGGGCGGCGGCAGCCTGTGCGCTCGAGGCGCTGGCACCGCTGCCGCCACGGGAGCGGCTCGAGCCGGCCGAGCTCCCCGCCCGCCTGCGCGAGGTCCTCGCCCACAGCGCCGATCCGGCCGCTCGGCCGCTCGAGGAGCTGCTGCAGCGGATGCTCCTCGGCGATCCGGCGGCACGCCCCACCGCAGCACAGGCCCGGGACCGCATCCCGCTGCCCACGTCACCGCCGGCGGCCTGGATGCGCACCGCCGATGGCGGACCCGTCGAGATCCTCGACCAGATCGAGGCTTCCGATGCCTTGCCGGAGGTGCCTCTGGACGGCCCCGAGACCCTCGCAGGGCTGGCACCCGGCCTGCATGAGCGGCTGGTCGCCAGATCGAGGTCCGCGACCTCGCCCCCACCGGCCCCCTCCGCCAGCACGACCGAGCGCTTCGTCCATGACCCGACGCGGACGACTGCCGCAGCGCCCTCCGGCCCTGCGCCCCGCCGCGGCGGCGCGACCGCGACCGCGGTGGTGCTGCTGCTGATCGCGGTGCTGTGCTTCGCCGGCGCCACCGCGCTGGTGTGGTCGGCGCTCGGCTGAGCCCGCGATCGCGGGCTCACTCCCCGGGCCGCACCAGCCCGGACTCATACGCGGCGACCACCAGCTGGGTGCGGTCGCGCAGCATCAGCTTGCCGAGGATGCGCGAGACATGCGTCTTGACGGTCTGCTCCGCCATCACCAGCGACTCGGCGATCTCGCGATTGGCCAGTCCCCGGGCGACCAGCCGCAGCACGTCCAGCTCCCTCTCGGTGAGCACGGACAGGCTCGCCTCCGCGCCCTGGGAGCGTTCGGGACGGGCCACGAAGTCGGCGATCAGCGCACGCGTCACCCGCGGGGCGAGCAGCGACTCCCCCTCGGCCACCACCCGCACCGCCTGGACCAGCTCCTGGGGTGTGGAATCCTTGAGCAGGAACCCGCTGGCCCCGGCCCGCAGGGCTGCGAAGACGTACTCATCGGCATCGAAGGTGGTCAGCATGATGATCCTCGGTGGCGTCCCGGGCAGCTCGAGCAGCGTCCGAGTAGCCTCGAGCCCGCCGACCTGCGGCATCCGGATATCCATCAGCACCACGTCGGGCCGCAGCTCCTCGACCACCTCGGCGATGCCCGCCCCGTCGGATGCGGTGCCCACCACCTCGATCCCGTCCTGCGCGTTCAGCAGCGCCTCGAAGCCGCCGCGGATCATCGACTGGTCATCGACGATCAGCACCCGGATGTCGTCTCGCGCTGGCTGGCCCATGGCGACACCGTATCCTCGCCCACCTGGAGGGAGCGTGGATGTTCCTCATCCCTGATCGCCATGCGCTGCGTCGACTCCGGCATGACCTGGCCCTGGTCATCCCCGGACTGCCGCTGACCCTGTTCGCTGCCCTGACGCTGCTGCCGCTGATCGCGATCTCGGCAGCGCTCTCGATCGTCTGGGTGGGAGTGCTCCTGATCCCGGCGGTGCTGACGCTCGCCTCCGCCTGGGCCCGACTGGATCGGGCACGGCTGCGCCGCTGGGGCATCGAGGTCACCCCTGCGACGTACCGGCGCCGCGGTCCGGGCGCTATCGGCATGCTGCGCCTGATCACCGATTCCCGTCGCTGGCTCGACCTGGCCTTCGAGGCGGTGATCGCACTCCCGGTCCGGGCGCTCACCGCCGGGACCACGATCGCCTGGATCACCGGTGCCGTGGGCGGGCTGACCTGGTGGGCGTGGGGATCCCTGCTGCCGGAGCGGAACGACGTCCTGCCCGGCCAGTGGGCACTGGTCATGGTCGTCGGCCTGGTGCTCACGCTCTCCTTCCCGGCGATGGTGCATGCCTTGGCGCTGCTGGACCTCGTGGTCACGGCACCTCTGCTCGGCGGCGCGGTGCCCGGTTCGAGCCTGCGGGGGGCGATCCCGCCGCCGCGCTCGGCAGAGGCCGATGCCCGCCTGCGGGAGAGCGCCTGGACCCGGATGACGATCGCTTTCCTCGCGTTCGTGCTGGCGGTCGTGGCGTGGCCGGTCACCACCACCGTCTACGAGGTGCATCCGGCGCCGGCGATGCTGGTGACGGTCGCGGCTGCGGTCTCCGCCCTGCTCGCGGTGCGCTGGCCCTGGGCCGGGCTGTCACTGTCGGTGGTGGCGATCGCTGCCATGATGCTGGTGACCGCTCCGGCCCAGGCCGCTGCACCCTGGCCCTGGCCGGTGACCTCGCTGCTGACCCATTGCCTGACCCTGCTCGTGCTGGCGGTGCTGCATCGCTGGTACTGGTCCGTCTCCACCTGGTCCGCGGGGGCCGTCCTGACCCTGGTCACCCTGCTGCTGACCGACGCCTCGACCGCGCCGGGGGGCACCCTGCGAGAGGTGATGACCAACGGGGTGGTGCTGCTGGCGGTCAGCGGCGGGGTGGTGCTGCTGGGCATCACGGTTCGGCAGTGGGTGCTGGTCAGCGGGCAGATCGAACGGGCGCAGACCCTGAGCGCCGAGGAGGTGCGACGCCGCTACGAGCTCGAGGAGCGCAGCCGCATCGCCCGCGAGCTGCACGACGTCGTCGCCCACTCCATGTCCGTGATCACGGTGCAGGCCGGCACTGCGAAGTTCCGGCTGCCCGGCCTGGATCCGGACACCGAGCGGGAGTTCGAGGACATCGCCGCCTCCTCCCGACAGGCCCTCGGCGAGATGCGCTCGCTGCTGGCGATCCTGCGCACCGACGAGATCCTCGACGAGGTGCCGATGCCGGGGCTCGAGGACCTCACGGAGCTGCTCCGCTCCACCCGGGCCTCAGGCGCGACCATCACCGCCGAGATCTCGCCGCCGGAGGTGACGCCCACCGTGGGCCTGACCGCGTACCGGGTCGTCCAGGAGGGGCTGAGCAATGCACTGCGCCATGCCCGCGGTGCAGCGATCCGGGTGCGGGTGACACCCTCCGGCGGTGCCCTCCTGGTCGAGGTGGTCAACGAGCGCCCCGAGGATCCGCAGGAGACGATCCCGGGCTCGGGGCTGGGGCTGTCCGGGACCCGGGAGAGGGTCCGGGCGCTCGGCGGCACGGTGGAGGCGGCGGCGAGGACTGACGGCGGTTTCGCCGTCACCGCCCGGATCCCGCTCGCCGACCCCCTACCCCGGTAGGGGGTGCAGGTTCGCTCCCGCGGGGGACGCGCCGGCATCGCCCGGCGCTCTAGCGTCAACGGCATGACCACCACTGCCTCACCGCGTCCCGCGCCCGCCGCCCGAAGGCCCCGGGCCGACGCCCAGACCCGGGACTACTTCGAGCTCGCCGAACGGGTGAAGGAGGCCGGGCTGATGGGGCGCAATGTCCGCTCCTACATGGTGCGCACGGCACTGCTCACGCTCGCCCTCGTCGGCGCTTTCGTGCTGCTGCTGACCCTGGGCAGCACCTGGTGGCAGCTCGCCGTCGCGGCACTGTTCGGGATCCTGTTCACGCAGGCCGCGTTCCTCGGCCACGACGCCGCGCATCAGCAGATCTTCTCCTCCGGCCGGCACAACGCCTGGTTCTCCCGCATCATCGGCAACCTCGTGGTGGGACTGGCCATCGCCTGGTGGAACCGCAAGCACAACAAGCACCACGCGAACCCCAACACCATCGGCCGCGACGGCGACATCGCCGCCGGCACGCTGGTGTTCGATCCCGAGGACATGAGCGAGCGCACCGGCTTCATGGCCTGGTTCGCGAAGCGACAGGGCTGGGCGTTCTTCCCTATCCTCACCCTGTTCGGCTTCGTGCTGCACTACGAGGGGATCACGGCGCTGGTCAAGAACAAGAAGGCCAAGCACCGCCGGGTCGAGCTGGCGCTCGTGCTGGTGCGCGTGATCGGGTTCCCCGCGATCGTGCTGGCGACCCTGGGGCTGGGCATGGGCCTGGCGTTCCTCGGCGTGCAGATGGCCGTCTTCGGGGTCTACATGGGCTCGTCCTTCGCCCCGAACCACAAGGGCATGCCGCTGATCCCGAAGGGCCTCCAGGTCGACTTCCTGCGCCGGCAGGTCCTCACCAGCCGCAACATCAAGGGCGGTCTGCTGATGAACTGGGCGATGGGCGGGCTGGACCTGCAGATCGAGCACCATCTGTTCCCCCGCATGCCCTCGGCGAACCTGCGCAGGGCGAAGCCGATCGTCAAGCAGTTCTGCACCGAGCGCGGGATCATCTACACCGAGACGAACCTGCTGACCTCCTACGGGATCATCATCAAGTACCTCAACCGGGTGGGCCTGGGACATGCCGATCCCATGGACTGCCCGCTGGCGGCGCAGCTGCGCGGAGCCTCCATCTCCTGACCCGTCCCCGGCCTCGGCCGCGGCGGCCGCGCACCGGCGCGTCTCCTGCACGGCACGGGGGCGGGCGGTATGGTCGTCCCATACGCCTACCCCCTCACGGGCAGAGCAGCCCCGGCCCGGTGGCCGGACGGTACGGGGCGTCCGTGGAGGCCGACCCGGCCGGGACCACCACCATGTCTTCCACCCCACGCTGGTCGCCCGGCGACCAGGTGACCTGGACCTACTACACCCCTCAGCACCCCACCCGCACCGTCCGCCCCGGCACCGTCGTGCTGGACGACGACCGCGGAGTGGCGGTCTGGATCGCGCCCGGCACCGAAGTGCTGCTGCCCGTCCTGGAGACCGGGGCAGCCCTGCGCCGTGCCGGTGACGAGGGCATGTTCACCGCACCGCGGGTGCAGTCCAAACAGCTCTGGACCGGCAACGGCATCCTGATGATCGGCCTGCCGGACACCCCCTACTCGATCTGGCTGTTCTTCAAGGACGACGGCTCGCTGGGCTGCTACTACGTGAACCTCGAAACTCCCTACGAGCGCACTGAGGAGGGCGTGGCCACCCGCGACCTCGTCCTGGACCTGGTGGTGCTGCCGCGCCGCGACTGGCACTACAAGGACGAGGACGAGCTCGAGGGCGCCGAGCGCACCGGCTACTTCTCCGCCGAGGAGATCGACGGTATCCGGGCCGCAGGCCGACAGGCAGAGCAGCACATCGCCGACTGGCGATACCCCTTCTCCGCCGGATACGAGTACTTCTTCCCGGACCCCTCCTGGCCGCTGCCCCGCTCCCCTCGCACTACACCTGGGACCTCGACCTCACCAGGCGCTGAGCCGATACCGCAGGGCCCGCCGGGCGCGCAGGGACTTCCGGACCACCATCGGGTGGCAGGATGGAGCCCATGTCATCCGAGAACCTCACTCGCGACGAGGCCCGCAGCCGCGCCTCGTTCCTCAGCACCGACTCCTACGACATCCGCCTGGACCTCACCACCGATGAGCGGACGTTCCTCACCGAGACCACCCTCCGCTTCACCTCCACCGCCGCCCGACCCACTTTTGTCGACCTCATCGCGCAGTCCGTCCAGGAGATCGAGCTCAACGGAGAGCTGCTGTCCGAACCCGCTTCCCGCTTCGACGGCGCCCGGGTGCAGCTGCCCGCCCTCGCCGAGGGCGAGAATACCGTGCGGATCCTGGCCACGGGCCGGTACATGAACACCGGCGAGGGCCTGCACCGCTTCGTAGATCCGGTCGACGACGAGGTCTACCTGTACTCCCAGTTCGAGGTCTCCGACGCCCGGCGCATGTTCGCCTGCTTCGAGCAGCCCGATCTGAAGGCCACCTTCGCCCTGACCGTCACGGCCCCGGCGCACTGGCGCGTCATCTCCAACGCTCCCACCCCGGAACCCAGCCCTGCCGGGGAGGGGGTCGCCACCTGGGCTTTCGTCCCCACCGAGCGGATCTCCACCTACCTGGTCGCACTGATCGCCGGGAACTATCAGGGCGGCACCGGAGAGATCGTCACCCGTGACGGGCGCACGATCCCGATGGGGGTCTTCGCCCGCGCCTCGCTCGCTGAGCACGTGGATGCGCAGGACGTCATCGACGTGACCCGGGCCGGCATCGACTTCTACGAGGAGGCCTTCGACCGGGACTTCCCGTTCCGCAAGTACGACCAGGTGTTCGTGCCGGAGTACAACATGGGCGCGATGGAGAACCCCGGTGCGATCACCTATGTCGAGGCCTATGTGTTCCGCTCCGAGGTCTCCGATGCGGTGCGCGAGCGCCGCGACCTCACGATCCTCCACGAGCTGGCTCACATGTGGTTCGGCGATCTGGTGACCATGCGCTGGTGGGACGATCTGTGGCTGAACGAGTCCTTCGCCGAGTACGCCTCGACGCTGGCCAGCGCCGAGGTCACCCGCTGGAGCGATTCCTGGACCACCTTCGCGCTCTCGGAGAAGGGTTGGGCCTACCAGCAGGACCAGCTGCCCTCGACCCACCCGATCGTCGCCGACATGGTCGACTTCGAGGCGGTGGAGACCAACTTCGACGGGATCACCTATGCCAAGGGCGCCTCGGTGCTGCGTCAGCTGGTCGCCTACGTGGGGCGGGAGGAGTTCTTCGCCGGGGTCCGGGCCTATTTCGCGAAGCATGCCTGGGGCAACACCGAGCTCTCCGATCTGCTGGTCGAGCTCGAGGCCACCAGCGGCCGCGACCTCTCCAGCTGGGCCGGGCTCTGGCTGCAGCGGGCCGGGGTGAACACTCTGCGCCCGGTGATCGAGCGCGACGACGAGGGGGCCGTGACCCGGTTCGCGATCGCCCAGCACGCTCCCGAGGAGCACCAGACCCTGCGCCCGCACCGCCTGCAGGTGGGTGGCTTCTCGCTGCACGACGGCGCCCTGGTCCGCACCGAGAGCGTCGAGCTGGACGTCGACGGGGAGCTCACTGAGGTCCCGGAGCTGACCGGGAAGCACGCGGATCTGTGGCTGGTCAACGATGGCGACCTCACCTACGCGAAGGTCCGCCTGGATGAGGGGTCTCTGGCGGTCGCGATGGAGCACCTGCGCGACCTCGACGACTCCCTGGCCCGCACCCTGCTGTGGTCCGCCGCCTGGGACATGGTCCGCGACGGCGAGCTGCCCAGCCGCCGCTACCAGCAGCTGGTGCTGGCCCACCTCACCGGGGAGGACTCCTCCTCTGTGGTGCGCACCCTGCTGCAGCAGCTGGAGACGGTCGCCGGCCCCTATGCCGCGGTCGACCAGCGGGAGCGGCGCACCGAGTCCGCGGCCACCGCGGTCTGGGAGCTCGCCGAGGCGGCTGCGGCCGGCTCCGACGCGCAGCTGCAGTTCATGGAGTCCTTCGCGCGACTCGCCCGCTCCGAGGGGCACCGTCACACCCTCGAGGGCCTGCTGGGCGGCACGGTCACCCTGCCGGGCCGCGAGATCGACACCGACCTGCGCTGGAAGCTGGTGATCTCGCTCGCGGTGCTGGGCGGGATCGACGCCGCCGGGATCGACGAGCAGCTCGCCTCGGACGACACCCAGTCGGGCCGGAAGCACGCCCTGACCGCCCGGGCCGCACTGCCGACCGAGGCCGCCAAGGCCAAGGCCTGGCGCCGCACGGTCGAGAAGGACACCCTGGCCAACGAATCGATCACCGCCGTGATCCAGGGCTTCCGCCGGGTCACCGATGAATCGCTGCTGGTCCCCTACCGTCAGCGCTACTTCGACATGGTCCGGGCGGTGTGGGCGGAGCGCTCGAACGAGATCGCGACCCGTCTCGTCGGCGGATACTTCCCGCACTCCTACGGCGAGCAGGGCGTGCTCGACGCCGCCGATGCCTGGCTGGCGGAGGCCGAGGAGGCCCCCTTCGGTCTGCGCCGGATCATCATCGAGGGCCGCGACACCGTGGCCCGGCAGGAGAAGGTCCGCGCCGCGGACGTCCGCTGACGGGAACGCCATGAGGGGCGAGGTCGGACGGTGACCGACCTCGCCCTTCGCGGGCTCGGACATCAGCGCCGCCGGGCACTATCGTCGAAGGCATGTTGGACGCTCCTCTCGACCTCGGCCCGCTCCTGGCCGCCCCCACCACCGACGATGCGCTGACGCTGATGGACCAGCTGGTGCGATGGCTGCTCAGCAGCGGGATCAAGATCGTGGTCATCCTGGTGGCCGCGACGCTGCTGAGCCTGGCCGTCGGCTGGTTCCTGCGCCGCTTCTTCCGCACCATGGTGCAGTCCGGGGCGAAGATCTCGACCGTGACCGGCACCGTCATCCGTCGGGATCCGAAGTCGCAGCGGGCCGCCCAGGCCCGTCGCGAACAGCGTGCGAGCACGCTCTCGAACGTGGCACGGAACATCGCCCACGTGATGATCTGGGCGATCGCCACGATGATGATCCTCTCCGAGATCGGGGTGAACATCGCCCCGGTCATCGCGAGCCTCGGCGTCGTCGGCCTGGCGGCCGGCATCGGCGCGCAGACCATCATCAAGGATGTGGTCGCCGGCGTCGTGATGCTCTTCGAGGACATCGTCGCCGTGGGCGACTGGGTGGATCTCGAGTACGCCGAGGGCACCGTCGAGTCGATCAATCTGCGTGCCACCCAGGTGCGCGGCATCGATGGGGTGCTGTGGACGGTGCGCAACGGCGAGATCATCCGGGTGGGCAACTACGCCCGCGGCTTCTCCACCGCGGTGGTGATCCTCGACATCGCCGCAGAGGCCGACGACGAGCTGGTCACCGAGGTGGTCGAGAAGGTCTCCGCCGAGATCTCCGAGGACCCCGCATGGAACGACACCGTGCTCGCCCCCGCCGCGATCACCGGCATCCTGGACGTGGACGGGAACCGCTATCAGCGGCGGGTCACGATCCAGACCGCACCCGGGCAGCAGTGGGGCGTGGAGCGGGAGCTGCGTGCCCGCATCCGGGCCGGCTTCGCCGCGGCCGACATCGCCTTCGCCATGCCCCGCTTCGTCGAGACCGTGCAGAGCTGATCTGCCCATCCCCGTTCCCCGTCCGCTCCATGGGAGGATCCCAGACATGACCAGTCCTGCCTCGCAGCCCGCACAGATCAGCTTCTACGAGGCCGTCGGCGGCCACGAGACCTTCAAGCTCCTGGTGGATCGCTTCTACGAGGGTGTCGCCGAGGATCCCGAACTGCGCCCGATGTACCCCGAGGAGGATCTCACCGGGGCGAGGCATCGCCTGTGCACCTTCCTGGAGCAGTACTGGGGAGGTCCGAAGACCTACGGCCAGGAGCGCGGCCATCCTCGGCTGCGGATGCGGCATGCCGTCTTCCCGGTCTCGCCCTCGGCCCGCGACGCGTGGCTGCGCCATATGCGCAACGCCCTGGACACCCTGGATCTGGCGCCGCTGCATGAGCAGACGCTGTGGGACTACCTCGACCGGGCGGCCCACTCGCTGATCAACACGGTCGATGGCGGCGAGGCACCGGCGGCCGGCCAGGACGTGCCGGGCCGGCTGAGCTGAGAAGCTCTCCGCGTCAGTCGCGGAAGCGCAGCGGCTCCGCCGTGAACGCCTCGAGCGTGGCCCGGGTCTCCGGCTCCAGACGCACCGGGGCCCCGGTCTCCGCATCGACCAGCACCACCACGGTGCGGGCCCGGGCGTAGGGCGCGGCGCCCTCGGGGTCATCGCGGGTGAGCACCAGGTAGTCCACGCTCAGGCTCGCCCCGCCGATCCGCGAGAGCCACAGCCTCACCACCACACCGTCACGGCGATGGCCGAGCGATCGGGCATATTCGATCCGCTGCGAGGCGATGACGGTGCTGAGCGCAGCTCCCGCACCGCTGACCGGGAGCGCCGCCGGAGGCTGCGGGGCGCCGAGGGCGAGCTGCTCTGCGGGCGGCTGCCAGAACGCGGCGATGCGCGCCTCCTCGAGCAGACGCACCACCGCGGCGTTGTTCACGTGCCCGTAGGCGTCCAGGTCCGTCCAGCGGACCGGGATCGGCACGTCCAGCGGCCCGGGCGTGAGATCAGGTGCATCGGCAGCGATATGAGAAGGCATGGTGCTCATGGTAGGCCGCTCGCCCAGTACGATCGGAGCCATGACGTTTCCGCACACCGACCCCTCGGAGATCGCTGCCGGTCTGGTGGGCCTGCTGGACCTGCGCGAGATCGCGCCGTTCGGTGAGTTCTCCACCCCTGCCACCGTCGCCGCGTACCAGGGCGACTCCTCACCACAGCCCGGCGGGCACGTCTTCGGCGGCCAGGTGATGGGCCAGGCGGTGACCGCAGTGGGCCGCACGGTGTCGGCCGACCGTCGGATCCACTCGATGTACTCCTATTTCCTGGCCCCCGGCGATCCTGCGCACCCGATTCGTTTCCAGGTCGATGCGCTGCGGGACGGCGGTTCCTTCTCGGTGCGCCGCGTGCTGGCCACCCAGCCGGGAACAGAGGCCGACGAGGAGGAGCGCACGATCCTCGCGATGACCGCCTCCTTCCAGGAGTCCCAGGACGGTCTCGAGCATCAGGAGCGGGCGCCCCAGGCGCCGGATCCCGAGGGGCTGCCCACCACAGCGGAGGTGCTCGCCGGGATCGATCATCCGGTGGCGCGGTACTGGGCCACCCAGCGCCCGATCGACATCCGGCACGTCACCGATCCGATCTACCTGCAGCCCGATCCGGCCTCCGACACCGCGGATGCGCAGATGGTCTGGATGCGCACCCTCGCCCCCGTCGAGGCGGAGCCGCTGCTGCACGACGCGATCCTCGCCTTCGCGAGCGATTACACCCCCTTCGAGCCGATCCTGCGCCGGCAGGGGCTGAGCTGGATGACGCCGGGGCTGAAGATGGCCACCATCAACCACGCGATCTGGTGGCACAAGCACGTGGATGCCAACGACTGGCTGCTGTACGTGCAGCGCTCCCCCTCCGCCGCCGGTGGGCGCGGCCTCACCCACGGGCAGGTCTTCGACCGAGCCGGCGACCTGGTCGCGACCGTCACCCAGGAGGGCATGATCCGGACGGCCGGCCAGCGCTGAGGTCAGCGGTCGTGGAACTCCAGGGCGTCCTGGAGCCAGCGACCCAGGTCGATGTCCTCGACCAGCACGCGTGGCTCGACCTCGATCCAGCCCTCCCCCATCGTCCGCTCCGTGCCCATCTCCGCCTGCCCGGCACCGTCCCGCGTCAGCAGCTCGGCGTGCCGTTCGGGAGCGACCCGCACCAGCAGCGAACCGTCGCGCCCGGCGGAGACCAGCATCGCGTCCTCGAGCATCACCGCCCGTCCGCCGAACATCGCCACCTCCCGGACAGCTCTGCCGGGTGGGAGCAGGCTATGGATCCGGGCCAACAGGGCCTCCTGGGCGGGATGAGATGCGGCAGCCATGGCGGGTCCTCCCTCGGTGCAACGATGCGCGTGCGCCCGAGTCTCCCCGACCGGGGGCGACCTGTCACGCCCCGCGCTGCTCCGCCCTGGCGCTCAGCCCATGGCCTCCCGCGCGGCCTGCTGCGCGCGGGGCAGGGCCTCGGCGGCGTCGGTCTCGCCGAGGAACACCTCGGCGATGATGGGCATCGCCGTACCGGTCGCGATCCCCGAGCGGTCCCCGATCTCGGGTCGGGCGGCCTCCTCGGGGACCTCGATCACCGAGACGTCCACGCCGGCGGCGTCCCAGCTCTTCTCCCATGCACCGCGCAGGTCACGGTGGGCGGGGATGCCCAGCCGGTTCTCGGCCAGCGGGCGCTGGCCCTCGACGCCGCCGAGCCAGCGCAGCAGCTCACCGATCGCCTTCTCACGGTCATCATCACCAGGATCGATCCCGAGAGCGGCGATCGAGTGCACCAGGGGCCGCGTGCCTTCGGGGCCTGCGACGACCGGATGGATCCCCCAGGTGAACGTGCCGTCGATCTCTTCGGAAAGGGTGTGCAGGTCGTAGGTCCCGGTCTGGAGCAGGCCGAGCTTTCCCTCCAGGAACAGCGTCCTGCATAGCGACGGGTCGGCGACGGTGTCCTGCCCGGCCGGGCCCAGGTGCGCGGAGGCGAGGTCCGCCAGGTACTGCACGGCCGCGATGCCCTCGGCGGAGGCGAAGCTCATCGCCCCCTTCTCGTCCTGCCAGCTGCCGCCCTGGGCGGCGATGAACGGTCCCAGCACCGCGGTGCGATCGGGATGGGCGCTGAACCCGAAGGTCTTGCGGGTGGCGGGGTCGAAGTCCGGCTCCCCGGGCCGGCGCCCCTCCCCGTCCACGGTGAGGGCGCGGGAGAGCTCCCGCAGCGGATCCGACGGGGCTGCGGAATCGAAGACCAGCGCTGCGGCATCCCCCTCGGCCGCAGCGACCAGGCCCTCATGGGCCACCAGGATGCTCTGCTCCCACACCTGCGGCACCCCCCACAGGCCCTCATCGATGCGATAGAGGTCGGTGGCCGCGCTCTCCCAGCCCGCGGCGTCCTCCCCCACGATCTCTCCGACCTCCAACAGCGTCCCGCTGGCGTGGGCCTGGGCCAGGTTGGCGGTGTTCATCCAGAGCACATCGGGCAGATCCCCGGAGGCCACGTCCATCGGCAGCTGCTCCCAGTAGTCGTCCCAGCCGAGCACCTCGAGCTCGACGTCGATGCCGGTCGCGGAGGTGAAATCCTCCAGGGAGGCCTCGTAGGCCGTCGCCGCGGACTCGCTCCATACCCGCATCCGCAGCCTGTCCCCGTCCTCGAGCTCGACCGGACGGTCGCGGGAGCACCCCGAGAGGGTCCCGATTCCCGCCGCTCCCAGCGCAGCGGTGGTGAACAGGAGCTGGCGGCGGGTCGGCACGGATCGGAACCTTTCGAGCAGGATGCGGCAGGGCCGCTCAGGCGGTGGTCACCAGCCCGAGCTCGGCGCGGGAGGCCAGCACCGGGTGCTGCGGAGTGACCCGCACGGTGAAGCCCACCTCACCGGGGACGGTGAGGGCGAAGCGGGCGGCCCAGCGGCCGTCCTCCCCGCGCTGCAGCGGGATCAGCTGGGGCTCGATGATCTCATCCCCGGCGCCGATCTCGCCGAGGACCGCTTCGATCAGCACATCCGTGTCGCGCAGACCGCCCAGCTCGACATCGGCGATGAGGGTGAGCTCGGCGCCGGTGGACACCGCGGCCCCGTCCGCGCCCTCCAGGCTCACATTCCTCACCGACACCCGGGACCAGGCGTCCTGGATCTCTTCCTTCCAGGCGATGAACTCACCGGCCAGCGAGGGATCCGAGGCGAAGGCGGACGCCGCCCTGGCGGCGGGCAGGTACAGGTCCGTGACGTAGTCGCGGACCATGCGACCCGCGGTGATCCGGGGAGCCACCTTCACCAGCGAGGAACGGACCTTCGTCATCCAGCCTCGCTGCATGCCACGGGCGTCACGCTCGTAGAACAGGGGCACGATCGACTGCTCGAGGATCTCGTAGAGGGCGTCGGCCTCGATCTCATCACGGCGGGCCTGGTCCTGGACGTCCGCGGTGGGGATGGTCCATCCCGCCTCGTCATCCTTCATCTCGTCCCACCAGCCGTCGGAGACCGAGAAGGTGAGGCCGCCGTTGAGCACCGCCTTCATGCCGGAGGTGCCGGAGGCCTCCTCTGGCCGGACCGGATTGTTCAGCCACACGTCCGAGCCGGCGATCAGCACGGAGGCCATCCGGATGTCGTAGTCGGGCAGGAAGGCGATGCGATGGCGCACGCCGTGGTCGTCGGCGAACTGCACCAGCTGCTGGAGGAACTCCTTGCCGGGACGATCCGCCGGATGCGACTTGCCCGCCACCACGATCTGCACGGGACGCTCCTGATCCAGCAGGATCCGCTTCAGACGCTCGGGATCCGAGAGCATCAGGGTGAGGCGCTTGTAGGTCGACACCCGGCGGGCGAAGCCGATGGTCAGCGCGTTCGGGTCCAGGATGTGATCGGTCCAGGCGAGTTCGGCCTCGTCGGCGCCGCGGCGCAGCCACGAGTCCCTGACATGGCGGCGCGCCATCGTCACCAGATCCCCGCGCAGCGTGTCGCGGGCCTCGGTGAGCTCGTGGTCGGTGAGGGTGGACAGTGCGCTCCAGTCGCTGAGCGAGGAGATGTCCACATCGCCCAGAGCCTTCTTGAAGAGGTCATCCAGGTGGGTGGAGGTCCAGGTGCGACGGTGGACACCGTTGGTGACCGAGCCGATCGGCACCTCGGGGACGTCGAAGCCCGGGTAGAGGTCCTGGAACATCGCCCGCGAGACGGCACCATGGAGCTTGGCCACCCCGTTGGACCGCTGGGCGATGCGGAAGCCGAGCTGCGCCATGTTGAAGACGTCACCGCCGTCCTCGATGCCCAGGGCGAGCGCCGCCTCCACGGGCAGCGACGGGATCAGCCGTGACAGTCCGGACCCGTCGGCGTCGAGGTAGCCGCGCAGCTGGGAGGCTTCGAAGCGGTCGATGCCCGCGGGCACCGGGGTGTGGGTGGTGAACACGGTGCCCGAGCGGACCTCCGCGACGGCCTCGGCGAACCCGGAGCCGGCCTGCATCTTGCGGCCCACGCGCTCCAGCCCCGAGAAGCCCGCGTGGCCCTCGTTGAGGTGGAACACCGACGGGACCGGGGCGCCCTCCAGCGCGCTGTAGGCTTCCACCGCGCGGACGCCGCCGATGCCCAGCACGATCTCCTGCAGGATGCGGTGCTCGTGATCGCCGCCGTAGAGCCGGTCGGTGATCTGGCGGGCCTGCTCGTCGTTGGACTCGAGGCTGGTGTCCAGCAGCAGCAGCGGGACCCGGCCCACCTGTGCCTTCCAGACGGTGATCGCGACCTCGCGGGCTCCGGGCAGGGTGACCTCCACCGCCAGCTGCTCGCCGGTGGCATCGATGACCGGCTCGACAGGGAGCTCGGTGGGATCGTTCAGCCGGTAGTCCTCCTGCTGCCAGCCGCTGCGGTCCAGTGACTGGGAGAAGTAGCCCCACTGGTAGAGCAGCCCGACGGCGACCAGCGGTACCCCGAGATCCGAGGCGGACTTCAGATGATCACCGGCGAGGATGCCGAGGCCGCCGGAGTAGATCGGCAGGGTCGGGGTGATCCCGAACTCCATGGAGAAGTAGGCGATCGAGGTGTTCTCGCTGCCGTCCTGCGCGCCCGGGACGGTCCGCTGGAACCAGCGGCCGGAGTCGAGGTAGGTGCGCAGGTCGCCGACCTCGGCGCGCATCCGCGCGAGGAAGGCCTCGTCGCGGGAGACCTCGGCGAGGCGGCCGGCGGGCACCTGCGGGAGCATCGCGATGGGGTTCTCCCCGCTGGCGATGAAGGCTCGCGGGTCCAGGGAGCGGAACAGATCCGCGGTCTGTCGGCGCCAGGTCCAACGCAGGTTCAACGCCAGCTCGCGCAGCGGCGCGAGGACATCCGGGAGGTCGGAGGAGACCGTGATCGTGGAGAGCGGCTGCATGCTCTCAAGATACCCGAGAGGCGAGTGATCTTTCGTTGATCTTGCGCGCCGCGGACCTTAGCTCACATTCCCTGCGACCCTCAGTCACCAGCACAGATGGCGGTCGGAAACAACGCGGTCAGATCTCAGATAGCCGACCCCTGGCGCATCGTGCAAGATCTTTCGGCGAAGTTCGCGGCGGTGGCCGCGGCGATTCGCCCTCCCGGCGCCACGCCCGACACGACTGCCTGCAACAATGGTCCGGCACCGCGGGGGCGGTGCCCAGCACTGAGCTCAGAACGCACGGAGGCGCCCGATGGGGAGCGACGCACGCACCGGCGAGATGCCGGCCATCCCGGAGGACACGGTCGATCTCGGGGAACGGCTCGATCCGGTCCGGACCCTGCTGCGGCGCACCGCCGCCGGAGACCAGCGCGCCGCCAGCGCACTGGTCGATGTGCTCGGCCCTCGCATCCATGGGCTGGCCGTCCATGTCACCGGATCCGCCGCCCGGGCGGAGAAGCTCGCCGTGACCGTGCTGCGCTCCTGCCTGCGAGATGCCGGGGACCTCGCCACCAGCGGGCTGCCGGGGGAGGCCGCGGTGCTGGATCGCGCCCGACGCGCTGCCGTGGCCACCGATCCCACCGGTGACGTGCGCTCGCTGGCCGGTCCGGGCCCCGCCGCGGACCGCACCAGCGACCGGCGGGAGATCGATGTGCTGCGGGTGCTGCTGGAGCTCCCCCCGGTGCAGCGGGCCCTGGTCGAATCCGCGGCCCAGGGACGCTTCCCCTTCACCGGCGCCGCCCGGCAGCAGCCCGCGCTGACCATCTCCGAGGTGCTCGATGCGCTGGTGCCCTTCGGCGGTCCCCCCGATGCCGAGACCCGGGGGCTGAGCTCTCTGGATGCCCTGGCCCTGGCCGACGAGGGCGAGCGCCAGCGCCTGCGCGAGCTGACCCGCTCCCCCGAGGCGGCCGGCATCCACCTCCGTGCGATCGAGGCCGCGGCCCGCCTCGCCCTGCTCACCGCGGTCCCTCCCTCACGGGACCTGCGCATCGCGGTGCTCGAGGGATTCAGCGCCCGCGCCCCGGACCCCGTCGCCACCGGGAGCGACGCCCTGGGTGAGGGGGAAGCGGCCTACAGCGGCACCTATTCCACCCCGGTGCTCGGCACCGATACCCAGCGCCGTGTCGTCGGCCCGCCGCCGGTGGCAGGCGGTGTGCACGTCGGCGCCGGGGAGCCGCCGGCCGGATCACCGGCCTCGCCCGATGCCGCACCGCCGCTGGCGGCGCAGGGCACCGACGCGGCCCCGGCCTTCGCGTTCCGTCCCACGGACGAGAAGGAGCGCTCGCGGCGCGGTCGGCGCCGGGAGAAGCAAGGGGCCCGGGCAGGGACCCGGCGGGTCCCGTGGGTCTCCCGGTCCGTGGCCGCCCTGGCCCTGATCGCCTCGCTGGTGCTGGGGGCGCTGCTGCTGGACAGCCACCGGCGGCTCGAGGACTCCGAGGCCTTCGCCGCGACCTGGGTCGATCGCTCCGTGGCCCCCGGGGCCCTGCTCATCGCGGGCAGCAGCGACAACGGTACCTGGCAGGCGGTCCTGGCCGAGGACGGTCTCGCGCTGCGCGCAGAGGGGGTCGCCGGCTGGCAGGGCGAGGTCCTGGAGCTGTGGGGGGAGAGCGACGGGGTCCAGCGCAGCCTCGGTGTGCTCGATCTCGACCCGGACGGGACCATCGAGTTCACCTCCGAGTTCACCTCGCCGCAGAACGCTCAGCGGCTCTTCGTGACCCGGGAGATGTCGCCGGGCAACGAATCCGGCTCCCCCTCCTCCAAGGTGGTCGCCAGCCTCGACCCGCCGGCGGGTGAGCTCGCGCAGGCCTGAGCGGTTCCCGGTCCCGGACGAGGACGGACCCCTGCTCGCCGCGGCGAGCAGGGGTCCGTCGGATCCGAAGGCCGGCCACCGGTGGCCGGTGGATCGTTGTCAGTCGCGGGTGAGGCGACGATAGGTCACGCGGTGCGGGCGCGCCGCCTCCTCACCGAGACGCTCGACCTTGTTGGCCTGGTAGGCCTCGAAGTTGCCCTCGAACCAGTGCCAGTTCGCCGGGTTCTCCGCGGTGCCCTCGAAGGCCAGGATGTGGGTCGCGACCCGGTCCAGGAACCAGCGGTCGTGGGAGACCACCACGGCACACCCGGGGAACTCCAGCAGCGCGTTCTCGAGCGAGCCGAGGGTCTGCACGTCCAGGTCGTTGGTGGGCTCATCGAGCAGCAGCACGTTGCCGCCCTGCTTGAGGGTCAGCGCCAGGTTCAGGCGGTTGCGCTCGCCGCCGGAGAGGATTCCGGCCTTCTTCTGCTGGTCCGGGCCCTTGAAGCCGAACTGGGAGACGTAGGCGCGCGAGGGGATCTCGACCTTGCCGACCTGGATGAAGTCCAGGCCGTCGGAGACGACCTCCCAGAGGTTCTTGTCGGGGTCGATGTTCTCGCGGTTCTGGTCGACGTAGCTGAGCTTCACGCTCTGGCCGATCTTCAGCTCGCCCGCATCGAGGGACTCCAGGCCGACGATGGTCTTGAACAGCGTGGTCTTGCCGACGCCGTTGGGGCCGATGACGCCGACGATGCCGTTGGGCGGCAGGGAGAAGGAGAGGCCGTCGATGAGCACGCGCTCGCCGAAACCCTTCTTGATGTCCTTGGCGTCGATGACCTGGTTGCCCAGCCGCGGGCCCGGCGGGATGGTGATCTCCTCGAAGTCGAGCTTGCGGGTGCGCTCGGCCTCCGCGGCCATCTCCTCGTAGCGGGCCAGACGGGACTTGGACTTCGCCTGCCGGCCCTTGGCGCTGGAGCGGACCCACTCCAGCTCCTCCTTGAGGCGCTTGGCGAGCTTCTGGTCCTTCTTGCCCTGGACGTTGAGCCGCTCCTCCTTCTTCTCCAGGTAGGTGGAGTAGTTGCCCTCGTAGGGGTAGAGCTGGCCGCGGTCGACCTCAGCGATCCACTGGGCGACGTGGTCCAGGAAGTACCGGTCGTGGGTGACGGCGATGACGGCGCCCTCGTACTGCTGCAGGTGCTGCTCGAGCCAGAGCACGCTCTCGGCGTCGAGGTGGTTGGTGGGCTCGTCCAGCAGCAGCAGATCGGGCTTCTGCAGCAGCAGCTTGCACAGCGCGACGCGGCGGCGCTCACCGCCGGAGAGGTGCGTGACGGGCTCGTCGCCGGGCGGGCAGCGCAGGGCGTCCATCGCCTGCTCGAGCTGGGAGTCCAGATCCCAGCCGTTCGCGGTGTCGATGTCGGTCTGAAGCGTGCCCATCTCGGCCATCAGGGCGTCGAAGTCCGCGTCGGGCTCGGCCATCTCCTCGCCGATGGCGTTGAAGCGCTGCACCTTCTGGAACAGCTCGCCCATGCCCTCCTGGACGTTCTCCAGGACGGTCTTGGACTCGTCCAGCGGCGGCTCCTGCAGCAGGATGCCGACGCTGTAGCCGGGGCTGAGGCGCGCCTCGCCGTTGGAGGGCTGGTCGAGCCCCGCCATGATCTTGAGGATGGTCGACTTGCCGGCGCCGTTGGGGCCGACCATGCCGATCTTCGCCCCGGGTAGAAGCTCATGGACACGTCATCGAGGATGACCTTGTCGCCCACGGCCTTCCGGGCCTTGTGCATGGAGTAGATGAATTCAGCCAACTCGTGTTCCTGTTCGGGAGTGGGGGTTCCGGGGATTCTCACCGGCGCGCCGCAGAGCGGCGCCGCACGGGATACGTCACGGCTCCCGACTCTACCCGCATCCCTGCGCGGCCCGGCGCTGCGGGGCCCGGAACATGACGGGTACGACCCTCCCGGGCGCGGAGGCGGACGTGCGCGGGCGGATTCAGTCCAGGGAGATGCCGCGTTCGGCGAGGACGCGGCGCGCCATCACCGCACCGTGCTCGGTGCCCGCGGGGTGCTCATCGCCGTTGCGCGGCCACAGATGGGCGTCGATGCCGAGCGCCGCCGCGGCGTCGACGTTCGCCTGGCGATCATCGAAGAAGATGATCGCCGAGGGGATCGACACTCCCCGGTCTCGTGGGCCAGGACGTCCAGCAGCACCTCGAAGATCTCCCGACCGGGCTTGACGGCCCGCTCCTCGCCGGAGATGACGGCAAGGGTGAAGGCCTCGAACCAGTCGGCGCGGCGCACCGCGGCACCGAAGGATTCGGAGGCGTTGGACAGCAGTGCCAGGCGCACCTGGTTGCGGGCGAGGTCATGGATCAGCGAGCGCGCTGCCGGGTCCAGGCGCAGGAAGTAGCGGTCATCCGCACGCTGCACCTCGCTGATCTCATCCTCCGAGAGCTGCTCGATGCCGACGGCGCCGGCGACCGCGCCCCAGTACTCGGCCGCGCTGCTGGCGCCGCGGTCGTAGGCGCCGCGCTGCGCCCACAGGGCCTCGCCCAGCACCTCGGCATCGCCCCGAGGAGCTCGTGGACGTCGGGCACCGGATCGTGGCCGGCGCTCAGCACTCCGCCGAAGTCGAAGACGACGGTGGGTCTGGGGGGTTTACGACGACGATTCTTCTTGCTCACGGGGTGGTCACGTCCTCACAGGTCGGAAGGCCTTCGGTGCTGCCGGTGTCGGCGATGGTCTCGGTCGCGGTCAGCGCGTCCTGGAAGGTGGAGACCGCGACCACGTCGAGCTCGTCGGGGGCGTGGCCCACGACCTCGTCGCAGTTCTTGCTGGGGGCCAGGAAGTACTCGGCGCCGGTCTCCTGCGCGCCGACCATCTTCTGTCGGATCCCCCCGATGGGGCCGACGGCGCCGTCGGCGGCGATCGTGCCGGTGCCCGCGATGCGATGGCCGCCGGTCAGCGCCCCGGGGGTCAGCTCGTCATAGACGGAGAGGGAGAAGATCATCCCGGCGCTGGGGCCGCCGATGTCCCCCACTGAGATCTGGACGTCCATCGGGAACTCGTGGCCGCGCGCGAGCATCACCCCCATCTGGGGGGTGCCATCGACCATCGCCGTGGGGACCTCGAGGGTGATCTCCTCGCCGTCGCGTCGCACGGTCATCGGGATCGGCTCGCCGTCGGGGACGGCCTCGATCAGCCGCTGATACCCCTCGATGCCATCGGCGGTCCCGCCCGCGACGGAGACGATCACGTCGCCCGCCTCGAGGGTGCCCTCGGCTGCGCCGTCCGTCTGGACCCCGGCGATCATCACCACATCGCGGTACTCGATCCCGAGCTCGTCCAGGGCGACAGCGACGGCTCCCTGCTGGGAGGTGCTCATCGCTGCGGTGTTGACCAGGGTGGTCTGCTCGCGCGTCTGGTCCTCGGGGAAGACCACCTCTTTGGGCAGCACCAGCTTCGAGCGGTCGAACCAGGCGGCGACGACCTCCACGGGGGTGACGCGGTACCCGGGACCGCCGTCCACGGAGACCGTGGTCATCATCAGCTCCCCGTCGGTCGGGTGGGTCTCGGCGCCGGAGATGACCAGGATCTGCTCGTCGTCGTACTCACCGAGCACATCGATCGCCGGGCCCGGCCGCTCGATGACGTAGGGAACCGGCAGCAGCGAACCGCCCAGGATCATCAGGCACAGCACGACCAGCGAGATCAGCGCCATCGCGGGCGGGCCAGCTGCGCGTCGTCGACGGAACGGGCGAGGAACGCCCTCGCTCGGCGGGTGCGGGTGGGACGGGCGGGGGCATCGGTCACCCCGACATTGTGCCCCACCCGCCGCTGATCCCCAGGAGGGGTCGGTAGGCTGGATGCCCCACAGACTGCTGGAGGTGGCCATGAGTGATGCCCCGATCCCGGGTGGACCCGGTGACATGGACGAGGAGGCGCTGAAGCGCTTCTTGAAAGAGACCTTCGGGATGCGCTCCCCGAGGGGGCGCTGGACGGGGTGGACCTGTCGGCGCTCGCGCAGCAGGCGAACCTGCCGCAGGATCCCGCCCAGCTGCGTGCCGCCGCCGCGCAGATGCAGAACATGTTCGCCGCGCAGGGCGACAGTCCCGTGAACTGGGACATGGCCGAGGACATCGCGCGGCGCACCGCGGCCGGTCAGGCCGGGATCCCCGGGACACCCGAGCCGGCCGGGACCCCGGGCGATCCCGCGCCGACGGACGCCGCGACCTCCGAGCTGCGCCAGGCCGCGCAGGTGGCGCGACTGTGGCTCGATCCCGTGATCTCGGTCGACGTGCCCTCGACCGAGCTGGCCGTGTACAGCCGCGGGACCTGGCTGGCCCGCACCCTTCCGCGTTGGAAGCCCATCGTCGAACCGGTCGCGAAGTACATGGCCGGGGCCATCGGCGAGGCGATCTCGGCCCAGCTGGGGCAGATGGGCGAGTTCGGCGGCGCCGATATGCCGATCCCGGGCGGGGATCCTGCGGCGATGATGGAGCGCATCGGCGGGACCATGTTCGGGGTGCAGTTCGGCCACGCCATCGGCTCTCTCGCCCGGGAAGCGGCGGGCACCACGGACCTGGGCCTGCCGCTGGGCCGGGACGGCGAGCCGGCGCTGGTGGCCGCCAACGTCGAGGATCTGATCTCAGCGCATTCCCTGGACCCGGGCGCCGCCCGCATCTTCCTGGCGGCCCGCGAGATCGCTCACACCGCGCTGTTCGCCTCCACCCCGTGGCTCGGGAAGGCGCTGTTCTCCGCGATCGAGGACTTCTCCCGCGGCATCACGCTGGACCTCGACGCCCTCGATGAGATGGTGCGCGACCTGGACCTCTCGGACCCGGAGGCGATGCAGGCCCGTCGCCCCGAGGAGATGTTCGTGTTCACCCGTCGCGCCTCGCAGGAGCGTGCGCTCGAAGAGCTGGCCACCACTCTGGCGCTGATCGAGGCGTGGGTGGATCACGTCACCACCAAGGCGCTGGACGGGAAGCTCCCCGAGCTCGAGGCGATGCGCGAGGTGCTGCGGCGACGTCGCGCCTCCGGCGGTCCCGCCGAGCAGATGCTCTCGAAGACGGTCGGCATCGAGCTGCGCCCGCGCCGGGTGCGCGAGGCGCTGGCCTGGTGGGAGAGCGTGCTGGACACGGAGGGCGAGGCCGGTCGCGAGGCGAAATGGGATCACCCGGACCTGCTGCCCACCCCGGAGGTCCTCTCCGGGCGCCCGCAGGCCCCGCAGCCTGCGGCGTCCCAGACCGAGGTCGAGGATCTGGCGGACGTCGCTCTGCCGGAGGACTTCGACGCCGAGCTGGAGAAGCTGCTGTCCGGCGATGGCCAGGAGCGGGCACCGCGCGAGGACGAGCAGGGCGGTCTGCACGGATCCGGCACGGCGCACGACGACAACGACGAGAACCGCGAGGACCGCGAGGACGACGAGGACGACGAGGAGGGCGGCTCCTCGTCTCCCGGCGGTGCCGATGGGCGCTGAGCCCGCGGGCCCGGCACCCTCGCCTCCGGCCTCGGCGCTCGCGGAGCTGGAGCAGGCTGCGGCTGCGGTCTCGGGGCCGGAACTCGCCCGCGAGTACGGCGAGCTGCTGGCCGGGGACCCGCGTGTGCTGCTCCGGGAGGGCGGGCCGCGCCATCTCACCGCGAGCGCGATCGTGATCGATCTCTGTGGGGATCACGTGGCACTGGTGTGGCATCGCAAGGGCCGCTTCTGGGTGCAGCCCGGCGGTCACCTCGAGGCGGGCGAGACCAGCTTCGAGCAGGCCGCCCGCCGGGAGGTCGTCGAGGAGATCGGGATCAGCGGTCTGCAGCGGATCGGCGACGGCCCGGCGATGCTGCACCGGCATGCCCTCGATGCGGCCTTCGGCAGGTGCAGCGAGCATTGGGATGTGCAGTATCTGCTGCGCGCCCCGGCCCCGGCCGCCGAGCTGCCGCTCACGGTCAGCGAGGAGTCCGCCGAGGTGCGGTGGGTGCCCTGGCCGCTGCGCGGTGCCGGACCCGAACGCGAGAGCTCGGCGCTGCCCGAGGGGACGGTGCCCGATCTGGCGGGGACCCTCGAGGAGCTGGCGCTCTACCTCGCGCGCTGGACCTGCTGAGCCTCCGCCGGCAGCTCGCCGAGGTCAGCACCGCCGTCGACCTCCCCCTCCACCTCCGGCAGGTTCTTCGACCAGGAGACGCCGTCGAGGAATCCCTGCGCCTTCTCGGCCAGCGGATAGTTCGCCATCAGCGCTTTGAACTCCGGCCCGTGCCCCGGCACCAGCAGATGGACGAGCTCATGCATCATCACCGAGCGCACCACGTAGTCCGGCATGCCCTGGAGCTGATGGGAGAGCCGGATGGTGCCGTCGACCGGGGTGCAGGAGCCCCATCGCTGGTTCTGCCGTGAGGACCAGGTCACCGAGGTGGGATGCGCCCGCCCGCCGAGGTGCGCCTCGCTGACCTCCCGGGCCATCCGCAGCAGGGCGGCATCGCTGCGTCGTGCCGAGGGTCGACGGGCTTCCTTGGTGACCATCTGGTCGACCATCTTCGTCACCCATTGCCGCTCCTGACGGGCGCTGAACGTCGCGGGGATCGCGATCAGCAGATCGCCGTCGCGGCGGGAGATGGAGACGGTGCGGCGCCGGCGGGCGCTGCGGCGCACCAGCACCCGCTCCCCGCGAGGGCCGGTGACGTGCTCGTGCAGGACCAGATCGCTCATGGGTCACAGCCTCGCACGTGCTGCGGACAAAAAACCTTCGTCCACATCTGTGCATCGCGACGTGGCCGGTCAGAGCCCCGTGTCCAGCGGATCCCTCCGTTCCTCCACAAGGGGCGCACGCTCATCGACACCCTGTCCACAGCAGGGAGCGAGTTGTCCACAGCCGATCCCCGACCGGACTTTGACCCATCGTGTCCGCACGGGCTAAGTTTCCCTCCACGTGGGATCCCGGGATAACTAGCAGGACGCACACGGGGAAGGTGCGCGTGGTGCTGAGCGCCCCCGGGGTTCCACGGCCCTTCGAGGCCTGAGGCCGCCTTCGGGGCCTGTGATGTCGGCTCGTCGCGCGCACTTCCTCGGCTCCCTCGGAGCCTCCTGTACCCGAAGCGTGCGACGGGCCGCCCCGATCCGGCCACATCAGCGGCCCCTGATTCGTGCAGCACGTTCCCGCGCCGTTACAGTGGATCGGTCCCGGCTTCGCAGCCAGTTCCGCGCATCCGGGAATGCACATCACCGACAAGCAACGAGGAGCGGATATGGCCGACGAGACCTATGCCGGAGAGTTCTACTGCGTCAAGTGCCGTGAGAAGCGGGAGGCCGAGGGCAACGTCGTCGTCTCCAACGGTCGCCGCATGGCCAAGGCCGTGTGCCCGGAGTGCGGCACCAAGCTGAACCGGATCCTCGGCAAGGCCTGAAGCACCCCTGAGCGAGGTGCTGCCCCGCGCAGCATCGATGAAGGCCCCGGACCTCGGTCCGGGGCCTTCATCGATGCTGCGGCACCGTGGAACGGCATTCGGCGCGCCCGCCGCACCGGAGGGGTGCCGAACGCCGTTCCACAGGGGCAGGAGGCGGGCGAGCCGAGGCTCGGCCCGGGTCATGCGGCCTCCTGCTCCCGGTTCTTCCGCGGCCGGCCGCGGCCGCGCTTGACGGCGATGATGCGGCCGGCCTCGAAGATCGCGCCGCCCCAGACGCCCCAGGGCTCCGCCCGGTCGAGGGCGCCCTGTCGGCATTCCTCGATGAGCGGGCAGCCCGCGCACAGGGTCTTGGCCTGTTCGAGGTCTGCGGGGCGCTCGGAGAAGAAGAGGTCGGCGGCATCCGTGTCGTGGCACGGGAGCATGGTCGCGGAGGCATCCGCGGGGTTCAGGAAAGTTGTCAGAAGGGTACTCATCGTCTCGCTGCTTCGAAGTCCGTCGGGAGGGACCCGCCCGATGGGGCGGGGGCGCGGCGGCGGTGCCGCACCCGGAGCGAGGGAGGACCTCGTCAGCTCAGGCTGAGCACCGCAGGGGCATGGCCCCGTTCGCGCGGCAGAAGGGAGGGCGCGCCGAGGGGGCGCGGACCTGCTCCTGCGAGATTCCAGATATCGATCACTGAGGCCACCCCCTTTCGAATGCGCGCGTCCCGGTGTCCCGGTCCACGACTGCGGACGATTGACGAGTGAGACTCTACACCCGTTCGATGGACCGCGAAACTATTTTTTGACCTGCGGTTTCACTGATCCTCTGCCTCCGCGGCGAGCAGCTCGAGCAGGTCGGCACCGAAGCTCGCGAGCTTGTTGGGGCCGATCCCCGGGACCTCGAGCAGCTCCTGCTCGCTGCGCGGCGCCCGTTCGGCGACCGCGTCCAGCGCGGCGTCGGTGAGGATCGCATAGGGCGGGGTGCCGCGCAGTCGCGCCTGTTCGCGTCGCCAGGTGCGCAGCGTGGTGCGCAGCCCCTCCCCGACGGTCGACGGGCACCCCTCGTGGCGGCCCAGTCGCTGCTCCCGTGGTGCGACCAGCCCCTGCCCGCACACCCGGCATTCCGCATAGACGGTGGCGGAGCGCCGACCGGTGCGGCGCGGCCCGGCCCCGGGCGCAGTCTTCGGCGCATCGGGGTGGGCGAGGACCCCGTCGAGGAAGCGGGAGGGCTTGCGCGAGCCGCGGGCACCGGGGGTGCGAGCGGCCGACCAGCTCACGGTGAGCAGGTCGCGCGCACGGGTGAGGGCGACGTAGAACAGCCGCCGCTCCTCCTCGACCTCGGCCGGGGTCCTGGCCATCGAGATCGGCAGCAGACCGTCGCTGGCGCCGACCACGAACACCACCGGCCACTCCAGTCCCTTGGCGGCATGCACGGAGGCGAGCGTGACCCCGTCGACGACCGGGGCCGCCTGCGATTCCGCCCGCTCCTCGAGCTCGCGCACCACATCGGCCATGGTGGTGGCCGGCCTCGCGGTGATGGTGTCGGTGAGGCCCACCAGGGCGTTCAGCGAGTCCCAGCGGTCTCGGACCGCGCCGGTGGTCTCCGGGGCGGTGGGCGCCCATCCCTGCTGGGAGAGGATGTCGCGCACCGCGCGGGCCGGATCGAGCTGTTCGACCCGGGTGGCGGCGCGGAGGGAGACCATCGCCCGGCGCACCTCCTGGCGTTCGAAGAAGCGGTCACCGCCGCGCACCAGGTAGCCGATGCCGCGGAAGGTCAGCGCCTGTTCGAGGGCCTCGGACTGGCTGTTGGTGCGGAACAGGATCGCGACCTCGGAGGCCGGTCGGCCCCCGGTCACCAGGTCGGCGATCCGCTCGGCGATGCCGTCGGCCTCGGCGGGATCATCGGGGAAGGACTCGACCAGCGGGGGCGGGCCCGGCTCGCGCTGCGAGACCAGGGTCAGGCGGGTCTCGCGGGTGCGGCCCTGAGCACCGTCCAGCACGGTGTTGGCCATACGCACGATCTCCGGGGTGGAGCGGTAGTTCCGCTCGAGCCGGATGATCTGCGCACGTTTGAACTCGGAGCGGAAGTCCAGCAGGTAGGAGGCTCGGGCACCGGCGAAGGTGTAGATGGTCTGGGCGGCGTCGCCGACCACGCAGAGATCATCGGAGGTGCCCAGCCACAGCCGCAGCAGGGCGTGCTGGAGGGCGGAGACGTCCTGGTACTCGTCGACCACGAAGTGCTTGTACTGCTCCCGCACCTCTCGGGCCACATCGCCGCGCTCGGTGAGGAAGCCGACCATGTGCAGCAGGACGTCCTCGAAGTCGATCACCCCGCGCTCCTTCTTCACCTCCTCGTACTGGGTGAGGATGCGGGAGATGGAGCGGGAGTCGAATCCCGCGACGCCCGGCCGACGGGCCTGCTGTGCGGCCTCCGGGTAGGACTCGGGGGTGAGCATCGAGACCCGCGACCACTCGACCTCGGAGACGATGTCCCGCAGCGCAGCACGGTCCACGCTCAGGTGCAGCTGCTGGCAGGCCTCACCGATGCCCGCGAACTTGTTCGTCAGCAGCTCGGGCATCGGCCCGCCCACCACACGCGGCCAGAAATGGCGCAGCTGCCGCAGCGCGGCGGAGTGGAAGGTGCGGGCCTGGACCGCGGGCACGCCGAGGTCACGCAGCCGGGAGCGCATCTCGGCCGCGGCCTTGGCGGTGAAGGTCACCGCCAGCACATGGCGGGGATTCAGCTGCCCCGTCTCGACGCCGTAGGCGATCCGGTGGGTGATGGCGCGGGTCTTGCCGGTCCCGGCACCGGCGAGCACGCACATCGGGGCGCCGAAGCTGCGGGCGACCTCGCGCTGCTCGGGATCGAGCGCGGCGAGCAGGGATTCCGCATCGGTCGGTGATGGCGCGCCGCTGTCGGCGGCGGCGCGGTCGGAGGGGGCGGCTTGATCGGTCATCACCGATCATCCTGCCAGGGTGGTGCGACGCCCCGCGGACCGCTGTGGACGGCGGGTGCCGCACACCACCCCGGGGTGCCCGGTGCACCGCCCCCTGGTCTCACCGCATGGCCTCACCGCGTGGTCTCACCGCTGCGCGGAGCGGCCGAACCAGTCGTCGATCAGCGCCCGGCCCATCGAGGCCGCGCCGGGCAGCGCGATCTCCTCCGCCTCCAGGGCGGCGGCGAGCTCCTCACGGCTGAACCAGCGGGCTTCGGCGATCTCCTCCTCCTGCAGCGCGAGCTCGCCGGCGCCCGGCGCCCAGGCCCGGTAGCCGAGCATCAGCGAGCGGGGGAAGGGCCAGGGCTGGCTGCCCACGTATTCGACCTCCTCGACCGTGACCCCGACCTCCTCGGCGACCTCGCGGGCCACTGCGTTCTCGAGGCTCTCGCCCGGCTCGACGAAACCCGCCAGCACCGAGTGGAAACCGCTGGGGAAGTGCGCGTTGCGGGCCAGCAGGAGGCGATCCTGCCCGTCGCGCACCGCCATGATCACGGCGGGATCGGTGCGGGGGAACTGCTCGGTGCCGTCCTCGCGGCAGCGCAGCACCCAGCCGGCCATCTCCGGCTCCAACGCGCTGCCGCACTGCGGGCAGTGACGCATCGAACGATGCCAGGCGCCCATCGCGACGGCGGCGGCGGCGAGGTCCGCGTCGCTGTCGGCCAGCAGATCGGCGACGCGCCGGAGGTCGCGCAGATCACGGCCGGGGGCGTCCAGCTCGGGGCTGGGCTCGGCGATCTCGGCGGCGAGCACGCGGAATCCGTCACGCCGGCCCAGCAGCACCAGCGGCTGCTGGGTGCCGTCGCGGGGGTCCGCCTCCTCCAGCACCGCATGGAGGGTGCCATCACCGTCCTCGCGCAGGGTGACCGCCCCGGAGCGGGTGACCAGGTAGCGGGCGTCCTCACCGGGGGCGGCGGCCTCCGGGGCGCTGCGCTGCAGGGCGTCCCGGTCGGAGCCGAGGAGGGTGAGAGGGGTGCTGAGATGGGGACCACGGAGCTTCGCCATGGTCCGAGCCTACGCGGAGCGGGCACCCTGGCCGGGTACGGTGGACGCGTGCATCGCAACTCCTACTCCCTGGCTGCTCTTGCCGCGGCAGCGGTCCCCGGGCTGGTCCCGGCGCGGACCATGCCGATCGCCACCCCTGCCGAGGATCTCGACGTCGCCGGCATCGTGGGCGAGGACGGCAGGCGCGTGATGGTCCTCTCCCCCGGTTCGACCGCGGCCGGGGTCCGCCTCGAGCGGGATCTGAAGGTCGCCGACTCGCTCACCGGCACCTCGCTGCACAGCGTGATCCCTCCGGTGCTCGGCTTCGTGAAACTCTCCGAGGGCGGGCGCTGCGCGGTGACGGAGGCCCCGTCGGCCGGCCGCTGATGCTCGACGACCTCGCCGGCAGCCCGGAGCTGGCCCGGTCCCTGGGCCAGGTGCTGGCCCGCATCCACACCGTGCCGCGCTACGCCGCCGAGGCGGCCGGGGTGGAGACCTTCACCCCGGAGGCGATGCACGCCGCCCATCGAGGGCGGATCGACACCGTCACCGCGGCCGGGCATCTCCCCGCTGCGGTCTCCCAGCGCTGGCAGGCGCTGCTCGAGGACCAGGAGCTGTGGGACATCACCCCGCAGTTCGTGCACGGGGACCTCTCCGAAGAGAGCCTGTTCACGACCGGGCAGCAGGTCAGCGCCATCCGTGACTGGTCCTCCTCCCAGGTCGCCGATGCCGCCTCCGACCTCGCCTGGCTGATCTCCTCCCTGGATCCGGAGCGTTTCGACGACCTCTACGCCGCCTATCGCGAGGAGCTGCCGACCGCGACCCATCCGCGGCTGATGGAGCGGGCCCAGGCCCTCGGCGAGTTCGCCGTCGCGGAATGGCTCGCCCACGGCCTGGAGGTGGGCGATGAGGACATCGTCGCTGATGCCCGCGGCATGATCGCTGATCTCGATGCCGATCTCGCACAGCTCGCCCGCGACGAGGCCGAGCGGGCCTACGAGGAGATGAACGCGCGGGAGGACGGGACGGTCTGAGCCTCGCTCCCGCACACCCTCACGGGGTGAGCTCGGCGCCCCAGTAGCGCAGGGAGACCACGAGGCGGTCGCCGTCGGCGTCGGCCCACGCCCGCACCGAGTGCGGATCGCGGAGGCTCCACGGATACCGCTGCTCGGTGCGCTCCAGACCGAGCGTCTCCGCCAGCTCTCGCGGGGAGCTGTGCGGCGCGGGAGCGAGAGAGACCTCGCGCCAGCACCCGCCGGAGGCGCATTCGGTGGTGCTGCCCACGATCTCGGTGCCGGCCGGCAGATCCGGGATCCGGGACTGTGGAGGGACGGCCCCTTCGGAGGCGAAGACCCACAGGTATCCCGCCCAGACGCCATAGACGACCACTGCCGCGGTGAGGAGGACCGCGACCAGAGCGGTGCCCGCCCGCACCGCACGTCGGCCCCGAGACCGTGTCGCCATACCTTTGATCCTACGTCGGACCGCTGCTCTCACTCCCCCGCCTCCCCCGTGAGCAGCTGCGCGATCCGCTCGCGCGAGGGATGGCGGCGCACCTCGTGCGTCACCCCGTCGGCCACGAAGTGGAACGCGGTGCGGATGCGCGACAGCGGCAGACCGGTGCGCTCGTGCCAGGCGAGCCGGTACAGCGAGAGCTGCAGGGCGCGCTGCCGCAGCTGAGTGGGCCGGGGCACCCGGCCGGTCTTCCAGTCCACGATGAGCACGCCCTCGCTGCCGTCGGTGCCCTCGGGATCGGCGAAGACGGCGTCGATGACGCCGCGCACCGCGATCTGCCCGATCCGGGTGTGGACGGGCTGCTCGACCGTGAGCGGGGAGCGCTCTGCCCACTCCGAGGCGGTGAAGGCCTCGCGCAGGGCCCGGTCGTCGAGCCCGGTGGCGCCCTCGCCGTCCGCCTGCTCCAGATCGCTCAGGTCCTCCAGGTCCAGCAGGGTCGCGCTGTCGTAGCGGGACTCCAGCCAGGCATGGAAGGCGGTGCCCCGTGCCGCGGCCGCGGAGGGCTGCCGGGGCAGGGGCCGCAACAGGTCGAGCGCTGCGGCCTGCGGAGACCGTGCCTGGTGGACCACCTGGGAGGCCGACAGCCGCGGCGGCGAATGGACCATGGGCGGGGCGGCCTGCTGCTCGAGGTCCACGACCGCGCGGCGCACCAGCTCCGCGAGCTCGGGATCGGCCGGCTCCCCCGCCTGCCCTGCGACGGCGGAGAGCAGCTCCGCCGCGCGGGCCCGCGCCCGCTCGCTCCGACCGGGGGCCGGTGGCCAGGACGCCTGCGGGCGCTCGCTCTCCAGGGGGTTGTGCTCGGGGACCTCCTGCACGGTGCGGAACGCTTCGGGCACCAGTTCGGTGACCTCGGTGAGATAGCGGGAGCGGGGCCGAGCTGAGGCCAGCCCGCTGCGCCAGGCGGCGGAGGTCAGCAGCAGGCGGCGCCGGGCCCGGGTCACCGCGACGTACATCAGCCGGCGGTCCTCCCGCAGCGACTCCTCTCCCTGGGCGAAGCGGTACTCCTGGATCAGGGACTCGGCATCGACCTGCGTATCCGCCTCGGCCCAGGCCAGCTCCGGCAGGGTGTCCGCGTCACCGCGCAGGGCGGTGGGCACGGCGGCGGAGGCGAGCTTGCCGAGCCAGCCGTCGGCCGGCACCCGCGTCCTGCCGGCCTCGTCGGTCTTCGCGCGGCGCAGGTCGTAGGAGGGGACGCTGCCCTCGGTGAGTCCGGCGACCGCGACCAGGTCCCATTCCAGGCCCTTGGCCGAGTGCAGGGTGACGATCGTGACGGCGGCGGGGTCGTGGGAGGCCTCGGGGGCGGCGGTGACGGCGAGCCCGGCCTCCTCGTCCTCGCTGATCTCGAGCAGGTCGAGGTAGGCCCCGAGACCGCCGCGGCGGGCGGTGCGGTCGAAGGCCGCGGCATGGTCACGGAACGCCTCCAGGTCGGCGAGCGCCCGCGAGTCCGGTTCCCGCTCGAGCAGCGCGAGGTCCACCTCGAGCAGCCGGGTCGCGGCGGTGACCAGGTCCGGCAGCGGCAAAGGCAGCAACCGGCGCAGCTCCCGCAGGATCTGCTGGACCTGCGCCAGCCGCTCCCGGCCGGTGGTGGACAGAACGCGGCCGGAGGGATCGGTCCAGTCCGTCGGCGGGAGATCGTCGACCGCGTCGACCAGTGAGACGGTCTCGGCCTCGTCCTGACCGCCCGGCGCCTCTCCCTCCCGCCGCAGCCGGGAGCCCATCCGGTCGCGCCAGCGGCCCAGCACGGCGAGGTCCCGGGCCCCGAGACGGAGCCGGGGCCCGGTCAGCAGGCGCACCAGGGCGTCGCCGCGGCCGGGGTCGTGGGCGCACTCCAGCAGCGCCCGGACATCCGCGACCTCGGGGCGGTGCAGGAGCCCGCCGAGCCCCACCACCGCGACAGCGAGACCAGTCGCCTCGAGCCCCTCGACCAGCGCCGGGATCTGGCGGCGGGCGCGCACCAGCACCGCGGCGGAGGCCGGCGGGGCGTCCTCCTCCTGCTCCGCGCGGCGCGCCAGGATCCAGCGGCCGATCGCGAGCGCCTCGGTGCGCTCGTCGGCGGCCTCGACGATCTCGCAGGCGCCCTCCCCCGCCCCGGGTCGGGGCTGCAGCTCGGGGATGGTCACCCCGGAGTCGACGCTGCGCAGCGGGGCGGCGAGCCGGTTCGCGACGGCGAGGACCGCCTGGTCATTGCGCCAGGAGGTGGACAGGGTGCGCTGCAGGACGCTCTGCTCGGCGGTGGCGAACGCCTCGGCGAAGCCGGCGAGGGAGGCGGCCGAGGCCCCCCGCCAGCCGTAGATCGCCTGCTGCGGGTCGCCGACGGCGCAGGCGGCGTGGCCGGGACCGAAGAGGTCGGTGAGCATCTGCAGCTGGGCGACGGAGGTGTCCTGGAATTCGTCCAGCAGCACCACCCGGTGCATGCGGCGGGCGAGGGCACCGGCGGCGGGCACCTCGCGCGCCACGCGGGCGGCGAGGGAGACCTGGTCGGCGAAGTCCAGTGCGGAGGACTCGGTGCGGATCTCGGCGAACCGCGCCAGCAGCGGCAGCAGCGCGAGCCGCGACTCGAGCGCGCCCAGCACCTTCGCGACCTCCTTGGGGGTGGTGCGGCGCTTCCCCTCGACCTGCAGCGGGATCTGGGAGAGGTGGTCGCGGATCTCGCGCAGGTGCACGGCCAGCCGGTCCGGGGTGACGAGGTGATCGGCCAGCGATGAGGTGAGCGAGAGCAGGGCGGCGGTGAGGGTCGCCGGGGAGGCCTCGAGGTCCAGGGAGTCGTCCCAGCCCTCGACGATCTCGTGGGCGAGCTGCCAGGAGGCGGAGGTGGACATCATCGTCAGCTCGGGGTCGATGCCGACGGCGAGCGCGTGCTCGCGCACCAGGTCCAGGGCGAAGCCGTTGTAGGTGTGGACGGTGGGGCGCTGGCCGACCAGGTCGTCGCCGCCGCGCTCGAGGCCGCGCGGCAGGGGCAGGCCCTCGGCCCGCAGCGCGGCGGCGAGGGTCCCCAGTCGCGCGCTGATCCGTTCGGCGAGCTCGTGGGCGGCCTTGCGGGTGAAGGTCAGGCCCAGCACCTGGCGGGGTTCGACGATGCCGTTGGCGATCAGCCACACCACGCGCGAGGCCATGGTCTCGGTCTTGCCGGAACCCGCCCCGGCGACCACCAGCATCGGGGCCAGGGGCGCCTCGATGACGGCGGTCTGCTCCGCGGTGGGCGGCGGCTGTTCGAGCAGCGCGGCCAGCCGGGCGGCGGAATGCTCGGCCCGGGGCGCGGCGGGGCCCGGCGGGGTGGGGCGGGGGGTGGTCACAGCTGATCTCCTTCGGGCTGCAGGGAGCAGCTGCTGCGCACGGCGCAGTGGGTGCAGTGGGCGTTGACGCGCGCGGTCACCTGGTCACCGGAGACCTCGCGGGAGACCTCCTGGACGAGGTCGTCGAACCAGCCCGGATCCTCTGCGCGGGTGAGGGCTCCCTGGGTGCGCACGGCGGCCTTCTTCCCGCCGGTGCCGACGTAGACCAGCTCGGCGCCGTTCAGCCGGTCCGGAGCGTCAGGTCCCAGCTGCTCCGAAAGGGCCCCTTCGCGCACTGCGGCCTGATAGGCGGCCAGCTGCAGGTCCTCCTCGGCCTTCGCCGCGGATTTGGCGGCGCGGCCGGATTTCAGGTCCACCACCCGCAGCCCGGTGGCGTCGCCCTCGATGCGGTCGATGCTGCCGCGCAGCTGCACCCTTCCCAGGGTCACCTCGAAGGGAGCCTCGACGGCGAGCGGCTCCCCGGCGCTGCGCAGGTGGTCGGAGAGCAGGCGGGCGGCGTCCTCGGCACGGCGCACGCGGCGCCGGCCGGACCAGGTCTCGGTGCCGGGCACGGTGCGCAGCAGGGTGTGCAGCTCCTCCAGCAGGTCCTGCTCGCCGCCGGCCGGACCGCGCGGGTGGACCTGAGCCAGATGGTGCAGCGCGGTGCCGATGAGCTGGGCGGGCCCACCGCTGCGGGTGCCGCCGGCACGCTCCATCAGCCACGACTGGGGGCAGTCCACGGCCCGTTCCAGCGCCGAGGGGGAGAGTCGGATCAGGTCGTCGTCCTGGTGCAGGGGCGCGGTGGAGCTGGGCTCCTGGTGATACCAGCGGGCGGGATCGGTGCCGGGGGCGCCGGCCCGGCCGAGCGCCTCCAGGGCCAGGGCCGCATCGCGGGCGCTGTCCGGGTCCTCCTCCCGCAGCCTCCGGCGCAGCGCCGCGACCAGGCGGCGGGCGTCCGGGGCGGGGCCGGGATCCCGGCGCAGGGTCTTGAGATCGATCCAGGGTGCGGCCTCGGGATCGGAGGAGTCGGCGCGGGCGGCCAGATCTGCGAGCGCGTCGAAGAGCGCAGAGGGCTCGTTCTGCTCGTCCTGGATCGCGGTGACCAGCACCCTTCTCCGGGCACGGGCGAGTGCGCTGACAGCCAGGCGCAGCTCGTCGGCGATGACCTGCTCGCGCTGGAGTGCGCGCACCGCGTCGGCCTCGAGCGGGAGCTCGGCGCCGCGCCGGGCCCCGACCCGCAGCGACAGCTCTGCGGCGCCGAACAGCGTCGAGCGCAGGCGCAGGTCCGGCCAGGCCCCTTCCTGGAGGCGGGCGAGGACCACGGTGTCGCGGTGCTCGCCCGCGAGCTGCGCGGGGGTGAGCACCGCGATGCGGCCGCGGGCGGCGGCAGCCGGGGCGAGGGTATCCTCCACCACTGCCTGAGAGCGGACCTGCTCGACCAGGTCCAGGGCGCCGGCACCGGGCCGGCGGTCCGCCAGCCGTTCCGCAGCCGCGAACAGCTCCAGCAGCGCATCGAGCCGGGACGCGGCCAGGCGCGAGCGGGCGCCGTCCACGTCCCCGGCCGCGCCCAGGGCGGCGCGCCGCCAGCCGCCGGCCAGCCCCGAGGCGTCCCAGGCCTGCCAGAGCACCAGCTGCGCATCGGCATCCCGGTGCTCGCGCACCGCGGCGATCATGTCCCGCACCCGGTGCACGGGGGCGGCGGCGCGGTCCCGGGCAGCTGCGGCGGGCAGGCCCGGCGCGTCCTGGTCGACCAGTGCTCGGGCGAGCAGCTGCTCGCTGGTGGCCCCGCTGTCGGGATCGGCGGCGCGGTGGGCGCTCAGCAGCAGTCGCCGGATGCGGCGCAGGCGGAGGGTGTCGGCGTCGCCGAAGGGCCCGCGCAGGAGCTCGGTGGCGCGGCGGGGATCCAGCGGGGCCTCCGGCGGGGCGAGCCCGATCTCCAGGATCGTCAGCAGATCGGCGATCGCGGGGACCTCCCGCAGTGGCTGGGGGCGGTGCGGGATGCGCACCGGCAGACCGGTGCGCGAGAGCAGATCGGCGAGATCGGCGACTGCGGCGCCGGAGCGGCACACCACCGCCATCTGGTCGTAGTCGACCTCTTCGCGGTGGTGGAGGTCGCGCAGGGCGGAGCCGATCAGTCGGGCCTCGTCCAGCGGATCCTGAGCCCGCAGCGCGACCAGGGCGCCGAGACGGGAGGCACGGGGGCGTCGCGCCTCCGCCGGAGCCCCGGCCCGGGGCAGCCGTCCCCGCAGTGCGTCGACCGCCGCGGTCAGACCCTCGACCTGGGCATGTGCTCCGGTCAGCACGATGCTGCCGACCGGGCGGGGCAGCGTCTCGCGCAGGCGCTCGGCGGCGTCGGGCAGGGCGCCGCGGAAGGTGTCCACCGCGGCATCGGGACTGCTGCACACCAGCACCCGCGCGCCGGCAGCGGCGAGCGCGGAGACCAGGGCGATGCCGGCGGCGGTGAGGTCCTGGGCGTCGTCGACCACGACGGCACGGAAGGGTGGGGGCGTCGCGGGATCGGCGAGCAGCTGCACGGCACGGCGCACGAGGGCCCCGGAGTCCAGGCGCGGGCCCGCGTCGAGCGCGGCGGAGGCCTCGAGGTCGAGCACCCCGAGATAGTCCCGCAGCAGAGCGGCGGCATCGAGCCAGGCGGGCCTGCCGCGCTCGTGCCCGAGCGCCTCGAGATCGGCGGGCGTCAGGCCGAGCTCCGCCGCCCGGGTGATCAGGTCCCGCAGCTCGGTGCGGAAGCTCGCCAGCGTGCGCGCCCCGGGGTCGACCTCCAGGTGCCAGCTCTCTCGCTGCGCGATCAGCTCGGCGAGCAGGGCATCCTGTTCCGCGCCGGTGACCAGGGTCGGCTCGCCCAGGCCGCGGCGCAGCGCGTCGGCACGCACCAGCGCGTGGCCGAGGGCGGGTGGGGTCATGGCCCGCACCTCGCCCGTGCCGCGGACGGCGAGGGTGTCGCGGAGGCGACCGGCGGCTGCGCGTCGGGGGGCCAGCAGCAGCGTGCCGGTTCCGGAGACCTCCGCAGCGGTCAGCGCGAGCGCGGTGCGGCCGCTGCCGGGGCCGCCGTGGACGAGCACATCGCCGCCACCGAGGAAGCGCTCCAGGGCGGCGCGCTGGACGTCATCGAGCTCCTCGACGGCGTGCAGGGCGGGAAGCGCCTCGAGGTCGGGCCCGAGCAGACGGATCCCCTCACCCGTGGTCGTGCCCGTCTGTCGCATGCCCCTATTCCACCTCACGGCACCGACATCCGGGCGCCTCGGCTCCGGCGGGCCGCGGCGGTAGAGTGTCCGGGATCACGAGGAACCTGACCCCTGCCCCGCAGCGCCCTCGCCCCGCTGCCCTCGGAATCGGAGACCGACACCATGACCACGTCAACGACGGCCCGGATGCCGCGTGCACAGCGTCGTGCACAGCTGCTCGAGCTGGCCACCCGGGTGTTCACCGCGAAGGGCTTCCAGTCCACTTCCATGGACGACATCGCCACCGCCGCCGGTGTCACCAAACCCGTGCTCTACCAGCATTTCGACTCCAAGGAGAAGCTCTACGTCGAGGTGCTCGACCTCCTCGCGACCTCGATGATCGACGAGGTCCGCGCGATAGGCGAGGGCGAGGGCGACACGATCACCCGGGTGCGTGCGGGCCTGCACCGCTTCTACGAGTTCGTGGCGCTGGACAACTCCCTGCGACTGTTCACCGGTCACGAGCTGATCTCCGAGGTGGTCCAGCAGAAGGTGGTGACGGTCCTGGACCGGATGGCGATCGAGCTGGCCGGGGTGCTGACCGCCTCACGGCAGATCGGTGTCGAGGAGTCCCGGATCCTCGGGCGCGGGGTCATCGCCGTCACCCAGACCACCGCGCAGCTGCTCCATGGCGCCGCGGACGAGGCGGAGCGTGTCACGATCCTGGACACCATGACCACGACCGTGGTGCACGGCCTGACCGGCTTCGCACCGCGGGAGGGCTCCCGGATCCCCGGGGTTGTGCTGGCGGCGGACGACGCCTCCGCACCGCCGGCGGACGCGTAGACTCCCGGCAGTACTGCAACGAACGTCCCCGCCCCGAGGCGGAGGAAAGGTCAGGTCATGGAGATCCGTATCGGCATCCAGCACTCCCCGCGCGAGATCGTGATCGAGTCCGAGGAGAAGTCCGATGCCCTGATCGAGCGGCTGAGCGGCGCGATCGCCGACGGCTCCCCGGTCACCCTGGTCGACGACAAGGGCCGCACCGTCCTGGTCCCCGGCGCGAAGGTCGCCTACGTCGAGGTCTCCACCGAGGAGCCTCGTCGCGTCGGCTTCCTCGGCTGAGCCCGCGATGTCCTCGAGCGAGGCGCGCCCGCCGGAGGGCAGCCCCGGCTCGCAGGAGGGCCCGGCGGCGGTGACCGTGCAGGACTCCCCGACCCGGCGGCGACGGCTGAGGCGGCGCCGCCAGCGGTGGTTGCACCTCACCACCACGGCCGTGGTCGCGATGCTGGGGGCGATCGTCGGTCTGCTGCTGGTCCCCGCCACCACGGTCGAGGTGGGCCCGCTGACCGCGAGCGTCCACCTGCGGCCCTCCCTGTCCTCCGAGACCGTGCTGCTGCTCCCGCCGGTGGGCCAGGTCGCCTTCGACACGCATACCGCGCCGGTGCGGATCGAGGCCCGGGTCAAGAGCGTCGATGTCGAGAAGGCCGAGGCGCTGTTCTACGCGGACTCCGGATTCGCGGAGCTGCAGCAGACGGCGCCGGAGACGCTGGCGGCGGCCGCGGCGAAGAACGCCGCGCTGAACGCTCTGTTCGCCGCCGCCGGGGCCGGGCTCGCCGTCGGCGTGACCTATCGCCGGGTGCGGCGCGCGCTGATCGCCGGCGGCAGTGCCGTCGTCGTGGTGGGGGCCTCGCTCGCCGCCACCTCCGTGACCTTCTCCCCCGCCTCGCTGAGCCAGCCCAAGTTCGAGGGGCTGCTCTCCCAGGCCGCCTACATCGCTGATCTCGGCCACGGCACCGTGATCGACTACCAGAGCTACCGCGACACGTTGGCCGAGTTCGTGGGACAGGTCTCCGCGCTGTACATCGCCGCGGACTCGCTGCCGGTGGGCCTGGACCAGGAGAACGTGATCACGGTCCTGCACGTCTCGGACATCCACGACAACCCGCAGGCCTACGACGTCATCGAGCAGCTGCACACGCAGTTCGCGATCGATGCTGTCGTCGACACCGGCGACATCGTCTCCTGGGGCACGCCGCTGGAGACCGAGCTGCTGCGCCGCATCGGCACGCTGGACGTCCCCTATGTCTATGTCAGCGGCAACCATGACGGTGCCTCCGCCGCGGCCATGATCGAGGCGCAGCCCAATGCGACCGTGGTCGACAACGAGGTGGTCGAGGTGGCGGGGCTGCGGATCGCCGGGATCGGCGACCCGCGCTTCGCGGCCGATGACGACTCGGACGCGGGCGGCTGGCGCGAGGGCGACGAAGCCGTCAACGCCAGCGTCTTCCAGCTGGGCGACACCATCGAGGCGTACGACGCGGCCCATCCCGAGGACCCCGTCGACTTCGCCATGATCCACGATCCGACCCAGCCCGAGGGTCTGCTGGGTCGGACCCCGCTGGTGCTCTCCGGCCACATGCACACCTCGAAGGTCGAGCTCGACCGCGAGGGCTCGGGCACGGACTGGTTCACCGTCGGCTCCACCGGCGGGGCGCTCGCCTCCGGGGGGATCGCCCCGGTGCTCTCCGGCGAGGACCCGCTGGACCTCACGGCGAGGATGCTCTACTTCGACCAGGACACCCGGCAGCTGGTCGCCTACGACGACATCGTGATGGGCGGACTGGGCCTGGTGTCGGTCTCGATCCAGCGCACCCAGATGCCTGAGGAGACGGCGGAGCTCGAGATCCCCGCGGATGCCGAGACCCCGGAGAACACGATCCCACCGGAGCAGGAGGTCGAGCCCGGCGAGGGCCTGCCGGACGAGGACCGCGTCACCCCCACCGATCCCGTCAGCCCGCTGCCGGAGACCCGCGAGCCGGTCCCCGCGGGCAGCGACGGCGGGATGGGCTGAGCACCTGCCCGTTCTTTCCCCGCCGGACCGATGTCACCTTCGGCACGGTCCGGCGGGTCCGCGAGACGTGCGGGGGCTACGATGGCCGTGCATATCCATGACCAGAGAGTTGAACGGTGCCTGAATCCACCCCGCACACCGACGAGGCCGTGTCGGCCTCCCCCGCCGTCGAGCAGAGCTCCGGCACTTCCGCACAGCCCGAACCGGTCCAGACCTTCGCTGATTTCGATGTCCGCAAGGACATCGTCGACGCGCTGGCCGCCAAGGGCATCACCACCCCCTTCCCCATCCAGTCGATGACCCTGCCGGTCGCCCTGCGCGGCCGCGACATCATCGGCCAGGCCAAGACCGGCACCGGCAAGACCCTCGGCTTCGGCATCCCACTGCTGCAGAGCTCCGTGGCGCCCGGCGAGCCGAATCCGCACGACCGCCCCGTCGGCAAGCCGCAGGCCCTGGTGGTGCTCCCCACCCGCGAGCTCGCCGTCCAGGTCGCCCATGACCTGGAGACCGCTTCGGCGAAGCGCCCGATCCGCATCCTCACCGTCTACGGCGGCCGCGCCTACGAGCCGCAGATCGAGGCGCTCGAGAAGGGCGTCGAGGTGGTGGTCGGCACCCCGGGCCGGCTCATCGACCTGATGCGCCAGAAGTACCTGGACCTCTCCCAGGTGCGCACGGCCGTGCTCGACGAGGCCGACGAGATGCTCGACCTCGGCTTCCTCGAGGACATCGAGAAGCTGCTGCAGGCAGTGCCCGAGAACCGCCAGACGATGCTGTTCTCGGCCACCATGCCCGGCCCGATCATGGCGCTGGCCCGCCGCTTCATGAAGCAGCCCACGCACATCCGTGCCCAGGACCCCAACGACGGCGCCCGCACCAAAGCAGATATCAAGCAGGTCGTCTACCGTGCGCACCAGCTCGACAAGATCGAGGTGATGGCGCGCATCCTGCAAGCCCGCGGCCGTGGTCTGTCGATCATCTTCATGCGCACCAAGCGGCAAGCGGATCGGGTCGCCGGCGATCTCGCCGACCGCGGCTTCGCCGCGGCACCGCTGCACGGTGATCTCGGGCAGGGCGCTCGCGAGCAGGCGCTGCGCGCCTTCCGCAACGGGAAGATCGATGTGCTGGTCGCGACCGACGTCGCCGCCCGCGGCATCGACGTCACCGACGTCACCCATGTCGTGAACTGGAACTGCCCCGACGACGACAAGACGTACCTGCATCGCACCGGCCGCACCGGCCGGGCGGGCAAGAAGGGCACCGCGGTCACGTTCGTGGACTGGGAGGACCTGGCTCGCTGGGCCCTCATCGCCCGTCAGCTGGGGCTGGAGACCACCGAGGCCGAGGAGACCTACTCCACCTCGGAGCATCTCTTCACCGACCTCGACATCCCCGCCGAGGCGAAGGGCACCCTCCCCCGCAGCGCGCGCACCCGGGAGGGTCTGGAGGCCGAGGAGCTCGAGGATCTGGGCGGCCCCGAAGGTGCTCGCGGCGGCCGGGACGCCGGCCGCGGCGACCGTGGCGGCAGTCGTGACAACGGCGGCCGCGGTGGACGCGGTGGCCGGGGTGAGCGCAGCGGCCGGAGCCGCGGCGGCGAGCGCGATGGCCGTGGCGGTCGAGACGGCGGCGGTCGAGACGGCGGCGGTCGTGGCAGCGGTGGTCGAGACCGGTCCCGCGACGATTCCCCCAGCGGTCGCGACGGCGGTCGTCAGGACGCCGCCCCGAGCTCCGGTCCCGGCGACCGCACCAGCACCAGCACCAGCACCAGCACCAGCACCGAGGAGAGCTCGGGCGAGCGTCCCCGCCGCAGCCGGACCCGCTCCCGCACCCGCCGGGTCAACGGTGAGGTCACCGACGCCCCGCAGAGCGGGACGCCGAGCGCCTCCCGGAGCACGTCGCAGGGCGAGCCGCAGGGCAAGGACTCCTCGGAGGAAGGCCGCCCCCGTCGCCGCCGTTCCCGCGGAGGCCGCGGACGTTCCGGTGTAGCAGGCGACCAGGGCTCTGCCCCGCAGGAGAACTGACCGAGGTCCTGCGCCGCGGCGCAGCCCGTCCCACGGCACAGTTCAGCGGCTCGTGTCCCGGTCTCCGGGGCACGGGCCGCCAGTGCCTTGCATCCAGTGGCGCTCAGCCAGCATCCGCACCTGTATACGGGGTCGCATGCTGAGAGAGCGCCCGCGGATGGCATCGTGCTGCGCTGGGACCGGGCGGAGCACCCGGTCAGACACGGAGCAGCAGGTCAGGCACGGAGCACCCGGTCAGGGCCGGATGATCCGGGTGCCGCTGGTGGCCCGCGCGGCGATCTCCTCCAGCACCTCGGGGACGGTGAGGTTCTCGCCCAGCCGGTTCTCCTTGCCGGTGCCGTGGAAATCGCTGCCGCCGGTGATCAGCAGGTCGTGGCTGCGCGCGAACTCCCGCAGCCGGGCCCGTTCGTCCGTGCCGTGCTCGCGATGGTCGACCTCTATGCCGTCGAGGCCGGCCTCGACCAGGGCCTCCAACAGGGTCAGCGGCAGGTCGTCGTCCCGGGTGACCGACCCGGGGTGGGCGAGGATCGAGACGCCCCCGGCCTCGCGGATGGCGCGAACCGCGGACAGCGGCGAGGGCGCGTAGTAGGGGACGTAGTACGGGCCGGAGGGGCGCAGGATCTCGGTGAAGGCCGCAGAACGATCCGGGACCACGCGTGCGTCGACCAGGGCGTCGGCGATGTGCGGGCGACCGATCACGGTGCTCTCCCCCGCGACCTGTGCCGTCACATCCTCCCAGCGGACCGGGTGATCGGCCGAGATCAGCTCCACCATGCGCCGAGCTCGCTCCACCCGTGAACTGCGTGCACTGGCCATCTCCGCGGCCAGAGCCGTCTCCGGCGACGGATCCACCAGCAGTGCGAGCAGATGCACGCTGCGGCTGTCGACCTCGCTGGAGACCTCGATGCCGGGCACTGCGGCGACCGAGCTGGCAGCGACCGCCGCGTCGAGCTCCGACCAGCCGGAGACGGTGTCGTGGTCGGTCAGTCCCAGCACGTCCAGACCGGCGGCGGAAGCCTGCGCGAACAGCTCCCGGACATCCGTCGTCCCATCGGACCACGAGCTGTGTGCATGCAGGTCGATCCGCTGTGCGGCGCCGGCGTCAGTCCTCTCACTCATACGCCCAGGGTAGACCGCGCCGTGAGACCATCGAGGGGTGAGCACCGAGAACAGCAGCACCGAGCAGACCACCACCACCGGAAGCGCCGGCAGCAGCGAGCGGATGGAGGAGCTCGCCTCTCGCGGCGACTCCCGCTCGCAGCGCCCCAGCAACGAGGCCTTCCGCGAGTTCATCTCCTCCGGCTGGGACGAGACGGTCCCCGATGCCGAGCGTCGCGAGGCTGCGGACTTCACCCCGGCCCGCCGTGACGCGCTGGTGCAGCGCCTGAGCGCGACCCGCCTGGTGCTGCCGGCCGGCGTCCTCAAGGTCCGCTCCAACGACACCGACTACCCCTTCCGCCCGGAGTCCGCCTTCGCCTACTACTCGGGCCTGGGCACCGATGAGGAGCCCGACAGCGTGCTGGTGGTCGAGCCCTCTGCCGAGGACCCCCAGCGCGCGGAGGCCACGTACTTCTTCCGTCCCCGCGCCGGCTTCGACTCCAGCGAGTTCTACGCCGACGCCCGCTACGGCGAGATGTGGGTGGGGCGCCGCCCCACCGTCGCCGAGGCCGCCCAGCGCCTCGGCATCGAGGTGCGCCATATCGACGAGCTGCGCGATCATCTCGCCAAGGACGTCGGCGCCCAGCTCTCGCTGAGCGTGATGCCGAGCGTGGACGCCTCCGTCGAGGCGATGGTCGAGGAGATCCGCGGGCAGAACGGGCTGCCCGACGGTGATGAGGCGGCAGCGGAGTACGCCGCCCTGAAGGAGGCTGCGAGCGAGCAGCGTCTGGTCAAGGACGAGTACGAGGTCCGCGAGCTCCGCAAGGCCGTCGACGCCACCCTGCGCGGCTTCGAGGACGTCATCCGGCACCTGCCGGGCGCCATCGGCCATGCTCGCGGGGAACGGGTCATCGAGGGCGTCTTCGCGGCCACCGCCCGGGCCGACGGGAACGGCGTCGGCTACGACACCATCGCGGCGGCCGGCGACCATGCCTGCACCCTGCACTGGACCCGCAACGACGGAGAGGTCTCGGCCGACGAGCTGGTGCTGATCGACGCCGGCGTCGAGGTGGACTCGCTGTACACCGCCGATGTCACCCGCACCCTGCCGGTCTCCGGCACCTTCTCCCCCGCGCAGCGGAAGATCTACGACGCGGTGCTGGAGGCCTCCGATGCCGCGTTCGCGGTGGCCCGTCCCGGCCTGCGCTTCCGCGAGCTGCACACCGCCGCGATGGAGGTGCTGGCCCACCGGCTCGCGGAGTGGGGCCTGCTGCCCGGCACCGCTGAGCAGTCCCTCTCCGCGGAGGGCCAGTGGCATCGCCGCTGGATGCCGCACGGCACCAGCCACCACCTGGGACTGGATGTCCACGACTGCGCCCAGGCCCGCCGCGAGATGTACCTCGACGCGGAGCTGGAGCCGGGGATGGTCTTCACCATCGAGCCCGGGCTGTACTTCAAGGAGAACGACCTGCTGGTGCCGAGCGAGCTGCGCGGCATCGGCGTGCGCATCGAGGACGACGTGCTGGTGACGGCCGACGGCGTCGAGAACCTCTCGGCCGCCGCCCCGCGCCGGGCCGAGGACGTCGAGCGCTGGATCTCCGAGCTGCAGCGGTGAGCACGTCCGCGCGACCGCGCTTCTACGCGGCACGGCTCGCCGGGACCACCGTCTTCGACCCGATCGGTGACGTGGTGGCGACGGTCCGTGACGTCGTGGTCGTGCCGCAGTCGCGCACCAGCGCGGTCGCCGTCGGCCTGGTGGTGGAGGTCGGCAGGAAGCGCCGGGCGTTCCTGCCCATCACCCGGATCACCTCGATCTCCCCGGGACAGGTGATCTCCACCGGGGTGCTGAACGTGCGCCGCTTCGAGAAGCGCACCGGTGAGCTGCTGGTGATCGGCGATCTGCTGGACCGTGCGGTGACCCTGAACGATGACACCGGCGAGGCGACGGTGCTGGACATCGCCCTGGACCAGGATCGTCATCGGGACTGGAACGTCTCCCGGCTGCATCTGCGCCGGCAGCGCAGGGGCGGCTCGCTGAGCCGGCTGGTCTCGCGCGGGGAGACCGTGACGGTCGAGCTGTCCGAGGTCTCCGGGCTCTACGGCACGCAGGCGGAGCAGTCCGCGCACCTCCTGGCCGCCTCGTACCAGGATCTGAATCCCGCCGATCTCGCGGAGGTCATCCAGGAGCTGGAGCCCAAGCGCCGCACCGAGCTCGCCGGGGAGCTCGCCGACGAACGCCTCGCCGATGTGCTCGAGGAGCTGCCCGAGGACATCCGGGTCGAGGTGGTCACCGGGCTGGACGCCACCCGGGCAGCGGACATCCTCGACGCCATGGACCCGGACGATGCCGCCGACCTGGTCCAGGAGCTCCCGGAGTCCGTCGCCGCCCATCTGCTGAGCCTGATGGAGCCCGAGGAGGCGGAGGACGTGCGCCGCCTGCTCGCCTACGACGAGTACACCGCCGGCGGCATGATGACCACCGAGCCCCTGATCGTGGCACCGGAGACCCCGGTGGCGCACTGCCTGGCGATGATCAGCCGTGAGGTGATCCACGCCGCGCTCGCCTCGACGGTGCACGTCTGCCGCTCCCCGCTCGAGACCCCCACCGGGAAGCTGCTGGGCATCGTCCACTTCCAGCAGCTGCTGCGGGAGCGCCCCGACCGCCCCGTCGGGGAGATCCTCGATGCGGACAAGGTCGTAGTCGCCCCGACCGTGGCGCTGTCCGCGCTCACCCGGGAGATGGCCACCTACAACCTGGTCTCGCTCCCCGTGGTCGACGAGGAAGGTCGGCTGCTGGGCGCGGTGACCGTCGACGACGTGCTGGATCACGTGCTGCCCGATGACTGGCGAGAGCAGGACGAGCCGCCGCCGGCGACCGGCCAGATCGATCTGTCCGAGATCGCCCGGGCCACGGCCCGCGACGCCGAGGACCCCGCCCCGCCCCGTACCACGAAGGGCTGAGCATGGCAGAGCACATCCACAGCCCGCTGGACGATCCGTCACCGCGCAGAGGCCCGCTGGTGCCCAATCCCTTCCGCGGCGATGCCTTCGGACGCGCCGCCGAGGGCTTCGCCCGGATGATGGGCACACCGGCCTTCCTGGTCGGGATGACCCTGTTCTGTGCGGTCTGGCTGACCTGGAACTCGCTGGCCCCGGAATCCGCGCAGTTCGATCCGCGCGCCCTGAACTTCACTCTGCTGACGCTGATCCTGTCCCTGCAGGCCTCCTACGCCGCGCCTCTGCTGCTGCTGGCACAGAACCGTCAGGACGACCGCGACCGCGTCCAGGCCGAGCAGGACCGTCAGTCCAACGAGCGCAACCACGCCACCACCGACTTCATCACCCGGGAGATCGCCTCCCTGCGCCTCGCCCTGAACGATGTCGCCACTCGCGATTTCGTGCGCAGCGAGCTGCGGGACCTGCTCGAGGACCTCGAGGCGCCGCCCGCCCGGGATGCCGACACTCTGCGCACCCTCCTGCGCGAGGAGGTCGAGGCGGCACTGGACCGCCGCACGGCCGATGCCACCACCACGTCATCGAAGGAGCAGAACAGCCAGTGAACAACTCCGAGCAGACCGAGACCGGGCAGACCGACACCGACGAGCGCGTCGCCCAGATCCACGAGGCGCTGAGCGGGGTGATCGACCCCGAGATCCATCGCCCCATCACCGAGCTCGGGATGGTCGGCTCGGTGACGGTCGATGCCGACGACACCGCGCATGTCATGGTGCTGCTGACCATCGAGGGCTGTCCCATGCGGGACCGCATCGAGCGCGAGACCGCGGAGGCGACCGCGACCGTCCCCGGCCTGTCCCGGGTCGAGGTCTCCACCAGTGCGATGACCGAGGAGCAGCGTCGTGAGCTCACGAACCGCCTGCGCCAGGGCCGTCGTCAGATCCCCTTCAACCAGCCCGGTTCGCTGACGCGCATCTTCGCGATCTCCTCCGGCAAGGGCGGGGTCGGCAAGTCCACCGTCACTGCGAACCTCGCCGCGGCGATGGCGGCCGACGGGCTGCGTGTGGGCGTGATCGACGCGGACATCCACGGCTTCTCGATGCCGGGCATGTTCGGGATCACCGAGCAGCCCACCAAGGTCTCGGACCTGCTGATGCCCCCGGCGGCGCACGGCGTGGCCGTCATGAGCATCGGCATGTTCGTCCCGAGGGGCAGGCGGTGGTGTGGCGCGGGCCCAAGATGCATCGCGCCATCGAGCAGTTCGCCTCGGACGTGTTCTGGGGCGATCTGGACGTGCTGCTGCTGGATCTTCCGCCCGGCACCGGCGACGTCGCGATCTCGGTCGCCCAGCTGCTGCCGAGCGCGCAGATGGTCGTGGTCACCACGCCGCAGCAGTCCGCCTCCGGGGTGGCCGAGCGGGTCGGATCGCTATCCACCTCGACCGAGCAGGAGGTCGCCGGGGTGGTCGAGAACATGGCCGGGCTGACCCTGCCGGACGGCACCGTGATGGACGTCTTCGGCACCGGCGGCGGGGACCGGGTGGCGCAGACGCTGGCGCGGGCCGTCGGCCACGACGTGCCGGTGCTGGGACGGATCGGACTGGACCCCGCGCTGCGCGAGGGCTCGGATCACGGGGTGCCGCTGGTGGTCTCGGACCCCGGCTCCCCCACCTCGCTGGCGCTCAAGGGCGTCGCCCGAGCGCTGGTGCACAAGCCGCGCGGGCTCGGCGGGATGAAGCTTCCGCTGACCGTCGCGCGATCCTGAACGGGACGTCCCTCACGGGGCTGATCCCGGGGAGCGCCGGCCCCGAGGCCTCGGCTCAGGTGGCCTCGTCGTCGAAGGGTGCCCGCTTGGGCCCCTTGTCCTTCGTCGACTTCTTCCCGGACGTCGCGCCCTTCGCGGCGGCACCGGCCGCAGCACCGCCGAGGGCGGCGCTCATCGAGTCCTTGCTGGGGATCAGCTCCTCGAGGTCCGTGTCGCCCCAGGCCTCGCGGATGATGCGCCGCGGATCGTACTGGCGGGGATCGTACTTGCGGAGGTCCTCGATGGCGATGCCCATCTCGTCCTCGACCGTGGAGCGGGAGTCCTCGACCCAGACCCGCGCCTGCCGCACCCACCGCACCAGCTGCCGGGTGACATCCGGGAGCCGCTGCGGCCCCACGATCACCAGGAACACGATGAGCAGGACCACGATCTCCCAGCCGCCGAGGCCCATGAATCCGGTGCCGCCCATTGTCCACCTTGTACGTCTCGAGGTCTGCTGATGCGTCGCCATTATTGCATCGCGGGCTCGGCGGGGCTCACAGGAGCGGCCGCTGTCGTAGGATCGGCCAGATCGGACTGTGAACGGAGAGGATGCGCTGATGTCGTCGGGAAAAGTGGCCGGCTGGGCCCACGGTGAGGAATTCGTCGACGAGGCGACCCTCTTCTCCGACGACGGGGTGCTCGCCCGCGCCAGAGAACGCGGCAACGAGCTCGGCGCGGCCCCCGTGCTGCCGGGGGCCGGCGCGCTGATGCGGGTGCTGGCGGCCTCGGTCCAGGCGCGCTCCGCCGTCGAGATCGGGACCGGCAGCGGTGTCGGCTCCCTCTACCTGCTCTCGGGAATGCACCCGGACGGGGTGCTGACCACCATCGACCTCGAGGTCGAGAACCAGCGTGCCGCCCGGGAGTCCTTCGCCGAGGCCGGGATCCGGTCCCCGCGGGTGCGCACCATCGCCGGCCGTCCCCGCGATGTGGTCGGGCGTCTCACCGACCACGCCTATGACCTGGTCAGCTTCCCCGCTCACACCCCGCATGCCCTGGACCTGCTCGAGCATGCGCGGCGCCTGCTGAGGCCCGGCGGGGTGCTGGTCATCCCGCACGCCCTGTTCCACGACCGGGTCGCGGACCCGACCGCGCGGGATGCCACCACGCAGGCCGTGCGCGCACTGCTGAAGGCCGTCACCGACTCCGAGGACCTGGTCTCGGTGCTCACCGGCAGCGGCGACGGCGTGCTCGCCGCCGTGCTGCGCCCCTGACCGCCCGATAGAGCGCGGCCGGCGACCGGCCCGGAGATGACCTCAGCCCCGCACCAACAGGGTGCGGGGCTGAGGTCTGGGCTGGTGATCTGCTACTTGATGACACCCTCCAGGGCGTCTCGCAGCTCCACGGCTTCCGATGCGGCGATCTCGACGACCAGGCGGCCGCCTCCTTCGAGCGGGACCCGCATGATGATGCTGCGACCCTCCTCCACGACCTCGAGCGGACCGTCACCGGTGCGCGGCTTCATAGCAGCCATCGTGCCTCCTTGATGTGTCACTGCCCTTGCGTGGCACCCCCGGACGGGGCCTCGGACAATGCGCGTACGGTGGCCATTATCTCAGGTCTGGGGACCGGCGCGCACGTCGGGCTCGTGGGGGCCTGTCCGGGAGGTCTATCCCGCCGCCGATCCTGCCCGTCGCGACCCCCACCATCAGCGCTCCGACCAGCAGTGCGACCAGCAGCAGGAGGATCACGATCGGTCCGACTGCGCTCATGAGTCGATCTCCTCCCACTCGTCCCTCGCAGTTCGTCGACCGACGGCACTCACGAGACGGGTGCCTTCCGGGCGTACTTCCGCAGCATCTCCAGCGCCTCCTGCGGGGTGTCGACCACGCGCATCAGATCGATGTCCAGCGGTTTCACCATCCCGCCCTCGACCACCGTGGTGCGCAGCCAGTCCAGCAGGCCCTGCCAGTAGTCACGCCCCACCAGCACCACCGGGAACAGGTCGATCTTGTGGGTCTGCATCAGGCACAGCGCCTCGAAGAGCTCGTCGAAGGTGCCGAAGCCGCCGGGCATCACCACGAAGCCGCTGGAGTACTTCACGAACATCGTCTTGCGCACGAAGAAGTACCGGAAGTCGACCCCGAGGTCGACATGCTTGTTCAGCCCCTGCTCGTGGGGCAGCTCGATGCCGAGCCCGACGGAGACACCACCGGCCTCCTGGGCACCGCGATTGCCGGCTTCCATGATCCCGGGACCGCCGCCGGTGATGACCGCGTAACCCATCTCCACCACACCGCGGGCGATCTCCACCGCGCTTTCGTAGTGGGCGCTGTCCGCACCCAGTCGGGCGGAGCCGAAGATCGAGATCGCCGGCCCGAGCTCGGCGAGCGCACCGAAGCCCTCGATGAACTCGGACTGGATGCGCAGCACCCGCCACGGGTCCGCATGGACCCAGTCCGTCTCGCCGTCCTCCTCCAGCAGGCGCTGGTCGGTGGTGCGGTCGGGCAGCTGGGCGCCGCGCAGCGTGATCGGGCCCTTGCGGTGGTGGTCTCGTTCCTCAGGCGTCATGGACCGAGCGTAGCGCTCAGGCCGACAGGAATCGGCGCAGCCCTGCCAGCGCGATCTCGAGATCCTCCAGCGGTACGTGCTCATCATCGGTGTGGGCGAGCAGCGGATCCCCGGGACCGAAGTTCACGGCCGGGGTGCCCAGCGCCGAGAAGCGGGCCACATCGGTCCAGCCCTGCTTCGCCGCCACCGTGACGCCCTCCCCCAGCGCGGCGAGGAAGCCGCGGGCCGCGGCGTTGTCCAGGCCGGGCAGCGCGCCGCCGGAGGAGTCGACCACGTCGATCTCCAGCTCGAGACCGGTCAGGAGCTCGCGCACGTGCGCCTCCGCCCGGGCGACGGAGGTATCCGGTGCGAAGCGGTAGTTCAGCAGCGCAGTGGCCCGATCGGGGATCACGTTCCCGGCGATGCCTCCCGCGATCGAGACCACGTTGAGGCATTCGCGGTACTCGAGCCCGTCGATCACGGCGCGACGGGCCTCGTGGGCCGCGACCCGCTCGAGCACCGGTGCGAGGCGGTGGATCGCGTTGTCCCCCACCCAGTCGCGGGCCGAATGCGCGGCGAGGCCCCGAGCGGTGACCTCGAGCTTCATGGTGCCCTTGCAGCCGCCCTCGACACCGGCGGAGGTCGGCTCGCCGAGGATCGCGAAATCCGCCTCGAGAAGCTCGGGATGCTCAGCGGCGATCCGAGTGAGGGCGTTGTCCGCCGCGGCCACCTCCTCGTGGTCGTAGAAGATCCAGGTGAGATCCACGGGCGCGGCCGAGGCCTCGACGGCGAGCTTGAGGAACACCGCGAGGCCGCCCTTCATATCGCAGGTGCCGCGCCCCACCAGCTCCTCGCGGCCCTCCCTTAGACGGCGGGCGCAGGGGAGGTTGTCCGCGACCGGGACGGTGTCCAGGTGCCCGGCCAGCAGCACCCGCTGGGCAAGCCCCCGGTCGGTGCGCGCGATCACGGTGTCCCCGTCGCGGAGCACCTCGAGGTGACCGGCGTGCTCGCGCAGCGCCTGCTCGACCGCATCGGCGAGCGCCTGCTCGTTCCCGGAGACGGACTCGATGTCGACGATCGCCGCAGTGAGCCGGGCGATATCGGCGTGGGGATCGAGGACCGGGGCCGTCTGCTTGCTCATGGCCGTCATCGTGCCACGTCCGGGCGGCGCGGGATCGACCCTGCCGCGCTCAGCGAGCACTCATTCCCCGGACAGCGCGCCTCCGGCACGGGCCAGGCGCAGAGCGACCGCCTCGGCGTGCCGCAGCAGCTGCGGGGAGGTGCCTGGTTCTGCGGTGATCGAGGAGCCCGGCTGCGCCGTGCTCACCGGCACGCCGACCAGCAGCCGACGCTCGTAGACGGTGCCGTCGGTCCCGACCGGCGCGTACAGGCCATCGACCGCGATGGAGCCGGTGAGCATCCGTCGCCTCGTGCCGCGCGAGGCCCAGGAGTCCTTCTGCACCTCGCCGCGCTCGCGCCAGGCGCCCAGCAGGGCGCTGCGATAGGCGGGCAGGTCCACCGGCGGCAGATGCGCCTCGAGCACCCCGTCGCACAGCGTGATCCGCTCTTCCGCGCCGTGGACGGCGAAGCGGCCGGCCTCGTCGTCGATGTCCACGTGCATCCGCGGACCCGTGAACTCCAACAGCCCCGCCTCCTGGAGCGCGAGCACCTGCCGCACGCGCAGCACCGGCGGGCCCGAGGCCCAGGAGGCGAAGGCGTTGCGCAGGTGGCCGTCGATGTCCTGGCGCACGGACTCCGTGGTGTAGGCACCGAGGTCGGTGAGGCGACCCACCTGGATCCGCAGGGCGATGAGCACCCGGTAGATCAGCACCCAGGCCGGGTCGGGCTCGGTCGCGGCCCGCAGCGCCTCGCGCAGCACGTCACGGGTGCTCCGCGGCGGCACCGGGCTCTCCCCGCCGCGGCGGCCGAAGGGGAACAGCAGTGTGAGCAGGAGCTGGTCGTCGGCGAGCTCGGGGAATCCTCCGCCCCGCAGCGCCCGGCGCAGCTCGGCGAACATCAGCGGCATCACGTCGCGCTCGTGGTCCACCCCCGCGGCGCGGACCGCGAGCTCGAGCACCCGCTCCCCCGTGAGCACCTCGGGGAGGTACGGCTCGGGCATCCAGTCCCCGAGATCGGGTTTGGGCCGGTAGACCATGCCGGAGCGGGAGCCGACCACCAGGTGCGGCTCCCCGCCGCCGGGCAGGTAGCGCAGGCCGGAGGGGGCGGAGGCGTCGGGCGCGAAGCACCCGCCTGCCGCCTCGGTGAGCATCCCGATCGCGTCGTAGAAGTTCAGCCCCAGGCCCTGGACCGCCACGGCCTCCCGTCCCAGCAGCGAGGCGTAGTCCACCTCGAGCGGGTTCGCGGGCCCGATATGGACCAGGCCATGTCGGGCAGCGGCGTCGGCGAGCTGCTGCGAGCGGGGGCCGAGCGCGGTGGGCAGATGCCCGAGTGCGAGCGCGAGGGCATCGGCGCGCAGCACCCGCCCGTCGCTCAGCCGGACCCGCTGCGGACCGTCGGCCCCGCCGGTGACGTCGACGGCCTCGGCGGCGTGCTCGACGATCCGCAGCCGGGCCGGATCGGCGTCGCGCCGCGCCGTCTCCAGCACGTGGGCCAGATAGCGGCCGTGCGCGGCACGGGAGGCGAAGTCGGTGGGGGCGAGCCCCTCCCCTGCCAGATGGTCGGCGAGGGTCTCCGTGCGCGGCGCGGGCAGCAGCGCATGGCAGGACTCATCGGGGTACATCGTGGTCTGGCAGGTGGTGGTGTTCATCAGCAGCACCTCGGACTGGTCGTGCCGCCAGACGGCACCACCGCGGCCGACCAGGGGGTCGATCAGATGCACCGTGAGGCCGCCCCGCCAGTTCGGGCCGTTCGACGCCGCCACCAGTCGTTCGATGATCGCCGTGCCCCGCGGCCCTGCCCCGACGACGGCGACGGTGCGGAGGGGCTCGGCGGCTGCGGTCATCGCTCCAGTATGGCGTGACCTCCACCTGTTGCCGCACGTGTTCGCGCGGCCGCGTCCACACCGCCCCCACCGATCTGGGACGATGACGCCATGTCGACTCCCGCGCCGTCGCCCAGACATCTCCCGCCCAGCGGCCCCTCGACGCCTCCGGGACTGTTCGGCGGGCGCCAGGCGGCGAAGCTGCGCGCGATCGTGAACGCCGATCTGCTGCCCGAGGAGCGTGCCTCCGCCGATGCACTGGTGATGACGACCTGGCTCACCGCGACGCAGCGCGCGCAGTACGCCCCGTCCCTGCGCTCCGGCCCCAGCACCGAGGAGTTCGCCCAGCGCCTGGCGGACGAGCGCCGCGTGGTGCTCGAGGAGGGCGCTGATCCGGTGGCCGACGAGCTGGAATCCGCCGCGCAGGCGGAGCAGCGCGCGCGACAGCTCCCGCTGCGCCTGGTCGAGGCGGTGCTGCTGCTGGTGGCGTTCACGGCAGTCGTCATCATGGTGGTCCTGAGCATCCGCTCCGAGTCGGCCGGGCTCGCCGAGCGTGTCCCGGAGCAGGGGCTGACGCTGCTGGTGGTCGCGCTCGTGGCCGGGCTGCTGGCGGCGCTGGTGGGCACGGTGGCGACGAGGCGACGCGATCATCTCCTACTGGGCTGGGCGGCCTCCCGGCCGGGGCAGCTCGGCCGCGGGCTGCCGCTGCAACGCCCGCTGCAGGGCGAGTCGGCGGGACCGGCCATCGCACGCGCCCTCGGACCGGCGCTGCTGGTGGCTGCCGGGGTGCTCATGATCGTGGCCGGGGCCGCGCTGCTGCTGATCTCCCCGATGCTGGGTGATGTCGGTGGGGTCTCGCACTGGTCGCCGTGGCTGCTCGGCGGCGGCGCCGCCGCACTGGTGGCAGCGGTGCTGATCATCTACCTGCGCTCCCGGCGGCTCCGGCAGATCGTGCGCCGGTACCGGGCGGCGGAGTGGATCGGGCCCGCGCCGCAGGTGGAGGAGCCGCCCGCGGTGTGAGCGGGGCGGGCTCCGCGACGCTCAGCGCTCGGAGGACGGCTCCTCGTCCTCCTCGACCGCGAGCCCCTCCTGACGGGCATGGGCCTCCCATCGCGGCGCGGTGGGGATCCGGCGCAGGTCAGGGCCCAGCATCCCCACCAGGGCGCCGAGCGCCAGCACGGAGGCGAAGACGAGCATGGTGGGCATGACGCCCACGAGCTCCAGCCCCCAGCCGGCCGCCGCCGGGGCCAGCGGCATCAGCGCCGAGGAGACCACCCGCATCAGCGAGCTGACCCGCCCCTGCATCGACACGGGCGTGATGTGGGTGAAGAATCCCTGGCTGGAGGCATTGGTCGCCGGTATCCCGACCCCTAGCACGGCGTAGGCCACGCCGATCCAGACCATGCCGGGCTCGAAGCCGAGGAACACCCCGACCAGCGCCATCACCACGACGGGAGCGATCGCGAGCATCCCCGTCGGCACCGTGTCCACCAGGCGCGGCGCGAGGGCCGCGCCGAGCAGGATCGCCGCGGCCAGCACCGTGTTCAGCAGGCCGATCCGGGTCGCCGAGACCCCGTCCGAGGCGAGGTTCAGCAGCACCGCGAAGATCAGGCCGTTGGCCCCGAGGTTCACCGCGGACGCGATCGCGAGGATCTGCAGGCGCAGGGGCTGGGAGACCATCCAGCCGAGCGCCTCGCGCATGTCCTCCCCCACTTTCGTGCGCTTGGCGCCGACGATCCGCGGGTGGTACCGACGCCGCATGCCGAGGGTCGCGATGACCGAGCCGAGGTTGCCCAGCAGCTGGGCCAGCGGAGGGAACACGATCGACAGGCCCAGCAGCGCGCCGCCGGCCGGGCCCGCGACCATCTCCACCGCGGCCTCGCGCCCCTGGTTGACCGAGACCGCCCGGGGCAGCTGCGTGGTGGGCACGATCTGTTTGAGCATGGCGTTGGAGGCGCTGCCCAGCAGCGTCTCGCGGAACCTGTCGGCGAACGCCAGGGCGGCCAGCACCACCGCCCCCGCCATCCCGGTCAGCAGCACGATGACCAGCACTGCCTGGACGGCGGCGCCGATCACCCCGGCCAGCAGCCGCAGGCGCCGCCGTTCGACGCGGTCCGCCAGCAGTCCGCCCGGGATCAGGCCGACCAGCGCGCCGAGGCCCTGGACCAGCGCGACCAGTCCCGTGATGCCGAGGTCCTCGGTGACCATGAAGGTCACCAGAGGGAACGCGAAGGCTCCGATCCCGGTGCCGGCATCCAGCAGGAGGTCGCCGACCAGCCACCGCAGGTACTCGGGGTTGCGACGCAGTGGGACAGGGGCGGCGGCATCCGTCATCTCCGGGCCTCACCCCGCTCCGCCGTGCGGCCCCGCCGCACTGTGGGGTTGGCCCCGGCAGGCGCTCCGATGGTGCCGCTGCCGCGTCTGGCTTCGTAGACTCGCCTCATGGCCACGACGACAACGGACTCCCCTGCCACGAAGGCCTGGGGCATCGCACTCACCACCCTTGGTGCCGACGGCTCCGTCCTCGATGCATGGTATCCCTCCCCGCAGCTCGGCGAGGCTCCTTCCGAGATCGAGAGCCATCCGCTGCACTCTCAGCTGACCGCCGCCGCCCGGGCCGACCAGGTGCGGGGCACCACGCAGGAGGTCGTCGTCCGCACGATCTCGCTGGCTGATGCCCCGGTCGATGCCGCCGATGCCTACCTGCGCCTGCACCTGCTCTCCCACCGCCTGGTCCGGCCCAACGCGCAGAACCTCGAGGGTCTGTTCGAAAAGCTCACCAACGTGGTCTGGACCTCTCAGGGGCCCTGCGCCGTCGCCGGCTTCGAGGAGACCCGTCTGCGCCTGATCGCAGCGGGACGCACCCCCACCGTGTTCAGCGTCGACAGGTTCCCGCGCATGGTCGACTACGTGCTGCCCGGCGGGGTGCGCATCGGTGACGCGGACCGGGTCCGGCTGGGTGCGCACCTGGCCGAGGGCACCACCGTCATGCACGAGGGCTTCGTGAACTTCAACGCCGGGACCCTTGGCGCCTCGATGATCGAGGGCCGCATCTCGCAAGGCGTGGTCGTGGGCGACGGCTCCGATGTCGGCGGCGGCGCCTCGACGATGGGCACCCTCTCCGGCGGCGGCACCGAGCGGGTGAGCATCGGCCGCCGCTCGCTGGTGGGCGCCGAGGCCGGCGTGGGCATCGCCCTGGGCGATGACTGCGTGGTCGAGGCGGGCCTGTACGTCACCGCCGGTACCAAGGTGGAGCTCATCGGCGAGGCGGGCACCGCCTCCGAGGGGCCTCACGTGGTCACGGCCCGTGACCTCTCCGGGGTGGCGAACCTGCTGTTCCGTCGCCACTCGCTGAGCGGCGCAGTCCAGGCGGTGGCCCACGAGGGACAGACCGTCGAGCTCAACGCCGCGCTGCACGCGAACTGACAGCGGAGCAGAGGACTCGAGGTGGCGGCAGGCGCGCGGCGGCGCGGACGAGGATCACGCCGTTCCCTCGCTCGCCATCTCGCTGTTCCCCTGACCCTGGTGCTGCTGTTCTCGGCCATCGCCGGCGGCAGCTACGTCGCGCTGCAGCGCTACGGCTCCCCCGCCCATGAGGGCACCTGCGTGGCGACAGGGCTGGGGACCAGCCATCGCTACAGCACCGACCGGGTCGCGAACGCGGCGCTGATCACCGCGATCGCCGTGGACCGGCAGCTGCCGCCGCGGGCGGCCTCGATCGCGCTGGCCACCGCGTACCAGGAATCGCAGCTGCAGAACATCGACTACGGGGACCGCGACTCCCTGGGCCTGTTCCAGCAGCGCCCCTCCCAGGGCTGGGGCACCGAGGAGCAGATCCAGGATCCCGTCTACTCCGCCAATGCGTTCTACGACGAGCTGGTGAGGATCCCCGGCTATACGGGCGCGGACATCAACGATGTGGCCCAGCAGGTCCAGCGCTCCGGCCATCCGGAGGCCTACCGGGACCACGAGACCGAGGGACGGCTGTACGCCTCGGCGCTGACCGGACAGAGCGGACCGAATCTGGTATGCACCCTGGCTGCCGTCGGGGCGACCGTCTCCCCCGAGCAGGTCCGTTCCGAGCTGCTGCGGCAGTTCCCGCGCGCCGTCGACTCCGGTCGGCTCACCTCGGCCCTGACTGCCGCCTCCGGCACGCTGCCGCAGCCGTCCGCCGATGCCGGGGCGACCGCACTGGTGATCGATCCCGGCGGCGATGCCGCGCTGGGCTGGGCGGTCGCGAACTGGGCGGTCGCTCGCGCCGCGGACGACGGGGTGGTCCGGGTGTCCTATCAGGGGCGGGTCTGGGACCGGGCGGTCCACGGCGAGGAGGCCCGTAGCTGGGGCGCCGCCGATGATGGTGCCACGGGGCACGTGGTGGTGCTGGTCAGCGGGCGCTGACGCCGACGAGGGCCGGGCTCCCGGGGAGCTCGGCCCTCGTCGGGGTCACCGCGGTGCGACGGATTCAGCCCCGGTTGGCGATGTCGGACTGCAGCTCGGCCAGGCGCAGCTCGCTGGTGCCGGTGCGCTCGCCCATCTCCTTGTAGGGACGCTCCGCGTGCCCGGTGTAGATCTGGCGGGGACGGCCGATCTTCGTCTCCGGGTCGTGGACCATCTCCTCCCACTGCGCGATCCAGCCGGGCAGGCGGCCGATGGCGAACAGCACCGTGAACATCTCGGTGGGGAAGCCGATGGCCTTGTAGATCAGGCCGGTGTAGAAGTCGACGTTCGGGTAGAGCTTGCGCTCGACGAAGTAGTCGTCCTTCAGCGCGATCTCCTCGAGCTTCATGGCCAGCTCCAGGCGCGAGTCGTTGACGCCGAGGCGCTCCAGGACATCGTCGGCGATCTTCTTGACGATGCGGGCGCGGGGATCATAGTTCTTGTACACCCGGTGGCCGAAGCCCATCAGGCGGATCCCGTCCTCCTTGTTCTTGACCTTCTCCATGAAGTCGCGCGGGTCCATGTTCTCGGCCTGGATCTGGTCGAGCATGTCCATCACCGCGGCGTTGGCGCCGCCGTGGGCCGGGCCGGAGAGGGCCCCGATGCCGGCGGAGATCGACGTGAACAGGTTCGCCTGGGCCGAGCCGACCAGGCGCACCGCAGAGGTCGAGCAGTTCTGCTCGTGGTCGGCGTGCAGGATCAGCAGCTGCTCCATCGCCCGCACCACGACCGGGTCCGCGATGTACTCCTCGACCGGGAACCCGAAGGTCAGCCGCAGGAAGTTCTCGATCAGCGAGAGCCGGTTGTCGGGATACAGCAGGGCGTGGCCCTGGGCGATGCGGTGCGCATAGGCCGCCATCGTGGGCAGCTTCGCGAGCAGCCGCACGGCGGAGATCCGCACCTGCTCCGCGTCGAAGGGGTCCAGCGAGTCCTGGTAGAAGGTCGACAGCGCCGAGGTCCCGGCCTGGAGCACGGCCATCGGGTGCGCATCCCGCGGGAAGTTGTCGAACATGCGCTTGAAGCGCTCGTCCAGCAGCGTGCGGTGCTCGACCCTGGCCTCGAAGTTGTCGAGCTGGCCCTTGGTGGGCAGCTCGCCGTGGATCAGCAGGTAGGCGACCTCGAGGTAGCTCGACTTCTCGGCGAGCTGCTCGATCGGGTAGCCGCGGTAGCGCAGGATGCCCTCGTCGCCGTCGATATAGGTGATCGACGACTTCGCGTTGGCGGTGTTCATGAAGCCGGGGTCGTAGGTGACCTGACCGGTCTCCTTGCGCAGCGGCCCGATCGAGATGCCGGAGTTGCCCTCCACGGCGGGAACGGTGGGGAGGTCGAGAGTCTTCTCCCCCAGGCTGAGCTGAGCAGACGTCGTCGCGTGATCCATGGGCTCTCCGTTGTGCGTGGTCGGATCGGTGCGGCACCCACGGGCGCCGAAGGTTCTAGAGGCGCTCGAGGCGCCGGGCGGCGGCAGCGATCCGCTCATCGGTCGCGGTGAGCGCGACCCGGACGAATCCTCCACCACTGCCACCATAGAACATCCCGGGCGCCACCAGGATGCCGCTGGCTGCGAGGCGTTCGACACTGGTCATCGCCTTCTCGCCGAAGGTGGTCCACAGGTACAGTCCTGCCTGCGAACCGTGGACAGAGCCGCCGGCGGCTCGCAGCGCGGGCTCGAGCAGCGCGCGCCGAGCGCGATAGATCTCACGCTGGTCAGCTGCGGCCTGATCGTCGCCCAGCGCTGCGGTCATCGCGATCTGCACCGGGCCGGGGAGCATCATCCCGGCCTGTTTCCGCACCGCCACCAGCTCGCCCACCAGTGCTGGGTCCCCGGCCACGAAGGCGGCTCGGTAGCCGGCGAGGTTGGACTGCTTGGACAGCGAGTACACGCACAGCAGCCCCTCCAGCGAACCGCCGTTGACCCGCGGGTCCAGCACCGAGGGAACATCGTCCACGGTCCAGGGCAGCAGCGCATAGCACTCGTCGGAGGCGACCACGATCCCCCGCTCCCGGGCCCAGCGCACCACGGCCGCCAGCTGGGTGACGTCGAGCACCTCCCCGGTGGGGTTCGACGGGGAGTTCAGCCACAGCAGCCGGATCCGCTGCGCGGCCGACGGCTCGGGCAGGGCCTCATCCCCGTGGGTCGCGAGCCGGACCATGTCCACCGGCAGCGGTTCGGCGCCGACGAAGCGGGCACCCATGTCGTAGGTCGGGTAGGCGATGTGCGGGAAGGCGACGGCGTCCCCGGGGCCGAGCCCGAGCTGGAAGGGGAGGTGGGCGACGAGCTCCTTCGAGCCGACGGTGGGCAGCACGCCCTCGATGCCGAGCGAGTCCGGGGCGCTGCGGTGGCGGCGACTGAAGTCCACCAGCGCCTCCCGCAGCGCCGGGGTGCCGATCGTGGTCGGGTAACCGGGGCTGTCGGCGGCGGCGGCGAGGGCGGCCTGCACAGAGGCCGGTGTCGGATCCACGGGGGTGCCCACGGAGAGGTCCACGATCCCCTCGGGGTGGGTGGCGGCGCGCTGCTTCGCCGGGAGCAGTGCGTCCCAGGGGAAGGCGGGCAGCCGCTCGGCGAGCCCTCTGCGCGCCGGGCTCGGGCGGGGACCGGAGTTCGCCGCCATGGTCAGGCCAGGGGGTTCGGCTGCGTCGGCAGGGCGTCGATGATCGGGTGGTCCTTGTCGATCACGCCCATCTTCGCCGCGCCGCCGGGGGCACCGAGGTCATCGAAGAACTCGACGTTGGCCTGGTAGTACTCGGCCCACTGGTCCGGGGTGTCGTCCTCGTAGAAGATCGCCTCGACAGGGCAGACGGGTTCGCAGGCACCGCAGTCCACGCATTCGTCGGGCTGGATGTAGAGCATCCGGTTGCCTTCGTAGATGCAGTCCACGGGGCACTCGTCGACGCAGGCACGATCCTTCACGTCGACGCAGGGCAGGGCGATGACGTAGGTCATGGGCGGCTTCCTTCCGTCGGAGACGGCCCCCATCATCTCATCCCGCCCGCTCCGGCGATGGCGCGGCGGAGGCCGGCGCCACCGAGGTGACAGGTTGCACACCCGGAGCCCCGGCCCGCGGTCCGCGGGGCGGGGATAGTCTCGCAGGATGGCTGACGATGACGCTCCGCGGGCCCGCGCCGGCTGGGCCCCCTTCCTGCTCGAGGGACGCCGGGTGGTGCTGCGCTATGCGATCGATGTGCAGTCCGCGCCCCACGGGGAGTCGATGACCGATGCGCTGGGCACCATCGTGGGTATCGACGAGGCCTCGGTGCAGGTGATGACCCGCCGCGGCCAGGTGCGCGTGCCGCGGGCGCTGGTCATCGCGGCGAAGGAGGTGCCTCCACCACCGGTGCGACGGCGGGGGCCCGCCGCGCCCTGAGGATGTAGTCGATCCCCGAGACGATGTGCAGCACCACCCCGAGCCAGATCAGCGCCTGCGCGGCAGGGATCAGGACGGGCCACCAGGCGGCGGCGACCACCAGCAGGAACACCGCGGCCATCAGGACGAAGGTGCGGATCTTGCCGAGCCAGGACACCGAGATCCGTCCGCCGAGCGCCGCTCCGGTCGCGAGCACCACCATCGCCACGTCCAGGACCACGATGAGCACCAGCGCCGCCCAGGGCAGCAGGCCCGCCACTGCCAGCGACAGCACGATCGCCGCCAGCCCCACCCGGTCCGCGATCGGGTCGATGATCGCCCCGGTCCGGCTGGTCTGCTCCAGGGCCCGCGCGAGCAGCCCGTCCACCCAGTCGGTGGATGCCCACACCAGCAGCAGCACCACCGCGAGGGTGTCGGGCCCGTCCAGCAGCAGCAGGCACACCGGCGCCAGCAGCACGAACCTCGCCAGGGTGACGAGGTTCGGGATGGTCGCCCAGTCGGGGCGCGGGGAGATGCTCATGTGATCAGCGGACTCGCGGGAAGAGCTTCCCGAGGATCGTGATCACGGCCGCGACGAGGAAGGGGATCACCAGGCCGAGCCCCTGGACGATCCAGCCGGACAGCTGCGGGACGTCGCCGATCACCGCCGGCAGCAGCACGCCGCCGCCGACGCTCTCCCCCAGGAAGGGGGTGGCCAGCATCCCCCACAGGCAGCCCAGCACCAGCAACGGGAACCGCGACCCGGTCGCAGACCACAGGAACACGCAGGTCACCACCTGGAACACCGCACCGAAGAGCAGCCCTGCGGGGACGTCGACGCCGAACAGCTCCAGCTCCAGCCGATGCGTGGTGAGCATCAGCAGCACCGAGATGACCGCGAGCACGAGCGCCATCGCGGCCTGCGTGAGGCGGGCCGCGAGGGAGCTGGTGTCGACGCTGCGGGTCGACCCCGCCGGCGATCGCGCGGGGTTCACGACCTCACTTCCCCGACTTGGCCTTGGAGTGCGCCCGCTTGCGCTCGTTGGCGTCGAGGATGACCTTGCGGATGCGGACGACCTCGGGGGTGACCTCGACGCACTCGTCCTCGGCGGAGAACTCGAGGGACTCCTCGGGGGTCAGCCGACGCGGCGGCACCAGGTTCTCGAAGGAGTCCGAGGACGCAGCGCGCATGTTCGTCAGCTTCTTCTCCTTGGTGATGTTGACGTCCATGTCCTCGTTGCGGGAGTTCTCCCCCACGATCTGACCGGCGTACACCTCGGAGGTGGGCTCGACGAAGAAGGAGCCGCGCTCCTGGAGGTTGATCATCGCGAAGGGGGTGACGGTGCCCGCGCGGTCGGCGACCAGGGAGCCGGTGGAGCGGAACTCGATCTCCCCCATCCACGGCTCGAAGCCGTCGGCGTAGGAGGAGGCGATGCCGTTGCCGCGGGTCTCGGTCATGAACCGGGTGCGGAAGCCGATCAGGCCGCGGGCGGGGACGACGAACTCCATGCGCACCCAGCCGGAGCCGTGGTTGCTCATGGTCTCCATGCGGCCCTTGCGCGAGGCCATCAGCTGGGTGACGGTGCCCAGGTACTCCTCGGGCACATCGATCGTCATGCGCTCGACCGGCTCATGGACCTTCCCGTCGATCTCCCGGGTGAGGACCTTCGGCTTGCCGACGGTCAGCTCGAAGCCCTCGCGGCGCATCTGCTCCACCAGGATCGACAGCGCGAGCTCCCCGCGGCCCTGGACCTCCCAGGCGTCGGGACGCTCGGTGGGCAGCACCTTCAGGGACACGTTGCCGACGAGCTCGGCGTCGAGGCGGTCCTTCACCTGGCGGGCGGTGAGCTTGTGGCCCTTGCCGTTCTTGCCCGCCAGCGGCGAGGTGTTGATGCCGATGGTCATCGAGATCGCGGGGTCGTCGATCGCGATCAGCGGCAGCGGGCGCGGATCGGAGAGGTCGGCGAGGGTCTCGCCGATCATGATCTCGGGGATGCCGGCGACGGCAACGATGTCGCCGGGCAGCGCGGTGCGGGTCATCGGCTCGCGGGAGAGGCCCTTGGTCTCCAGCAGCTCGGTGATCTTGACCTGCTTGACGGTGCCCGCCTGGGTGCACCAGGCGACCTGCTGGCCTTTGGAGAGCTCGCCGTTCTTGATGCGCAGCAGCGCCAGGCGGCCCAGGAACGGGGAGGCGTCGAGGTTGGTGACGTGGGCCTGCAGCGGGACCTCGTCGTCGTAGACCGGCGCCGGGATCTGCTCGAGGATCGTCTTGAACAGCGCCTCGACGTTCTCCTCCTCGGGGAGGGTGCCGTCGGCGGGCTGGGTGGTCGAGGCGCGGCCGGCCTTGCCGGAGGCATAGACGACGGGCACGTCCAGCACCGCGTCGAGATCGATGTCGTCCATCTCCTCGGAGAGGTCCGAGGCCAGACCCAGCAGCAGATCGGTGGCCTCGCCGACGACGTCCTCGATGCGCGCATCGGGGCGGTCGACCTTGTTGACCACGAGGATCACCGGCAGCTTCGCCGCCAGCGCCTTGCGCAGCACGAAGCGGGTCTGCGGGAGCGGGCCCTCGGAGGAGTCCACCAGCAGCACCACCCCGTCGACCATCGACAGGCCGCGCTCGACCTCGCCGCCGAAGTCGGCGTGGCCGGGGGTGTCGATGACATTGATGGTGATGCCGTCCGGCTCACCGATCGCCGCGGCCGACGGCCCGGCGTACCGGATCGCCGTGTTCTTGGCGAGGATCGTGATGCCCTTCTCGCGCTCCAGCTCGCCCGAGTCCATCGCCCGATCGTCGTGCTTGTCGCGATCGCCGAAGGCGCCGCCCTGGGTGAGCATGGCGTCGACCAGGGTGGTCTTGCCGTGGTCGACGTGGGCGACGATGGCGACGTTACGCAGATCGGTGCGGTGCTGGATGGTCATACGCAGATGCTCGTTTCAGGTTGCGCGGCGGGTCGTGGACCGAGCAGCGCCCGGCCGCACGAGACGTGCGGCCCGCTCCAGGGCCTCGCCGAGTCTATCCGTCCCACGCCTCCTGCCACAGGGGGCCGGATGAGACCTTCGACGCGCTGGGCGGGGTGCCGGGCTCAGCGGCCCGAGCCCGCCAGCGGGATGGAGCCGCCGGGAATGGCGTCCAGCAGACGCCGGGTGTACTCCTGCTGCGGGGAGCGGAAGACCTCCTCGGTCGCCCCGTGCTCGACGACCCTGCCCATCTCCATGACCATCGTCCGGTCGGCGATCTGCCGGACCACGGCGAGGTCGTGGGTGATGAACACGTAGGAGAGGTCCAGCTCGGCCTGGAGGTCGTTGAGCAGGGCGAGCACCTGGTCCTGGACCAGCACGTCGAGGGCCGAGACGGCCTCGTCCAGCACCAGCACCTCGGGCCGCAGCGCGAGGGCCCGGGCCACGGCGATGCGCTGGCGCTGCCCGCCGGAGAGCTCGTTGGGGTAGCGCTGCATGGTCGCGGCCGGCAGCGACACCTGGTCCAGGAGCTCCCGGACCCGGGATTCCCGCTCGCCGCGGGAGGCCATGCCGTGCAGGCGCAGCGGCTCCTCGATGGTGCGGAAGATCGAGTACGTGGGATCGATCGACCCGTACGGGTTCTGGAACACCGGCTGCATGCGACGGCGGAGTGCGAAGAGCTCCTGCTTGGACTTCTCCGCGATGTCCTGGCCCTCGAAGAGGATCCTTCCCGAGGTCGGGGCCAGCAGGCCCAGCACCATCTGGGCGACCGTCGACTTCCCGGAACCGGACTCGCCCACGATCCCCAGGGTAGTGCCGCGCTTGAGGGTGAAGGAGACGTCATCGACCGCGGTGAACGGCGCGGCCTTCACCCACGGCACACCGCCGCGGATGTCGAAGACCCGGGTGAGGTCCTCGGCGACGATGACGTCGTCGGTCCGTGCCTCCGTCGGAGCGGACTGCTCTCCTGGGGCGGGCTCCTCGCCGCGGGTGCTGTAGGAGGAGACCATCCGCTGGCTGGACAGCGACGGCGCGGCCGCGATCAGCCGCTGCGTGTAGGGGTGCTGCGGGTTCTGGAGGATCTCCAGCGCCGGGCCGGACTCCACCACCTGCCCGCGGTACATGACCACCAGGTGCTGGGCGCGCTCCGCGGCCAGGCCGAGGTCATGGGTGATCAGCAGGACGGCGATGCCGAGCTGGCCCGTCAGCACGTCGAGGTGGTCCAGGATCTGCCGCTGGACGGTGACGTCCAGCGCGCTGGTGGGCTCGTCGGCGATCAGCAGCGACGGCCGGGCCGCAAGGCCCATGGCGATCAGGGCGCGCTGGCGCATGCCGCCGGAGAACTCGTGGGGTACTGCTTCGCGCGACGTGCCGCATCCGGCAGTCCCGCCTCCTCGAGCAGCTCGACGACGCGCTTGTCCGCCGCCTTGCCCTTGGCGACCTTGTTCGCGGTCAGCGACTCCTTGATCTGGAAGCCGATCTTCCACAGCGGGTTGAGGTTCGACATCGGGTCCTGCGGGACCATGCCGATCTCATCGCCGCGCAGCTGGCGGATGCGCTTGCCGGAGGCCTTGGCGACATCCTCGTCCTGGAAGACGATGCTGCCGCCGGAGACCCGCCCGTTGGAGGCGAGCAGACCGGCGACCGCCATGGCGGTGGTGGTCTTGCCCGAGCCGGACTCACCCACGATCGCGACGGTCTGGCCGGGGTACACGGTCAGGTTCGCCCCGCGCACGGCCGGCACATCGCCGCCGGAGGTGGTGAAGGTGATGTCGAGGTCCTTCACCTCGAGCAGCGGACGGTCCGGGTCCCATTCGCGGACGGCGCCGGAGGTGCCTCCCGCGGTCGCGTGGACCTGCGCGAGGTCGGCGTCCGCCGCGTCGCCGCCCTCGTCCCGGGGCCCGGCGGGCTCGGTGGTCGGCTCCTCGGCGCGTTCGCTGGAGGCGTGCGGGAAGTTCGGGTCGTAGCTCATCGCTTCTTCGTCTTCGGATCGAGTGCGTCGCGCACGGCATCGCCCAGCATGATGAAGCTGAGGATCGTGATGGCGAGGGCGCCGGAGGGATAGAACAGCAGTTCAGGGCGGGTGTACAGCCCGGTCTGCGCGTTGGAGATGTCCGCACCCCAGGAGATGGTGGACTCGGGAAGCCCCACCCCCAGGAAGGACAGGGTCGCCTCCAGCACGATGTACATGCCCAGGTTGACCATCGCCGTGACGATCACCGGGGCGACCGCGTTGGGCACCACGTGCCGGAACAGGTTCTGGGAGGAGGAGGCGCCGAGCGCCTTGGAGGCGGTGATGAACTCGGAGTTCATCACGCTCATGACGCTGCCGCGGGCGATGCGGGCGATGGCGGTCCAGCCGAACAGCACCAGGATCATCGCCAGGGTGAGCGCATTGAGCTCGAAGAGCTGGCCGACGACGATCGCGGCGAGGATCAGCGGGATCGCGAAGAAGACGTCGGTGACGCGGGAGAGGATCGCGTCGATCCAGCCGCCGAACCAGCCGGCCAGCGCACCGATCAGGCCGCCCAGCAGGAAGACGCCGAGCGTGGTGACCACACCGACGATCACCGAGGGCCGGGCCCCGTAGATCACCCGGGAGTACACGTCGCAGCCCTGCTGGTCGAAGCCGAAGGGGTGACCGGGGGTCGGGTCCCCGTAGCTGTTGGACAGCTGGCAGGCGCCCTGCGCGTACGGGTCGAGACTGCTGAACAGCTGCGGCAGCGCGGCGACGGCGACCACCACGGCGATGAGCACCGCGGAGATGATGAACATCGGGTTGCGTCGCAGGTCGCGCCAGGCCTGGGACCACAGGGATCGCGGCTTGACGTCGGTGTTCAGGGCATCGACCGCCTGCAGCGGGGTCTCGTCGACCGGGGCGACGAAGTGTGCCTGGCCGCGGCGCGTCGTGGCGCCGCCTGTCTCACTTGCGTGCGTCATACCTGATCCTGGGGTCGAGAAATGCGTACAGCAGATCGATGAGGAGGTTCGAGATGATGAAGATGATCACCAGCAGCGTCACCATCGAGACCATCTTCGTGCTCTCGCCGCGCTGGATGGCGTCGAAGAGATTGAAGCCGAGGCCCGGGATGTTGAAGATCCCCTCGGTGACGATCGCCCCGCCCATCAGCTGACCGAGGTCCACGCCGAGGAAGGTGACCACCGGGATCAGCGAGTTGCGCAGGATGTGCACGGTGATCACCCGGGGCCGGGACAGCCCCTTGGCCGTCGCGGTGCGGACGTGGTCGGCGGTCATCGTCTCGGTGATCTGGGTGCGGGTCAGGCGCAGCACGTAGGCGAAGCTGACAGCACCGAGCACCATCCCCGGGAGCAGCAGGTTCATCCAGGTGACGTTCGCGCCGACGTTGATCGTCACCCATCCCAGCTTCACGCCGAAGACGAACTGGGCCACGAAGCCGATCACGAAGGTCGGCACCGCGATCACCAGGATCGAGGTGACCAGCAGCGTCGAGTCGATCCAGGTCCCCTTGCGCAGGCCGGAGATGACGCCGGCGATGATGCCGAAGACCGCCTCGAAGACGATCGCCACCAGCGCCAGGCGCGCGGTCACCGGGAAGGCTCGGCGGATGTCGTCGATCACGGGCCGGCCGGCGAAGGTTGTGCCGAAGTCACCCTGGGCCAGGCCCTGCAGATAGAGCAGGTACTGGACGATGAAGGGTTCGTCGAGGTTGTACTCCGCGCGCAGACGATCCTGGACCGCGGGCGAGAGCGGCTTGTTGCCACCGAGGGCCGCGATCGGGTCACCCGGCATCGAGAACACCAGGAAGTACACCAGGAACGTCGCGCCGAAGAAGACCGGGATCATCTGCAGCACGCGCCGGAGGACGTACCAGGCCATGCGTTGCACCTTACGGGAGGGAGGGCGCCCCGGACCGTTCGGGTCGGGCGGGGCGCGGAGGGGACTGGGACACCATAGCCACACGGAGGGCTCCGGCGCGCCGGGGCGCCGGTCGATGCCGGAGGGGTGGGACCCGATGCGGGGCGGGGGCGGCTGCTGCGCCGCGCCCCGCCCCGACGGGTCAGGACCTGCTGATCAGGCCGACTTGGTGATCTCGTGGTACTGCGGCTGGCTGTCCCAGCCGAAGACGACGTTGTCCACGGTCTCCGCGGAGCCGCCGGTGACGTTGTCGTTCCACAGGGGCACTGCGGGGAGGTCCCGGAACAGCAGCTCTTCTGCGGCCTGGGCCTTGGCGAACGCGGTGTCCTCATCGGTGGCCGAGAGGCCGTCGGCCAGCAGCTGGTCGAACTCGTCGTTCATGTAGTCGCCGTCGTTGGACCCGCGGCCCTCCGCTGCGGCCGAGCCGTACAGCGGGCCGAGGAAGTTGAACACGGAGGGGTAGTCCGCCTGCCAGCCGCTGCGGAAACCGCCGGTGATCGTGCGGTTGGTGACCTCGTCGCGCAGGGCGGCGAAGGTCGGGTACGACTTGCCGGTGGCCTCGATGCCGAGGTTGTTCAGCAGCTGGTTGGTGACCGCCTCGACCCAGGTGGCGTGGTCGCCGTCGGCGTTGTACGCGAGGGTGAAGGGGCCCTCGAAGGGCTTCATGCCCTCGGCCTTCTCCCACAGCTTCTTGGCGCCCTCGGCGTCGAAGTCCAGGACCTCGCTGCCGGGGATCGAGTCCGAGTAGCCGTTGACCACGGGAGTGGAGAAGTCCGTGGCCGGGGACGAGGTGCCCTGGAAGATCGTGTCGCAGATCTCCTGGCGGTTGATCGCCTTCGACAGGGCCTGGCGGCGCAGGGTCCCGGCCTCCCCGCTGAAGTTCGGATCCTCCATGCGGATGGTGAAGGACTGGAAGATCGCGGCCGGCTGGTTGACCGCGCGATCGCCGAGCTCCTGCTCGAAGGAGGTGAGCCGGCTGGCGGGGATGTTGTCGATGACGTCGAGCCCGCCGGAGAGCAGATCGTTGTAGCCGGTCTCGATGTCCTGGTAGAAGGTGAAGCGCACGCCGTCGTTCTGCGGGGCGCGCGGGCCCTTGTAGTCGGGGTTCACCTCGAGCTCGGCCGAGACCTCGTGCTCCCAGGAGGTCAGCATGTAGGGGCCGTTGCCGATCGGCTTCTCGCCGAAGCCCTCCTGGTCGTCGAAGAACGCCTCGGGCAGGGGCGAGAACGCGCTGTAGCCCAGGCGGATCGGGAAGTCGGCCTGCGGGGAGACCAGGGTGACGGTGAAGACAAGGTCGTCCTCGACCGAGAGACCCGTGAGGGTGGCGTCGGCGGCCACGTCCTCGCCCTGGAGGTCTGCGAAGCCCTCGATCGGCTCGAAGAAGTACCCCGAGAGCTGGGCGTTGGAGGCGTTGGCGCCGAAGTTCCAGGCGTCCACGAAGCTCTGGGCGGTGACCGGATCGCCGTTGGTGAAGGTCCAGCCGTCGGCGAGGGTGATCGTGAAGTGCTGGCTGTCCTCGGTCTCGATGGACTCCGCGACCTCGTTCTGCGGGGTGCCCTCGGCGTCGTAGGAGACCAGGCCCGAGAAGATGTTCTGGACGATGCGGCCGCCGCCGACCTCATTGGTGTTGGTCGGGATCAGCGGGTTCTGCGGCTCGGTGCCATTGGCGAGGATCATGCCCCCGCCACCGCCGCCGCCCTCGCCGCCACCGGAGCCCCCGGAGCCGCTCTCATCGCTGCCGCAGGCGGCGAGCGTCAGAGCAGCGGCGCCGCCGGCAGCGGTGCCCAACATCATCGATCGGCGCGAGATGGTCATGAATACTCCTGTGATGTCTTGGGGTCGTGAACCGCACGACAGTGTGCAGCATCACCGACCAGTGTGCACCCTTGACTGTCAATAGCATTCCATCTGCTGATAACACTTCGGTCTCGGCGCGGGGTCGACCAGAGGTCCTGCCCGCCGCTCGAACCCGCGGAGCCCACGGCACGGCCCTGCAGGTTCTCCTTCCGCAGTGTTCAATGGCGGTATGACTGCACCGACCTCGCCCACCGCCCCCATCGATCCCACGACCACCGACGCCTGGGCCGAGCTCGAGGCTCACCACCTCGAGCTCGACGGCTCGCTGCGCGAGTGGTTCGCCGCCGACCCGCAGCGCGCAGAGCGCTTCACCCACGATGCCGCGGATCTGCACGTCGATCTGTCCAAGAACCTCGTCGCGCCGAGGACGGTGGAGCTGCTGCTGCAGCTGGCCCGCGAGGTGGGGGTCCAGGAGCGTCGCGACGAGATGTTCGCCGGCGCCCATATCAACACCACCGAGGACCGCGCCGTGCTGCACACCGCGCTGCGCCGACCGGCCGGCTCCTCCCCCGCCCTGGTGGTCGACGGCCAGAACATCGATGAAGACGTGCACAAGACGTTGCACCGCGTCTTCGACTTCGCCGACCAGGTGCGCTCCGGTGCATGGACGGGCATGACCGGGAAGCGCATCGAGACGGTCGTGAACATCGGCATCGGCGGCAGCGACCTCGGCCCGGTGATGGTCTACGAGGCGCTGAAGCCCCTCGCGCAGGACGGGCTCGAGGCCCGGTTCATCTCGAACATCGACCCCACCGACGCCTTCGCCACCACCCAGGACCTCGACCCCGAGACCACGTTGGTGATCGTGGCCTCGAAGACGTTCACCACCCTGGAGACCCTCACCAATGCGCGCCTGGTGCGGCAGTGGCTGCTGACCGGGCTGCGGGAGAACGCGGCCCTGACCGCGGAGCAGGAGCAGGAGGCCATCGCCCAGCACTTCGTGGCCGTCTCCACCGCGCTGGACAAGGTCGCGGACTTCGGCATCGATCCCAAGAACGCCTTCGGCTTCTGGGACTGGGTGGGCGGCCGCTACTCGGTCGACTCGGCGATCGGCACCGTGCTCGCCACCGTGCTCGGGCCGGACACCTTCGAGGAGCTGCTGGCCGGTTTCCACGCGATGGACGAGCACTTCGCGACCGCCCCCGCGGAGCAGAACGTGCCGCTGCTGATGGGCCTGCTGAACGTGTGGAACGTGAACTTCCTGGACGCGGAGACCCATGCGGTGCTCCCCTACTCCCAGTACCTCCACTGCTTCCCCGCCTACCTCCAGCAGCTCACGATGGAGTCCAACGGCAAGGCCGTGCGCTGGGACGGCTCGCTCGCGACCACCGAGACCGGGGAGGTCTTCTGGGGCGAGCCCGGAACCAACGGCCAGCACGCCTTCTACCAGCTGATCCACCAGGGCACCCGGGTGATCCCCGCGGACTTCATCGCCTTCGCGACCCCGAACCATCCGCTGAAGGACGGCGACCAGGACGTCCACGAGCTGTTCCTGGCGAACTTCTTCGCCCAGACCAAGGCGCTCGCCTTCGGCAAGACCGCCGAGGAGGTCCGTGCAGAAGGCACCGAGGGATCGCTGGTCGCGGCCCGCGAGTTCTCCGGGGACCGGCCCACCACCTCGATCATGGCCCCGCAGCTCACCCCGAGCGTGCTGGGCCAGCTGATCGCGCTGTACGAGCACATCACCTTCGTGCAGGGCGTGGTGTGGGGCATCAACTCCTTCGACCAGTGGGGTGTGGAGCTGGGCAAGCAGCTCGCCAAGGACCTCGGTGAGGCGGTCGCCGGCGATGAGACGGCGATCGCGGACGAGGACGCCTCGACCGCGGGGCTGATCCGCTACTACCTGGAGCATCGCGCGCAGCGCTGAACGGTGGTCCTGGGAGGAGCCCAACGCGCCGCCGTAGAGTGGGCGGTGGACGCACCGCGCCCCGCGCTCGACGAGAGAAGAAGCCATCCCCATGAAGATCGGAATCCTGACCTCCGGCGGCGACTGTCCCGGACTGAACGCCGTGATCCGCGGGGCGGTGATCAAGGGCGATCAGCACTTCGAGGACGAGTTCATCGGGTTCCGGGACGGCTGGCGCGGTGTGATCGAGGATGACTGGATGACGCTGCCGCGTCGGCGCGTGCGCGGCATCGGCCGCCTCGGCGGGACGATCCTGGGCACCTCCCGCTCCAATCCCTTCGCCGAGGGCGAGGACGGGGCGGAGATCGTGCGCCGCCACCTCGACGAGAACGACATGGACGCGATCATCGCGATCGGCGGCGACGGCACCCTGTTCACCGCGAATCGGCTCTCCGAGGCCGGCATCCCGATGGTCGGGGTGCCCAAGACGGTCGACAACGACCTCGATGCCACCGATTACACCTTCGGGTTCAACACCGCGGTCGAGATCGCCACCGAGTCCCTGGACCGGCTGCGGATCACCGGCGACTCCCATCACCGCTGCATGGTCGCGGAGGTGATGGGTCGCAGCGTCGGCTGGATCGCTCTGCACTCGGGGATGGCTGCGGGAGCGCATGTGATCTGCCTGCCGGAGTTCCCGCTGAGCATCGATGAGATCTGCACCCAGGTGGCGTCGGCCTTCGCCCGGGGCCGGGCACCGCTGGTGGTGGTCGCCGAGGGATTCGTGCCCCGGGACGCCCCGGAGGGCTTCATCGACTACGAGCTGGACGAGTTCGGGCGTCCCCGCTTCGGCGGGGTGGCCGAGGTGCTGGCCCCGCTGATCGAGGAGCGGCTGGGCATCGAGTCCCGGGCCACGGTGCTGGGGCACATCCAGCGCGGCGGGGAGCCGACCGGCTACGACCGGGTGCTCGCCACCCGGCTCGGGACCGCGGCGGTGGATCTGGTCCACCAGAACCGTTTCGGCCGGATGGTCGCGCTGCGCGGCACCGAGATCGTGGATGTGCCGCTGACCGAGGCGATCGACAGCGTCAAGCGGGTGCCGGAGTCCCGCTGGCGCGAGGCCGAGGTGCTGTTCGGCTGATCGACGTTCCGCGGGCGTCCGAGCGGGATCAGCCGGGCAGCAGGTCCGCGAGAGCGCCGTCGAGCCGCGGATGCTGGAATCGGAATCCCGCCTCGTCCAGCACGCGCGAGGTGGCATGGCGGCCCGTGAGCCCCAGCGCCGGGTCCGTGCGCAGCAGCACGGCCCCGAGCCGGAGCAGCGGGGCGGGGGTGGGGAGGCCGTGGCTCCGGCCGACGCCCCGTCGCAGCAGGCGCATCATCTCGGCGTTCCGCACCGGGTGCGGGGCGGAGGCGACCACGATCCCCTCGGGCAGCTGCGGCTGCTCCAGGCCCAGCGCAGCGAGCACGATCCGCCCCCAGTCCTCGACGTGGATCCAGCTCACCCATTGCCGGCCGGTGCCCACCGGTCCGCCCAGCCCCCAGCGGGCCAGCAGCACGAGCCGCTCCAGTGCCGGGGTCCCGGCCTCCAGCACGATGCCGGTGCGCAGCACCACCTGATGGTCGCAGTGCGCTCCCTCGGCCGCGCGCTCCCAGCGCTCGGCGACCCCGGTCATCTGCGGCAGTCCCACGGGCACCGGGCTCGTCTCCTCCAGCAGCCGGTCCCCGGCGTCGGACCAGATCGCGGTGGTCGAGGCCTGCACCCAGTGCGTCAGCGGCTCCTCCAGGCGCTGGGAGGCCTCGACCAGCGCTGTGGTCGCCTCGACGCGGGAACGGGTGAGGTCGGCGATGTTCTCCGGCGTGGGTCGAGCATCGACGAGCCGGCCCGCCAGGTTGACCAGGGCGGTTCCCGGTGCTGCGAGCTCCTGCGTCCAGCGTCCGAGGGTGCGACCGTCCCAGTGCACCTCACGCACGCCCGGGTGCCGGGACGGAGACCGCGGCGCCCGGGTGAGGACCACGACCTCGTGCCCGCGCCTCACGAGCTGAGTGCTCAGCGCGCGGCCGAGGGTGCCGGAGCCTCCCGCGATGACGATCCGCAGCGCGTCGCTCACTGCGGCAGCACCGGGCGGGGCGCCCCGATCTCGCCGAGCAGGGCCTTGGCGTAGGAGGAGTGCACGGATTCCTCGTCGGAGGGGTGGTACATGCCGGCGCGCACGTCCCGGGAGAGCCGCTCCAGCTCGCTGCGCCGGAAGTACTGGGATCCGCCGCTGGCGCGCAGCACCTGGTCCACCGCGGCGATCGCCGACTCGGTGGCCCGGGACTTCACGCCGGAGAAGTGCAGGAACCAGCGCGGGCCGTGATCGCTCAGGCCGCTGCCCTGCTCCCCCGACCCGAGCGCATCGAGATCTGCCATGACCTTCTCGATCTGCAGGATCGAGCCGTCCACCGCGATCGCCGCATCGGCCAGCCGCCAGCGGATGTCGGGGTCGTCGGCGTGGACGATGTCCTTGGTGGCGCTGCGGCGGGTGGTCGCGATCCCGGTCCCGACCGTGATCGCGCGCTCGGCGATGCCGGTGTACACCGACGCGATCAGCAGCTCGAAAGCGCCGAAGATGCCCATCACGAACGGGTCGGGGTTCGGGCCGACGGGGGTGTGCGTGAGAACCCGATCGCCGGGGATCGGGGCGCCGTGCAGGCGCGTGGTGCAGGACTGGGAGGGACGCATCCCGTGGGTGTCCCAGTCATCGAGGGTCTCGACCTCGTCGGTGCGCTCGATGACCCCGAAGACGAGCCGCGGCTCCGCCTCGGAGGCCTCGGCGACGCGGCCGTGCACCACCAGCCGGTCCCAGACCGGGGCGAGCGAGGTGAAGATCTTGGTCCCGGTGAGCGCGAATCCGCCGTCCTCCTGCTCCACGGCCCGGGTGGAGGAGTCGAAGAGCATCGCGTCGTTGCCGGCCTCGGAGATGCCGAAGGCGAACAGCCGATCCGCGGCGGCGTCCTCGAGGATGGTGCGCACCGGTGCCACGCCGAGGCGGTGGGCGTGCAGCGCCGCCCCGGTGACCACCAGATGCATGTTCATCGACAGCGCCGTGGCGGGAGCGGCCCGGGCGAGGCGGCGCTGGATCCGCGTGGCCTCCAGCAGCGAGGCGCCGAGCCCGCCGAGCTCGGCGGGCACCAGCAGACGCAGGTAGCCGCGCTCGCGGAGATCGGCGAGATCGTCCCGGGGGAAGGTGTTCTCCCGGTCGTGGACCACCGCACGCTCGCGGAAGGTCTCGAGCAGGGAATCGGGCAACAGGTCCTCGGCGGTGGAGCTCATGAGGCAACGCTAGTCCAGGCCGGCCTGCTGGGGGCGGCAGGCTGCGCGGTTCCCGCCGTGGTCCTCCGGCCTGTCAGTGTGGGGTGCGCAGGGTCACGCTCACCGGGCGGTGGTCCGAGGCGCCCCGGGGAGCCACCACCGGGGCGCTCGCCTCGATGTCGCCGCGCATCCACAGCGAGTCGATCCGTCGCAGTGGGAACCGGGCCGGATGGGTGGCCCCTCCGCGGGTGCGCAGCCACGCCATGGCGGCAACGATCCGCTGAGAGAGGTTCGGGCGCAGTGGGTCGCCGCCGTCACGCGAGGCGTGGCGTGCGGTGTCCCGCCACCCGGCGGCGGCCAGTGTCGCCAGCTCCGGCGCGGTGGGATCGGCGTTCATGTCCCCCATCAGCATCGCCGGCCCCTCGAGGTCCCGGGTGCGGCGGGCGATGTCCTGCGCCTGGGCGGTGCGAAGCGCACGGCCGGCATTGTCGAGATGCGTCACGAGCACGTCGAGCTCCTGGCCCTCGGCGCAGCGGACCCGGACATGCAGCAACCCGCGCGGCTCCGGCGACGGCGCACCGTCCGACGGGACGGGCAGCAGGTGCAGGGTGTGCGCGAGGATCGTGTGCGGGGTCAGCAGGGCGAGCCCGTAGCGCCGTCGCGGCGCACCGGCCTGCGACGGCGGGAGGTCGAGCGTGGCGCCGAAGCACACCCTCATGCCCAGCAGCGCCGCGAGCCGTGCGGGCTGGTCCTCGTGAGCGGAGCGGGGCCCGAACCCCTGGTCGACCTCCTGCAGGCCGATCACGTCGGCGTCGAGCCGCCGGATCTCGCGGGCGGTGCGCGCGAGATCAACGCGAGAATCGGGCCCCAGGCCGTGGCGGATGTTGAAGGTCGCGACCCGCCACGCGCTCATCGCATCACTGCAGGCAGCTCGGTCCCAGCAGCGTCTTCAGCGAGGCGTACAGCGCGGCCGAGGGGGTGACCGAGAGCCGCTTGTCCAGCCGCATCAGCGTGGTGCGGCCGGGCTCCTGCAGGCGCAGGCGCACCTCGCTGCCGCCGGGGTTGTCCTCCAGCACACCCCTCAGTTCGCTGACCACCCGTTCGCTGGCGCGCATCGCGGGCAGCGCGATGACCACGGGACCGTCGGGCCCTCCCCCGACCTCCGGGATCGACATCTCCATGACCTTCAGCTCGGGCATGCCCTTGGAGGTGTCCAGCCGTCCCTTCATCGAGACGATCAGATCCTCGGCGAGCTCGGTGGCGACGGTCTGATAGGTCGAGGGGAACATCAGGCAGTCGATCGAGCCCTCGAGGTCCTCGACGGTGACGATCGCCCACATGTCGCCCTTCTTGGTGGTCTTGCGCTGCAGGGAGGTGATCAGCCCCGCGATCGTGACCATCGCCCCGTCCTCCACGGCGCCGTCATCGGCGAGCGCGCTGATGGAGGTGGACGAGTTCTGGGCGATGACGTGCTCGAGCCCGTACAGCGGGTGGTCCGAGACGTACAGGCCCAGCATGTTCCGCTCGAAGGCGAGCTTGTCCTTGCGATCCCATTCGGGCAGGTCCGGGATCGTGGTGGTCGCGGCCGAGCCGGTCGCCACCTGGTCATCGCCCCCGCCGCCGAACATGTCCGAGCTGAACAGGTCGCCCTGTCCGGTCGCCTCCTTCTTCTTGACGTCGATGACCGCATCGACGGCGTCCTCGTGGATCAGCACCAGGGAGCGGCGGTTCGCGCCCAGCTCGTCGAAGGCGCCGCCCTTGATGAGGGACTCGATGGTGCGCTTGTTGCACACCGACAGCGGCACCTTGTCCAGGAAGTCGGTGAAGGAGGTGAAGGCGCCCTTCTCCTCACGGGTGGCGATGATCTCCTTGACCACGTGGGCGCCGACGTTGCGGATCGCGGAGAGACCGAAGCGGATGTCGTCGCCGACGGCGGAGAAATACAGATCGGACTCGTTGACGTCCGGCGGCAGCACGGTGATCCCGCGATGCCGGCAGTCGCCGAGGTACAGGCCGAGGCGGTCGCGATTCTCCTGGGTGGAGGTCAGCAGCGCGGCCATGTACTCGGTGGGATGGTTCGCCTTGAGGTAGCCGGTCCAGTAGGAGACCACGCCGTAGGCGGCCGAGTGCGACTTGTTGAAGGCGTAGTCGGCGAAGGGCATCAGGGTCTCCCACAGCGCCGTCACCGCGGCCGCGGAGTACCCGTTCTCCTTCATCCCGGCCTCGAAGGAGGCGAACTGCTTGTCCAGCTCCGCCTTCTTCTTCTTGCCCATGGCGCGGCGCAGGATGTCCGCCTGTCCCAGGCTGTACCCGGCGACCTTCTGCGCGGTCTGCATGACCTGCTCCTGGTAGACGAGCACGCCGTAGGTCTCGCCCAGGATCTCCGCGAGGGGCTCCTCGAGCTCCGGGTGGATCGGGGTGATCTCCTGCAGCCCGTTCTTGCGCAGGGCGTAGTTGGTGTGGGAGTTCATGCCCATCGGGCCCGGCCGGTACAGCGCCGAGACCGCGGTGATGTCCCCGAACTGGTCGGGCTTCATCTGCCGCAGCAGGGTGCGCATGCCGGAGCCGTCCAGCTGGAACACGCCGAGCGTGTCGCCCTTCTGCAGCAGCTCGTAGGTCTTCGGATCGTCGAAGGGGAGCGTCTCGAGATCGGGCGGGGTCTTGCCGTTGCGCGCCATGTTCTCGACGGCATCGGAGAGCACGGTGAGGTTCCGCAGTCCCAGGAAGTCCATCTTCAGCAGCCCGAGGGCCTCGAGCGTGGGGTACTCGAACTGGGTGATGATCTGGCCGTCGGAGGGGCGGCGCATCATCGGGACGATATCGATCAGCGGGTGGCTGGACATGATCACGGCGCAGGCGTGCACGCCCCAGCCGCGGGTCAGGCCCTCGACGCCCTTGGCGATCTCGACGACCTTCTGGACGTCGGGGTCCTCGTCGTGGATCCGGCGGAACTCCCCCGCCTCGGCGTAGCGCTTGTCCTCGGGGTCGAAGATGCCCTTGACCGAGATGTCCTTGCCCATCACCGTGGGCGGGAGCGCCTTGGACAGCCGGTCGCCCATCGCGTAGGGGTAGTCCAGCACGCGCGCGGCGTCCTTGAGGGAGTTCTTCGTCTTCATCACGCCGTAGGTGATGACCTGCGCGATGCGGTCGTCGCCGTACTTGCGCTCCACGTACTCGATGACCTCGCCGCGGCGGCGATCATCGAAGTCGACGTCGAAGTCGGGCATGGAGACGCGGTCGGGGTTCAGGAACCGCTCGAACAGCAGGCCGTGCTCGAGGGGGTCGAGGTCGGTGATGCGCATGGCGTAGGCGACCATCGAGCCGGCGCCGGAGCCACGGCCCGGCCCCACGCGGATGTCCTGCTCCTTGGCCCACTTGATGTAGTCCGAGACCACCAGGAAGTAACCGGGGAAACCCATCTGCAGGATGACCGAGACCTCGTAGTCGGCGCGCTTCTGCACATCCTCGGGATGCCCGCCGGGTAGCGGTACTCCAGCCCCCGCTGGACCTCCTTGACGAACCAGGACTCCTCGTCCTCCCCCACCGGGGTGGGGAAGTTCGGCATATAATTCGCGCCCTCGTCGGTGGTGCGGAACTCGACCTCGCACATCTCGGCGATCCGCAGGGTGTTGTCGCAGGCCTCCGGGAACTCGCGGAACAGCTCGCGCATCTGCTGGGCGGACTTCAGGAAGTAGCCGGAGCCGCCGAACTTGAAGCGGTCGGGGTCGTTCAGGCGGGAGCCGGAGTTGATGCACAGCAGGACGTCCTGGATCTGGGCATCCTGCTCGGTGACGTAGTGCAGATCATTGGTGGCCACCAGCGGGGCGCCGACGGCCTTGGCGACCTCGAGCAGGTCTTTGGTGACCCGCTTCTCGATGGTCAGCCCGTGGTCCATCAGCTCGATGAAGTAGTGCTCACGGCCGAACATGTCCTGGTACTCGCCGGCCGCCTTGACCGCTTCGTCGAACTGGCCCAGTCGCAGGCGGGTCTGCACCTCGCCGGAGGGGCAGCCGGAGGTGGCGATCAGCCCGTCGGAGTACTGGGAGAGGATCTCCCGGTCCATGCGGGGCCACTTGCCCATCTGGCCCTCGAGCGAGGCGTAGGAGCCCAGGCGGAACAGGTTGTGCATGCCGGCGGTGGTGCGGGACAGCAGCGTCAGGTGCGTGTACGCGCCGCGGGCGGAGACGTCGTCGCCGGCGAGCTGCTGCTCCCGGGTGCCCCACTGCTGGCGGGTGCGGTCGTGACGGCTGGTCCCCGGGGTCACATAGGCCTCGATGCCGATGATCGGCTTGATGCCCGCCCCCGTGGCCGCCTTGTAGAACTCGTAGGCGCCGAAGAGGTAGCCGTGGTCGGTGATCGCGACGGCCTGCTGCCCCTGCCGCACCGTCTCGTCGACCAGTTTGTCGATCTTCGCGGCCCCGTCCAGCAGGGAGTAATCGGTGTGGACGTGGAGGTGCACAAAATCATCGGAGTCCGCGGAAGCCATGCACTCCAGGGTAGCCCTGCCCACGACATCCGAGGCGCTCAGGGGTGGGTCGGAGAGGTCACCTCGGCGAGTTCGGCGTGTCGCCGCCGGGAGCCGCTGCGGGTCCGGGCCTCACCACGGCGCGGCGACCTCCGCATGAGTGCGCAGGATCCCTTCGGTGGTGCCCTCGGGGGCGCGGCCGATGCCGCACTCGGTGGCCACGCCGATGTCCTGGCGGAGGGCGGGCAGTGCCGCGGCGAGGCGGCGGCGAGCACCGTCGGCCCCGTCCTCGCGATGGACGAGGCCGAGGTACAGCTCGGCGACGGCGTCGAGCTCGGCGAGCGGGGCGAAGTATGCCTCGTCGTCGCGGTCGATCGGCACCGGCAGGTGCAGCCAGGACAGCTCGCGCGCAGCCGAGTCGATGACAGCGTTCGCGACCCGCACCAGGTTCGCGGTGTCGACCGGTTCCACGAAGTGCTTCTCCCCGGCATCCCCGTAGCACAGATGCATCCCCACCTCGACCTCGGACGGGACGGAGTCGATCAGTGCGGCCAGGCGCACGGCGATGCCGTCGAGCACGCCGCCGGTCCACCAGTGGTCCATCACCGAGCCGTAGCCGGAGGCGCCTTCGAGGATGCCCATCTCGCTGGCCACGTCCCACTGGATCGCGAGGTCGGAGTGCGGGATGTCCTCGAGGATCTGCTCGAGCTCGCCGAGGAGCGCGTCGGCGTAGACGAGCTCGAAGGCGGCGCGGTCCTCACCGCGGAAGAAGGAGGAGATCACGGCGACCGGGGTGGGCAGGGAGACCTGGAACCTGGTCCCGGCGGGGATCACCCCCTCCTGGCGCAGCCGGGTGAACAGCGCGTAGGCCTCCTCGGCGGCTGCCGCATATCCGAGCGGGGGCAGGTCGATGTGCGCGGGCTCCACGCCGCTGGCCAGGCGCAGCGGGCGGATGTCGAGTCCGGCACCGAAGGGGATCGGCTCCTCCCCCACCCGCTCGATGCCCTGGGCCTCGCCGAGCACGTCGGGCTGGAACATGATCCAGTGGAATCGCTTCCCCACCTCGCCGTCGGGGATGCGGCGCACATGGCCGCCGAGGATCTCGGCGACCGTGCGCATGGTGGTCTCGGCGTCGTCGTAGTTGACGCTGCCGGTGAGATGGGCACCCCGTGTCTGAGTCATGGGTCCAGGGTACGGGGCGGGTCAGCCCTTGACCGCGCCGTCCTCGACGCCGCGGAAGAAGAACTTCTGGAAGACGGCGAAGAAGATGATGATCGGGATCAGCGCGATCATCGTGCCGGCGGCCACCACACGCGGGTCGGAGCCGAAGTTCGAGTTCAGGTACTCCATGCCGACAGTGAGGGTGTACTTCGCCGGGTCCGTGAGCACGATCAACGGCCACAGGAAGTCGTCCCAGCCACCGATGAACGCGAAGATCGCGACCACGCTGGCCATGCCCCGCACGCTCGGCCAGACGATGTTGCGCAGGATCTGCCAGGTGCTGGCGCCGTCGATGACGGCGGCCTCGATCAGCTCCTTAGGTATCGCCCGACAGGCCGCAGTCATCAGCAGCACGTTGATCGCCCCGACCAGTCCCGGCAGCATCACGCCGCCGAGGGTGTTGGCCAGGCCGAGGGACTTGATCGTCAGGAACTGACTCATCAACGTCACCTCGCCGGGAAGCAGCAGCGTCGACAGGAGGATCAGCACGGCGATCGTCTTCCCGCGGAAGTGCAGGCAGCCCAGCGCATAGCCGGCGAGAGTGCCCAGCACGACGTTCGCCACCACCAGCGCCACTGCGACGATGAGGGAGTGCCAGGCGTAGTCGAAGATCGGGATGGTGCCGGCGACCCGCGTGTAGTTCTCCAGCGTGAAGTCCGCGGGGATCAGGGTCGGCGGGAACGCGTAGATGTCATCGCTTGGGCCCTTGAAGGAGCTCGACAGCTGCCAGATGAACGGACCGATGGCGATCACCAGCACCATCACGAGCAGCACGTAGCGGACGATCAGCCCCGCGAGGGTCGGCTTGCCGAAGCCGCCGCCGCCCTTGGTCTTCCAGGGCCGGTCGGTGCGGCGCCGACGCGACGGCGTGCCCGTCGGCGGGATCTGAGCGGGAGCGGGGTCATGCCTCAGAGTGTTCATCTCAGGCTCCCTTCGCCGGCTTGTCGCCGCGGTTGAGGTAGGCGACCAGCAGCAGCGGCCCGATGGTGAGCAGGAACAGCGCCACGCTCGCCGCCGAGGCGTACCCGAGCCGGCCCTGCAGGCCCGAGCCGGTCTGCTGGACCAGCATGACGATGCTCGCCGCTGCGCCGCCCGGACCGCCGGAGCCGTTGGACAGGACGTACAGCTCGGTGAACACCCGCATGGCGCTCACCGTGATCAGCGCGCTGACCAGGAACATGGCACCGCGCACCCCGGGAATCGTCACCGAGAGCAGGCGGCGCAGCCCGTTCGCACCGTCCATCGCTGCGGCCTCGTGCAGCTCACGGCCGACGTTCCCCAGCGCGGCGAGGTACACCACCATGTAATACCCCAGGCCCTTCCACACGGTCAGCAGGACGGCAGTGCCGATGAGACCCCAGCGGCTGGCGAGGAACGGTATCGGCTCCTGGATCAGGCCGATGAACTCGAGCGCCTCGTTGATGATGCCGCGCGAATCGAACAGCCAGGTCCAGATCAGACCCACCACGACCACGGAGGCGATCACCGGGAAGTAGAAGGTGGTGCGGAAGGCGGAGATCCCCGGGATCTCCTTCTCGACCAGGAGAGCCATCAAAAGAGGCAGGAAGGTGAGGAAGGGGACGCACAGCGCCACGTAGACGAGGCTCGTCACCAGCGCGTTCCAGAAGCGCTGGTCCCCCAGAAGGTCCGTGTAGTTCTCGAGACCGACGAAACTCCCGCCGGTCAGCGGCCGAGCGTCGGTGAACGACAGCACGATGGTGTTCAGGAACGGCCACAGGGCGAACACGATGACCCAGATCAGGGCCGGTGCCGCAAGAATCCACGGAACATACCAGCGGAACGCACGCATGCGAGATCACTCCTTCGTGTCGGCCTGCGGAGACCGGGAGAGCGGGACGAGGCCGAGCGGATCGCGCCCCGGGGGCGGAAGGAAGGTCCTCGGCCTCAGGCGAGGTTCTTGTTGCCGTACTCGACGGCCGCCTCGAGAGCGGCCTCTGCCGTGATCTCTCCCTGCATCGCCGTGGCCATCTGCTGGATCAGATTGGTATCCATGTCCTCGGTCCACCGCACGTTCGTGTTGTCGACCGCGGTGTCCATCGACTCGGAGGCGACCTCCACGGCCCGATTCTGCAGCTCGATGTCGCTGTCCTGGGCGAACTTCGAGGGATCGGCGGCGGCCTTCTGGGTGCCGGGCAGGAATCCCTGGGCGAGAGTGCAGAACTCGATCTGGTTCTCGTCGTTGGTGAGGAACTGGGCGAATGCGAGGGCCGTGGCCGCGTTCGCGGACTTCTTCGAGACGCAGACGCCCTGGACGAACAGCGGTGGTTCGCCGAAGCGGGGGGTGACGACGGTGTCCTCCAGGAGGGAGGGCGCCCCCTCCTTCAGCTCGCCGGCATAGGTCGAGGTGGCGGTGGTCCACAGGACCTTGCTCTGCTTGTACAGCGCGGCATTGCCCGTGTAGTCATTGTTCAGGACTTCCGGAGGCATCGCTCCGGCAGCGTAGAGGTCGACATATTTCTGCAGGAGCGCGACGTTCTCTTCGGTGGCGAAGTCGAACTCGCCGTTGTCGTCCGAGGTGATCACGAGCTCCGGCATGCTCGACATGACGGGATTCTCCCCGCCCTCCTCATGGACCTGCAGGGCGAGGTCGAACATCTCGTCGAGTGAGGTGGGCAGCGAGGACTCGTCGACGCCGAACTCGGAGAGCTGTTCGATGTTCCACCAGTTCATATCGGTGCCCAGGTACCAGGGGAACCCGAAGGATCCCTCCACCTGGGGGAACTGGTAGCCCTTGACGGCACCTTCGACATAGGTCGAGGCGAGCTCGGGCACCGCTGCGCCCAGATCGAGCAGGAAGTCGGTCGAGGCCAGGGGGTAGGCCAGATTCGGTGGCAGGTTGATGACATCGGGCAGCGACTCGGAGTTCGCCTGCGCCAGGACCTTGTCCTGATAGCCCTCTCCCGGCTGGTCCATCCAGTTCACGGTGGTACCCGGGTACTCCTCCTGGAAGTCCTGGATCACCTGCTCGAAGAAGGGGGTGAACTTCTCGTTCTTCAGCGACCACGACTGGAAGGTGATCTCCCCCGTGATCTCGCCCGAGGCGGCCTTCTCGGCGACGTCATCGCTGCTCTCGCCGCTGCCGGAGAGCCCGCATCCTGCGAGCGTCGCAGCGGCGACACCGGATCCGGCGGCGAGGAATGTGCGTCGGGTAGCTGCCATGACTGGACCTCTTCTGTTGTGGTCGATGCTTCGGTGCGGAGCTCGGCGGCGAGCTCCGGAGCGGGGTTCCCGGGAACCCCGACACGCACCACTAAAGCGGTAAAGTGATCGTTGCACCCGGCCCGCCTCCTGTCAATTCCGCGGCAGGTTCGACGCACCGGACCAGCAGTTCCGAGCTGCCGTGCTGAGCAGCGGCCCCCTCAGGGCACACGACGCCACCGGGGGCCGCAGGACCCCCGGTGACGTCAGGCAGATCGCCTCAGAAGCGGACGCGCACGCTCGTGATCTCGAAGGGCTTCAGCGTGAGGGCCAGGGCGGACCCCTGCGCAGCAGCTGCGCGATGCGCCAGCGGGGAGTCGTCGGTCAGCGGCCGCTCGAGCAGGTCGACCACCGTCAGCTCCTTCGCCCCGGGCACCTGGAGGGTCGCCTCGGCGCGTCTCCCCTCGGACTCGTACAGCCGCACCACGAGGTCCTGCGAGCGGTCCTCGGCGAGCTTGATGGTCTGGATCCTGGCGCTGCTCTCCTCGCCGTCGGCGACCAGCTGAGCCACCGGCGCCAGCTCCTCCGCGCGGCGGAGACGGCGCTGGGGCTGGTTGAGCTCCTCGCCGAGATCCACCGCGTCCCCGAGGCCCGCATCCGGTCGGATCGCGTACTGCAGGGAGTACTGCCCTTCCTCTGCCAGGGGGTCCGGGAACTCCGCCGCCCGCAGCACCGTCGCGCGGACCACCGTGGTGGTCCCGCCGTCGTCCTCCCGCAGCACGCGCCGCACGTCGTGCCCGTACGAGGAGTCGTTGGCCAGTGCGATGCCGAAGTCCGGCTCGGCCACGCGCACCCAGCGATGGGCGCAGGTCTCGAACCGGCCGAAGTCCTCGTTGGTGTTCACGGGGATGGGCCGGTCGAGGTGGCCGAACTGGATCTCGCTGCTCATGACGGCGGCGCGGACATCCAGCGGGAAGGCCAGCTTGAGCACCTTCTTGCGTTCGTGCCAGTCGACGTCGAGGTCGATGCCGAGGGCGTCCGCACCGGGAGCGACCGAGTACGTCAGGGTGATGCGCGATCCGGTCCCGACCGCCGGCATCCCCTCGTGGGGGCGCTCGACGGCGCCGTCCTCGCGGGTGCGGTGGGTGACGGCGATGCGCACCGTGCCATCCTCGTCGTGCGTGACCTCCGGCGCGCCCTCGGCCGTCAGGTCACGGTGGACATGGCGGTAGAACTCATCGATGTCCCAGGAGTCCCAGGCGTTGGGTGCGTCCCGGTGCAGCTGCAGCAGGGCCCCGGCGGCCCCCGGGGCGATCGCCTCGCGACCCGCGGCGCCGGCGCGCAGCGAGGTGAGCAGCCCCCGCTCGTCGATCTGCACGTGGAGCCCGGGGGTGGTCACGGTGAGGGTGCCGCCCGCCTCCCGCACCATCGGCGCCGCGCCCAGATCGCTCGCGGCGGCGATCGCCAGCGGCGGGACGCCCTGGCGCGAACGGGATGCCGAGTTCGCGATCACGTAGGTCTCGGAGTCGTCGCCGAGCGCTGCGAGGGCGGCCGCGACCAGCGACTCACCCTGCTCGGTGATGTAGTCGTAGGACTGCTCGGCCTCGCGATGCACCCAGGCGATCGACGAGCCCGGCAGGATGTCGTGGAACTGCAGCAGCAGCAGCTTGTCCCACAGCGAATCGATCTCCTGGTACGGGTAGACGAAGCCGTCGACCAGGCGCGCCGCGGTGGCGCTCCACAGCTCGACATCATGCATCAGCGCCTCGGTGCGGCGGTTGCCCTGCTTGCCGTGGATCTGCGAGGAATAGGTGCCGCGGTGCAGCTCGAGGTAGAGCTCTCCGTTCCAGACGGGGGTGTCCACATACTCCGCACGGGCGCGGGCGAAGAAGTCCTGCGAGGAGGACCATCGGACCTTCGGCGCTCCCTCGAGATCCGCGAACCGCTCCTGCGAGGCGATCATCTCGCGGGTCGGGCCGCCCCCGCCGTCTCCCCACCCGGTCGGGGTCAGACCGATGTGGCTGGCGCCCTTTTCCTTGAAGTTCTCCTCGAAATAGGCGAGTTCCGCAGCGGTGAGCTGCCCGTTGTAGGCGTCGATCGGTGGGAAGTGGGTGAACTGCGTGGTGCCGTCGATCCCCTCCCAGTCGAAGGTGTGGTGCGGGAAGGTCGAGTACTGGTTCCAGGACACCTTCTGGGTGAGGAAGGAGTCATTGCCGGCGAGCGCGCAGATCTGGGGCAGGGCGGCGGAATAGCCGAAGGAGTCCGGCAGCCAGGTCTCCTTGGTCTCGAACCCGAACTCCTCGAGGAAGAACTTCTTGCCGTGCAGGAACTGGCGCGCCATTGCCTCGGAGCCGGGCATGTTCGTATCCGACTCGACCCACATGCCGCCCACCGGCACGAAGCGGCCTGCGTCGACGTGCCCGGCGATCCGTCGGAACAGCCCCGGGTACTCATCCCGGATCCACTGGAACTGCTGTGCGGACGAGCAGGAGAAGGTCAGCTGCGGGTAGTGCTCCAGCAGCCAGCAGACGTTGGAGAAGGTGCGGGCGCATTTGCGCTTGGTCTCCCGCACCGGCCACAGCCAGGCGGAGTCGATGTGGGCGTGGCCCGTGGCGATGACGGTCAGTGCCGAGGCATTCGCGGGAGCGTCCAGCACCTCGCGCAGCTCTGCCCGCGCTGCGCCGGCGGTGCCGTGCAGATCGTCCGGGTCGGCGACGTCCAGCGCCCGCCCCAGGGCGTGGAGGATGTCGAAGCGGCGCGCGGACTGCTCGGGCAGGGTGTGCATGAGGCCGTTCAGCGCGATCACGTCCTGCTCGAGCTCCCAGACCACCCGCGAGCGCCAGGCCAGGCGCAGCATCGTGAGGTCGTAGATGGGATCCTCCCCGGCGGTCGCCTTGTCCCCCAGCGCGGTGGTGGCGAAGGTCCAGTCACCGGGCACGTTGGGATTCGCGGCGCACTCGAGGTAGAGGTCGACCTCCTGGCCGGCCTCGAGGGTGAGGTACTGGTTGAAGGGGTTGATCGCCTTGACGGTCTCGCCCTCGGGGGTCCAGATCAGCGCCTCGGCCTGGAATCCCGGCATGTTCGTGAAGGACAGGTCGAGCTGGAGCTCGATGTCGCGGTCCTCGCCGACGCTCCAGGAGCTCGGCACGTGGCCCGTGACGTGCAGCCACAGGGTCGACCAGGGACGACCCCAGCGGTCGCCGACGGACACGGGGGTGTATCGCTGGCGCCTGGCCTCCTCGAAGGGGACGGGCTCGTCCGGCACCTCCCAGGCCTCGATCGTCAGCGGCCCGGTGGCCAGGTGACGGCGGGCCGGCAGCATCTCGCGCAGGAACCGGCGGACCCGGTCCTCACTGGTGGGGCGGTTGTCGTGCATGGGGGGCTCCTCGATGAGCGTTGCCAGAGCGCCGATGGCGCCCGCTGACCGGGCATAAAGCGGTTTAGCAAGCGTAGCATCGTCGCGGAGCCGGACGCTGCCCGCCCCGTCGCCGCCCTGGGCTGCACCGGGCGGCTCAGTCTGCGCCGTCCTCCGCCTCCTGCTCACGGCGCATGTCCGCCAGCAGGGTGTTCATGAAGTCGTGGACGTCCTCGAAGCTGAGCGAGCGCTCGTCACGGCGGGGCGGGATCCCGCCCACGAAGGCACCGCCGTGCCAGGACAGCGAATCGTCCGGCAGGGTCGGGTCGTCGCCCCGCCACAGGTCGATCGGGATCGCGTGGGCGGCGAGGTCGCGGGCGATCTCATCGGCCTGGGCGGGGCTGCCGGAGCGCTGCAGCACGGAGACCAGCAGTGACTGGGCGGCCCAGGCGATCGCGTCGTCGGCGCTGTCCTGCCCGGGATCGATCCCCTCCTGGACCAGTGCGAGGTAGCTCGCGGCGAGCTCGTCGGCACCGTCCTCGTAGTGGTCCTTCGCGACCCGCAGCGCGACGCGCGGCACGAGATCGTGAGCGTCCCAGAGCACCGCCGCGCCCACCAGCGCCATGCCCACTCCGGTCGGGAAGTCCGGGTCCAGGGCGAGCGCGGTGGCCGGCATGCGACCGGCCCGCCGATCGTCGTCGGCCGCCAGGAACTCGTGGATCGAACGCGTCAGCGCCGCCCGCGTCTTCTCGTCGTCGCGCAGGACGACCTCCGCCTCGGCGGGGTCCACTCCCAGCCGATGCGCGATGCGCGCGAAGGGGAAATCGGGGCGTGCCAGGGCCGCATCACGGGTGGGGGCCAGTGCGCCGGAGATCTGCTCATCGTTCATGCCCTGACGCTATCGCGGGTGACACCGGCACCGTGACCGGCTCAGGGGCCGCGCAGCGCCTCCAGCGCCTGCTGCAGATCTGCGGGGTACTGCGAGCGGTAGGTGACCTCGTGCCCGGACACCGGATGGATGAAGGTCAGCTCCATCGCGTGCAGCCACTGGCGGATCAGGCCCACCCGCGCCGCGAGCGTCGGATCCGCTCCGTACAGCGGGTCGCCCACCAGCGGATGGTGCAGCGCCGACAGGTGCACGCGGATCTGGTGGGTGCGGCCGGTCTCCAGACCGATCTTCAGCAGGGTCGCGCCCTGGAGGTCCTCGAGGGTCTCGTAGTGGGTGACCGAGTGCTTGCCGTCGTTGCGCACCGCGAATTTGTAGTCATGCTGCGGGGAGCGGCCGATCGGCGCCTCGATGGTGCCGCGCGGCTGGTCGGGGGTGCCCTGGCAGATGGCGTGGTAGACCTTGCCGACCTCGCGAGCGCGGAAGGCGTCCTTGAGGGTGGTGTAGGCGCGCTCGGTGCGGGCGACGACCATCAGCCCGCTGGTGCCCACGTCCAGGCGGCTGACGATGCCCTGGCGCTCCTGGTCGCCGGTGGTGCTGATCCCGACGCCTGCGGCGGCCAGGTGGCCCAGCACGGTCGGCCCGGACCAGCCGGCACTGGGATGCGCGGCCACGCCCACGGGCTTGTCGATCACCACGATGTCCTCGTCCTGATGGATCAGGCTCATGCCCTCGGCGATCTGGGGGCGCACCTGCACCGCCGGCTTCTCCTCGGGCAGTTCGACGAACACCATCGCCCCGGGCTCGAGCCGGGTGGAGCGGGCCGGGGCGTGCCCGTCGATCAGCACATGGCCCGCCATCACGAGCTCTGCGGCGCGGGTGCGGGAGAGCCCCAGCATCCGCGAGATGCCCACGTCGACCCGTTCTCCGGCGAGCCCCTCGGGCACCATCAGGGTGCGTGAGGCGTTCACCGCGGCTCCTCCGGAGTCGCATCCGGGCTCCCCGGGGACTCCGCTGCCGGAGCGTCCGCGGCGGGATCCGCGGCGACGCCGAACAGGCCCAGGGCGATGATCAGGATCGCACCGCCCACCACCGCCATGTCGGCGACGTTGAAGACCGGCCAGTTCGGCAGCTCGAGGAAGTCGACGACGGCGCCGTGGAAGGGCGAGGGGTCGCGAAGCATCCGGTCATGGATGTTGCCCAGCGCGCCGCCCAGGATGAGGCCGAGCGCGACGGCGTATCCCCAGGAGCGGACCGCCTTGAGCGCGAACACGATCACGCCGACCACGATCGCCAGCTGCAGGCCGGTGACCACCGGGGTGATCTCGGACCCCATCCCCCAGGCCGCGCCGGTGTTGTACAGCAGGGTCAGCTGCAGGATCTCGCCGATGAAGGGCTGGGGCACCAGCTCCTCCAGGTTCGCCTCGGCCCAGTTCTTGGAGATCTGATCGATCACTGCGAGCACCACGGCGATCACCGCGATGATCCCCAGGACCCGGCCTCGGCTCAGACGGCGACGAGCGCCGGACCTCTGGGGCCCGGCGCTCGTCGACTCGGTGGAAGCGCTGTTCACAGACCGAAGTTCGCCTGCTTGTCCTGCGTCTCGCTGGTGTCGAGATCGCGGAGCTGGTTCTCCAGGTAGTTGCGCAGACGGTTGCGGTAGTCGCGCTCGAAGTTGCGCAGGCCCTCGATGGTCTTGTCGAGCTCGGCCTTCTTCTCCTGCAGCTCGGTGAGGGTCAGGCGGGACTTCTCCTCGGCCTCGCCCACGATCCGCTTATGCTCGTCGTTGGCCTCGGTGATCAGGCGGTCACGCTCATCCTCGCCGTTCTTCACGTGCTCGTCGTGCAGACGGTTCGCCAGGGCGATGATGCCGGCCGCGGACTGGTCCGGGGCCTCCCGCACGGGAGCGGCCTCGACGGCGGGCTGCTGCGCGGTGGCCGCATCCGCGGTGCCCGCGGCGGGGTCCTGCTCGGCGGCGGTGACCGTGGTGTCCTCGTCGACCGTGGCGGTGGCCCCGGGCTCGTCCGCAGTCTCGTCGGCGTCGGTGACCGAGGTGGTGTCGATGATCGCGTCGGTCTCGCCGGTCGCGGACACCTCCGCCGCCGGGGCGGCCGCGGCCTCGCCGGTCTCGAGCTCGGCGATGCGGTTGTGCGCCTCCTCGAGCTCCTTCTTCAACCGCTCGTTCTCTGCGATGAGTTCCTTGAGACGAGGTTCCACGTCGTTGTCGAGGAAGTTGTCCACCTCGTCCATGTCGTAGCCCTCGGAGAATCGAACGGGGGTGAACCGCTGATTCTGCAGGTCTTCGGGCATCAGAGCCATGGGTCACCTTTTCCTAGTTCTTACGTCAGAAGCGCGGTGCGCGCAGTGTCGTCAGCCTAGCGGATGCAGCGGACGTTCCCGAACTGGGAAGTCCTCACATCGCGAGGCCGCCGAGGATGCGCAGCAGGATCCATCCGACGACCAACAGCAGCATCAGGCTCAGATCGAGGGAGACCGCGCCGATGCGCAGCGGGGGGATCAGGCGCCGGAGCCCCTTCACGGGCGGGTCGGTCAGCGTGTAGACGACTTCGAACAGCACCAGCACCAGCCCCGCCGGACGGTACTCCCGCGCGTAGGACCGGATCCATTCGAGCACCAGCCGCGCGATGAGCACGATCAGATAGAGCAGGAGTGCGAGGTACGCCATTCCCGCGATGAGCTGCACGGCGTGCTCAGCTCTGGTTGTAGAAGCTGCCCTCGTCGGCAGAGCTGTCCCCGTCGACCTGGACGAACTCCGGCGAGAGCAGGAACACCTTGGAGGTGACGCGTTCGATGGTCCCGCGCAGACCGAACACCAGACCGGCCGAGAAGTCGACCATGCGCTTGGCGTCGCCGTCCTGCATGTCCGAGAGGTTCATGATGACCGGCACGCCGTCGCGGAACGACTCGCCGATCGCCTTCGCGTCGTTGTAGGACCGCGGATGGATCGTGGTGATGCGGTGCATCGACTCCTCCACTGCCGGGGCCATGGAGACCACGTTCGAATGCTGACGGATCGGGGTCACCTGGGCCTCCCGTTCGGGTGCGGGCTCGGGGCCGCGCTCGGTGCGGCGGGGCGATGCGGCGACCTCGTCGTGGCGGAGCCGCTCGTCCTCGTAGTACTCGTCGTCGACCTCGTTGGCGAGGCCGAGTGCGACCATGGCGTTGCGCCAGGTTCCCATCGCAGATCTCCCAGTCTGTTGTTCACGCTGACCTGGGCTCCAGGGAAGCACGGGGAGTGCGCGGGAGCCCTTGCCCACTGAAAGTACCGTAGGCATTTCCTCCACCCCGGGAGGTGCCCGGCGTGTCGTGGGCGTGTCCGGTGCGGTGGCGCTCACGCGGTGAGCGCCCGCCGCCCCTCGGCCTCAGCTGCGGCGGATCACACCGGCGAACCGGCCGGTGCGCGAGGCGCGGCGGTAGGAGTAGAAGCGTTCGTCCTCCAGGGTGCACGGGTGGTCCGCATCGAGCGAGGCGCGGGGCACGCCCGCCGCTGCCAGCACCGCGACCGCACCGGCGCGCAGGTCCAGCGACGGTGTGCCCCAGGAGGTGCGTGCCCAGGTCTGCGGCAGCCGCGCCGCGGCATCGTCGCGCATCGTGGCGGGCACCTCGTAGCAGGCGCCGCAGATCGAGGGGCCGACGCTCGCCTGCAGGTCCGCCGGACGGGTGCCGAGCTCTGCCATCACCTCGATCGTGCGCTGCAGCACACCGGCCAGCAGACCCTGGCGGCCGGCGTGGGCGACCGCGACGACACCGGCGACGGGATCGGACAGCAGCACCGGCAGACAGTCCGCCACCATGATCGCCAGCGCGACATCGCGCCGGTCCGTGACCATCGCATCCGCAGTGAGGGTCGGCACCCTGCCCGTCGCCGGCAGCACGTGGACATCGGCGGAATGGACCTGGTCGACGAAGACCACCGACGCGCCGATCTCCTCGGCGAGCAGGGCGCGGTTGCGCTCCACGGCCTGCTCGTCGTCCCCGACGTGCCGGGCGAGGTTCAGCCCGGCGTGGTCGCCGGTGCTCACTCCCCCGCCCCGCCCCGTGAACAGGGCACGGGCCCCGCGAAGACGCGGGGCCCGTGCTGTCAGAGGTGAGCTCACTTGAGGAATGACGGCAGATCGAGATCGTCATCGTCCGACGGCGGCTCCTCGATGTGCGGCGGGCGCGCGGGCTCCCGCTCGGGGGCCCGCGGTGCGGGCTGCGGGGCGACCTGGCCCTGCGCCGCACCCTGCTCGTCCTCGGAATCCGCGGCGTCCAGGATCTCGGTCTCCGGCTCCGCGGCGCTGGACCGCGACGGGGAGAACGCCTGCTGCGGCAGGCCCCAGGCCCCGGGGGCGGCGGCGGCTCCGCCCTGGGCGGGGCGCTGCTCCTGGGCCGCGGGGCGAGGCTGGGCGGCGCGCGGCGCCGGAGCCTGCTCGGTGCGCGGGGCGGGACGCTGCTGCGGGGCGATGTCGTGGCGCGGGGCCGGACCGCCGCCCTCGAAGCCGGCGGCGATGACAGTCACGCGGACCTCGTCGCCCAGGGCGTCGTCGATGACGGAGCCGAAGATGATGTTCGCATCCGGGTGGGCGGCCTCCTGGACCAGGCGGGCCGCCTCGGAGACCTCGTACAGGCCGAGGTCGCTGCCGCCCTGGATGGACAGCAGCACGCCGTAGGCGCCATCGATGGAGGCTTCCAGCAGCGGGCTGGAGACCGCCAGCTCGGCGGCCTGGAGCGCTCGGTCCTCGCCGCGTGCGGAGCCGATGCCCATCAGGGCGCTGCCCGCTCCCTGCATGACGGACTTGACGTCCGCGAAGTCGAGGTTGATCAGGCCCGGTGTGGTGATCAGGTCGGTGATGCCCTGGACGCCGGAGAGCAGCACCTGGTCCGCGCTCTTGAAGGCGTCGAGCATCGAGACCTGCTTGTCCGCGATGGACAGCAGGCGGTCGTTGGGGATCACGATGAGGGTGTCGACCTCGGCCTGCAGCGAGGCGATGCCCGACTCGGCCTGGGTGGAGCGGCGACGACCCTCGAAGGTGAAGGGGCGGGTGACCACACCGATGGTCAGCGCACCGAGGCTGCGGGCGATCTTGGCGACCACGGGCGCGCCGCCGGTGCCGGTGCCGCCGCCCTCGCCGGCGGTCACGAAGACCATGTCCGCCCCGCGCATGACCTCTTCGATCTCTTCGGCGTGGTCCTCGGCGGCCCGCTTTCCGACCTCGGGGTCGGCGCCGGCGCCGAGACCGCGGGTGATCTCCTTGCCGACGTCGAGCTTGACATCCGCATCGGACATCAGCAGCGCTTGGGCGTCGGTGTTGATCGCGATGAACTCGACGCCCTTCAGACCGGACTCGATCATGCGGTTGACAGCGTTGACACCTCCGCCGCCGACGCCGACGACCTTGATGACTGCGAGTGAGATCTGGGTTCCGGCCACGTTTGGGTCCTTGCTCTTGTCGTTCCTCCGCGAAGAGGGGCCTGCGTCGCACCTGGTCGTGGACTTCCGAAACCCTGGACCTCGAGTTGAGGTTCGGACTTCGGGGCACCTCCCCTTTCCTCTGACGCTAGGGACAGGTGCACCTGCACGCAAATACCGAGGGCGCGTGTCGGCCTCCGAGCGCGGGCCAGATCACCGTGGTGACCTCGATCGGCGTCATCTGGTCACGGGGGCGACCGGGGAGGAGACGTCGATGACGGAGCCCGGCTGGCCGAGCAGCGCCTGGACCACCTCGGCCTTGAGCTCCGCATCATGCGCGTCGCCCCACACGACCGTCTTGGTGCCGCCGCCCTCGAGGGCGAGCTCGAAGGTGACGTCGCTCCTGGTGGAGGCCGAGACCTCCCGCACCGCGCCGCGCAGCGTCGTCGGCATCTCCGCGAGGACCTCGCTCATCGCGGCGGCCGCCCCGTCGGGGTCGGCGGAGCCGCTGCTGACCGCGAGCGGGACCAGGGTCTCCCCCTCGCCTGCGGCAGCGGGCAGCTCCTGCCCATCCTCCCCGACCACCACCGAGGTGCCGTCCAGCCTGGTGAGCACCGCGATCGGGGCGGTCTCGGTGATGCTCACCCGCGCTCCGTCCGGCCAGATCCGCTCGACCTCGACAGAGGCGACGCCCGGCATCGCCCCCACCTCGGCGGCGATCTCGCCGGTGGGGAGCAGCAGCACGCTGCCCTCGGCCGGCGGCGCGGCGACGGCACGGATCTCTGCCTCGTCGAGGTATCCGGTCCCGTCCACCGTCACCTCGTCGACCTGCAGGGCGGGCAGGAAGACGACGGTGAGCAGTGCGGCGACCAGCACCAGCAGAGTGCCCGCGGTGCCGGCGAGGATCAGGCGGCGACGTCGCCGCCAGGGGCGACCCACCACCAGCTCTCGCAGACGGCCGTCGGCGGGGACCGATCGCCCGTCAGCCATCGGCTTCTCGCCGGCCGTGGAGATCGGGCGGGGCCGGCCGACGGACCGGGAGCGGGAGCGGGGCGCCGGAGCCGCCGACGACGCCGAGCGGGAGCGCGGCGCAGAGGCGGTCGACGAGACGGAACGGGCAGCGGTGGTGGGCGCGGGTGGGGCCTCCGTCGGACGCTGCCGAGCGGCCTTCGCCACCGGTCGGCGCTGCGGAGGTACCGATGGTGCTGGGCGTCGGGGGCCCTGCCGGGGGCGCGGCGCGGTGGGGCGTCGAGCCATCAGCCACGCCCTCGAGCGGAGTCCAGGGCGGCCATCAGCCCGGGGGTGACCTCCACGATGTCCCCGGCGCCGAGCATCAGCAGCAGATCATCGGGGCGGGCGGCGGCGACGACGCGGTCCACGAGCTGCTCGGCGCCGGCGACCGGCTCCACGGACTCTGCGGCGAGGTCGGTGACCGTGCGCGCGTCGACCCTCGGGTCCGGGTCCTCCCGGGCCGCGTAGACGGGCAGCACCCAGGCCAGATCGGCCGCCGAGAGCGCTGCGGCGAAGTCGACCGCGAAGTCTCGGGTGCGGGAGAACAGGTGCGGCTGGAAGCCGACCAGGACCCGTCCCGGCTGCGGCTGCGCGGCGACGATCCCGCGGGCCGCGGCGATGGTCGCGGCGACCTCCCGCGGGTGGTGGGCATAGTCGTCCACGACCGTGACCCCGCCGGCGGTCCCGGCCACGTCGAAGCGACGGGAGGCACCGGTGAAGGTCCCCAGCCCGGCGGCGAGGGCGGTGAGATCGGCCCCGGGCACGGCGGCGGCGGTCGCGGCGAGGGCGCCCAGTGCGTTCAGCACGTTGTGGTGCCCGGTCACCGACAGCTGTGCGGTCAGCTCACCGCTGGGGGTGTCGATCTCGATCTCGGCGCCGCGGGGCCCGTTGCGCTCCTGCCGCAGCGCCCACCGGGCATCCTCGCCGGTGCCGTAGCGCACCACGGTGAGCCCGCGCTCCTCGGCCCGCTGACCGAGTGCCCGGGCGCCCGGATCGTCAGCGCACACCACGAGTGTGCCGCCGGGGGCGAGCTGCCGCGTGAGCGCGTCGAACGCCGCGGTGAGGTGGGTGACGTCGCCGTGGAAGTCGAGGTGGTCGGGCTCGAGATTGGTGACCACCAGGGAGCGGGGGGTGAAGGCGAGGAAGGAGCCGTCGGACTCATCGGCCTCGACCACCGCGAGTGCGGTGGTCGACGGGGGTGCGGACGGCTCGGCGCCGAGCCCGGCGTTGCGGCCCAGGTCGGGCACCGCCGCGCCGAGCGCCCAGGCGGGATCGTGCCCGGCACCGCGCAGCGCGGACACGGCCATCCCGGTGGTGGTGGTCTTCCCGTGGGTGCCGGCGATCGCGATCAGGCCACGGCCGCTGAGCAGCCCGGCCAGAGCGGCCGCGCGGTGGATGACCGGGATCCCGCGCTCGCGAGCCGCGAGCACCTCGGGGTTGTCGGCGCGCACAGCGGTGGAGACGACCACCAGGTCCAGGTCGGCATCCAGCAGGTCCGCGTCGAAGCCGATCCCGATGCGGGCGCCGGCCGCTCGCAGCGGGGCGATGAACTGGCCGTCCTGCGAGTCGGAACCGCTCACGGTGAGCCCGGACTCGAGCGCGAGGCGGGCGACGGCGCTCATACCGGCTCCGCCGATGCGCACCACATGCACCGAGCGCACGTCCTCGCCTGCAGGCCAGTCCGGCCGGGTGACCACGTCGCCGGCGCGCAGGATCGTGCGCGGGGTCACCGGTGGCAGGGAACCGTTCTCGGGGGCAGCAGTCATGTGATCACGGTAATCCGCTCGACGCATCGCCCGCGTCAGGCTCGGCGTGCGATGCCGGTCACGACGTCGGCCATCACCTCGGCGGCATCGGTGATCCCGAAGGTGCGTGCGGCCTCGCTCATCGCTCGCAGCCGATCCCGGTCCTGCAGCAGCGGCAGCACCTGCCCGGTGAGGTAGGCGGCATCGAGCTCGTCATCGGCGATCATCAGGGCGCCGCCGGCGGCGACGACCTGCTCCCCGTTCAGCGCCTGCTCACCGTTGCCGATGGGCAGCGGGACCAGCACGGCGGGGAGGCCGACGGCGGTCAGCTCGCTGACCGTCCCGGCTCCCGAGCGGGTCAGGGCGAGATCGGCCGCGGCGTAGGCGTCCTCCATCGCGGTCACGTACTCCACGGCGCGGTAGCCCTCGTGCCGGGGAAGGTCATCAGCCTTCCCGCGGCCGGAGATGTGCAGGATCTGCGCTCCCGCGTCGGTGAACGCCCGCGCGGCCTCCGCCACAGCGGCGTTCAGGCGCTGCGCGCCCAAAGACCCGCCGGTGACCAGGAGCACGGGACGGGAAGGGTCCAGGCCCAGGGCCCGCACCGCCTCCTCACGACGTGCTGCGCGGTCGAGATGGGCGATCGCCTCCCGCATCGGCATGCCGATGCGGCGTGCACCGGGCAGGCTCGACCCCTCGAACGCGGTCAGGACCGCCTTCGCCCGGGGGGCGCCGAGCCGGTTGGCCAGGCCCGGTCGGCGGTTCGCCTCATGGACCACCAGCGGTCGCCGCAGCGAGGCGGCGGCGAGATAGGCGGGAGGGCAGACGTAGCCGCCGAACCCGGCCACCACGTCGATCTCGCGCTCGCGCAGCAGGGTGCGGACCTCCCGCAGGGTGCCCAGGAAACGGCCCGGGAAGCGCAGCGCGGCACCGGACGGTCGGCGCGGGAAGGGCACCTTGTCGATCGTGACCAGCTCGTAGCCGGCGGCGGGCACCAGATCGGCCTCGAGCCCCTGGGGGGTCCCGAGCACGGTCACCTCGGCCTCCGGGCAGCGACGGGTGATCTGGGAGGCGGTGGCCAGCAGCGGGGAGACGTGCCCGGCGCTGCCACCCCCGGCCAGGAGGATGCGGGGCGAGGTGGAGGACATCAGGACCTTCGGGAGGAGGGGGAGGCGCCGCCGCGTGCAGTCCGCGGGCGGGAGGTCGCGGGGCGCTCCGCCGGCGCCGAGCGCTTCGCTGAGCCGGTCCGGCGCTTCGCGGTGCCGCCCGAGCGCTTCACGGTGCCGGCCGAGCGCTTCGCGGGAGCAGAGCGTGCGACCGCGGGCTCCGCAGTGCGTCCTCGGGGCGCCGGCAGCACGCTGATGGAGCTGCGCACCGAGTGCAGCCGAGCACCGATGGCCTCTGCGGCCCCCGGTTCCCGACGTGCGAAGGAGATCAGCACGCCGAGGGCGAGCATGGACGCCAGCAGCGCGGAGCCGCCGGAGGAGATGAACGGCAGAGGCACCCCGATGACGGGCAGCAGACCGGTGACGACCATCATGTTCACGAAGGCCTGCCCGAGCAGCCAGGCACTGATGCCGGCCACGGTGATCTGCATGAAACCGTCGTCGAGACGGGTGATCATCCGCGCCATGATCAGTGCGAAGACCGTGAACAGCAGCAGCACGCCGAGGGTGCCGATCAGGCCGAGCTCCTCCCCGAGGATCGCGAAGATGTAGTCGTCCTGCGCAGCGGGGAGCCGGCCCCATTTCTGGCGGGACTCGCCGAGCCCCACGCCCCACCAGCCGCCCTCGGCGAGGCCCATCAGCCCCTGGTCCGACTGATAGCAGGAGTCGCCCTCGCAGATCCCGTGGAGCCAGTTCGTGATGCGCGCCATGCGGTTCGCACTGGTGATGGTCAGGACGATGATCCCGAGCAGACCTGCGGCACCCGCGAGGGCGAACCAGCGCCGCGGGATGCCCGCCACCCACATCGCCGCGGCCACGAGCATGGCCATGATCAGCATGGTGCCCAGGTCGTGTCCGAGCATCACGAGGCCGAGGGAGAGGAGGACTCCGGGGACCAGGGGGAAGAGCAGATGCGCGGGCCGGTGCAGGAGCGGTCGCTTCATGGAGAGCAGGGCCCCGAGCCAGACGGCGAGCGCGAGCTTGAGGAACTCGGAGGGCTGGAGCGTCAGATCGGCGATCCGGATCCAGTTCTGGTTGCCGTCGACCTCGACGCCCAGGCCGGGGACGAAGACCAGGCACTGCAGCAGGAGACCGATGCCGAGCAGCGGCCACGCCGCCCGGCGGTAGAAGCCCGGAGGCAGCAGCGAGGCGAGGATCAGCAGCACCAGCCCCATCGTGGCGAACGTGCCCTGGCGGAACAGCCCGGCGAAGCCGGAGTTGCCGCGGGAGATGTTGAGGACTGCGGAGGAGGACAGCACCATCACCAGGCCCACGCTGACCAGCAGCGTGGCGACGACGATCAGTCCGTAGAAGTCGAGCGCCGGGGACCGCAGCCAACCGGCGACACCGTCCCGGACGCGGTCGCCGATGTTGCCCAGCGGCTGCTCCTCGTCGGGCCGCACCACCTCGGTGGAGCGAGGTGCATCGCGACGGGATCCTCGGCGGGTGTCCTCCATCGTCATGCGCGCTCTCCTGGCAGTCGGCTCACGGCCGCCGCGAACAGATCCCCCCGTTCCGCGTAGTCACGGAACTGGTCGATGGAGGCGGCCGCGGGAGCCAGCAGCACCACGTCACCGGGCTCGGCGAGCGTGCGAGCGGCCTGCACCGCGTCGTCCATCAGCCGGGATCGCCCGGCGTCGCCGCCAGTGTCACCCGGATCGATGCGCCGCAGGGGGATCTCCGGTGCGTGTCGCGACAGAGCGGTCGTGAACGGTTCCGGATCGATGCCCAGCAGCACGACGGCGACCAGTCGGTCGCGCACCGCGGCGACCAGGGGATCGAGATCGGCGCCCTTGACGTCACCGCCGGCGATCCAGACCACGCGCGCTGCGGAGCGCAGGGAGGCGGCCGCGGCAGCGGGGTTCGTCGCCTTGGTGTCGTCGACGTAGTCGATGCCGTCGATGGTGGCCAGGTGCTGGGCGCGATGGCTGCCGATCCGGTACGCCCGCAGGCCGTCGCGGACCGCGCGGGCCTCGATCCCGTGGGCCCGGGCGAGCGCGGCGGCGGCCAGGGCATCGAGCACGAGGTGGGGGCCGGCGCCCTGCGGACCCAGGTGGGCGAGGTCCTCGAGCGTGGCGAGCTCAGCGGCCGCGGAGCGGCGCTCGGCGAGGAAGGCCCGGTCCACCAGGACGCCGTCGATCAGGCCGAGCTCGGAGGGCCCGGGGACCCCCAGAGTGAGGCCGACGGCCCGCGCTCCCTCGACCACGTCGGCCTCCTCGACCAGATGCCGGGTCACGGAGTCGGCGACGTTGTACACGCAGGCGGTGCGCGCGCCCTCGAAGATCCGGCCCTTGGCCGCGGCGTAGGCCTCCGCACCGCCGTGCCAGTCCAGGTGGTCGGCGCTGATGTTCAGCACCACGGCCGCCTCGCAGTCCAGATGCTCGGTCCAGTGCAGCTGGAAGCTCGACAGCTCGAGAGCCAGCACCTCGAAGCCCTCGGGGTCCAGTGCGGCCTCGATGACGGGCAGGCCGACGTTCCCACAGGCGACCGCCCGCAGCCCGGCCTGGTGCAGGATCGACTCGAGCATGGTGACGGTGGTGGTCTTGCCGTTGGTGCCGGTGATGCCCAGCCAGGCGGGACCGTCGGCGGCCTGCATCCGGCGCGCCAGCTCGATCTCGCTCCAGACGGGGATCCCGGCGGCCTGGGCGGCGACCAGCAGGGGCTGATCGGGCCGCCAGCCCGGGGAGGTGACCACCAGGTCGATCGTGCGGTCCTGCGGGAGTGCGAGGAGGTGCTCCGCGCCGAGGCGGAACTCCACTCCGAGCACCTCGAGGATCTGGGCGCGCTCGCGCAATGCGGGGGCGTCGGCTCCGTCGATGACGAGCACCTGCGCGCCGCGCTGCATGGTCTGATCCGCGACGGCATAGCCGGAGACCCCGAAACCCGTCACCAGGATCCGCAGCCCGCTGACGTCCAGGCCGGGCCAGGAACGCTCCTCGGCCGCGAGTCCGGCCGGCTGCGCGGTCATGACGTGAGCCTCGGCAGGGCGTCGAGGTAGAAGATGCCCAGTCCGATACCGGCGAGGATGCCTGCCACGATCCAGAAGCGCACCACGATGGTGACCTCGTTCCAGCCCTTGAGCTCGAAGTGGTGCTGCAGCGGCGCCATCCGGAACACGCGCTTCCCGGTGAGCTTGAAGCTGGCGACCTGGATGATGACCGACAGCGAGATGATCACGAACAGGCCACCGATGACGGCGCCGACGATCTCGGTGCGGGAGATGATGGTCAGGCCCGCGATCGCGCCGCCGAGGGCTAGCGAGCCGGTGTCGCCCATGAAGATCTTGGCGGGCGAGGTGTTCCACCACAGGAAGCCGACGCAGGCGCCGATGATCGCTGCGCACAGCACCGCGGTGTCCAGCGGGTCGCGGGCGTCGTAGCAGTGCACCAGTCCCCCGGCGTCGAGATCGACGTTGCACACCTGTCGCCACTGCCAGAAGCTGATGATCAGGTAGGCGGCGGTGAAGATGATCGTCGCGCCGCTGGCGAGGCCGTCGAGCCCGTCGGTGAGGTTCACTCCGTTGGACCAGGCGGCGACCAGGAAGTTCGCCCAGATGGCGAAGAGCAGGAAACCGACCACGGTGCCCAGGAAAGCGAGGTCCAGCCAGGGGACGTCCCGCACGAAGGAGATGTGCAGGGACGCGGGGGTCAGCCCGTTCTCGTCGGGGAACAGCAGCGCCATCACGGCGAAGGCGGTCGCGACCAGGAACTGGCCGAGCAGCTTGTACCGGGGGCGCAGCCCCGTGCTGTCCTGCTGGGAGATCTTGAGGTAGTCGTCGAGGAAGCCGACGATCCCGAGGCCGACGGCCAGGAACAGCACCAGCAGCACGGAGACGCTGGGCGAGGTCCACAGCACCAGGTGGGTGAGGAAGTACGCCGCCAGGACCGCGAGGATGATCGCGACGCCGCCCATGGTGGGAGTGCCGCGCTTGGTGGCATGCGTGGTGGGGCCGTCGTCACGGATGAACTGCCCGTAGCCGCGGCGCTCGAGGGCCTTGATGAACAGGGGCGTGCCGAAGATCGACAGCACGAGTGCGATCGCCCCGGAGATGATGATCGCGATCACTGGTCGGCTCCTGTCTGCGACTGGTCGTGGTCATCGAGACGCTCGAGATGCTCGACGAGGGGGCCCGCGATGCGCCGCAGCTCGGCGTCGCGGGAGGACTTCAGCAGCACCGCGTCGCCGGGCCGCACGGTCTGCTCCAGCACGGCGATCGCCTCGTCGACGGTGTCGAGGTGCTCGGACTCCCCGCCGAAGCTCCCCTCGAGGCTGGCCCCGTGGTGGATGGGGGCGGCGCCGGTGCCCACCACGTACAGCTGGCCGATGTTCAGACGCACCACGAGTCGCCCGATCTCGTCGTGGAGCCGCACGCTGTCGGGCCCCAGCTCCAGCATCTCACCGAGCACGGCGACGGTGCGGTGGCTGCGGCCGAGGTGGGCAAGCGTCTTCAGCGCCTGCTTCATGGAATCCGGGTTGGCGTTGTAGGCGTCGTCGATGATGAGCACTCCGCCGGCGCGCAGGGCCTGCATCCGCTGCGCGGAGGCAAGGGTGGCCCCCTCGAGGGTCGCGGCGGCCGCAGCCGGCTCCACCCCGGCGACCAGGGCTGCGGTGAGCGCTGCCAGCACGTTGGCGGCCTGGTGCTCGCCCAGCAGATCGGGACTGACCGGGAAGCTTCCCGGGCTCACGGCATCGCCGTCCAGGGTGGTGAGCCCCTCGGGCACCTCGAGCGAGAAGCTCACCCGCGCCTGCTCGTCGAGGCGGAGGCCGGCACCGCGGACGTCCCCGGTGGTGAATCCCCAGGTGACGACCGGAGCGGCGGAGCGCGGGGCCATCCCTGCGACAAGCCTGTCCTCCGCGTTCAGGATCGCCCGGCCGTGGGGCGCAAGGGCTTCGACGAGCTCGCCCTTGGCCTGCGCGATGGCGTCGACCCCGCCGAACTCGCCGAGATGGGCAGAGCCGACGTTCAGCACCAGCGCGATATCCGGGCGGGCGATCGCGGTGAGCTGGGCGATGTGGCCGATGCCGCGCGCCCCCATCTCGAGCACCAGGAACCGGGTCTCGGCGCTCAGCCGCAGCACGGTCAGCGGCAGGCCGAGCTCGTTGTTGAGGCTGCCGACGGGAGCCACAGTGGGGCCGGAGGCGCCGAGGATCGCCCCCAGCAGATCCTTGGTGCCGGTCTTGCCGGCGCTGCCGGTGACAGCGAGGACCACCAGCTGCGGATTCTGCCGCCGGGCTCGGGTGAGCTGGGCACGAGCCAGTGCGGACAGCGCCGCTCGGACGTCGTCGACCTGCACTGCCGGGATGTCGTGGTCCGTGGCCACCAGGGCGAGCGCGGCTCCGGCGTCCCGGGCGGCGCCGAGGTAGTCGTGGCCATCGACGTGCTCGCCGTCGAAGGCGGCGAACAGATCACCGGGGCCGACGTCGCGAGAATCGATGGCGGCGGTTCCGGTGACGATCTCGTCCCCGGTGGCGCCTCCCACCAGTGCGCCGCCGGTGAGGTCGGCGATCTCCCGTGCCGTGGTCTGGAGCATGTTCAGCGTCCTTCGTCCATGTCGTCGGCGCCCCCGCGCGCCGTGTGCGCATCTCGCAGTGCATCCCGCAATCGGAGGCGGTCATCGAACGGATGGACGATACCGCCGATCTGCTGCCCGGTCTCGGCCCCCTTGCCGGCGACGAGGATGGTGTCGGACACGTCCGCCAGGTAGGCAGCCAGGGCGATCGCCTTCCCGCGCCCGTCCACGTCGTGGACCAGCGCGTTCGCATCGTCCGGGACCCCGCTGAGCACCTCGCGGCGGATCGCTGCGGGGTCTTCGCTGCGCGGGTTGTCGTCCGTGACGACCACCACGTCGGCGAGGCGCGCGGCGACCTCCCCCATGCGGGGGCGCTTGCCGCGATCGCGGTCGCCGCCGGCCCCCATCACCACGAGGAGGCGGCCGGTGCCGGGGATGCCGCGCAGGGTGGTCAGCGCCTGTTCGAGGGCGTCGGGGGTGTGGGAGTAGTCCACGATGCCGCGGATCGGGGCGGCGGCCACGGACTCCATCCGCCCGGGGACCGTGCCGGCCCGGCCCAGCGCCTCGGTGACCTCCTCCCCGGTATGGCCGATCGCGGCCAGCAGCAGATCGACCGCCAGGGTGTTGGCGACGTAGTGGCGGCCGGGGAGCGCGGCCCGCAGCGTGCGGGTGCCTCCCGGGCCCTCGACCTCGAAGGTGGAGCCGTAGCCCTCGGGGCGATGGGGCCCGGCCCGGTGGTCCGCCTCGACGTCCGCCTTCGTGGTGTAGGTGGTCACCGGGACCAGAGCCTCCCGGGCCAGTCGGCGGCCCCAGTCGTCATCGACGCAGACGATGCCGCGACGCGCATGCTCGGGGGTGAACAGCAGCCGCTTGGCCTGGAAGTAGCGCTCCATGGAGCCGTGGAAGTCGAGGTGGTCCTGGGTGAGGTTGGTGAAGCAGGCGATGTCGTAGACGACTTCGTCCGCACGGTGCAGGACCAGGGCGTGGCTGGAGACCTCCATCGAGACCACCTCGACGTCGTCCTCGACCATCCGCGCGAGCAGACCGTGCAGCTCGGGAGCCTCCGGGGTGGTGCGGACGGTGCCGATGGCATGGTCCGTGCCGTGCACGTCGCGATAGCTGGTGCCGCTGGTGCCGATCGCACCGGCAGGGACCCCGAGCTCCAGCAGCGTGCGAGTGATCGCGGTGGTGATGGAGGTCTTGCCGTTGGTGCCGGTGACACCGATGGTGACCAGGCGTGCGGCCGGGCGGCCCTGCACCAGGGCCGCGGCGGTGGCGGTGGCGGTGCGCGGATCCTGGACCACGAGCACCGGCAGTCCAGCGGCCTCGCAGCGCTCCCGGCCGGTGGGGTCGGTCAGCGCCATCGCCGCGCCGAGATCCGCGGCCTGCTGGGCGAACTGGGCGCCGTGGGCGTTGGCGCCGGGCAGCGCGCACCAGAGGTCGCCGGGCTCCACGGAGCGTGAGTCGAGGGTGACTCCGCACAGCACGGGATCGGCCTCGGAACCGGAAGCACCCGGCATCGGTGCGCCGAGCGCACGGGCGAGGTCCCCCGCCGTCGCGCCGTGGGCATGGCGGGGGCGGGCGGGTTCCAGCGCGGGATCGGTCATCGGGGTCATCACGGGTTCACCACTCGTTCTCGAGCTCGCGCCCGGGACACCGGTCGGGGCGATGCCCTGGTTCTGGAGGGAGAAGGCGGTCAGCTCGGAGAAGGCGGGCGCCGCAGCGCGGCTGCCGGAGATGAAGGTGTTCAGTCCGAAGACGAAAACGCCGACCACGAGCTCGGGGTCATCCGCCGGGGCGAAGCCGATGAAGGAGGCGGTGTAGGTGCCGTCGCCGACCTGGGCGGTGCCGGTCTTGCCGCCGACCGCATAGCCGTCCACCGCGGCGGAGGACTGCTCCTCGTCCACCGAGTTGTCCATCAGCGCGCGCATCGTCTCGGCGGTCTCGCTGGAGACCACCCGAGTGCTCTCCGGCTCGCCGAGGGGTCGCACGGAGCCATCAGGCTGTCGGAGGCCGGCGATCAGGGAGGGCTGGACCCGCACACCGTCGTTGGCGAAGGTGCCGACGGCGGAGACCATCTGCAGGGCGTTGACGCTGTACCCCTGGCCGAAGGCGGTCGTATAGCGGGTGCGCCCCTTCCACTGGTCGGCCGGGTGGACGACTCCGGCGGACTCGCCCGGCAGCTCCACCCCGGTCTTCTCCCCCAGGCCGAAGGCCTTGAGGTAGTCGTAGCGCAGCTCGGGGCTCACGGTCTCGGCGATCTGCACGGTGCCGACGTTCGAGCTGTTCTTGAGCACCCCTGCGAGGGTGAGGCGCTGGTCCGGATGATGGTGCGAGTCCTTCACGCGGTGGCCGTCGAACCACATCTCGTACGGGATCTCGTACTCCGACTCCGGGGTGACCTCCCCTTCCTCGATCGCCGCGGCCAGGGTGAACAGCTTTCCGGTGGATCCGGGCTCGAACACGCTGGAGATCGACCGGTTGCCGAGGTCCTCGGGGCGAAGTCGCCGGGGGTGTTCGGGTCGAAGCTCGGGTACTCGGCGAGAGCGAGCACCTCGCCGCTGTGCGCGTTGTAGACGACGGCGCTGCCACCGGAGGCGCCCCAGGTCTCGACGGCGCCGGCGACGATCTGCTGCGCCTTCCACTGCAGATCCCGGTCGATGGTCAGCACCACGTCATCGCCGTCGACCGCCGGGGTGGTCTCCTGCGCACCGGTGGGGATGATCTGGCCCTGCGCACCGCGCTCGTAGGTGGTCTTGCCGTCGGTGCCGCTGAGCTGGCCATCGAAGGAGAGCTCCGTGCCCGCCAGCGCGGTGCCGTCGGCACCGACGAAGCCCAGCACGTTCCCGCCGACGGAACCTGCCGGGTAGATCCGTTCGGCCACCCGGTCCGCGCCGATGCCGGGGATGCGCAGCGCGAGCGCGGCGTCACGCACCTCGGGCTCGACGCTCTTGAGGAGGTAGGAGAATCCTGCATCGCCGGTGAGTGCCTGCTCGGTCTTGGAGACGCTCCAGCCCAGGACCGGGGCGAGGTCCTGCGCCGCCGCCACCCCGGTGACGTCGGCGGACTTCGAGTTCTCGAGGTACTCGCCGACCTGGAGCTGGTTGACCCACAGGTCGTACCGCTCCACGGAGCTGGCCAGGGTGGTGCCGTGACGGTCGGTGATGTCTCCGCGCAGGGCGGGGATGGTGCGGGTGACGGTGCGCTGGGCGATCGCCTCTTCGGCACGGGCGCTCGCGTCCAGGCCCTGCACCCAGATCAGGCGTCCGGACAGCGCCAGGACGGCCACCAGGATCACGCTGATGAGCAGTCGGTGCCGGGTGGAGGGATCCCCGATCCGGGGCGGCGGGATGAGGGTCCCTCCGGTGCCGCCGGGCCGGTGCCCTCGAGCACCTCCCGTGGCACGGGTGGTGCTCCGCCGGCTGCTGCGCGGTGGCGTCATCCTCAGGCCCCTTCGTTGCCCATGCCGTGGTAGGCGGTGGGCTCGTCATAGATCTGCGCCGGAGGCACGGCGACCTTCTCGGGCACCTCGGTCAGCTCCGGATTGACCTCAGTCTGCGCCGCCGGGGACGTCTCGCCGATGATCTCGCCCGTGTCGAGGTCGATATATGCGGGATCCGCCACCGGGACCATGCCGATCTCGCGCGCCTGACGGGCGAGCTCCTGCGGCGTGCCCAGGCGCTCGTTGGTCTCGGCGAGCGCCTGGCTCTCTTCCGTGAGCCGCTGGGACTGGCCCTGCAGCCGGGTGATCTCGTAGCTCGTGTCGGACATCTGGATGTTGAGGTAGAGCAGTGCGGCGAGGGTCGCCACGACGATCAGCGTGCACAGCATGGTGAACGGCATCGAGCTGCCTGCGGTCTTCGGGCTGGCGACGACCGTCAGGCCGGGTCGTGCGGCGGCGGAGCGCCGAGTGCCGCGGACCGGGCGGATCGCGGGTGCATGAACGGCGGACGTGCTGGCCATCTCAGTGTGCTCCCTGGTCGGGTCGGATTCGGGTCAGGGCGCGCAACCGGACCGAGGCTGCGCGGGAGTTGCCGTCGCGCTCGACGTCGTCAGCCTGGAGGGCACCGCGCACGAGCGGGGCGAAGGTCGGCTTGTGCTCCTCCAGCTCGACCGGGAACCCGGGCGGTGCGGAGGAACGGGTACGCCGCGTGAACGCGGTCTTGACCAGGCGGTCCTCGCCTGAGTGGTACGACTCCACGAGAATCCGGCCTTCGAGGTGAAGGCTGTCGAGGGCGGACTCGATGGCGGAGGCGAGTATCTCGAGCTCTTCGTTCACGGCGATCCGCAATGCCTGGAAGGTGCGCTTGGCAGGATGCCCGCCGCTGGCCTTGGAGGCTGCGGGGATCGCCCGCTCCAGGAGCTCGACCAGTTCGCCGCTGCGGGTCAGCGGTGCCACCTGGCGCTGTTCGACCAGACGGCGGGCGATCCGCTTGGCGAAGCGTTCATCGCCGAGCGTGCGGAGGATGCGGGCGATCTCCGTCTCGGGCAGGTCCCGCAGCAGATCCGCTGCGGTGGGGCCGTCGGAGGAGGGATCCATCCGCATGTCCAGGGGGGCGTCGACCGCGTAGGAGAAGCCGCGGTCCGCGGTATCGATCTGGAAGCTGGACAGGCCCAGGTCCATCATCACGCCGTGCGCTCCGGGAAGACCGAGGTCCTCGAGCACCTCGGGGATCTGGTCGTAGGTGGCATGGACCAGGGTGGCCCGCGCCCCCACCCCGTCGCAGTCCAGGCGCTCCCGGGCGAGGACCAGTGCCTGGGGGTCGCGGTCGATGCCCACCAGGTGGGCGTGCGGGGCGGCCCGCAGGACGGCCGAGGCATGGCCGCCCATCCCCAGCGTGGCGTCGACGTGGATCGCCCCGGGCTCCTGGAGCGCGGGGGCGAGGAGCTGGACGGAGGTGTCCAGGAGGACGGGGACGTGTCGGTCCTCAGCTGGTCGCCGGCTCTGCGACTGGTCCATGTCACCCCTCCCCTGGGTCGGTGCTGTCGTGCTGTCTGCGTTGGTCCGGGTGCTGCGTCCTGCCCGGCCCCGCGATCTCTTCGCGGTGCCGTCCTGTCAGATTCCCCGTCGTTCCCGACCCGCCACCGGGGAAGTTGCGTCGGGGCGGGAACGACGAGAGGTCTCACAGGACGGAGAGTCCTTCGGGCCGAGCTCAGAACAGGCCGGGGATCACCTCCTCGGAGGTCTCCGCGAAGCCCTGCTCCTTCTGCTCGAGGTAGGTCTCCCAGGCCGGGAGCGCCCAGATCTCGAGCCGGTCCAATGCGCCGATGACGGCGCATTCCCGGTCCAGATCCGCGTAGTCGCGCAGATGGCCCGGGATGGTGATGCGTCCCTGCTTGTCCGGGATGACGTCCTCCGCACCGGAGAGCAGCACTCGCAGGTAGTCACGGATGCGCTTGTCGGTGGTGGGCGCCCGACGGGCGTCCTCGAGCTTCTGGCGGAACTCCATGAGCGGGTACACGGCGATGCAGTGCTCCTGTCCACGAGTCATGACCAGTCCCGAGGCGAGCTCGTCACGGAACTTCGCCGGGAAGATCAGGCGGCCCTTCTCATCGAGCTTGGGCGTGAAGGTGCCGAGGAACATCAGCGCCCTCCTTCACCTGCCGCGACTCGCGATCCGGACTCCATCTCCTCCCAACGCGCTCCACTTTACCCCACTACTCCCCACCATTGGACCCCAAAACCTCGAAACAGCCGCAAGGGAACCACGTCACAGCAGGTCAGCGGGATGGAGCGAGGTGGGGGAAAATTCCTGTCGGGCACGTCTCCTCCGGCGTTTCGGCATCGTTGCCGCCGCTGCCGAGCCGGCCACTCAGCAGCCCCAATCGAGAAATCCCAGGTCAGCGACTCACCGGTGGGCATGGTCGGGCCGCGGGGAGGGAGGTGGAGGGGCAGGGAGAACCGCGGTGGAGCAATGTGGGGAATCGCGGGAGAGGCAGCCGCCTCCAGCACCGTCGCCTCCGTGGGCACGGTGACCGACCGGTCACCCGAAGGGCGCGGACATGACGATGCCCCGGCTCTTCCGAGCCGGGGCATCGTCATACATCAGAGAGTCAGCGCATCAGTGCCGCGCCGACCTGCACAGCGGTCAGGATCGGGGATCGTCCCCCGCACGCTTCTCCCAGCGCTCCTCCATCTTGCGCATGAAGGTGCCGCCGTCGTCACCGCCGGGAGCAGCCGGTCCGGTGCCCCCGCTGCCGCCTCCCCCGTCAGGAGAGTCCTTGCCGTGCGAAGAGCTGCTGGATCCGGTGACCGCATAGACCGCGCCGGCAAGCATGCCGATGAAGGCGATCACCCCGAGCCAGATCGCCGGGAGGCTCACCGCCAGCACGAGGACCCCGAGGCCCACGACGACGGCGCCCAGGCCGATGAGTATTCGCCGCCCGCTGCGTCGCGGCGGCGTCTTCGGTGCGAAAGCTCGTGCGAGGCGCGGATCGTCAGCGAAGAGCTGACGCTCCATCTCGTCGAGCATCTTCTGCTCGTGTTCAGACAGCGGCATGATCCCGCTCCTTGTCCCCGTCCTCTCGCGCCGGTCGGCGCACATCCACCGGTCGAGGAGCCTCGTCCTCGTCGGCAGTGCACCCAGTTTAGATCCTGTTCCTGGGTAATGTGAACACTCCGGGCACCGCATCACATGACGACCGGTCAGCGACCCTCACCGACCGATCGGTCCTCGAGGGTGCGGGCCGTCCGTATCGAGACGCCCCGTCGGTCCCGCACGGGTATCCGGGGCGGGGTCCGGCGGGCTGCGCCGCGCCCCGTCGGGGGCGGCGGAGAGCGTCGATCCGCGCTCCAGGCTGCGCGTGCCGAAGCGCTCGAGCGCCCGATCCATCGCGGCCTCCAGGTCCTGCCAGCCCGCCGCTCGGGGGTTCAGCTCCGACTGCACCGGGGAGCCGGCGGCCGGCTCCAGGTGCGCGGCCCGCACCCCCGCCAGGCGCACCCGGCACATCGTGGAGCGTTCGCGCTCCCACAGGGAGACCACCTGCTCCCGGAGCCGCTCACCGCTGGAGGTGGGCTGGTCCAGGGTCGAGGAGCGCGTGATGGTGGTGCCGTCCGGAGCGCGGAGCTTGAGCACGACGGTCCGCGTCACGAAGTCGCCGCGGCGCAGCTGCCGGGCGACATCATCCGCCATCTGCGTGATGGACCTGCGCACCTCCGCCGGGTCGGAGAGGTCCTGATCCCAGGTCCGCTCCGTCCCCAGCGACTTGTCCCTGGCGCGTCGCCCCAGCCCGGTGCGGTCGCTGCCCTCGGCGAGCGCCGCGATCTCGGGCGCTCGAGGTCCCAGCGCCCGGGTCAGGGCGGAGCGGGGGATCTCCCGCAGCTGGCCGATGGTGCGCACACCGATCCGGGCGAGCGACTCCTGCGCTCTGGGGCCGACGCCGGAGATCACCGAGACCGGCAGCGGGGCGAGGAACTCGGCAGTGCGGGCGGCGGGGACGATCAGCATCCCGTCGGGCTTGGCCCGGGCGGAGGCGATCTTCGCGACGGCCCGGGAGACGGATCCCCCGACCGAGCTCGGCAGGTCGAGGTCCTCGCGGATCCTCCCCCGCAGCAGCTCGGCGATCTGCTCCGGTGGGCCGAACAGCCGTCGTGCGCCGCGCACATCGAGGAAGGCCTCGTCGACGCTGATCTGCTCGATGTCGGCGACCACGTCAGCCAGCAGCTCCATCACGCGGGCGGAGATCTGGCGGTAGTGGTCGATCCGCGCCGGGACGATGACGAGATCCGGGGCCAGGCGCCGCGCCGACGCCATCGGCATCGCGGAGCGGATGCCTCGGGTGCGGGCCGGATAGCTGGCCGCGGCGACCACCCCGCGCGCCCCCGCGCCACCCACCACCACGGGCAGGCCCTGCAGCCGGGGATCGTCCCTCACCTCGATGGAGGCGAAGAAGGCGTCCATGTCCAGGTGCAGGATCCCGGGGATCTCCTCCGTCGAGCCCGCGTCACCGCTGACATCCATCGGCACCTCCCTCGCGAGGAACTCTACCCGGGCTGCGCGCCTTCGACCGGGGACGCTCCGCCGGGGGCGATGAGCTCGGTGACGTGGGCGGGGAGGTCCTCCAGGAGACGCTGGGCGACCAGCTCGAGGTGCGCCCCGGTTCCCTCGAGGTGGCTGCGCAGCAGCTCTGGATCAGGCTGGGCGCTGACCTCCCGGTCCAGCCGCATCCTCTCCGCCACCAGGGGCTCCAGCTGCTCCGCCCTTTCGGCATCCGGCCCGCCGAGGCGTGCCAGCGCGGTCCACACGTTCAGCGGCAGCGCCCGGCGGCGCTCGCGGTTGGCCCGGGAGACCAGCACCCCGGCGCCTCTCAACGCCGCCCGATGGATCAGCTCAAAGGCCTCGCGCGGATCCTCCTCCAGCTGCGATCGCCCCTGGCGCAGCAGCTCTCGCGCGCGTTCGAGGTCCGCCTGGTCCTGGTCCAGGCGTGCCAGGAGCAGACGCAGGGCGCGGGCGCCGGAGTCGACCGGCGCCGTGGCTCCTCCTCGCCGGGGCATGGTGCGGGTCATCGGTCTCCTCCTCCGCGAACTCGGGGCGCCCTCTGCGCCGTCCTGCTGAGTGCCACGCTAGGGGCGGGGTCTGACAGATGAGGCGGGACCGCTGCGGCGGTGGAGGAGCACCGGATGGGGAGGAACCGACCCGGCGATCTCCCGTGGATCTCCTAGAGTGGTGCGATGCCCCGCCGCGATCGCCCGCGCCGCGCTGCCTTCGCGCACCTCGGCCCCCTCGACACCCCGATCCCCATCTCGACCGGGACCGCCGCGCTGACCCTGGAGACCGACGGCTCGGTGCTGCTGGATGTCAACGGGGTCCCTTCCTCACACCTGCATCCGGATCCCGAGCACCTGGTGTTCGAGTACATGCGTTGGATGCTGCTGGTGATCGACCGCCACCTCGCGGAGCTGCCAGGACCAGATGCGTCAGGAGCTGCGAGCAGCCCGCCGGCGCCGGCTCCCCATCTCGCGCACCTGGGCGGCGGCGGCTGCTCCCTGCCGCGGGCGATCGCCGCCCGCCATCCGCGCAGCCGCCAGATCGTGGTGGAGATCGACGAGCTGCTCGCGCACCAGGTGCGGGAATGGTTCGACCTCCCCCGCTCGCCGCAGCTGAGACTGCGCGTGGAGGATGCGCTCGGCGCCCTGACCTCCTGGCGCGAGAAGCGATTCGATGTTCTGGTCAGAGACGTCTTCAGCGGAGCGGTCACACCCCCGGAGCTCACGACTGCGGAAACGGCCGCCCACGCCGATCGGGTGCTGCGCGACGGAGGGATCTACCTGGCCAACTGCGCGGCGCCACCGGGGAGCGGCCTGATGGCGGACGAGGTCGCGACCCTCTCCACCGTCTTCCCGCACGTCGGGGTGATCGCCGAGCCCGCCCACCTCTCGGGCAAGCGGCGAGGGAACTGCATCCTGCTCGCCTCCCGGCGCCCGCTCCCCGAGGGCATCGACCGCGACCTGCGCTCCGATGCGGTCTCGGTGCGCCTGGCGCGCCGGCCCCAGGTCGAGGCGCTCGCCCGTGCCGGACGCGTGCTGCACTCACGCTGAGCGCATACCGACGGCCCGACGACGACGAACCGGGCAGGAGCGCGATGCTCCTGCCCGGTTCGTGATGCTGACGGGGTGCCGTCGATCAGAGAGGACGAACCTGCTCGGCCTGCGGCCCCTTGTCACCCTGGCTGACTTCGAACTCCACGCGCTGACCTTCGTCGAGGGCGCGGTATCCATCCATGTCGATCTTGCTGTGATGCACGAAGACGTCTGCGCCGCCTCCGTCGATCTCGATGAATCCGTAGCCCTTTTCGGCGTTGAACCACTTGACCGAGCCCTGTGCCATACCTGTCACCTTCTGTGTCGTCCTTCATCGATCGCACGACGCGATCGCGGTGCCGCGTGAAGCCGTCCCCCGCCGGAGCGGGTGGCGTCAGGTGCAAGCCGTACTGCTGTGCCGAGGCACCGTCGTCGGACTGTCCTGCTGGACCTGCATCACCGCAACGACTTCATTCTGTCATGACCGTGGCCCGGTTCACACGGAGATCGGCAAGACCGGATCACGAAGAGATAACGAACTGAGGTTTTTCGGGGTCTCCCGCGCCGTCGGGCAGCACCGCATCGGCGCTCACAGCGAGGGCGGCTCCTCCGGGGAGTCACCGTCATGGTCGGCGAGGAAGCGCTCGAAGTGCTCGCCGATCTCGTCGGCCGTCGGCAGATCCATCGTGGTCGCCAGCGGCGAGGAGTCCTCGTTCGCGCCCATCGAGTCGTACTGCTCCTCGAGCGCCCCGACGATCTGGCGCACCTCCGCGTTCTGCTCGAGGGAGGCCTGCAGGGCCACCGTGGCGGCATCGGTGAGGTCTCCGAGATGGACCAGCGGGAGGTCGAGCCCGGCCGCCTCGCTGACCCGGCGCAGCAGCGCCAGCGATCCGGCAGGGAAGTCGGTCCGAGCCAGATAGTGCGGGATCTGGGCGGCGTAGCCCATCGCGGGATGATCTGCCCTGCCCAGCCGATGCTCGAGCAGGGTGCTGAAGGCCGCCGGGATCACCAGCTCGGCGGCCCCCTCCTCGCCGAAGTCCGGCGCGGTCCCCGGGGCCGGTGTCGCCCGGGCGCCCGGCCGACCCAGCAGCGAGGGGTCGTTGGCGTGGGCGAACAGACCGATGGGACGGGTGTGGGGCACCGCCATGGGCACGCCCTGCATACCGACCACCCGTTGGACGTCGAAGTACTCCACCAGATCGATCAGCGCCTCGGCCAGCCGGCGCCACTGCAGATCCGGCTCCGGACCGTCGAGGAAGAGGAAGGGCCGGTCCTGCTCGTCGTACATCAGCGAGAGCGTGAGCTCAGGGACCTCCACGTCCACGAAGGAAGTGCCGTCGAAGCTCGCCTGCGGGCGGGAGCCGCGGTAGTCCAGGAGCTCATCGGTGTCGAAGGAGACCAGTCGCAGATGGCGAAGCTCATCGCGCAGGTACGTGGCGGCGATGCGGCAGGCGTTGCCGGCATCCACCATCCCCGGCAGTGCGTGCACCAGCGTGAGCCCGGAGCGCGGCACCGCCTCCAGGACCTCGGTCGACTCGAACCGATACAGATCGCGCGGGTCTCGCATCGTGGCTCCTCCCTCGCGGCCGACTGGACGTGGATCACCTGATGGCACGCGCACCCAGGCCCGTCCACCATAATGGACCACCGTGCTTCGCCGATCTCGGGTCCGCCGGACGGCGGCGCGGCATGAGGACGCACAGGGTGAGAGGCAGGGACGTGGACGACGCCGAGGAACAGATCGCCCGGGAGATCACACGTGAACAGACGTATGCCGACCGTCTCTATCGACGGCTGGACCAGCTGATCACGCAGGTGGAGGGCAATCTCGAGCAGATCCAGCGATCACAGCACGCCTCGACCCACCAGAACCGCTCCGAGCGCGATTCCTTCATGGCGCTGTACGAGGACCGTCTCGCACTGCTGCGCTCGGTCTCCCGCAGCCTGGTGTTCGGTCGTCTCGACATGGACGATGCGGCCCGTCACTACATCGGCCGGATCGGGCTGTTCACCTCTGAACGAGAACAGCTCCTGGTGGACTGGCGCGCTCCCGCGGCAGCTGCGTTCTACCGCGCCACCAGCACCGACAGGCTGTCGGTGCGGCTCCGGCGGCACCTGATCAATCGAGGTCGCACCGTGGTCGGCCTCGAGGACGACGTCCTGGATCAGACTGTGCTCGAGGACCCCGACCACGACGTCGTGCTCCAGGGCGAGGGCGCCCTGCTGGCCGCCGTCTCCGGGAAGCGCACCGGGCGGATGGGCGACATCGTCGCGACGATCCAGTCCGAGCAGGATCGCATCATCCGTTCCGAGAACCGCGGTGTGCTGGTGGTCCAGGGCGGGCCCGGCACCGGCAAGACCGCGGTGGCGCTCCACCGCGCGGCGTACCTGCTGTACACGCACCGTCGGCGGCTGGAGCACACGGGCGTGCTGATCATGGCCCCCACCCCGGGGTTCCTGCGCTACATCGAACGGGTGCTGCCGAGCCTCGGCGAATCCGGGGTCGTGATGCTGACCCCCGGCGAGCTGTTCCCCGGGGTCGAGACCTTTGTGCACGACGAGGACACCGTGGCACGGCTCAAGGGCGACGCCGCGATGGCTGAGCTCCTCGCCCGCGCGGTCCGACAGCGCCAGGTGGTCCCCGACGCCGACATCAGCCTGCGCATCGACGGCACTCCGATCACCCTCACCCGGGACGCGATCCGCTCGGCCCGGCGCGAGGCCCGGGCCTCGCACAAGCCGCACAACACCGGCCGTGCCGTCTTCGTCCGCGCAGCGATGGACCGCCTGGTCCAGAGCTACGAGAGCTCGCTGCGGGCTCAGGGGCACACGGTCATCCCGGAGGACCGCCCCGATCTCCTCTCGGACCTGCGCAACGATCCCGAGATCAAGCGCCAGCTGAACCTCGCCTGGCTCCCGTACACCCCGCAGGGCTTCCTGCGGATCCTGTTCTCCCGGCCCGACCGGCTGCGGGACGCGGCCCCGCGGTCATTGACGAACGAGATCGAGCTACTGGTGCGCCCCAAGGACTCACCCTGGACGGTCGAGGACGTCCCCCTGCTCGACGAAGTGGCGGAGCTGCTCGGAGAGGACTCCGCACCGGCGGAGGCCCGAGCCCGGGACGACGCCGAACGCCGACGGTCGGAGGTCGAGTACGCACGCAAGGTCATCGAGAACATCGACACCTCGGGGATCATCCGCGCCGAGGACCTCGCTGATCAGGTCGGCCACATCCGCGACGGGCGGACCCTGGCCGAGCGCGCCTCCGCCGAGCGGAGCTGGACCTACGGCCATGTCGTGGTCGACGAGGCTCAGGAGCACTCCCCCATGAGCTGGCGGGCCCTGATGCGGCGAGCTCCTACCAAGTCCTTCACGGTGGTCGGCGATGTCGCCCAGACCTCCTCCGCCGGCGGCACCGACTCCTGGTCCGCCGCGCTCTCGCCCTACATCCAGGATCGACTGCAGGTCGAGCATCTCACCGTCAACTACCGCACGCCGAGCCTGATCATGGATCGCGCGGTGGCGATGGCACAGGCGCACGAGCTGCCGGTGACACCGGTCAGCTCGGTGCGGGAGGGCGACCGGGAGCCGCTGATACAGCGGGCCTCCCCCGAGGGGATCGTCGCCGGCACCGCCGAGGCAGTGGTGGCGCTCCACGCGGAGCGCCTGGGCAGGATCGCCGTGATCGCCGCGCAGGAGCGCCTCGCCGTCCTGCTCGAGGCCCTGCGCTCCCAGGCGGCCCTGCCGGCCGTCGGCGCGGGATCGGCGGGTGTGGATGACGAGGTCGCGGTGATGACCGCTCAGGATGCCAAGGGGCTCGAGTTCGATGCGGTGGTGATCGTGGAACCGGCTGAGCTGATCGCCGCCCATGGTGCCGGGGATCTATATGTGGCGATGAGCCGCCCGACCCAGCACCTCGGGGTGGTCCACGCGCAGGATCTTCCGGCCGGCATCGCGCAGTGAGTGCCGCGGTCGCCCTGCCCGAACAGGGATCGGCGGCCGTGGCTTCCCCTCCACGACCGCCGATCAGGTGTGCGCTGCGTGAGCGCACGAGGGATATCTTATGCATATCCGCGGGAGCCTCCGCACCAAATCCGAGATGTGGGAGGAAACCGCCTGGGCGGTGTGTCATCGGACACGATCTGCCGCTCGCCGGGCGACCTCAGGCGGTCGGCGTCCCCACGGGGTCCTCGCCCTGCGGCGCCTCGGCGCGCAGGCGCGCGATCGCCGCCTCGAAATCCTCGAGCGAATCGAAGCCCCGGTAGACGCTCGCGAAGCGCAGGTACGCGATCACGTCCAGCTCCTGGAGCGGCTGCAGGATCGTGAGTCCCACCTGGTGGGCATCGATCTCTGCGAGGCCGCTGGAACGGATGCTCTCCTCGACCCGCTGGGCGAGCATCGCCAGCTGGTCATCGCTGACCGGCCGGCCCTGACAGGCCTTGCGCACCCCCGAGATCACCTTGGCCCGGCTGAACGGCTCGCTGACACCCGAGCGCTTGAGCACGGAGAGGGAGGCCGTCTCCGAGGTGGAGAAGCGTCGGGAGCAGTTGGGGCACTGGCGCCGGCGGCGAATCGTCGCGCCGTCGTCGGACGTGCGGGAGTCGACGACGCGGGAATCGGGATGGCGACAGAACGGACAGTGCATCCGCCCAGAATACCGGCCTTTCAGCCGCTCAGCGGGTCTCGCCGCCCAGGACGGGAAGCTGGATCTCCTGACCTGCGGTGATGCGACCGGTGGGAAGCTGATTGTGCAGTCGCGCCTGGGCGACGAACTCCTGCGCACTCATGCCCTCCGGCGCGTACTGGTCGGCATAGCCCCACAGGGTGTCTCCGGTTTCGACGGTCACGGTGAGGGGCTGCTCGCTCTCGGTGCCCGCCATCGCCGGCAGGTCGACCGACAGCAGTACGGCAGCGGCCACCAGCAGACCGAGCACGAAGGCGAGCACCGTGACGAGCAGGCGACCGCGACGCGTCGGCTCGAGTCGAACGCGTGCTCGGGCGGCGGCCTCGCGACGAGGCGTGCCCTGCGACGGGAAGGGAAGGGCCGTGGCAATATCGGTACGCATATCCGAACTCCTGTTCGATCGAATGTATGTGCGACTGTAACCCCAGTCGCTCGCGACACGCAACAGCAGCATCGAACACATGTTTGGCTTCTGCGGCGTGCCGCCCTACGCTGGGTGACAGGACAACGGAACCGCATGGGTCCGACAGACGACGCCAGGAGGCCGCACGATGACGCCGAGCACCCCCCAGCCGATCCCGGCCCGCGGCGATGCCCCGGCTGATGAGCGCACCGCGGTCCTCACCCGTCGCCAGCGGCTGATCCTGGAGACGATCAACGAGGCGGTCGCCGCGCACGGCTACCCGCCCACGATGCGAGAGATCGGTGATGCCGTCGGGCTGACCTCGTCCTCCTCGGTCGCCCACCAGCTGCAGTCCCTCGAACGCAAGGGCTTCCTGCGCCGCGACCCCAAGCGACCGCGCGCGATGGAGGTGGTGATGCCCGATGCGGACGATGCCCCGGCCCCGCCGAGCCCGTCGCCCGAGCCCGAGATCACTCCCAATTCGGTGGCCGTGCCGCTGGTGGGCCGGATCGCCGCCGGCGCTCCGATCACCGCCGAGGAGCACGTCGAGGACGTCTTCACCCTGCCCCAGCGCCTGGTGGGCGACGGGGACCTCTTCCTGCTCCAGGTGGTCGGGGATTCGATGATCGACGCGGCCATCTGCGACAGCGACTGGGTGGTCGTGCGCTCACAGAGCACTGCGGAGAAGGGCGAGATCGTGGCCGCCATGATCGACGGCGAGGCCACGGTCAAGACCTTCGTGCAGCGTGACGACCACGTCTGGCTGATGCCCCACAACCCGGCCTTCGCCCCGATCCTCGGTGATCATGCCGAGATCCTCGGGAAGATCGTGGCGGTCCTGCGGGCCGTCTGACCACAGCCCGCCCCTGCCGGTGAGGTCGGGGCGCTCAGGCGTCCGCGAGTCGGCGCAGCGCTGCCAGAGCGGCCTCCGGATCCGCCGTCGGCCACAGCGGCGGCATGGACTCCCGCAGGAAGCTCCCGTACCGCGCGGTCGCCAGGCGCGGATCCAGCACCGCGACCATCCCGCGGTCCTGATCGGAGCGGATGAGGCGCCCGGCCCCCTGGGCGAGCAGCAGCGCGGCATGCTGGGCGGAGATCGACATGAAGCCGTTGCCGCCGTGGCGTCCGATCCGTTCCTGCCGGGCCGCGGTCAACGGATCATCCGGGCGCGGGAACGGGATCCGGTCGATGGTGACCAGCCGCAGCGACCTGCCGGAGACGTCCACCCCCTGCCACAGGGTGAGGGTGCCGAAGAGGCTCGCATCCTCCTCCTCGCGGAAGGTCCGCACCAGATTCGCCATGGAGTCCTCGCCCTGCACGGCGATCGTCAGATCCAGCCGGGCACGCACATGCTCGGCCGCGACCTCCGCGCCGCGGCGCGAGGAGAACAGGCACAGCGCTCCCCCGCGCGAGGCCTCCACCAGCTCGGTGAGATGGTCCAGCATCGCTGCGGAGGGGCCGTCCCGCCCCGGCGCCGGGAGGTGCCGGGCGGTGTAGAGGATCCCCTGGCGGCGGTACTCGAACGGGCTGCCCACATCGAGCCCCGCCCACGCGCTCGAGTTCCCGGAGGCCGGCAGCTCGTCCTCCGCCACCCGGTCGCGGCGGGCCAGGCCGACCTCACCGGCCGCCGGTTCGAAGCGGCCACCGAGCGCGAGAGTGGCAGAGGTGAGCACTGCCGTGCGCTCCTCGAGGATCGCTCCGCGCATCGCCGCCGCGACGCTGAGCGGCGCTACCTGGATGCTGGAGCGCCCGGTCGCCGGTGAGTGCGAGATCGAGACCACGTCATCCTCCCCCGGTGCGGTCAGGCGCTCACAGACATCGATGATCTCCTGCAGATTCGCGCGGACGGTCTTGCGGGCACCCGCGGTGGAGTCGTCACCGGCGTCCTTCGCATCGGAATGCGCCGTGCGCGCCTCGACCCGCAGCTGGGTGACCGCATCGGCGAGCCGCTCGGGCAGCTCACCGATGACCCGCCCGTCCGTGGCGAGCTCGAGAGATTCACGCAGCTCCTCCGAGGCGTCATCGAGAGCTGTCCCCGCCACACCGATCCCCCGCAGGTCGCGGACGGTGCCGCGCAGCATGCCGGGGCTCAGCACATCCGTGACGGCGCTGGTGACGCGTGGGGAGAGATCGTGCGCCTCGTCGAAGACCACGACATCATGATCGGGGATGATGCCGAGGCTGTCGAAGGCGTCGATGGCGAGCAGCGCATGATTGGTCACCACCACATCGACCTCCCGGGCGAGCTCCCGACTGCGCTCGGCGAAGCAGTCCTCCACCATCGGGCAGCTGCTGCCGATGCACTGGGTGCCGGTGACGGAGACCTGGCGCCATGCTCGATCCGAGACAGCATCCTCGAGGGAGTCGCGGTCGCCGCTGTCGGTCTCCTCGGCCCATTCGCGCAGGCGTCGCACCTGCTGCCCCAGCCGCTCACCACCGTCGCGGGAGGGATCCGCCGAGGCCTCGGCGAACAGGGCGCCGGGCTCGATGTCGACCGGGTAGCCGCCGGCGATCTTGTGCTTGCACAGATAGTTCGCCCGACCCTTGAGGAGGGCGAAGGTGGGAGTTCGCGGCAGGTGCCCGGCGAGCGCCTCGACCAGCCGCGGGAGGTCCTTGCGGACGATCTGGGTCTGCAGCGCGATGGTGGCGGTGGAGACCACCACCGGGCGACCGCTGACCAGTGCGTGACGGATCGCGGGAACCAGGTAGGCGAGCGACTTGCCGGTGCCGGTCCCCGCCTGCACCAGCAGGTGCCGGCCCCCGGACATGGCGAGATCGACGGCCTCCGCCATCGTCTGCTGGCCGTGTCGGGGTGTCCCACCGATCGCCGTCACCGCAGCGTCCATCAGGGTGGACAGAGGGATGTCCCCCGCCGTGGGGGCGACGGGGTGGGTGGACGGAGCGGTCATCCGCTCAGGGTATCCGCGCCCCGGGCGAACACCATTCAGGCTCCGCCCGACAGGCCGATCTCCTGGCGATCAGGCCGAACCCCGGAGCTCGGCGGCGAGCGCCTCGTCCACCCTCGCATGCAGGCGGGTGCCATCCATCAGGTGCTCCTCCGCCAGCACCTCGCCGGTGGTGTGGACCCGGGAGATCAGGTCCCCACGGGAATAGGGCACCACCAGGTCCACCTCGACAGCGGGACGCGGCAGCCGCTCGGCGATCAGCTCGCGCAGCTCCTGGATGCCCATACCGGTGCGGGCGGAGACCACCACGCAGTCCGCGACCTGGCTGCGGATCCGCGCGATCGTCTCGGGCTCGGCGATATCAGCCTTGTTCAGCACCACGACCTCGGGCACATCGAAGCCCTCGAGCTCCCCGAGCACCGTGCGCACCGCGGCGATCTGGCCCTCCGGGTCCGGGTGGGAGGCGTCCACCACGTGCAGCAGCAGATCCGATCCGCCGACCTCCTCGAGCGTGGAGCGGAAAGCCTCGACCAGCTGGGTGGGCAGATGCCGCACGAAGCCGACGGTGTCCGCGTAGGTGAACTCCCGCCCGTCCGGGGTGCTCGCGCGCCGCACCGTCGGGTCCAGGGTCGCGAACAGTGCGTTCTCGACCAGCACCCCGGCCCCCGTGAGCCGGTTCAGCAGCGAGGACTTGCCGGCGTTGGTGTAGCCGGCGATGGCGACGGCAGGTATCTGATGGCGCCTGCGATCCGCCCGCTGCTCCTCACGGCTCGGGGCCATCGCCTTGATCTCGCGGCGCAGCTTGGCCATGCGGTCGCGGATGCGCCGACGATCCAGCTCGATCTTGGTCTCGCCCGGACCGCGCGAGCCCATCCCGGCGCCTGCACCGCCCACCTGCCCACCGGCCTGACGCGACATCGACTCGCCCCAGCCGCGCAGCCGCGGCAGCAGGTATTCGAGCTGGGCCAGCTCGACCTGCGCCTTGCCTTCGCGGGACTTCGCATGCTGGGCGAAGATATCCAGGATCAGTGCGGTGCGATCGATGACCTTGACCTTGACGATGTCCTCGAGGGCACGGCGCTGGCCGGGGGCCAGCTCGCCGTCGGCGATGACCGTGTCGGCGCCGCTGCCGGCGACCAGGTCCGCGAGCTCCGCGGCCTTGCCCTTGCCCAGGAAGGTCGCCGGATCCGGATGTGCCCGGCGCTGCAGGACGCCGTCCAGCACCTCGGAGCCGGCAGTCTCGGCGAGCGCCGCGAGCTCCTGCAGGCTGGTCTCGGCCTGCTCGGTGTTGCCGGAGGTGTAGAGGCCGGCGAGGACCACCCGCTCCAGACGCAGCTGGCGGTATTCGACCTCGGTGACGTCCTCGAGCTCGGTGGACAGGCCGGCCACCCGGCGCAGTGCCTGACGGTCGGCGAGGTCGTACTGCTCACCATCGGTCGCGGAGTCGTAGGTGGCGGCGGCGAGGGAGGCGTCACCGCGGGCGAGGATCCGTGCGGTCAGCGGATCCCGGGCGGTCGCCGGCCGGTCCGTGCTGCTCGAGTGCTCGGCGGCCCCGGTTCCTTCCGCGCTGGTCCCGTCGACGTCGGTGTCTGAGGCGGGTTCGGGATGGAAGGCGATGGGCACGGTCGGGGCACTCCTCGGGTCGGGGATATCGAGGTCTCCACGATCCCACGTCCCGACACGGAGGTCGAGGGATTTTGCGCTGGGCGGAGCGGATCGTGCCGGGGAGGGGACCCCGCTGCACCACGGGTGCCTTCCCGCTCCGTATCCTGCTCAGGTGGACGAGCACTACTTCACCCCCTCCCCCGCGACCGAGGACCGCCGTTTCCCACTGCGGGTGCGGCTGGCCGGCCGCGACCTCGACCTCGTCTCGAGCGCTTCGGTGTTCAGCGGTCGCGGCCTGGACAAGGCCACCGCAGTGCTGCTGGATCGCCTCGACGAGATCACCGTCCCGCCGCCCGGGGCGACGATCGTGGATCTCGGCTGCGGGTGGGGCCCGATCGCCCTGACCGCGGCCCTGCTGCATCCGGAGTCGCAGGTGTGGGCGGTGGATGTCAGCGAGCGTGCGCGGGAGCTGACCGCGGAGAACGCCCGCCGCGCCGGGCTGACCAACCTCCGCGTCCTCGCCCCGCAGGAGGTGCCGGAGGATCTCGCGCCGCAGGCGCTCTGGTCGAATCCACCGATCCGCATCGGGAAGGAGGCGTTGCACGTCCTGCTGCAGGATTGGATGCCCCGCCTGGCTCCGCAGGGCACCGCGGCGCTCGTGGTCGGCAAGAACCTGGGTGCCGATCCGCTCGCGCGCTGGCTCGGCCAGCAGCTGCCCGACCGCTCGGTTGCGAAGGTCGCGAGCGCGAAGGGATTCCGGGTGATCGAGGTCGGGCCCGTCGGCGCAGCCGGCTGAGCACGCCGGCTGAGAGTGGGGTCCTGGTCCCGCGGCTCCCGCCTCACCGCCTCCCGGGCAGCTGCCCGCGGCGCTCAGATCAGCGTGGTGCCGTACGCGACCAGCTGGGCAGGTCCGGTCAACAGGACCTCTCCCGCTGCGGACCATCCCACCTGCAGCCGCCCGCCCGGCACCTCGACGGTCCAGGGCTCGCGGGACTCGTCTCCGGCGCGCAGCGCCGCGGCGACCGCGACCGCCGCCACGCCGGTCCCGCAGGAGCGGGTCTCCCCCACCCCACGCTCGTGCACCCGCATCGCCACGTGACGGGGACCGCGCTCGCTGACCAACTCGATATTGGTCCCACCGGCGGGTTCGGGGCCCAGGGTCGGGCGGCGGGTCAGGTCGAGCCCCTCCAGGGAGATCCCCTCCGGGAGGAAGGCGACGGCATGGGGGTTGCCCAGGTCGACGTCCGTCACGGCCAGGCGCTGCCCGGCGATCTCGATGGTGCGGGTCTCAGCAGTGCAGCGAGCGGCTCCCATGCCCACCCGGACGCTCCACGGTCTGCCCGGGCTCGCGGGTCGCTCCAGGATCTCCACGGCCCGCACTCCGGCGCGGGTGAGGATCTCGAAGCGGTCCTCGGCGATCCAGCCCGCCCGCTGCAGGTGCGCGGCGAGGACGCGCACCCCGTTGCCGCACATCTCGGCGATCGAGCCGTCCGCATTGCGGTAGTCCATGAACCACTCCGGCGCATCCGCCGGGGCATCGACACCGGCGCAGCGCGAACGGACCGCCCGGATCACCCCGTCCCCGCCGATCCCGGCCCGTCGATCGGCGAGGGCTGCGATCACGGCCTCATCGAGGGTGAGCAGGCCCTCGGGATCATCCAGCACCACGAAGTCGTTCTCGGTGCCGTGGCCCTTGGTGAAGTCGATGCGCTCGCTCATGGCGCCGAGCCTACGGCTGCTGCTCCCGGGTCGTCATGGCCTCCTCCCGGATCCGTGCGAGCGCGTGCTCCACGAGCGCCTCACCGGCGTCGGCCGTGAGCCAGCGCACCCGGAGGTCGCGACGGAACCAGGTGTCCTGCTTCCGCACCAGGCGGCGGGTGCCGGCGATGGTGTCCTCGATCGCCTGCTCACAGCTGATGGCCCCGTCGAGCACCGCCAGACCCTGCTCGTAGCCGATCGCGCGGCGTGCGGTCCGCCCGTCGTCCAGTCCCTGCTCGCGCAGGCCGGAGATCTCCTGCAGCAGGCCCTGCTGGACCATCCGATGCACTCGCGCCTCGATCCGCTCATGCAGCACCGGACGCTCCAGGCGCAGACCCAGCTGCACGGTGCCGGGGTGGTGATAGAGCGGTCGCGGCAGGAAGGCCGTGAAGGGACGCCCGGTCAGCTCCCCCACCTCGAGCGCTCGCACGATGCGGCGGGTGTCCTGGACCCCGATGGTGCGGGCCGCCTCGGGGTCGGTGTCCGCGAGCGCGCGATGCAGCGCTGCCGCGCCCTCTCGCTCGGCGCGCTTCTCGAGACGGGCGCGGACGGCAGGATCCGTCGGCGGGAACTCGATCTCGTCCAGAGCAGCCCGGACGTACAGCCCGGAACCGCCCACCAGGATCGGGACTCTGCCGCGAGCGCGGATGCCGGCCACCGCCTCGCGGGCCTGCCGCTGATAGGCGGAGACGCTCGCCTCCTCGGTCACCGTCAGCACATCGAGCAGGTGGTGCGCGACGCCATGACGCTCCTGCGCGGTGACCTTGGCGGTGCCGATGTCCATGCCGCGGTACAGCTGCAGGGCATCAGCGTTGACGACCTCGCCGTCCAGCCGCTCGGCCAGTGCGATCGCGAGGTCGGATTTGCCGGTGGCGGTCGCCCCCACGACCGCCACCACGGGCACATCGGAGTCCCTCGCGACGGCGATGGGCGGCGCGGCGGAGGCATCCATGGCAGGCACTGTATCGGCGTCCCCGGAGCGCGGATCGGCCCAGCCCATGGAGGGTCAGCGGGATCACGGCCGTGCCGGGGGCCGTTCCACCGCGGAAGGAGTAGGGTGATCGGCGATCCGAGCCCTCGGATCACCCTGGACCCCTTTACCGAACGCCCGAGGTGGGAAGTGACTGCACCGAACGAGTCCCCTGTTCAGATGGGCAAGGGCTCGGCCGACGAATTGGCCCCTCTGTCCCTGTCGAGGGTCGAGGAGAGCCTCGCCCGGCATGGATACGCCTTCGTCGAGGACGAGGAGCATCCGGAGATCCTGCGCGCCCGCTTCGACGACTACCGTTTCCAGTTCATGATCTCCGGCGACGAGCACGGTGTGCTCCAGACCCGCGGTCGCTGGAGCCACTCGGTGGACGTCTCCCGCAAGGTCGAGATGATCAAGCTCTGCAACGAGTGGAACATGAACCGGATCTGGCCGAAGGTCTACGTGCGCCGTGAGTCCGAGGGACTGCTGGGCGTGTACGGCGAGCTCGCTGCGGACTTCCGCGCCGGAGCCCTGGATTCGCAGATCGACAATGCGATCACCTGCGGGCTGAGCACGGTGATCGCCTTCTTCCACAGCCTCGAGGAGCGTCTCGGAGCCGAGCTGGACGACCTCGACAGCTGAGGGCCCGCTGCCGGGCACATCTCCCGGTTCAGCGGGGACGCAGGCTCGGCATCCCCAGGGTGATCGGACCGCCGGGCATCGCCGCCCCGCCGGTGCCGCAGGAGGCGCCCGCATCCAGGCCCAGCTCACCCGCTTCCCAGGCGTCTCCGGAGCGGGTGCGTCGCACCGAGAAACGGTCGCCGCCGAACGGCTGCCCGCTGAGTCCGATGCCGCTGCCCTCGCCGAGCGCGCTGTCGGCGATCAGGTAGTGCGGTGCGGCGTGGGTGACGGTCGCGGTCACCAGGTCGCCGGGGCGCGGCCGCTCCGGTTCGGTGATCCCCTCGGGCAGCGAGAAGTGGACCAGCCGGTGGTCGCGGGCCCGGCCCGAGAGCCGGTCCGTGCGCGAGTCCCGCGTCCCCTCCCCCTCGGCGACCAGGATCTCCACCGCTCGGCCCTCCAGGGCGAGGTTCTCCTCATGGGTGATCCGGTCCTGGAGGGCGGTCAGGCGCTCGAAGCGCTCCTGCACGATCTCCTTGGGCAGCTGGTCCGGCATCGTCGCCGCGGGGGTGCCGGGCCGGATCGAGTACTGGAAGGTGAAGGCGCTGGCGAAGCGTGAGGCCTCGACCACTTCGAGGGTCCGTCGGAAATCGTCCTCGGTCTCGCCGGGGAAACCGACGATGATGTCGGTGGTGATCGCCGCCTCCGGGATCCGCTCGCGGACGCGGTCCAGGATTCCGAGGAACTTCTTGGACCGGTAGGAGCGCTTCATCCGGCGCAGCACCGCATCGCTGCCGGACTGGAGCGGCATGTGCAGCTGCGGCATCACGTTCGTGGTCTCCGCCATCGCATCGATCACGTCGTCGGTGAACATGGCCGGGTGCGGGGAGGTGAAGCGCACCCGCTCCAGATCATCGATCTCGCCGCAGGCTCGCAGCAGCTTGGCGAAGGCTCCCCGATCCCCGAACTCGACACCATAGGAGTTCACGTTCTGTCCCAGCAGCGTGACCTCGATGGCCCCGGAGTCGACCACGTCACGCACCTCGGCGAGGACCTCCCCGGGACGGCGGTCCTTCTCCTTGCCGCGCAGGGAGGGCACGATGCAGAAGGTGCAGGTGTTGTTGCAGCCCACCGAGATGGAGACCCAGGCGGCGTAGACGGATTCGCGCCGGGTGGGGAGCGTGGAGGGGAACACCTCGAGGGATTCGAGGATCTCGACCTGGGCCTCGGCGTTGTGCCGTGCGCGGTCCAGGAGCACCGGCAGCGAGCCGAGGTTGTGGGTGCCGAAGACCACGTCCACCCAGGGGGCGCGGTCGATGATGGTGTCCCGGTCCTTCTGGGCCAGGCAGCCGCCGACGGCGATCTGCATGCCGGGATTGGCGTCCTTGCCCGGGCGCAGGGATCCGAGGGTGCCGTACAGCTTGTCGGCCGCGTTCTCCCGCACCGCACAGGTGTTGAACACGATGACGTCCACCTCGCCCCGACGAGGGTCGGCGGTCGCCGCAGCGGCGATGTAGCCGGAGTCCTCGAGCATGCCGGTGAGGCGCTCGGAATCGTGGACGTTCATCTGACAGCCGAAGGTGCGCACCTGGTAGGTGCCGCGGTGCTGGTGGGCGGCGTCCTCGACGTGGGAGTCCGGGGCCGGTTGCGGGGCGAGCGAGCTGAAGGACATAGTGCCCCGAGCTTACGGCGCTCAGGCGTCCGGCACCGCAGCGGCGGAGCGCAGCTCGCCGGAGATCACGTGGACGGCGAGCGAGCCCGGATAGCCCTTGCGGGTCAGCAGCGAATCCAGACGCCGGGAGAGCCGGCGCCGGTGGGTGCCGTCCCGCTCGCTGCGGAGCTGCTCCCGGTCGCGGTGCCCGATCCGGGAGCGGACCAGCTCCCGGCAGCGCTGCTCCTCATCCGCGTCCCCGCCGTCCAGCGCGGCGTCGATCCACCGCGCATCGACCCGCTTCGACTCGAGCTCCCGCCGCAGCGCCTCATCGCCGAGCGACCGCAGCTCCCGACGCTGCTGCACCCACTCGCGGGCGAAGGTCTCATCGTCGACCAGGCCGGCCCGGTCGATGCGAGCCATCGCTTCGTGGGCGATCGCGCCGGGCACCTCGCGCTGCCTCAACCGCTCCTGCATCTCCCCGAACGAGCGCCGGCGGGAGGCGAGCAGCCTCATCAGGTACCGGCACTCGTGGACCACGGCCTTCTCCCGTGCGGCCCGCTCCGGGTCCGGGGCGGCTCGGGGAGTCTCGAGGATCCTCCGGGTGCGCTCGGCGAGACGATCATGGATCTCCTCGTGCCCGGCAGCACTGGCGGGAGGTTCCGCAGTGGTGGCGCCGGCGACGCGGACGGGCGAGTGGCCGTCGGCGTCGCCGGCGGGGTGAAACGACGACATCGCTCAGATGGTGACCGGGACGTCCTCGTCGAGGAACTCGTCCTCACCGAGGGGTGCTGCGACCTCCGGGGCCTCCGGCTCGGCCGCGTACTTGCCCACACCCAGGGTGCGCAGGATCTTCTCCTCGATCTCGGCGGCCAGATCGGGGTTGTCCTTGAGGAACTGGCGGGAGTTCTCCTTGCCCTGCCCCAGCTGGTCCCCTTCGTAGGTGAACCAGGCGCCGGACTTGCGGACCACGCCGTGCTCGACGCCGAGGTCCAACAGGCCGCCCTCGCGGGAGATGCCCTCGCCGTAGAGGATGTCGAACTCGGCCTGCTTGAAGGGCGGGGCCATCTTGTTCTTCACCACCTTGACGCGGGTGCGGTTGCCGACGGAGTCGGTGCCGGTCTTCAGCGTCTCGATACGACGGATGTCCATGCGCACGGAGGCGTAGAACTTCAGCGCCTTGCCGCCGGTGGTGGTCTCGGGGCTGCCGAAGAACACGCCGATCTTCTCGCGCAGCTGGTTGATGAAGATCGCGGTGGTGCCCGAGGCGGAGAGCGCGCCGGTGAGCTTGCGCAGCGCCTGGGACATGAGGCGGGCCTGCAGACCGACATGGGAGTCGCCCATCTCGCCCTCGATCTCGGCCTTGGGCACCAGCGCCGCGACCGAGTCGATGACCACGACGTCCAGCGCACCGGAACGGATCAGCATGTCCGTGATCTCCAGGGCCTGCTCACCGGTGTCCGGCTGGGAGACCAGCAGGGCGTCGGTGTCCACGCCGAGCTTCTTCGCGTACTCCGGATCCATCGCGTGCTCGGCATCGATGAATGCGGCGATGCCCCCGTTGCGCTGGGCGTTGGCGACCGCGTGGAGGGCGAGCGTCGTCTTGCCGGAGGATTCCGGGCCGTAGATCTCGACGATGCGGCCGCGGGGCAGCCCGCCGATGCCGAGCGCGGCGTCCAGCGCCACCGAGCCGGTGGGGATGACCTCCACGGGCGGACGGGTGTCGTCGCCCAGGCGCATGATCGAGCCCTTGCCGAACTGGCGGTCGATCTGGGCGAGGGCGTTGTCGAGCGAGGAGCTGCGGTTCTTCTCGGTCGACTTCGAGACCGGGGGCTTGGATGCTGACTTCGGTGCAGCCATGTGCTTGTTCCTTCCTGAGGGCCGGGAGTGCCGACGCGGTGACCAGTGCGGCCACAGTAGGCGTCGCCCCCGACATTCGCCGCTCCCCCGGTCCCGCTGTGGACGGCGGTCGATGGGGAGGGGAGATCAGTTCGTGGGTGACGTGCTGGAGGGACCGTCGGGGACCACGATACCGAACAGACGTTCGAACACGTGGGAGATGTCGGCGTGTCGCCGATGCGCTCTGCGCTCTGCGCAGATCGTGCCGGGCATGCCCGGGTTCGGCAGTGACGGCGTCAGTGCCGTCGCTGCTGTGCGGGGATCTCCCAGCGTGCGGAGTCCGGCACGTCCATCGCATCGCACAGCGCATTCCACACCGCACGCACGGCGACCCCGCGCTCGAGGGCCTGGGCGGCGCTGAGGCCGCCGATCTCCTCGAGCACGAGGTCGTGCGTGTAGGTGCGGGCTAGGGCTGGACCGAACACGTGGTCGGCCAGCTCCGCGAATTCGCTGCGCCGCACCTCAGCGGGCGCCGACGAGCGGCGCGGTGCCGTCGGCGAGACCCTCCGGGACCGTGTCCGGGATCGTCACCTGCTCGGCGATCGCGATCCTCTCGGAGACCTCGCGCAGGACGAAGGACAGCGGGAGGCCCAGTGCGTCGGTCACGGAGACCAGCAGCTCGCTGGACGCCTCCTTCTGACCGCGCTCGATCTCGCTGAGGTAGCCCAGCGACACACGGGCATCGGAGGACACCTGCCGCAGCGTGCGGCCCTGGGAGCGGCGCGCGTCGCGCAGCACGTCGCCCAGCTCCTGGCGGAACAGGATCATGGACCTGCCTCCCTTCCTCTGACTCGGGGGGAACGTGTGGTGCAGTTCGGGGTTCCGGTATGTCATCGTCATCACGAACAGTCCAACGCTGTGCCCTACGAAAGTGTTCCCCGAGTGTAGTGGCCCACCCCGAGGGTTCGCTGAACCGTGTGCATGGTGGGACGGTGGGGAGGACGGGTCCGCGGGACGCGGCTGAGCTGGAGCGCCGCCTATTCGGTGAGCTCCGCTGCCAGCATCTCGATCGCGGCGTCGACCGTCAGGGCGCGGATCCGGCTCCTCCCGCCGCTGAGACGGAGTTCACGGGTGCGGGTGGGTCGGCCCTGCCGGGCGAGCCCGAGCACGACGGTCCCCTCGGCGACGCCGCGCTCATCCGGGCCGGGACCGGCCACTCCCGTGGTGGAGACGGCGAGATCGGTGAGGTACAGGGAGCGCGCCCCCTCGGCCATGGCCGCGGCGACCTCCGCAGTGACCGCGCCGGTGGCGGCGAGCAGGGCGGGTTCCACCCCCAGCACCCGGGACTTGGCCTGCAGCGAATAGCAGGCCGCTCCCCCGGCGATCACCGCGCTGGCCCCGGGGACGTCCACGAGGCGGGCCACCACGGCCCCGGCGGTCAGGGACTCCGCGGTCGAGAGCGTCCAGCCCCGCTCCGCTGCCCTCCGGATCACGGCGGCGGGGTCGGAGTGCGCGGCATCGGTGGGCGCGTCGCCGCGGGGGACGTCACCGGCGACGGCCATCAGGCCTCGGCGCCGCCGGCCAGGGCCTCACGCCGCAGCCGCAGGCCGTCCTTGAGGTTGACCAGCCCGGACCACACGGTCAGCACCACGGCCAGCAGCATCATGGCCAGGCCGATCCAGCGTGCCGGAGCCCACCACACCTCGAACGGGATCAGGCAGAAGGTGATGGCGATGGTCTGGACCATGGTCTTGGCCTTGCCGGCCATGTTCGCCGGCAGCGCCCCGTACTTCAGGATCGTGAACCGCATGACGGTGATCCCGATCTCGCGCACCAGGATCAGGATCGTCATCCACCACGGCACGTACTCCCACACCGAGAGCATGATCAGCGCCGCACCGGTCATCGCCTTGTCCGCGATGGGGTCCATGATCTTGCCGAAGTCGGTGATCAGGTTCCGGCTGCGGGCCAGGTGGCCATCCGCGAAGTCGGTGATCATCGCGAGCACGAACACCCCGGCGACCAGCAGCCGGCCGGGCACCGAGTCCGCGTACAGGAGCGCGAGGATCACCAGCAGCGGGACCATGGCGCACCGCACCATGGTGAGGATGTTGGCGATGTTCCAGAGCGGAACCTCGGCGGTGCGCGGTGCGGTCATCGGTGGCTCCTGAGCTGATGGGGGACGAGCGGAGGTGCGGGGCGGCGGCGGTGGGGCGGGGAGGTCAGCGCCCTGTGAGGCTCCAGGCATCCTCGCCGTCCTCACCGGAGTCATCGTCGTAGTAGTCGGTCTCCGGTGCGGAGTCGTCCTCGGCCAGCGGGTCATCGCCGTAGCGATCCTGGGACTCGCCCGCCCCTTCGGTCTCCACCGGTGTGCCCGGCGTGAGGTCGACGGCCTGGTCCGCGCCGTAGGGCTCCTCCCCGCTCTCCTCGGACGGCACGTCCTCGCCGCGGATGCGGGCGATGGCGGTGCCGAGCTCATCGGGATGGATGAGCACATCGCGCGCCTTGGATCCCTCGGAGGGGCCGACGATCTCGCGCGACTCCAGCAGGTCCATCAGGCGGCCCGCCTTCGCGAAGCCCACCCGCAGCTTGCGCTGCAGCATCGAGGTGGAGCCGAACTGCGTGGTCACCACCAGCTCGGTCGCCTGCAGCAGCACGTCGAGATCGTCGCCGATGTCATCGTCGATCTGCTTCTTGGCGGCGACGACCTGGACGTCCTCACGATAGTTCGGCTTCATCTGGGTCTTGACGTGGTCGACGACCTTGTGGATCTCCGACTCGTTGACCCAGGCGCCCTGGACGCGCATCGGCTTGGCCTTGCCCATCGGATGGAACAGGGCATCGCCCTGACCGATGAGCTTCTCCGCGCCGACGGAGTCGAGGATGACGCGCGAATCCTGCAGCGAGGAGGTCGCGAACGCGAGCCGGCTGGGCACGTTGGCCTTGATGATGCCGGTGACGACGTCGACCGACGGGCGCTGGGTGGCGAGGATCAGATGGATCCCGGCGGCTCGCGCCAGCTGGGTGATCCGCTGGATGGATGCCTCGACGTCGCGCGGGGCGACCATCATCAGGTCCGCGAGCTCGTCGACCACGACCAGCAGGTAGGGGTACGGCGCCAGCCGACGCTCGCTGCCCGCGGGCACCTGGATCTCTCCGGCGCGGACGGCCTTGTTGAAGTCATCGAGATGCTTGAACCCGAAGGCGGCGAGGTCGTCGTAGCGGGCGTCCATCTCCTTCACCACCCATTCGAGGGCCTCGGCGGCCTTCTTCGGGTTGGTGATGATCGGGGTGATCAGGTGCGGGATGCCCTCGTAGATCGTCAGCTCGACCCGCTTGGGGTCGACCAGCACCATGCGCACCTCCTCGGGGGTGGCGCGCATCAGGATCGAGGTGATCATCGAGTTCACGAAGCTGGACTTGCCGGCGCCGGTGGCGCCCGCGACCAGCAGGTGCGGCATCTTGGAGAGGTTCGCGACCACGTAGCCGCCCTCGACGTCCTTGCCCACGCCCATCACCAGGGGGTGCTCATTGCGGCGGGCCACCGAGCTGCGCAGCACGTCGCCGAGGACCACGGTCTCACGGTCGGTGTTGGGGATCTCGATGCCGATGGCCTTCTTGCCGGGGATCGGCGAGAGGATGCGCACGTCGGCGCTGGCGACGGCGTAGGAGATGTTCTTGTCCAGGGCCGTGACCTTCTCGACCTTGGTGCCGGGGTGGAGCTCGACCTCGTAGCGGGTGACCGTCGGCCCGCGGGAGAAGCCGACCACCTCGGCGTTGACGTTGAACTGCTCGAAGACCTCGCCGAGTGCGGCCACGACCTGGTCGTTGACCTCGGAGCGGGTCTTGTGCGGCGGCCCCTCCAGCAGGAAGGAGGACTCCGGCAGGGTGTAGACGACGTCCCCGGCGAGCTCGAGCTGCTCGCCCGCCCGGGGCAGATCGCCCATCGGCGGCGGCACCAGCTCGGTCTTCTCCTGGGGCGCCGGTTTCTGGGCGGCCGGGCTGGCGGGGGCCGACGCCGGCTGCCCGGCGCTCTTGGCCGCAGCGGGCATCGGAGCGGTGGGCTGCGGCGCGCCCGCGGCACCCTTGCCCGGGAAGGTCTTCGCGCGGTGGTTCTCCTCCCCGACGACGTCGAAGACCTCCTCGGAGTCCGCCGGAGCGCTGCTGCGAGGGGTGGAACGGCGGCGCGATCGCTTCGCCGTCGCGGCGGCCGCGGCGTCCTCGTCCACGCCCTGCTCGAAGGCCTCGTCGCCGACGTAGCCGAAGCTCTCGTGGTCGCGCTCGGCGGCCTCCGCCTCGGACTTCTCCTTGCGGGTGCGGCGACGGGGGCGGCCCGTCGGCTGTGCCGCGGTGGCCTGCTCGTGCACGGCGGGATCGATCCGGCGCGGGCGCAGGCCGAAGGCGACGCGCTCCTCGTCCTCCTCCTCGCTGCGCCCCACCATGTCCTCGTACACGCCGCGCAGGCGCGTGGGGATGGACTCGACCGGGGTGGCGGTGAGCACCAGGACGCCGAAGGCGATCAGCACCGAATGCAGGACGATGACGGCGACCGGGGGCACCAGCGCCTCCAGCGGCGCGGCGGCGAGGTAGCCCAGCACGCCGCCGCCCCGGGCCAGCGCGTCGATGCCGTCGGCCGGGGCGGGCAGCCGGGCGGATACCGAGGCGATGGCAGAGATGGCGGTCAGCAGGATCGCGATCCCGATCGCGATGCGGGAGTTGGCGCGCACCTGGTCGGGGCGGCGGAACATCCTCAGCGACCAGCCGGCGGCCAGCAGCGGGATCACCATCGAGGAGATCCCGAAGGTGCCGGCCACCACGGTATGGACCGCACCGAAGACGGGCCCGGCGGACTGCCACCACTCGACGACGGCGACCAGTGTCGCGATCATCAGCAGGAACAGCGCGTAGCCGTCGCGCCGCTGCTTGGGTGCCACCTCCCAGCGCTGCACGCCGATCGAGCGGATCATTCCGCCGACCATGCGGGCGATCGCCAGATAGCCGGAGCGCACTGCGCGCACCGGCAGGGGGAGCGTCGAGGGGTCGTTCGTCGCGGAGCCGCTGGTGCGCGAGGTGCCGGCAGCAGCGCTCCGCGAGGAGCCTTTCGACGCACGTGCGGGGGAAGACGTACGTGTCGCCATGCCCTCGATCCTACCGTCCGTACCCCGTCATGCCCGGGAGGCGGCCCGGGCGGCACCGTCCCGCCGGGCGCAGATCACGTGCATATCGCGGGCAGGGACCCGTGGTCCAGGAGTTCTCAGCGCTCGTCGGACCGCAGGACCACGGGGAGGATCATCGGTCGTCGGCGCAGGCGTCGGCCGACGTACCGCCCCACCACCCGGCGCATGACCTGCTGCAGCTGATGGGTGTCGCGGCGGTCGGGGTGTTCCGCGACCGCCTGCTCGAGGGCTGCGATGATCTCGAGGCGGATCTTCTCGAAGACCTGCGCATCCTCGGCCACGCCGCGGGCATGGATCTCGGGGCCGGCGATGAGTCTGCCGGTCTCGGCGTCGACCACGGCGAACAGGGAGATGAAGCCCTCGTCCCCCAGGATCCGGCGATCCTCGAGATCTTCCTCGGAGATCTCGCCCACGCTGGAGCCGTCGACGTACACGTAGCCGTTCGGCACCTGTCCGACGGTCCGCGCGATCCCGTCCCTGAGGTCGACCACGTGACCGTCCCGGGCCTGCACGATCCGGTCACGCGGCACGCCGGTGGCCTCGGCGATGGCGCCGTTGGCGATGAGGTGGCGGATCTCGCCGTGGATCGGCATCACGTTCTTCGGGCGCACGATGTTGTAGCAGTACAGCAGCTCGCCCTCGCTCGCATGGCCGGAGGTGTGGACCTTCGCGTTGCCCTTGTGGACCACCTCGGCCCCGAGCGCCAGCAAACCGTTGACCACCCGGAACACGGCGTTCTCGTTGCCGGGGATGAGGGAGGAGGCGAGGATGACGACATCTCCTGGGCCGACGCTGACCCGGTGGTCGCCCTTCGCGATCCGTCCCAGCGCCGCCATCGGCTCGCCCTGGCTGCCGGTGCACATCAGCACGACCTGCTCCTCGGGCAGGCCGTCGATCTGCTTGACGTCGATCACGGTGCGCTCGGGGATGTCGAGGTAGCCCATCTCCGCGGCGATGCCCATGTTGCGCACCATCGAGCGGCCGACGAAGGCGACCTTCCGGCCGTGCGCGGCGGCCGCGTCCAGCACCTGCTGGACGCGATGGACATGGCTGGAGAAGGAGGCGACGACGATCTTCTGGTCGGCCCGGGCGAAGAGCGTGTCCAGGGTGGGACCGATCTCCTGCTCGCCGACGGTGAAGCCGGGCACCTCAGCATTGGTGGAGTCGGTCATGAACAGATCGACCCCGGCCTCGCCGAGTCGCGCGAAGGCGCGCAGGTCCGTGATCCGGCCGTCCAGCGGCAGCTGGTCCATCTTGAAGTCGCCGGTGTGCAGCACGGTGCCCGCCGGAGTGGTCAGGTGCACCGCGAGGGCGTCGGGGATGGAGTGATTGACTGCGATGAATTCGCAGTCGAAGGGGCCGAAGCTCTCCTGCTGCCCCTCCGTCACCACGACGGTGCGGGGTCGGAGGCGGTGCTCCTTGAGCTTCGCCTCGATGAAGGCGAGCGTGAGCGCGCTGCCCACCAGAGGGATGTCCGGCCGGTGCCTCAGCAGGTACGGCACCGCGCCGATGTGATCCTCGTGGCCATGGGTGAGGACGATGGCGACGACATCGTCGAGCCGGTCGAGGATGAGACCGAAATCCGGCAGGATCAGGTCCACCCCGGGCTGCGAGTCCTCGGGGAAGAGCACTCCGCAGTCGACGATGAGCAGGCGTCCGTCGAACTCGAGCACGGTCATGTTGCGACCGACGTCGCCGAGCCCGCCCAGCGGGACGATGCGCAGCGTCCCCTCCGGCAGCGCCGGAGGTGGCGGGAGTCGCTGGGAGTGGACGGCGGGCATCGGGACCTCCGAGCGTCAGCGGGCGGGAGAGCGTCCGCGGACGGGAGCGTCAGCGGGCGGGAGCGTGGGCGCAGGCGGGCGTGCCCGGTGAGGCAGATCCGGTCAGAGCAGACCGGCGGCGTCCAGCGCGGCGCTGAGCATGCGCAGCTGGTCGGCGTCGGCCGGGACGTGGGGGCCGCGCATCGCGGCGTGGGGCAGCACGCCCTGCAGATGCAGCGCGGCCTTCGCGGCCACGGCACCGGGCATGTGGTTCATGATGGCGTCGACCACCGGGACCAGCCGGTGATGGGCCTCGCGGGCGGCGGCCAGGTCGAAGCGGTCCACGGCGTCGATCATCGCCTTCTCCAGCTCGCCGGCGACCTGGCCGACCACCGACACGATCCCCACCGCGCCGATCGACAGCCAGGGGAGGTTCAGCCCGTCCTCGCCCGAGTAGTAGACGAGGTCCGTCTGCTCCATGATCCGCGAGGCCTGCTGCAGATCAGCCTTGGCGTCCTTGACGGCGAGGATCCGCGGATTGTCGCCCAGACGCAGGAGGGTCTCGTAGGACAGCGGGGTCCCGGTGCGACCGGGGATGTCGTAGAGCATGACCGGCAGGTCGGTGGAGTCAGCGATCGCAGTGGTGTGCGAGATGATCCCGGCCTGGCTGGGCTTCGAGTAGTACGGGGTGACGACCAGCAGGCCGTCGACGCCCAGCTTGGCGTGCTCGCGCGCGAGGTCGATCGAGTGGGCGGTGTCGTAGGTGCCCACCCCTGCGACCACGGTGATCTCCGGCCCGACGGCCTCACGCACCGCACGAGCCAGCTCGATCTTCTCCACGTCGGTGAGGGTCGGGGCCTCGCCGGTGGTGCCGGAGACCACGATCATGTCGTGGCCGTGCTCGACGACATGGACGGCGAGCTGCTGGGCGACATCGAGGTCCACCTTGTGGCCGTCCTCGGTGAGCGGGGTGACCATCGCGGTCCCCACCGCGCCGAACGGCCGCGCGAGGCGCAGGTCGGTGCTGGTCATGATCTCCTCCCGAAAATGCTCTGATTCCCGGAGCCTAGACCAGGTCGGCGTGTTCTCACCGCTGTGACGCGATGTCGAGATCCACCAGGATCGCCATCGGGGTGCGCTGACGGCCCTGCCCGAGCGGATTGTCGGCGAAGGTCGCCTCGAGATGCTCGTGCGGGGTCGCCACATCGGAGCCCAGGATGTTGCGTCCGATGTCATTGGCGTCCATCACCACGGTGCCCACGAAGCTCTCCCGCAGGGTGGCGGGGATGTCCGCTGCACGGATCGCGGCGGAGATCCGTGCGGAGACTGCATCGGGATCCTTCGGCGGGAGCTTGGCGGAGACATTCGAGGGGAAGGCGGAGTAGGGCGTGGGCCCGTCGATGGCTCGCACGTTCGCGCCGACGACCTCGTAGAAAAGTCCCCTGCGACCCACCACCTTGCCCGCAGCGCCAGCCGCGGAGGCGACGAGCACACGGGGCAGGCCGACCTCGCGGATCGCCAGCTCCATAGTGGTCGGGTCGCCCAGGCCGATGCCCGCCGGGGTACGGCTGACGAAGCGGCTGAGCACCTTCGCCGAACGGCGCGGCTTGACCTCCCAGGTGAACCAGGAGCGTCCCTGCGAGATCGCGATGATCTTCTCGCTGATCACGAAGTACCATGGCGCGCCCGCGGGTACGGCCCCGGCGGGCAGGTCAGCGGCGAAGCGCTCGACCCGCTGCCGAGCGAGCGACTCGATGTCGTCGCCGCGGGCCACCAGCTCGGTCTGCAGCGGCAGGCGGCGCCAGGTGTGCGCATCGGCAGCGGAGACGAGGTCCAGCTGCTTGCCGGGGTTGGCGACGTAGTCGCTCTTGGGCGCTTCGTCCTCCACCTCCGCGGCGGGAGCCGTGGCCGGTTCGGGCGCGGGGGCTCCCCGGCCTCGGCCGAACCGCCGAGCGCGCGGACCGCGCCGTCGACGTCGTCGAAGAAGGTGCGCATCCACAGCTCGACGTTCAGCAGGCGCCAGAACATCAGGGTGCCGTAGTTCTCGGGATGGGCGATGTAGTCGTCGAACAGCGCCAGCACGCTCGCGGCGTCGAAGTAGGGGCGTGAAGCGAAGGACGACGACGCGAAGATCTCCCGCAGCTGCGGGGCGATCGAGCGGAACCACTCCCCCTCCGGGGTGGTGAAGCCGATCTTGTTGCGGCGCTTGGAGATCATGTCGGGGAGGATCCCGTACATCGACTCGCGCAGGATCCGCTTGTTCCAGCCGTCGTGGATGATCGCCGACTCGTCCAGGGAGAACAGGAACTTCAGCAGCTCCTTGTCCACGAAGGGAACGCGCCCCTCGATGCTGAAGCGCATCGTGTTCTTGTCCTCGTAGCGCAGCAGGGACGGCAACGAGGAGCGGAAGGTGTCCTCGAGCAGCCGCTCCTTCAGGTCGTCCTGGACCGAGGTGACCTTCTCGCCGTGGTGCTCGGCGACGAAGCCGGAGTTCAGCAGCGCCTCGATCGGCACCGTGGTGCGGCCGGAGAACTTGGTCCTGGCGAGCTTGCGGAGGATGTCGCGCGAGCCGACGATCTCACTGGCGAGCTCCTTGAACCGCCTCTGCCGGCGCAGCTGGCGCAGGTAGACGTAGAAGTACGGGTTGTAGCCGGCCATCATCTCGTCGGCGCCCTGACCGTCCAGCAGCACGGTGACGTGCTGGCTGGCCTCGCGCATCACCGCGTACTGGGCGTACGGGCCGGTGGAGATGATCGGCTCCTCCTGGGTGCGCACGAAGTCGTGCACGTCCTCGAGGAAGGCATCGGGCTGCGGGGTGATCTTGTGGGCGGTGATCTGCCCCTGGTAGTCCTCCAGCAGCGCGTCCACATAGCGCTCCTCGTCGTTCGAGGAGTTCGGGAACACCGCGGAGAAGGTGTTCTGTCGCGTGCCGACGGCGCTGTAGCGCTCGTCCTCGGGCTGCTCACGCAGCTGACGGGCGATCACGGCCGCGACCGCAGAGGAGTCCAGGCCACCGGAGAGCGAGGTGCCCACGGGCACCTCGGACTGCAGGCGCAGGCGCACCGATTCCTGGAAACGCTCGCGGTACTCGTCCACGACCTGCTCGTCGTAGGGCCGGGCGGGGCGGGCGGCGATCTCGCGCAGCTCGTCCTTCAGGCGGGTGAAGGAGGAGACCTCGGTGCCGTCGGCGCGGATCTCGAGCACCTCGCCGGCCATCAGCCGGTTCACCCCCGCGAAGAAGGTCTGGGAGTCGTCGTCCTGGACCCGGAACTTCAGGTAGCGGTAGACGGCGCGGTCATCCGGGGCCGCCTCGAACGCGCGAGAGGCCAGCAGCGAGCGGATCTCCGAGCCGAACACGACGCGCGGGCCGTCGGCGGCATCCGCGGTGGGGTCGCTCCAGTAGTAGAGCGGCTTGATCCCGAAGTGGTCACGGGCGATGGTCACGGTGCCGGTGTGCGCGTCGTGGATCGCGAAGGCGAACATGCCGTTGAAGCGGTCATAGGCGGCGGTCCCCCACTCCGCGTGGGCCTCCAGCAGCACCTCCGTGTCGGAATCGGTGCGGAAGGTATGGCCGAGGCCCTCGAGCTCGGCGCGCAGGTCGAGGTAGTTGTAGGTCTCGCCGTTGTAGATGATCGTGTATCGACCGTCCGCAGTGGTCATCGGCTGAGCGCCGTGCTCGCGATCGATGATGGCGAGGCGGCGGTGGGCCAGCCCGACCTGGTCATCGACGAAGAGACCTTCGCCGTCGGGGCCGCGGTGGGCCAGCGCACTGCTCATCCGTCGGGCGATGCCCTCGGTGTCAGCACCGAATCCATAGGTACCGGCGATTCCGCACATGGGATGAGTCCTTTCGAGGGGGACGGCTTCCGCCCGCAGTCACGATGCTCGACAGCAGAGTGCAGGGGCGTCAGGGACGCTCCCGACGGTTCCGGGCGTGCGGACGAACCGGGTTCGGCCGCCCGAGCCTATCAACGCCATCGGGTGCGACGATGCAGGCGCGGCGTGACGTTCAGCGTCCGCGTCGCGAGAGCAGCAGCCCCTCGCCGTCGACCCTCACCTCGAGATCGTCCAACGACGTGACCAGGGCGTCCGCCAGGGGCGCGAGGTCCCCTGCCGGCGTGGTGCTGGTCACCGCGACGGTGCGGGATCCGGCCGCCGCACCGGAGCGCAGCCCACCGATCGAGTCCTCGATCACGATGCTCGCGGTCGGGTCCGCGCCGAGCCTCTCGGCGCCCAGCAGATAGGGCTCCGGGTCTGGTTTGCCCCTGGTGACCTGGTCCGCCGTGACGAGCCCAGCAGGGACCGGCAGCCCGGTGCGGGCCCAGCGGGCCTCGAACAGCGGTGCCGTGCAGGAGGTGACGATGGTCCAGGTGGGACGCCCCAGCTGCTCGGCGGCGGCGGCGAGCTCGGCCAGCAGCCGCTCGGTGCCCGGCAGCACCGCGATCTCGTCGACGTCGGAGACCTCGAGCTCCTCGACCCGGCGATGCGCCTGCGCGATCCCGTCCTCCCCGAGCTCCGGGAGCACCTCTCCGAGCACCTGCCGCGCCGGCTTCCCATGATGCTCGGCCCCGAACTCGAGGTCGATGCCGAACTCGCCGAACAAGCGGTTCCAGGACCTCTCGACGGCGGGGCCCGAGTCGATGAGGGTGCCGTCCATGTCCAACAGCAGCACTTCTCCGCGCAGCGGCAGTGCATGTCCGTGCTCGCGGGGGAAGATGGATCCGAAGACGTGGTCATGCCCCTAGATTCTCACATCGCACGATGGACGGCGGGACCGCGTCGCCCCTGGTGATCGTAGAGTGTCGCGCATCATGACCTCCGCTTCACCCGGCCCACGAGCGGCCCTGCCCTCCGCCGCCGGCTCCGCCTCCGGCCGCCTGCGCAGCATCCGCCGCAACGGCCTGTCCATCGGGGTGGCGACCGGCCTGTACGGAATCTCCTTCGGTGCACTCGCGACGGCCTCGGGCCTCGATGTCTGGCAGGCGATGGTGCTCTCTGCGGTGATGTTCACCGGCGGCAGCCAGTTCGCGTTCATCGGCGTGGTCGGGGGTGGCGGCTCGGCTCTCGGCGCGGCCCTGGCCTCGGTGCTGCTGGGGGTCCGCAACACTCTGTACGGCCTGATCCTCGCCCCCTCCCTGCCTCGGGGCGGCCTCCGGGGCGTCGCCCGGGCGCACCTGACGATCGATGAGTCCGCCGCGCTGGCAGCGAGTGGCGTCACCACCGCGGAGAAGCGGGCCGGGTTCTGGGCGGCCGGGGTGTGGGTGTATGTCTTCTGGAACCTGTTCTCGCTGGTGGGCGCGCTCGCCGGGCAGCACGTCGCCGACCCCGGGGCCTGGGGCCTGGATGCGGCGGCCGCCGCGGCGTTCATCGCCCTGCTGTGGCCGCGCCTGCGCAGCGGGGAGGCGATCGCGGTCGCCGTGGCCGCGGCCTTCGTGGCCCTGGTGACCACGCCGGCGCTGCCCGCCGGGCTGCCGGTGCTGGCGGCGGCTCTGGTGGCGGTGGTCGCGGGACTGCTGCCCTCACGCCGCGGACCCGTCCACCGCGACGGGGTCGACATCGAAAAGGAGCGGCGATGAGCATGCTGTGGATCGCGGTGATCGCCGCCTCGGTGCTGTCCTTCGCCCAGAAGTGGGTGGGGTACCAGGCTCCGCCGGACGTGCTCGAGCGCCCGCGAGTCTCCCGGGTCACGACCCTGCTGCCGATCGCACTGCTGGGCGCGCTGGTGGCCACGCAGACGGCGACCAGCGGCTCCGAGATCCTGCTCGATGCGCGCCTGGCGGGGCTCGCTGCTGCGGTGGTGCTGCTGTGCCTGCGAGCCCCATTCCTGGTGGTCGTGGTCGGGGCCGCAGTGGTCACGGCCGGGCTGCGGGCACTGGGGTGGTCCTGAGAGGGGCCGACACGTGGAGGAGGACGGTGCCGTTACGGTGCGGACATCACGCTGGCCTCGGGGCGTGGTCGCCGCAGTGGATCCTCGGAGCCGATCCTTCCACCTGCTGTACGCCTGTTCGGCGCTGCGCCTCGAGTCTTGGGCCTTGCGTGGACCCCGACCGCGGCATGAGCCTCGAAACACGCCGCACTATTCCCCCGATATCGTTCCGCAGCGGGAGATACAGGGGGAACCGACGCCACTCCTCGGCACGTCGCCCACGCACCCGATCACCGCCAGACGGACCCTCGCACCCGGTCACCGCCAGACGGACCCTCGCACCCGGTCACCGCCAGACGGACAACCGCACGCAGTCACCGGCAGGGTCCCTCCCGCAGACGGCCACCGGCGCGCTGCCGCCGGGATGCCGTCCTCAGCCGCGGTGCTCGATGATGGCGCGTCGGGTCGCCATCCGGGCGCCCTTGCGATCTCGCAGCGCGTCATAGGCCAGGGCGAGGCGGAACCAGGCGCGCCAGTCGTGCTCGGGACCGTCCTGGATCGCGGTGCGGGCGGCCTCGAACTCGGCCCGGGCGTCCTCGCCGTCGGCCTCGGCCGGTGGCTCGTACTGCCGGGCGAGGCGCCCGGAGCCGAGTCCGAAGAGCATCTCGCGCCAGGTCACCCAGATCGTGAGCAGCAGCAGGATGGTGATGCCGAGCGCCAGGCCGTAGCCGAGCACGCTGCCGGCGCGGACGAAGCCCCAGGCGATCCAGCCCAGTCCCCAGGCATAGGCCGCGGTGATCAGCACCAGCGCGGCGACGAAGATCTTCTCCCTCATGTGCTCGCCCGGCTCAGCCGAGGTCCATGTAGCCGTCCAGGCCCACGGTGAGGCCCGGATGCGCGGCGACCTGGCGCACGCCCAGCAGCACCCCGGGCATGAAGCTGATGCGGTCGAAGGAGTCGTGGCGCAGCGTGAACTGCTCCCCCACCCCACCGAACTGGACGACCTCGTGGGCGACCAGGCCGCGCTGGCGGACGGCATGGACGTGGACGCCTTCCACGACCGCACCGCGAGCACCGGCGGGATCCTTCTCGGTGGCATCCGGGACCGGGCCGAGCCCGGCCGCGGCACGACCCCGGGCGATGGCTGCGGCGGTATGCGTCGCCGTCCCGGAGGGCGCATCGAGCTTGTCCGGGTGGTGCATCTCGATGATCTCGGCGCTCTCGTAGTACCGGGCCGCGATCTCCGCGAAGCGCATGGCGAGCACCGCGCCGATGGCGAAGTTCGGGGCGATCAGCACACCCACCCCATCGGCGCCCTCGAGCTGTGCGCGGAGCTCGCCCAGCGACTCGTCGCTCCAGCCGGTGGTGCCGACGACGGCGTGGATGCCGTGCTCGATCAACCAGTGCACGTTCTGCGCGGTCACCGCGGGGACGGTGAGGTCGATCGCGACCTCGGCGCCGGCCTCGGCGACCGTGTCCAGGTCGTCACCGCGACCGATGCGGGCGACCAGCTCGAGATCAGGAGCGTCCTCGACGGCCGCACAGGCGGCGGTGCCCATGCGGCCGGAGGCGCCGAGGACGGCGACACGGACGGGGCGGGACGGCGACTCGGTCATAGGGGTCTCCTCGATGCGGTGGCAGGTCGGTGGTGGCACGGTTCTGGGGGCGGTCCAGCGGTTCCGGAGCGGGGCGCTTCAGCTCTCGGGGCCGACCTCGACCCGGGTGCTGAAGGAGCCGGCGAGACGGGAGGCGAGCGCGCTGACATCATCGGTGCCGACGGCGCCGATGCATCTCAGGGTCTCATCGACGCTGGTGTAGCGGCCGTGGACGAGCTCGAGGGTGCCCAGTCGTCCCATCCGGGAGCTGGTGTCCTCGAGGCCGAGGGCGAAGGACCCGGTGATCTGGCCCTTGGCCCGGGAGAGCTCGAGGTCGTCGATGCCCTGCTCCCCCATCCGGGCCAGCTCCTCGGCGAGCAGCTCGACGACCTGGGTGGTGCGGCCGGGTCGGCAGGCGGCATACATCCCGAACAGCCCGGCATCGTGATACCCGGCGCTGAACGAATAGACGGAGTAGGCCAGGCCGCGATCCTCGCGGATGGTCTGGAACAGGCGCGAGGACATCCCGCCGCCGAGGATCGACATCAGCACCGAGAGCGCGTGGCGGTCCTCGCTGAGCGCGGTGAGCCCCTGGCCGCCGAGGTAGATGTGGTTCTGCTCGCTGGGTCGATCGAGCCGGTGGGGCGCGAGCGAGGCGACGTCGGCCGGGGCGGCGAGCAGGCCCGCGCCGGACGGCTCGGGCTGCGCCGTGCGGGGGCGGCGCTTCGGCAGTGCGCCGGCCGCGAGTTCCCAGCCGCCGCGGCGCAGTCCGGTCTGGAGCATGCCGGCGAGATCGTCATGATCGAGGTCGCCGACGGCGGTGACCACGAGGTTGCCGGGTCGGTAGTGCTCGGCGAAATGGGTGCGGACGTCGTCGATCGTCAGCGCCTCGACGCTCGCGGGGGTCCCGCCGACGGGACGGCCGATCGGGGTGTCGGGGCCGAGCACGTCGGCGAGGAAGGTCTCGTAGCCGATGTCCCCCGGATCGTCCTCCGCCATGGCGAGCTCCTCGAGGATGACCTCGCGCTCGGTCGCGAGCGCCTCGTCCTCCAGCAGGCTGGCGGTGATCATGTCGGTGAGCACGTCCACGGCCATCGGCAGGTCGGTCGAGCGGACGCGGCCGAAGTAGAGGGTGTGCTCCTTGGCCGTGATCGCGTTGGAGTCCCCTCCCACCTCGTCGAAGGCGGTGGCGATGTCCATCGCGCTGCGGCGCCGGGTGCCCTTGAACAGCAGGTGCTCGAGCACGTGGGTGGAGCCGGCGTGGGCGGGGGTCTCGTCCCGGGAGCCGACCGGCAGCCACAGGCCGATGGTCGCGCTGCGCACGCTGCGGTCGGTCTGGGTCAGCAGACGCACGCCCCCGGGCAGGATGCTGCGGCGCACGCCGGTGGCGGGATCCAGCAGCACATCGGAGGCGGGGTCGTCGTAGGAGAGGTCGAGAGGCATCACTCGATTGTTCCACGGGCAGGGGGCTGTGCGGGGCGAGCGGTGCGTCACTGCGACGCGCCGGTGGCCGAGGCCAGCAGCCGGCAGTGGTGGCGCAGAAGGGCGCAGAGGCAGGACGGGGAGGCATCCGCTCGGATGCCTCCCCGTCCTGGGGTGCCGACCGGGGCCGGCAGGTGGATCACTCCGCGGAGCTGCCCTCCGCGGGCGTCTCCTCGGCCTCGTCCTCGATCACGGCGAGGGAGATCTTGCCGCGGGCGTCGATCTCGCGGATCTCCACCTCGATCTTCTGACCGACCTTGGCGACGTCCTCGACGTTGTCGACCCGCTTGCCGTCGTTCAGCTTGCGCAGCTGGGTGACGTGGAGCAGTCCGTCCTTGCCCGGGGTCAGCGAGACGAAGGCGCCGAAGTCAACCACGCGCACGACGGTGCCGAGGTAGCGCTCACCGATCTCGGGGACCATCGGGTTGGCGATGGCGTTGACCGCCGAACGGGCGGCCTCCGCCGAGGGCCCGTCGGTGGCGCCGATGTAGACGGTGCCGTCGTCCTCGATGGTGATGTCAGCACCGGTGTCGTCCTGGATCTTGTTGATCATCTGCCCCTTCGGGCCGATGACCGCACCGATCTTGTCGACCGGGACGGTGACCGCGAGGACGCGCGGGGCGTGCGGGCTCATCTCATCCGGGGCGTCGATCGCCTCGCCGAGCACGCCGAGGATCGCCAGGCGGGCCTCATGGGCCTGCGACAGCGCACCGGTGAGCACGGAGGTCGGCAGACCGTCGAGCTTGGTGTCGAGCTGGATGGCGGTGATGAACTCACCGGTGCCGGCGACCTTGAAGTCCATATCGCCGAAGGCGTCCTCGGCACCGAGGATGTCGGTGAGGGCCGCGTAGCGGGTCTCACCCTCCACGGTGTCCGAGATCAGGCCCATGGCGATGCCGGCGACCGGAGCGCGCAGCGGCACACCCGCGTTCAGCAGCGACAGGGTCGAGGCGCAGACGGAGCCCATCGAGGTGGAGCCGTTGGAGCCGAGCGCCTCGGAGACCTGACGGATCGCGTAGGGGAACTCCTCGCGGGTGGGCAGGACAGGGACCAGGGCGCGCTCGGCGAGCATGCCGTGGCCGATCTCGCGGCGCTTCGGGGATCCGACGCGTCCGGTCTCGCCCGTGGAGTACGGCGGGAAGTTGTAGTGGTGCACGTAGCGCTTGCGCGTGACCGGCCCGAGCGAGTCGATCTGCTGTTCCATCTTCAGCATGTTCAGCGTGGAGACGCCCATGATCTGGGTCTCGCCGCGCTGGAACAGGGCGGAGCCGTGCACGCGCGGGAGCACCTCGACCTCGGCGGAGAGCGCACGGATGTCGCGCAGTCCGCGCCCATCGATGCGGACTCCGTCGGTGAGGACCTTCTTGCGCACGACCTGCTTGGTCAGCGCACGGAAGGCACCCGAGACCTCCTTCTCGCGGCCCTCGAGCTGCTTGCCCTCGCCGGCCAGCTCCTCGGTGAGCTCACCGAGCAGCTGCTCGGTGCGCTCCTCGCGCTCGGTCTTCGCGGCGATGGACATGACCTCGGCCAGACGCTCGGCGGCAGCCGCCTCGACGATGTCGTGGGCGTCGTCCTGGAAGTCCAGGAAGAGCGGGAACTCGCGCACCGGCTTGGCGGCGGTGGCGGCCAGCTCCTGCTGGGCGACGCAGAGGCTGCGGATGAAGACCTTGGAGGCCTCAATGCCCTCGGCCACGACGGACTCGGTGGGGGCGATCGCGCCCTGCTCCTTGATGAGCGTCCAGGCGTTGTCGGTGGCCTCGGCCTCGACCATCATGATCGCGACATCCTGGTTCCCCGCCTCGTCCTCGACGATGCGCCCGGCGACGACCATGGAGAACACGGCCTCATCGAGCTGCGAGAAGGTCGGGAACGCGACCCACTGGCCGCCGCCCTGGGCGTTCGGCATGAGCGCGATGCGCACCGCGCCGATCGGGCCGTTGAAGGGCAGGCCGGAGATCTGGGTGGAGGCGGAGGCGCCGTTGATGCCGACGACGTCGTATGCGTCCTCGGGAGCGTTCGCCATGACGGTCAGCACGACCTGGACCTCGTTGCGCAGGCCCTTGACGAAGGCCGGGCGCAGCGGACGGTCGGTGAGGCGGCAGGCCAGGATCGCATCGGTGCCGGGACGACCTTCACGGCGGAAGAACGAGCCGGGGATGCGGCCCGCCGCGTACATGCGCTCTTCGACGTCGATCGTGAGCGGGAAGAAGTCGAAGTGATCCTTGGGCTTGTTCGACACGGCGGTGGCCGAGAAGACCATGGTGTCGTCGTCGAGGTAGACGGCGACGGCGCCGGCGGCCTGCTGGGCCAGGCGCCCGGTCTCGAAGCGGATCTCGCGACGGCCGTAGGAGCCGTTGTCGATGACTGCGGTGGTGGCGGTGATGTCGGGGCCTTCCATGGCCATGGGACTCTCCTTGGATGAGGGGGTGCCCTGCCGGTGCGGCCTTCGTCAGTCACCCGCGGCTGCCGGGCACCCGGTTCTCCGGGTCTCCTGCTCCGAGGGCCACTGCCGAGGACCGAACCTGGTCGGGGCGGTGGACGGGTCGCCCGCCGTCCGGGGACGGCGGGCACACGAAACCGCCGCCCGCCCTCAGGGGCGAGCGGCGGCGATCGTCAGCGGCGAATGCCGAGACGCTTGATCAGCGAGCGGTAACGCTCGATGTCGACGCCCTGCAGGTACTGCAGGAGGCGCTTGCGCTGACCGACCAGCAGCATCAGACCGCGACGCGTGTGGTGATCGTGCTTGTGGGTCTTGAGGTGCTCGGTCAGGTAGTTGATCCGATGGGTGAGGAGCGCGACCTGGACCTCGGGCGAACCGGTGTCGCCCTCGGTGGTCCCGTACTCCTTGATGATCTGCTGCTTCGTAGCGGTGTCGAAGGCCATGGCTCTCCTGGGTCGTTGCGCGGCGCTCCGGGACCTCGTGTCCGGGCTCTGGGACGAGCGGGCCCCGCCGTGCTCCGGCCCGAGGGACGATGCGACGAATGGGGCGGAATCGCTCTCCGCGGCCGATAAGACGGCTCGGGCAGGATATCAGCCAGAGATGCCGGGCCGGGAGCGCTCTGCGCCGAGAGTGCGGCGGGTCACCTCGACGTCCTTGTCCATCTGCTCGATGAGCGTCTCGACGGAGTCGAACTTCAGCGTGGGCCGCTGATAGTCGACGAACTCCAGACGCACCAGGTCCCCGTACAGATCCAGGTCGTGATCATCGTGCACATAGGCCTCGACCGTGCGACGGGGAGCGCCATCGGCTCCGTCGGCCTCGAACGTCGGGTTGGTGCCGATGGAGATGGTGGCGGGTGCACCGGCCAGCGGCGGGGTCCCGAGGTGGGCGGGCTCCTGCTCGGCCACGGTCAGGTACCCGGCGTAGACCCCGTCGGCGGGGATCAGCCCGGCCGGGGCGGGGCCGAGGTTCGCCGTCGGGAACCCGAGCTCGTGCCCGCGGCGGAAGCCGTGGCGGACCACGTCGGTGACCGTGTGCAGCCGACCCAGCGCCTGGTTCGCGGCGGCCACGTCCCCGTCCAGCAGGTCGCGGCGGATCCCCGAGGAGGAGATGCGACCGGTGCCGGCGCCGTCCGGGCCGAGCTCGTCGACGGTCACGACCTCGAACCCGTACTTCTCGCCGAGCTCGCGCATGGTCTCGATCGTCCCTGAGTTCGCCCGGCCGAAGAGCGCATCCTCTCCGAGCACCACGCACCGCATGCCCAGACCCTCGACCAGGAAGACGCGCACGAACTCCTCGGGCGAGTGCTGCGCGAAGTCGACGGTGAACTCCAGGTCGAGCACCCCGTGCATCCCCGCCAGCAGGAGCAGGCGGTCCCGGTCCTCGTGGCCGGTCAGCAGCGGGGTGCGGCCGGGATCGCCCATCACGTGCCGCGGGTGCGGCCAGAAGGTGAGGGCCACCGGCGCGAGCGCGCGGGTCTCGGCATGATGGCGCAGCTGGTCGAGCACGAACCGGTGGCCTCGGTGGACCCCGTCGTAGTTGCCGATCGAGACCGCAGTGGGTCCGAGCTCAGCGGGCACCTCCGAGACGGAGTGCCAGATGGGGACGCGGGTCACGACGCGGTCATGTCCTTCCGGGGGCCTGAGGCGCTCTTGCGCGGAGGTCGAGGGGCTCGGGGCGCCGGGAAGACGCCGCGGCGAGGATCGCCGGTGCACACTGTAGCGCCCGTGGGCCGGCGGCATGGTGCCCACCGAGGTGCCCGACGAGCCACGAGCAGTGCGCCGGGCGCACTGGACCGGGCACAACCGGTCGCGCCGCGCCAGGACGAGCTCGCACAGCCCAGCCGTGCGAGCGGGTCTCCCGCGGCGGCCGCACCAGTTGCAGATCTGTGACGAACCTCTGGCCATTCCCCATATCGTGCGGTAATGCCCCTCCGTTAGTCTGAGGGCAAGGCGGCGCCGGGGAGGGACCCCTGTGCCCTCCCGCATACAGCAGCGGGGGCAGTCACGACGGCCGCCGAGAACGGATCAATTTCCATGACGAACGTGACCGATACGGCCGCGCCGGGCGGCCCGTCCCGACCCACCGGCCGTCACGGCCGTCGCCGGGTCGCAATCCTGCTGGTGGCCATCCTCGCCGTCATCGCCGTCGTCCTCGCCGGTGGTGCACTGGCCTACGCCAAGCAGTTCGACGGCCGCGCGCTCCCGGGCACCACGGTGCTCGGTCAGGACGTCGCCGGTCAGACCCCGGAGGAGATCGCCGCCCTCGTCGCCGAGCGCACCGACGGGGTGACGGTCACCGTCACCGCCGGGGACCAGCAGCTCGAGAAGAGCCTCGCGGATCTCGGTGTGAACGTCGATGCCTCCGCCACCGCGCAGGCCGCTGTCGGACGCGATGACTCCTTCACCGGCGTGCTCTCCTCGACCTGGTCGGGCGAGTACGCGGTCGAACCGGTCGTGACCGTCGACGAGGCGGCCGCCGCCGCGTTCGCCGAGGGCCTCGTGCCCGAGGACCGCAGCACGCCGGTCGACGCAGCGGTCACCTTCGACGAGGACGAGCAGGCCTGGACCACCGAGCCCGGCCGCAACGGCCAGGGCGTGGATCCGGAGCCCCTGGTCGCCGCCGTGACCGAGAACGCGCCCGCGCTCGAGGACTTCTCGGTCGAGCAGCCCATCGAGCAGATCGCCCCGACGATCACCACCGAGGAGGCGGAGGAGGTCGTCGGCTCCATCTCCACGCTGCTCGAGCAGCCGATGTCGATCACCGGTGCCGACGGCGAGACCCATGAGGTCTCCGCCGAGCGTCGCAACAGCTGGATCTCCGTCGTCCCGGCCGAGGACGGGCAGACGCTGAGCATCGCCGTGGACGAGGAGGCCGTGCGCGGCTGGGTCTCCGCCCGTGCCGAGCAGGACTCCGTCGAAGCGGAGGACGGGATCGAGCAGATCGACGAGGACGGCGAGGTCGTCAAGGTCGTCGCCGAGAAGCAGGACGGTCTGAAGGTCACCAACACTGACGCGATCGCCGAAGAGCTGATCACCGCCCTGAAGGGGATCACCCCTCTGGAGGCTGCCTTCGAGTCCACGAAGATCAAGGCCGAGGTCGAGCAGGTCGATGCCCCGAAGCCCGAGAAGGACGAGAAGAAGAAGGACGGGGAGAAGAGCACTCCCCCGGCGGAGAAGCCCACCGGCGAGAAGTGGATCGACGTCGACCTCTCCAACAAGACGGTCACCGCCTACGTCGGCGACACCCCGGTGTGGGGCCCGCGTTCGATCGTCGACGGCAAGCCCGGCAACGAGACCGTCACCGGCACCTTCGAGATCTACCTGCGCTACGACCGTCAGGACATGACCAACGGCGCGTACTACCCGAGGACCATCCGAAGTACTACTTGACCGAAGACGTCCCGTGGGTGCAGTACTTCCACCGCGGCTACGGCTTCCACGGTGCCCCCTGGCGCTCCTCCTTCGGATACTCCGGTTCGCACGGCTGCATCAACATGCCGGTCTCCGATGCGAAGTGGCTGTACGACTGGGCGAGCATCGGCACCAAGACCGTGGTCCACTACTGACCGCAGTCCATTACTGAGAGTCCTCCCGGCGCAGCCGCCGCTCCAGCAGCATGTGGTGCCCGTCCCGACGATCGTCGGGACGGGCACCTCCACGTAGTGGCTGATCAACTCTCCGCGGTGGCCTCCGTGGGCGGTGCGATCCGTCCTCCTCGGCGGCGCAGCCGGAACCCGAAGTCCTCAGCAGCGTGCGTCGAGCGGGACCACCATCAGGGGCCGCCAGGAGGAGCCCTCCTCGGCCAGGATCGCGATCAGGTGCCCGGCGGTGTCGAGGGCGGCAACCGGTCGGGGCTGGGCGGCGAGGTCCTTCCCCGGGAACGGCTCGGGCAGGGGTGCGGCGGTGGGAGCCGCGTCGGAGCGGATCCGGCGCCCGGTGCCGAGGCCGGCCGCCTGCTCGTCGTCCACCGCCAGAGTGGGGAGCACACGGGCGGCGATGGTGCCCAGGCCGTGCAGCGGCAGCTCGACGTCGTCCCCCTCCCCACGTGCCGGGACGTGCCGGGCGTCCTGCACCGCGAACGGTCCCACCGCGGTGCGCCGCAGTGCGGTGAGGTGGCCGCCCACGCCGTGCGCGGCCCCGAGGTCGCGCGCCAGGGCGCGCACGTAGGTGCCTGAGGAGCAGTCGATCACGGAGTCCAGGTCGAGGAACGGACCGTCGACGGAACGGCCGGTCACCTCGAAGCGGGACACCCGCACGGGACGGGCGGCGAGCTCGACGTCCTCCCCGGCGCGAGCCCGTGCGTAGGCGCGCCGACCGTCGATCTTGATGGCGCTGACGGTGGAGGGCACCTGAGCGATGTCGCCGCGCAGGGCGGTCAGCGACTGCTCGATCTCCGCCTCGGTCAGGGCAGCGGCATCGACCACGTCCCCGAGCGGTTCGCCCTCGCGATCATCGGTGGTGGTGGCCCGACCCAGTCGGATCCTCGCCCGGTAGGTCTTGTCCAGCCCCACCAGGTAGGTCAGCAGACGCGTGCCCTGGCCGACGCCGAGCACCAGCAGCCCGGTCGCCATCGGGTCCAGGGTTCCCGCATGGCCGACCTTCTTCGTGCCGAGCAGCCAGCGCACCCGCGCGACGACGTCGTGGCTGGTGCGCTCCGGGGCCTTGTCGACCAGGAGGATGCCGTGCGGGGAGCGGGTCACGCCTGCTCGCGGCCGTGCTCGTCGTCCGAGCTGGTCGGCTCCTCCTCCAGCTCGTCCTCCTCGCGCGGCTTGCGGTACGGGTCGGACTCCCCGGCGTAGGTGGCACCGGCCTTGGCCTGCTCGAGCTCGGCATCCCGGCTGCGGGCCTCGGTGAGGAGATCCTCGATGACACGGGCGTTCTCGGGCACCGCGTCGGCGATGAACTCCAGGGTCGGAGTCAGGCGCACGCCGGTCTGCCGGCCGACTTCACGGCGGAGCATGCCGGTGGCGCTGACCAGTGCTGCACCGGTGCCTTCCCGTTCCTCGTCGGTGCCGAAGACGGTGTAGAACAGGGTGGCGTGCTGAAGGTCACCGCTGACGCGCACATCGGTGATGGTCACGAATCCGAGGCGCGGGTCCTTGACCCGGCTGTCGAGCATGGTCGCGACGATGACCTTGATGCGGTCGGCGAGCTTGAGGGCACGGGGGTTGTCGTTCATGGGGTCTGGTCTCCTGATCAGCGGCGAGCTGTTCGACGCGAGGTGGTTCGTGGGGGCAGCTCACGTGAGCACGGCACCGGCGCGGTCGCAGTGGCGACAGCGGTGGCGGTGACGGGCGGAACCTCGATCCCGGCCGCCACGCCGAGGGCGGCGGGCGACGGGCCCCGAGCGCCCCCGTGAGGGCGCGCCCACCCGCGGTCTGCATGCACGCCGGGTCGGCCGAGAGTGCGCGCAGGACGAGGGTCAGCTGGGCCATCGTGGACTCCTCCCCCGCGGGTCGCGGCCGGGCATCCCGCGGGATGCCCGGCCGCTCCAGCATCAGATGCGGGGCTTCTCCTGCATCTCGTAGGTGGTGATGAGGTCCTCGAGCTGGAGGTCGTTGTACGAGCCCAGGTTGATACCGCACTCGTATCCGTCGCGGACCTCGGTGACATCATCCTTGAACCGACGCAGCCCGGCCACCTCGATGTTCTCGGCGATCACCACCCCGTTGCGGGTGATGCGCGCCTTCGCACCGCGCTTGATCAGGCCGCTGCGCACGATCGAGCCGGCGATGTTGCCGAACTTGGAGGAGCGGAAGATCTCACGGATCTCCGCCGTACCGAGCTCGACCTCCTCGTACTCCGGCTTGAGCATGCCCTTCAGCGCCGACTCGACCTCGTCGATGGCGTTGTAGATGACCGAGTAGTACTTGATCTCCACGCCCTCGCGGTCGGCGTAGTCCGCGTTCAGTCCCTCCGCGCGGACGTTGTAGCCGATGATGACGGCGTTCGAGGCGACCGCGAGGTTGATGTTGTTCATCGTGATCGCACCGACACCGCGGTCGATGATGCGCAGATCCACGCCGTCGCCGACCTCGATCCCCAGCAGCGACTCCTCGAGAGCCTCCACCGCACCGGCGGCGTCACCCTTGAGGATGAGGTTGAGGGTCTCGACCTTGCCGTCGGCCATGTGCTGGTTGATGTCCTCGAGGCTGATCCGCTTGCGGACCTTCGACAGCGACGCGGCACGCTTGGCGGCCTCGCGCTTCTCCGCGATCTGGCGGGCGGTGCGCTCGTCCTGGGCGACCAGGAAGGAGTCGCCGGCGCCGGGCACCGAGGTCAGGCCGAGCACCTGCACCGGACGGGACGGACCCGCCTCGTCGACGGCCACGCCGTTCTCGTCGAGCATCGCACGGACTCGGCCGTGGCCGCTGCCGCAGACGATCGCATCGCCGACCCGCAGGGTGCCCTGCTGGACCAGCACCGTGGCGACCGGGCCGCGCCCCTTGTCGAGGTTCGCCTCGATGGACACGCCGCGCGCATCCTTGTCGGGATTCGCGCTGAGCTCGAGAGCGGCGTCCGCGGTGAGCAGCACCGCCTCCAGCAGCGCATCGATGTTGAGGTTCTCGCGAGCGGAGACGTCCACGAACATCGTGTCGCCGCCGTACTCCTCGGCGATCAGGTTGTACTCGGTCAGCTGCTGCCGGATCTTCTCCGGGTTGGCATCGGGCTTGTCGATCTTGTTGACCGCCACCACGATCGGGACGTGCGCCGCCTGGGCGTGGTTGAGCGCCTCGATGGTCTGGGGCATCACGCCGTCGTCCGCGGCGACCACCAGGATCGCGATGTCGGTGACATCCGCACCGCGGGCACGCATGGCGGTGAACGCCTCGTGGCCCGGGGTGTCGATGAAGGTCAGCGCGCGGTCGTTGTCCTCGTGCTCGACCTCCACCTGGTACGCACCGATGTGCTGGGTGATGCCGCCGGCCTCACCGGCGCCGACCTTCGCCTTGCGGATGGTGTCCAGCAGGCGGGTCTTGCCGTGGTCGACGTGACCCATGACGGTGACGACGGGCGGACGCGGCATGCGGTCCGCATCGTCCTCGTCCTCGAGCTCGGCGTCGAGATCGATATCGAACTGCTCGAGCAGCTCGCGCTCCTCGTCCTCCGGGGAGACGATCTCGATCTTGTAGCCCAGCTCCTCGCCCAGCAGGCCGAAGGTGACCTCGTCGAGGGACTGGGTCGCTGTGGCCATCTCGCCCATGGCGAACATGACCGTGATCAGCGATGCGGGGTTGACGTCGATGCGATCGGCGAAATCGGACAGCGAGGCGCCGCGGCGCAGGCGCACGGACTGGCCGTTGCCGCGAGGGATCGAGACGCCGCCCGGTGCGGGAGCCTGCTGCTGCTCGAATTCCTGACGCTTCGCACGCTTCGACTTGCGGGAGCGGGCCGGCTTGCCGCCGCGGCCGAAGGCACCCTGGGTGCTGCCGCGACCGCCGCGACCGCGGGGACCGCCGCCACCGCCGCCGGGACGGCTGGGCCCACCGGGGCCGCCGGGGCCGGGACGACCGCCGCGGCCGCGACCGCCGCCGCCCTGGTTCGCTTCGGCGAGGCCGCCGCTGGAGTGCTGGCGCATGATGCCGGGGGTCGGCATCCCGGGACGACCGCCGCTCGGGCGCGGGGCGCCCTCACGGGCGGGACGACTCCCGGCCTGGTCGCCGCCGGCGGGGCGGGGCGAGCGCTGCCCGGGACGGGGCATGCCCTGTGCGCTGGCGAAGGGGTTGTTCCCGGGACGGGGGCCTCCCTCACCGCGCGGCGGGCGACCGCCGCCCTGGCCCGGCTTGCGGGCGCCGGGGCGGGGCATGCCCTGCGAGCTGGCGAAGGGGTTGTTGCCGGGACGTGCCGCACCCGGACGGGGCGAGGGACGCTCGCCCCCGGGCTTGGGGGTCGATGCCGGCTTCTCGGCGCCGGGCTTCGGTGCGGGCTTCTCGGCGCCGGGCTTCGGGGCCGGTGCCGGCTTCTCGGGTGCCGGTGCCGGTGCGGGCTCCTCCGCCTTCTGCGGGGCGGGGGCCGGCGCCGGGTCGGGCTTCGCCTGCGGAGCGGTCTCGACCGGCTGCTTCGGAGCCGGCTTCATGCCCGGCTTGGGCGCAGGGGCACCGCCGGGCTTGGGGGCGCCGGAGGCCTTGGAGGGCGCACCGGCGTCGCTCTTCGCTGCGGGGGCATCGTCGCCGCTCTGGGCGGGGAGCTCCTGACGCAGACGCCGCGCGACGGGCGCTTCGATGGTGGAGGAGGCGGAGCGAACGAATTCGCCCATGTCCTGCAGCTTCTGCAGAACGACCTTGCTCGGGTGTCCGAGCTCCTTGGCGAGCTCGTGGACGCGGACCTTAGCCACATTTCTCCTGTCTCGGTCCGGCCGACAAGAGGGCTCGGACCACTAATTCCTGAAGGTGCTCATTGGTGAGTACTCATCGGATGTCCATGGTTCTTCTACCTGTTCCACGTTCGGGTGAAATCGGGGTTCTCGAGCGACTGGGCGAGGAGCCCGGTGTCGACCGGTCCCCGGAAGGACCGGGGAAACCGCCTCGCCGAAGGGCGAGCTCGAGACATGACGCGGCCGGATGGAGCCATGATCCGCGGCCGTGGGCCGACCTCGAGGGATCGACGCGGACTCGCGGAGCAGCTCCTCCGGGAGCAAACTCCCGGACCAGACGCACCAGGTCATCGCGCGGGGCCACCTGATGGCAGCCGACGCACGTGCGCTCAGGACGATGAGAGGAGCGGATACCCATTCCTCCACCTCCGTTCCGAGCGCCTCCGCGCGGGCAGGTGCACGATCGGCGAACGATGCGTGCCTCCACCCGGCGAACAGCCTCCCCAGTGTAGCGGACCTGCAGTTGACCTACCGCAGCGGGGAGGCGTGGGACACACCTCAATCGGCGGGCGGGGGTTCCGGTGCGCTGTCGGGCCGGATATCGATCTTCCAGCCGGTCAGCTTGGCGGCCAGCCGCGCATTCTGCCCGTCCTTGCCGATGGCGAGGGAGAGCTGCGTCTCGGGCACCACGGCCCGTGCCGAACGGCCGACCTCATCGAGCACCGTCACACTGGTGACCCGGGCGGGCGAGAGCGCGTTGGTGACATAGGTGGCGGGGTCCTCGTCGAAGTCGACGATGTCGATCTTCTCGCCGCCCAGCTCGTTCATCACCGAGCGCACCCGGGCACCCATCGGGCCGATGCAGGAGCCCTTCGCGTTGACGCCGGAGACTGTGGCGCGCACGGACATCTTGGTGCGGTGGCCCGCCTCCCGGGCGAGGCCGGTGATCTCCACCGTCCCGTCGGCGACCTCGGGGACCTCGAGGTCGAACAGTCGGCGCACGAGGTTCGGGTGGGAGCGCGACAGGGTGATCTGGGGGCCCCTGGGCCCGCGGCGGGTCTCGGTGACATAGGCCCGCAGACGACGACCGTGAGAGTAGTCCTCCCCCGGCACCCGCTCGTGAGGCGGCAGCACGGCCTCGACCTCACCGAGGTCGACCAGCACCATCCGCGGATCACGGCCCTGCTGGATGATGCCGGAGACGATCTGGTCGGCGCGATCGGCGTACTCGCCGAGCACCGCGTCGTCCTCCAGGTCGCGGATGCGCTGGAAGATCACCTGGCGAGCGGTCGAGGCCGCGACCCGACCGAAGTTCTCCGGGGTGTCGTCCCACTCCTCCACCACGTTCCCGTCGGCGTCGCGCTCACGGGCGATCACGGCGACCTCACCGGTGCTGTCGTCGATGAGCACCTCGGAGTCCCGCACCGGGTGATCAGTGTGGAGGTAAGCGGCGTGCAGCGCCGAGCGGATCGCGTCCAGCAGCACGGGCAGGCTGATCTCGCGTTCACGTTCGAGGGCCTGGAGGGCACCCAGGTCGATGTCCATCTCAGCTCTCCTTCTGCGCGGTCGGATGGTCCGCGATGGTGGTCTCGGCATCAGCGAGCAGCTGAGCGAGGTCGGCGGGCGGGTCGAACTCGACCTCGACCCGGGCGGTTCGCACGTCGGCGATCGGGATCACCGGGCGCTCGATCGTGCCCGGGGGCAGCTTCACCGGGCGCCCGCGGTCATCGCGGCCGGGCTCCTGGCGCAGATGCAGCTCCTCGCCGTGGACGGCGAGGAGCCGGGCCCGATAGCTGGTGCCGTCGGCGACCGTCAGTGCCAGCAGGCGCCCGCGGGAGCGGCGGAAGTGACGCGGCTGCGTCAGCTCGCGGTCGACGCCCGGGGTGGTGACCTCGAGCAGCACCGGTGTGCTGCCCAGCACGGCATCATCGGCGTCCACGGCCTCGGAGAGCGTTCGCGAGGCGTCGGCGACGGTATCGAGATCCACGCTGCCCAGCTGGTCCTCCGGGAGGTCCACGACGAGGCGCACCTGCGGCATCCCGCCGCCGCGCCGGATCTCGACGTCCTCGAGCACGAGCCCATGGGCGTCCAGCACCCGTGTGGCCGTCTCCCGCAGGATGGTCTGGTCCTCGAGTGCGCTCATGGCCCGCTCGCCTCCTGCTGCTATGGGTGTCTGTGGTGCCCGGGGAGACCCCGGGGCGATGGCACCAGGATAGTGGCCACGGCCGGTCCGTGCCTCCACCTGAGGCTCCGATGCGAGAATCATCCCGTGCCCCGTCCCTCTGCTCCGCCCTGCGCCGCCCCCGGCCCCTCCCGTCGCATGCTGCTGCGGGCCTCCGGTCTGGCGGTGCTGCTGCCGCTGGCGGGCTGCGGGCGGATCGCGCTGGGCCAGCCGGAGGAGTACACGCCGCCTCCGCCGGGGATCGACGATCTGTATCGGGCGGATCTGCTGGAGCTGTTGGACAGTGCGATCGCCGGCACCGCGCGGGTGGTCGCCGACGGCGACGCCGGCGGGGACCCGCTGCTGTCCTCGGCCCTGGCGGCGCTCTCCGCCGCCCTGCCGGTGCAGCGCACCGCCCTGCTGACCGGCGCGGAGCGGGAGAAGGAGCGAGAGGCGGAGGATGATCCCTCACCGGGACAGTCCCCGCCCCCGCCGCCCGAGGGAACCCCGACCGATCTGCCGGGCCTGGTGGCGACCCTGGCCCAGCTGCGTGACCTCGCCGCCTCGGCGGCGCGTCAGATCTCCGGCTCCCTGGCACGGCCCGTGGTCGCGATCGCGGCGCACACGGCGTGGGCCGCGCAGCGGATGCGCGGCGGTGCCGGCGAGGACGGGGTGCCCCCTCCCCCGCAGCGGAGGAGCTGGTGCCGGCCCGGGTGGTGCCCACCACCGATCCGCCGTCGATCGGCGCCGAGACCGATTACCAGCGCACGCTCGAGCGGGCCCAGCTGGAGGAGTGGTACGCCGGGTTCCTCCACGAGGTGCTCGCGGCCCGGTCTGCGGGCGAGGTGCGGCAGCAGCATCTGGACCTCACCGCGCTCCATCGCGAGCGCGCCGGGGAGCTCGGTGAGATCGCCGAGGAGGACGGCGCCCCGGTCGTCGCCCGCCAGGCGGTCTATGCCATCCCCGGAGGGACCCTCGATGAGCAGGCCGCTGCGGAGCTGCCGACGCTGCTGGCCCAGGGACTGCTGATCGATCACATCGCGCTGGTCGGCGCCGCTCCGTTCGAGCGGCGTCCGCTGCCGATCGCCGCGGCCCTGCAGGAAGCGGAGCAGCTGGCGCCGCTGGTGGACCGCATGGAGCCGCTGCCGAGCCTCGAGGTCGAACAGCCGCCGCCCGCGCAGGGGTGACTGGCAGCGCCCGCGCAGTCGCGGGCAGGACGCCGCCCGGCGGCGCCCCGCCCGCGCGGGTGTCGACGGCTCAGACGCCGCGGACCTCCTCGACCACCGCCGCGACGATCTCCTGGGGGCTGACCTCGCGGATCTCGCCGCTGCCGCGGTCCCGCAGCTCGACCACGCCCTCGGCGAGGCTCCGGCCCACGACCACCGAGGTGGGCACACCCAGCAGCTCGGAATCCTTGAACTTCACGCCCGGAGAGACCTTGGGCCGATCGTCGTAGAGCACCTCCAGGCCGCGGGCCTCGAGCTCGACAGCGATCCGCTCCGCCTCCGCGAAGATCTCCTGCCCCTTGCCGGTGGCGACGATGTGCACATCGGCCGGAGCGAGCTGACGGGGCCAGACCAGGCCCTTGTCGTCGTGGAAGAGCTCGGCGACCGCGGCCACGGCCCGGGTCACACCGATGCCGTAGGAGCCCATGGTCACCACTGCGGTCTTGCCGTTCTCGTCGAGGACCTTGAGGTCCAGCGCTTCGGCATACTTGCGACCCAGCTGGAAGATGTGCCCCATCTCCATGCCGCGGGTCAGACGCAGCGGGCCGGAGCCGTCGGGCGCAGGATCGCCGTCGCGCACCTCCGCGGCCTCGATGGTGCCGTCGGCGGTGAAGTCCCGGCCGAAGACGAGGTCGTAGAGGTGCTTGTCCTTCTCGCCGGCGCCGGCGACCCACGAGGTGCCGGGCACGACGCGCGGATCGACCAGGTAGCGGATCCCCGAGGCAGACTCCATCCCGAGCCCCTCGGGACCGATGTACCCCTTCTTCAGCACCGGCTGCTTCTCGAAATCCGCCTCGGTGAAGGGGGTCGCGATCGCAGGGGACAGCGCCGCCTCCAGCCGCTTTCCGTCGACCTCCCGGTCGCCGGGCAGAGCGATGACCAACGGTTCGGTGGAACCGTCGGGGAAGGTCAGCAGGTAGACGAGGTGCTTGAGCATCTCGTGGCGGGTCCACTCCCCCGACTCGGCGATCGGTCCCTTCCCCGGGAAGGCCTGATTGGAGAAATCGGTGAGCTTCGCGATGGTGCTCGCTCCGGGGGTGTCCTCGACGTGCATCGCCGGGAGTGCGGCGATCATGGCGTCGTCCAGCGCGGGCGGGGCGAGCGTGGTGACCGCCTCGACGTTCGCGGCATAGCCGCCCTCGGAGACCACGAAGGTGTCCTCGCCGACCGACGTGGGGTGCAGGAACTCCTCGGAGCGGGAGCCGCCCATGGCGCCGGCGTCGGCGCGGCAGATCACGGTGGGCAGTCCCAGCCGGTCGAAGGTGCGCTGGTAGGCGACACGCTGCTTCTCGTAGGAGACGTCCAGGCCCGCGTCGGTCACATCGAAGGAGTAGGCGTCCTTCATGATGAACTCGCGGGTGCGCAGCAGCCCTGCCCGGGGCCGCGCCTCATCGCGGTACTTCGACTGGATCTGGTACAGCATGGTGGGCAGGTCCTTGTACGAGGAGAACAGGTCCTTGACCGTGAGGGTGAACATCTCCTCGTGGGTGGGGGCCAGGAGGTAGTCGTCGTGCCGGCGGTCCTGCAGCCGGAACAGGTTCGGGCCGTAGTCCTCCCAGCGCCCGGTGGTCTCGTAGGGCTCACGCGGCTGCAGCGCCGAGAACAGCACCTCCTGGCCACCGATCGCGTCCTGCTCCTCGCGCACGATCTGCTCGACCTTGCGCAGCACCTTCAGCCCCAGCGGCAGCCAGGTGTACACCCCGGCGGCGCTGCGACGGATGTAGCCCGCACGCACCAGCAGCCGGTGACTGGCGACCTCGGCGTCGGCCGGGTCCTCCCGCAGGGTGCGGACGAAGGACGAGGACAGACGGATCATGGGGCAGGCCTTTCACACGGGGTGGTTCGGGGCGGGGCCACCGGGGCTCGCGCGGCCCCATCGTACTGGGCGCGAGGGCCCGGCCGTACTGGTGGCGGCGGCCCGGCGGACGCCGGTGCACGGCGCCTCGGTACCCTGGACGGATGCACCGGCGAGGACAGCGAGACCCGGACGCCCCGGATCCCGGGACGAGCTCCACGGGCGCGGAGGCGAGTCCCCCGCGGCCCGGGACGTCGCGGCGTCAGCTGCTGCGCGGCGCCGGGGTCGCTGCCGCGCTCGGTGCGGTCGGTGCCGGTTCCCTCGCCGGATGGAAGCTGGCACCGCCCGAGGCCGACCCCCGCACCGTGATCCCGCTCTGGTCCGGGACCGTCGCCTATGACGCACGCGGCACCCGGATTCTCGTCGGCGGGCGCGGGGTCCCCCTCGACGTGCTCCCCGGCACCCGGCTCGCTGTGGATCTGCCGGATTCCTCCCCTGTGCGGCGCCGTGCCCACCGCTTCGACGAGGGCACCGCCGCCTGGCGGGAGCGGCTCACCGAAGCCCTCCCGCAGGAGCCGCTGCTGCAGGACCTCGCGGCCTCCGCGCTGCAGGACCTCTGGGTCCTCGGTGACGCGCTGCCCGCCCCCGTCGCGGGGTGGAGCCCCTCCTGGCAGCACATCTGGCCCCGTGATGCCGCGTTCTGCGCGGTGGCCCTGGCCCGGGTGGGTCACCTCGATCGTGCCGTGGACGTCCTCGCTCACCTGCAGTCCCTCCAGGCCCGCGACGGCTGGTTCGAGGCCCGCTACGACCCCGGCACGGACCGAGCACCGGATCGCAGGCAGCGCCAGTTCGACGGCATCGGCCTGCTGCTGTGGGCGACAGCCGAGGTCGCGGCGGCGGCGGGGCGCGCCGGCGGGGACCGGCAGGAGATCGTCACGCAGCGCCTGACCACGCTGGTCACTGTGTCCGTGGATGCACTGCGTTCCTCGACGCAGGACGGCGCCGGGATGCCGCCGGTCTCCCCCGACTACTGGGAGAGGCGCGAGCACTCCGTGACCCTGTGGACCATGGCTGCGACGCTGATGGGGCTGCGCGCGGGGGCGTCTCTCACCGAGGATCCGGAGGTGCACCTGGCCGCCAAGACCTTCACGCTCCTGCTGGAGGGCACCTTCGGGCGCGGCGGCTATCAGCGCTACCGCGCAGGGGGAGGTGCCGATTCTGCGCGGGCTCTCCTGGATGCGAGCGGCTGCCACGGCGTGGTCCCGTCCGGGCAGCTCGCCGCGCTTCGTCACGAGCTGGCCCGGCCGGGCGGCGGGATCGCCCCGGGCGCCTCCTGGCGCGCGGACGGGGTGAGCTGGACGCCCTCGACGAGCCTGCTGGGCCTCGCTCTCGCCCGCACCGGCGAGCATGCGGCGGCGATGGGGATCCTCCGCTGGCTCGCCGAGCACCGCACCGCGGCCGGGTCCCTGCCGGAGAAGGTGCTCTTCGACGGGCGCCCGGCGGAGGTGGCACCGCTGGCCTGGACGGCGGCGAACGTACTGCTGACGCTCGATGCGCTCCTGCGACGCTGAGCGGACCGCGCCTCGTTCGCGGTGCCGATCGGCGAAGGACGCTCAGAACAGGATCGTGGAGAGCTCTCCGACCTGGCGGAAGCCGGAGGCGGCGTAGGCTCGCCGGGCCGGTTCGTTGAAGTCGTTGACGTAGAGCGAGACCTGCGGGACATGATCGCGGTGCACCAGGTGCACCAGCTCGGCCATGCCCGCCCGGCCGAGGCCACGCCCTCGCTGGTCGGGGCGCACCCATACCCCGTGGATCTGGGCGACCGGCCCGAACAGGGCACCGACGTCGGCCTTGAACAGCACCTCGCCGTCCTCGATGACGACATAGGTACGACCCCGACGGATCAGGTCGGCGATGCGCGATCGATAGGAGCGGCCGCCGTCCCCGGCCAGCGGGTCCACCCCCACCTCCTCGCGGAACATGGCGACGGCGGCGGGGAACACCGCCGCCTCCTCTCCTGGGACGGCGGCGCGCAGCCCGACCGGCGGGTGCTTCGGGACCGCGCCCGGATCCTCGGCCAGCAGCAGCGGCTGGCTCCAGCGGTATTCCCGCACGTCGCTCCCCCAGACCTCCGCCAGCGCTTCCCAGAGGATCTCGACCGCATGCCGGTCGCCGACCACCGAGCTGGATCTGCGTGGCCGGGACGACTGCTGCCGTCCGAAGTCCTCGAGCGCCCGGTCGGTGGCGGATATCGGGTTCAGGTTCACCCCGTGCCACAGCAGCCCCTCAGGGCTCCGCTCCTCGCCGACCAGGGAGAACTCCTGGGACAGGGTGGCGGAGCGGCCGAGCTCGCGCAGGCGCGCGCCGGCCAGGGCGTTGGTGACCGGGTCGGTCAGCGCGAGGGCGATCGCGGCCTCATGGCTGCCTTGGCGGACCGCTCGGACCCGCCCCCCGCGCCGGAACATCGCCGCTCAGCCCACAGAGACGGACGGGACACCGGAGGAGGGCTCGTTCTCATCCATCTCGGACGCGATACGGTTCGCCTCGGCCAGCAGGGTCTCGACGATATCCGCCTCGGGGACGGTCTTGATGACCTGGCCCTTGACGAAGATCTGGCCCTTGCCGTTGCCGGAAGCGACACCGAGATCGGCCTCGCGGGCCTCGCCCGGACCGTTGACGACGCAGCCCATCACGGCCACGCGCAACGGGACCTCGAGGTGCTTGAGCCCCTCGGTGACCTCATCGGCGAGCTTGTAGACGTCCACCTGGGCACGGCCGCAGGAGGGGCAGGAGACGATATCGAGCTTGCGGGCCTTGAGGTTCAGCGACTGCAGGATCTGGATCCCGACCTTGACCTCCTCGACCGGTGGGGCCGACAGCGACACGCGGATGGTGTCGCCGATGCCCTCTCCCAGCAGGATGCCGAAGGCCACGGAGGACTTGATGGTGCCCTGGAAGGCGGGTCCCGCCTCGGTCACGCCCAGGTGCAGCGGCCAGTCTCCTTCCTCGGAGAGCTGGCGGTAGGCGTCGACCATGATCACCGGGTCGTTGTGCTTGACAGAGATGCCGAAGTCGTGGAAGTCGTGCTCCTCGAACAGGGAGGCCTCCCACTTCGCGGACGCCACCAGCGCCTCGGGGGTGACCCGGTCCGCGGTCATCATGCGCTGGTCGATGCTGCCGGCGTTCACCCCGATCCGCAGGGCGGTGCCGTGGTCCCTCGCGGCCTTGGCGATGTCCCGCACCTGATCGTCGAAGCGGCGGATGTTCCCGGGGTTCACCCGCACCCCGGCGCAACCGGCCTCGATGGCGGCGAAGACGTACTTGGGCTGGAAGTGGATGTCGGCGATCACCGGGATCGGGGATTTGGCGGCGATCGCGGCCAGCGCGTCGGCGTCCTCCTGCCGGGGGCAGGCCACCCGCACGATGTCGCAGCCCGCTGCGGTCAGCTCCGCGATCTGCTGCAGGGTCGCGTTGATGTCATGCGTGGGGGTGGTGGTCATCGACTGCACCGTGATCGGTGCATCGCCGCCGACGTAGAGGTCGCCGAGCCTGACCTTGCGGGTCTTCCGCCGGGGGGCGAGCACCGGCGGCGGCTGCTTGACGGACGGGATGCCCAGGCTCACTGAAGTCACCTCCTCATTATGGACTTCCGCGGCGGGGGTTGCGAGGCGGGGCGAGAGACCTCCACCGCTCCTGCACGATGACGGTGGCGTGCACCACCGGGGTTCAGGGGAACAAGGTGATGGGTTTGACGATGTCCGCATACAGCAGCAGCACCGTCATCAGGATGAACACCAGCGCCACCGCATTGGTCACCGGGAGCATGCGGGACATGTCCACCGGGCCGGGGTCGGGCCGGCCCCGCAGCCGGGCGAGGAAGCGACGGACCCCCTCGAACAGCGCTCCGGCGACATGCCCGCCGTCCAGCGGCAGCAGCGGCACCAGGTTGAACACGAACAGCGCCATGTTCAGCGAGGCGAGCATCGAGAGCATCGTGCCCACCTTCTCGCGCAGCTCGAAGCCGGGCTGGTCGGCGGCGGCGACCTCACCGGCCAGACGCGAGACTCCCACCACGCCGAGCGGGCCGTTGGGATCGCGTTCGGCGGTGCCGAAGGCAGCCTGCCCCACCTCCCACAGCCGCACCGGCAGGGTGAGCACCAGCTCCCCGGTCCGGGTGAAGGCCGACCACGCCATCTCCGGCACCATCGCCGGGGACTGCGGCACCAGGTCCGGGGTGCCGGCGACGCCCAGGAACCCGACCTGTTCGGTGACCAGGTCCCCTGCGGCGTCCCGCACCACGGCGCCGTCCTCGTCCAGCACCGGGCGGGCGTCGACCACCATGGTCGCCTCGAGGGGGATCATCTCGCCGTCCCTCTCGACGACGACCTCGACGGTGCGGTCCTGGGCGGCCCTCACCGCGGCGGTGACGTCGTCCCAGCTGTGGATCTGCCTGCCGTCGATCACCCGCAGGATGTCTCCGGGTCGGATCCCCGCCGCGAGCGCCGGGGCGGGCTCGCGGCCCTCGCAGCCGACGTCGGCAGGAGCATCCGCTGGAACCACGCACTCGGAGACCGCCTGCACGGTCGGGGTCACGGCCGGCAGGCCGATGCCGCTGACCAGGACCACCATCAGCACGACGGAGATCAGCAGGTTCATGCAGGGGCCGCCCAGCATCACCACCAACTTCTTCAGCACCGCGAGGGCGACGAAGGTGCGGTGAGCATCCTCGGGCCCGTACAGGGTGGACTCGTACTGCTTCGCCTCCTCGGACAGCTCCGACACCTGCTGGAGCAGGCCGGTGGAATCCTCCCGGATGGTGCCCGGGGGCTCCCCCTTGTGCGGGGATACATCCCGATCATCCGGATGAAGCCGCCCAGCGGGATCGCCTTGATGCCGTACTCGGTCTCCCCGCGGGTGCGGGAGAGGATCGTGGGGCCGAACCCGATCATGTACTGGGTGACGCGCACGCCGAACAGCTTCGCCGGCACCAGGTGCCCGATCTCGTGCAGGGCGATCGAGAGGGTGAGGCCCACGGCGATCACCAGGATGCCGAGCACGAACAGCAGCATGCCTCAGCCCTCCAGGGAGGGGATCAGCTGCCGGGCGGTGCGGCGCGCCCACGCCTCGACCGCCAGGAGCGGCTCCACCCCGTCGGCCGGGAGGGCACGGGGGCGCCGCGGATGCTCGAGCACCGCCCGGATCAGCGCGGTGATCCCGAGGAAGCTGAGGTCTCCGGCGAAGAAGCCGTCCACGGCCTCCTCGTTCGCGGCGTTGAAGACGGCCATCGCTCCCCCGCCCTCCCGGTGGGCGGCGCGGGCGAGGTCGATCGCATCGAAGGTCTCCTCGTCGACCGGTTCGAAGGTCCAGGACTGAGCGGCGCGGAAATCCAGCGCCGTGGCGAGACCCGCGAGCTTCTCGGGATGGGCCAGCGCCCAGCCGATCGCATGGCGCATGTCCGGAGGGCTCGCCTGCGCGATGGTGGCGCCGTCGACGAGGGTGACCATCGAGTGCACGATCGACTGCGGGTGGACGACCACCTGCACCCGCTCCTCCGGCAGCGCGAACTGGAAGCTGGCCTCGATCACCTCGAGCGCCTTGTTGACCAGGGTGGCGGAGTTGGTGGTGATCACCCGGCCCATGGACCAGGTGGGATGGGCCAGGGCCTGCTCCGGGGTGACCTCGGCCAGCTGGTCACGGCGCCGGCCTCGGAAGGGGCCGCCGGAGGCCGTGACCACCAGGTGATCGATCTGGTCGTGGCGCACGCCGGCCAGCGCCTGCGCGATCGCCGTGTGCTCGGAGTCCACCGGCAGGATCTGCCCCGGCGCCGCGGCCTCGGTGACCAGATGCCCGCCGACCACCAGCGATTCCTTGTTGGCCAGGGCGAGCCGGGCTCCGGAGGCGAGCGCTGCGAGGGTAGGCAGCAGACCGACGGAACCGGTGATCGCGTTCAGCACCACGTCCCCGTCCGCGAGGGAGCCGGCGAGGTCGACCACGGCATCCGCTCCGGCGTCGAACCGGGCCGGGGCGAGGCCCTCTGCGGTGCAGGCGCTCCGCACCGCCGCCTCGACGGCATCGGCGCGGGAGGGGTCCGAGACCACCACCCGCTCGGGCCGGTGGGCGAGGACCTGCTGCGCGACGAGCGCCGGTCGGGTGCCGCCGACGGCGATCCCGTGCAGTCGGGCGACCTCGGGGAACCGGGTGAGGACCTCCAGCGCCTGGGTGCCGATGGATCCGGTGGCGCCCAGCAGCGCGAGCCGACGCTCGCGGGTCCCGGTCACGGCACGGAGGCCATCACGTCCGCGACACGATCGAGGTAGACGTCGACCACGGCCTCCCGATAGCCGTCCGGTCCGCGGCGGCGCCCGAAGGCGGCACGCCGCACGTCATCGACGCTCATCGGGTGACCGTCGGTGAAGTAGGCGACGAGCTGGTCGCACAGACCGTCGACGTCGGCCTTGTCGTAGGCCGGCTCGCCCTGGGCGGCCGGCGAGAAGCGATCTCCGGCAGGACGCTCCAACCGCTCCTTGAGCACCTCGGCGCGCTCGGTGAGCTGGGCGACCCAGACCTCTTCGCCGTGCTCGGCGACGGCATCGTCCCGCGCCTGGAGGGCGAAGGCGTCGGAGAGCCGATCCAGCGCCTCGTCGACGACGCGCATGTCATATCCGCCCCGCTCCGTGCCGAAGCTGGCCGCCGTGATGTCACCGCCGGTGAACGAGGGGTCGCGCCCCTCATAGGCGGTGCGGGCGCGGGAGAGGAACTCGTCGACCTCGTGCATGTCGTATCCGACGCTGAAGCGCGAGACACGCTCGAACGATGTGCTCACCAGTGGGTCCTTCCTCGGTGCTGTCGGGGTCCCACTGTAGCGGCGTGGGCGGTGCGGTGCGGGGAGGCGTGCGGGGGGTCGTGGGCGGGATCGTCGGGGCCCGGTGGGTCCGTGGTCACTCGGTCCCGGCGGCGATGGCCTCGACGCGGGCGACTCGTGCTTCACGGTCCTCCCGGTGGGTGTCGGTCTCGATGACCTCCGCGGCGAGTTGGCCACAGGCGCCGTCGATGTCGGAGCCGCGGGTGTCACGGATGGTCGCGGAGATCCCGTTGTCACGCAGGGTCTCCACGAAGATCTTCTCCACCCGAGGATCCGAGGCGGTCCATTTCGAGCCCTTGACCGGGTTCAGCGGGATCGGGTTGACGTGGATCCAGTGAGCACCGCCCTTGGCGATCAGCCGGTCGGCGAGCAGCTGGGCCCGGTGCTGCTGGTCGTTGATGTCGCGGATCAGCGCGTACTCGATGCTGACCCTGCGCCCGGTGGTCTCGAAGTACTCCCAGGCGGCGTCGAGGATCTCGTCGATGTCGAAACGGGTGTTGATCGGCACCAGCTCGTTGCGCAGCGCGTCGTCGGGCGCATGCAGCGAGACCGCGAGGGTGAGCGGGATCTTCTCCGCAGTGAGCTTGCGGACCGCCGGGGCCAGACCGACCGTGGAGACGGTGATGTGCCGGGCGCCCATCCCGAAGCCCTCCGGAGCCGGTGCGTTCAGGCGCCTGCACACGGTCGCCACCGGTCGATAATTCGCCAGCGGCTCCCCCATCCCCATGAAGACGATGTTGTTGACCCGGCCCGTCCCGCCGGGCAGCTCTCCGCGGGCGAGCATCCGGTTGGCGATGCGCACCTGCTCGAGGATCTCGGCGGCCGAGAGGTTGCGGGTCAGCCCCATCTGGCCGGTGGCGCAGAAGGGGCAGTTCATGCCGCAGCCCGCCTCGGAGGAGATGCACAGGGTGTTGCGGTCGCTGTAGCGCATCAGCACCGACTCGACCATGGGTCCGTCGAACAGCTGCCACAGGAACTTCTGGGTCGCGCCGTGGTCGGCGGACTGCCGGGAGACCTGCTTCAGCAGCGGGGGAAGAACTTCTCCACCAGCTCGTCCCGGCGATCCTTGGGCAGGTCCGTGAGGTCCGCGGGGTCGGTGGTGAAGTGCTCGAAGTAGTGCACCGAGAGCTGCTTCGCACGGAAGCCCGGCAGCCCCATCTCCTCGACTGCGGCCTTCCGCTCGGCGAGGGTGAGGTCGGCCAGGTGCACCGGCGGCTTGCCCCGACGGGAGGGACGCATCTGGAGCTGGCCCGGGGCCAGGGCGACCTTCTGCCCGGGCACCGCCTCGCGAGACAGGTCGGGGGTGGTGGACAGCGCGACCGGCGTGGGGTTGCCGGGGCGGCTGATCGGTTCCTCGGTGGTATTCATGGCAGCAGTACCTCCAGCATGACGTAGGTGGCGGGGGCGGCGAGCAAGATGGAATCGATCCGGTCCAGCACTCCCCCGTGGCCGGGCAGCAGGTGCCCCATGTCCTTGATATCGAGATCCCGCTTCAGCAGGGACTGGGAGAGGTCCCCGCCGGTGGAGACGAGCACCAGCACCACCCCGATCGCGACCCCCGCCCACCAGGGCAGGCCCAGCGCGAGGGTGGCGACCGCGGTGACCCCGGCGGTGCCCAGGATCAGAGATCCGGCGAAACCTTCCCAGCTCTTCTTCGGACTGATCCGCGGCGCCATCGGATGCTTCCCCAGCAGCACCCCGGCGACATAGCCGCCGATGTCGTTGCCGACCGGGCCGAGGATGGCCAGCAGCACCAGCATCTCGCCCTGATCGCGCGCGAACAGGAGCAGCAGGAAGCAGCCCAGGAACGGTATCCAGGCCAGCGCGAACACTCCCCCGGCCACGTCGCGCAGGGCGCTGAGCCCCATCGACTCGCTGACGCGCCACAGGATGAGCACGCAGACGGCGGCGGCGGTCGCCACCAGCAGCCCCTGGGCACCGAACACGACGGTGGAGACCACCATGCCGATCACGCCGACCAGGAGCGGGATCTGGGGAAGCTGCAGGCCGCCCTGCGCGAGGGCGCGCGTCACCTCGAGCACCGCGATGACCATCGCGATGGCGGCGAGCACCGCGAAGGCCTGCGGCACCACGAACAGCGTCACGAACAGCAGGGCGGCCAGCCCCGCGCCGACCGCGATCGCGGCCGGGAGATTCCGACCGGCGCCGCGGCGCTTGGCATGCTCGGGTTCGCTCCCGGGCGCGTCAGGGGCCGCCTCGAGCGTGCTCGAGGCGGTCGGGGCGGCGGGCGCCGGCTCGGTGCTCACGCCGGGGGTCCACCGGGTCGTGGTCTGCGGTGCAGGGTTCTGCGCTCCTGTGCTGCGGCTCAGACGGTCTCGAGCTCGGTCTCCTTGAGGCCGAGCGCCTCGTCGATCAGCTCGATGTGCTTCTTGGTCAGCGACTCGAGCTCCTTCTCCGCGCGGCTGCCCTCGTCCTCGCCGATCTCCTTGTCCTTGACCAGCTTCTCGATCGCCTTCTTCGCGTTGCCGCGGGAGCCGCGCACGGAGACGCGCCCGTCCTCCGCCTTGGTGCGCGCGAGCTTGACGTAGTCCTTGCGACGCTCCTCGGTCAGCGCCGGCAGCACCACACGCAGGGTGTCACCGTTGTTCGTGGGGTTGACCCCCAGGTCCGAGTCACGCAGTGCGCTCTCGACACCCGACATCGCGGACTTGTCGTACGGGGTGACGATGACAGTGCGGGCTTCGGGGAACTGCAGGGAGGCCAGCTGGTTCAGCGGCGTCGGGGCGCCGTAGTACTCGACGTTGATGCCCTGGAACATCGCGGCACTCGCACGGCCGGTGCGGATCGCGGTGAATTCTTCCTTGGTGACCTCCACGGACTTCGCCATCTTGGACTCCGCGTCCTTCAGGATGCTCGGGGTGTCGTCGCTCACGGGATGCTCCTCGGTTCTCGGTGTGTGTTCGTGGTCCATTGTCCCGCACCGTCAAGGTCGGCAGGCGGGCTTCGCCGGTTGGGGTGCGCCCGGCGGGACGGTGGCCCGCCGGGCCGGGGTCACTTGGTGACGACCGTGCCGATCCGGTCCCCGCGCATGGCGCGCGTGATGTTGCCGGGGGCATCGAGGCCGAACACCATCATCTGCTGGGCATTGTCCATGCACAGGCTGAAGGCGGTGGAGTCGACGACCTTCAGGCCGCGCTGCAGGGCGTCGTTGTAGGTGACGTGGTCGAGCTTGCGCGCGTCCGGGTTGTTGCGCGGGTCGGAGTCGTAGACGCCGTCGACGCCGTTCTTGGCCATCAGCACCTCTTCGCAGCCGATCTCCAGCGCGCGCTGGACGGCGACCGTGTCGGTGGAGAAGTACGGCATGCCGGCACCGGCGCCGAAGATGACCACACGGCCCTTCTCCAGGTGCCGCACCGCGCGCAGCGGGATGTAGGGCTCGGCGACCTGGCCCATCTCGATCGCGGTCTGCACGCGGGTGGAGACACCGCGCTGCTCGAGGAAGTCCTGCAGGGCGAGGCAGTTCATGACGGTGCCGAGCATGCCCATGTAGTCGGCGCGGCGGCGGTCCATGCCGCGCTGGGAGAGCTCCGCGCCGCGGAAGAAGTTGCCGCCGCCGACGACGATGGCGCACTCGACCCCCAGGGCCACGCCCTCGGCGATCTCTCCGGCGATCCGGGCGACGACATCGGGGTCGATGCCGACGGCGCCTCCGCCGAAGGCTTCCCCGGAGAGCTTCAGAAGGACGCGACGTCCGTCCTCTGGCTGGGGGAGAACAGGAATCGGTGACGTGAACGTCTGGGTCATGTCGGTCCTTCCGCGCTGGGTCCTCGGTGATGATACCGGTGCGGCCCCGCACCGATGGTGCGGGGCCGCAGGGCGGTGGCGACGCTCACGCGTCACCGATGGGGAGAGGCCCTGACGGGTCTCCTCCGGGGAGTGTCAGCTGCCGACGCGGAAGCGGAGGAAACCGGTGATGGTGCCCCCGACCTCCTCGACGACCTGGCCGACGGACTTCTTGGCATCCTTGGCGAACGCCTGGTCCAGGAGGCAGTTCTCCTTGAAGAAGCCGTTCAGGCGACCCTCGATGATCTTCGGCATCGCCTTCTCGGGCTTGCCCTCGTTCTTCGCGGTGTCCTCGGCGATGCGGCGCTCCTCGGCGACCTTCTCCTCGGGGACCTCATCGCGCGAGAGGTAGGCCGGGGTGAAGGCGGCGATGTGCATCGCGATGTCACGCGCGACCTCGGCGCCGGCCTTGTCGGTCGCGACCAGCACGCCGACCTGGGGCGGGAGGTCCTTGTTGGTGCGGTGCATGTACTCGGTGACGGCCTCGCCGGAGACGCGACCGATGCGACGCACCAGGATCTTCTCGCCCATGGTGGCGCCGGCGTTGGTGAGCGCCTCACCGAACGGGGTGGCGGCCAGCTCCTCGGGCTCACCTGCGCCGGACTCGACGGCCGCGGCGACGGCCTCGTCACCCAGGGCGACGAACTTGTCGTTCTTGGCCACGAAGTCGGTCTCGGAGTTGAGCTCGACCAGGGTGCCGGTCCGGCCGCCCTCGCTGTCGCGGATGTCGACGGCGATGAGGCCCTCGGACGCGGTGCGGCCCTCGCGCTTGGCGATGCCCTTGAGGCCCTTGACGCGGATCAGCTCCACGGCCTTGGCCTTGTCGCCGTTCGCGTCGTCGAGCGCCTTCTTGACGTCGAGCATGCCCGCGCCGGTGGACTCGCGGATCGCTTTGATGTCTGCTGCCGTGTAGTTGGCCATGTTCCTCTTCCTTGTGGGAGCTGCTGCGGGAGGGGAGGGAGGCGGGGTGCGCCTCCCCGTGGAGAGGCCCGGGAACGGTGGTGCCGTTCCCGGGCCTGCGAGTCACTCGGCGGCCGGGGCCTCGGAGGACTTCTCCTCGGCGACTGCCTCGGCGGCGGCGTCCGCTGCGGGAGCGTTGTCGGCCGCCTGGGCCGGGGCCTCGGCGGAGATGCCGGCCGGCTCCTCGGCGGTCTCGGCGGCTTCCGCGGCGACGGACTCCTCGGCGGGGGCGCCCTGCTGCTGGACCTCGGACTGCTTGAGCAGCTCCTGCTCCCACTCCGCCAGCGGCTCGGCCTCGACGGCGGAGACGTTCTTCTCGCCACCGGTCGACTTGGCGTGACGCTCCTGCAGACCAGCGGCCACAGCATCGGCGATGACGCGGGTCAGCAGCGTGACGGAGCGGATCGCGTCATCGTTGCCCGGGATCGGGTAGCTGATCTCGTCGGGATCGCAGTTGGTGTCCAGGATCGCGACGACGGGGATGTTGAGCTTCTGGGCCTCGTCGACGGCCAGGTGCTCCTTGTTGGTGTCCACGACCCAGACGGCCGAGGGGGCCTTGCCCATGTCGCGGATGCCGCCGAGGGTCTTCTCGAGCTTGTCCTTCTCGCGGCGCATCATCAGCAGCTCCTTCTTGGTGCGGCCGGAGGAGGCCACATCCTCGAAGTCGATCTGCTCGAGCTCCTTGAGGCGGTTCACGCGCTGGGAGACGGTCTGCAGGTTGGTGAGCATGCCGCCCAGCCAACGCTGGTTCACGTAGGGCATGCCCACCCGGGTGGCCTGCTCCTGGACCGACTCCTGCGCCTGCTTCTTGGTGCCGACGAACAGGATGGTGCCGCCGTGGGCGACGGTCTGCTTGACGAAGTCGTACGCCTTGTCGATGTACGTCAGGGTCTGCATCAGGTCGACGATGTAGATGCCGTTGCGCTCGGTGAAGATGAAGCGACGGACCTTCGGGTTCCAACGACGGGTCTGGTGTCCGAAGTGGACGCCGCTCTCCAGGAGCTGGCGCATGGTGACGACTGCCATGATGGTGTCCTCTGTTCTCCGGCCCTGGGCTCGTACGGCGCGCCCGCGGGCGTCCGTGGTCATCGCGCAGGACCTGCATTCTTGGTTGTTCCCCGCCACCGGTCGGTGCAGGGCCTGGTGCCCGGGTCGTCGACCGCCCCGAGACATCCCGCACGCGAGGTGCGGGAACGGTCGGGGACCGCTGGCCGACGCGCCCTGGTGGGCACGCGAAGTCATCCGGACGGACCGGATGCTGAGGAGAGTCTATCGGATGCCACCGCGTTCCCGCGCGCGGCGTACGTCACCACGCACGACGCCGGGGAGCCGGGTTCCGGGCACCGGATCCGTGGTTCCTCCCCACCCGCTGCTCGTCCACAACCCGATCCCGGGCCGTGCTTCGATGGGGGCGCTGAAGCAGGATGCGGTCATGTCGCCGCTGTCCGTACTCGCCCCATCACCCGCTGCCCCTCGTCGACGCCCTGCCCGTGGGGCGAGCCACCGGGCGCTGGTGCTGCTCCTGGCTGCGGCGCTGCTCGCGGTGGTGGCGCTGCCGGGGCATGCGCGCGCCGACGGGCCGCGCTGGCGATGGCCGCTCCCACCACCCCATCACGTGATCTCGCCTTTCCAGGCACCAGAGCACCCCTACGGTCCCGGCCATCGCGGGATCGATATCTCCGTCCCGGTCGATGGGGATGCGGTGCGCGCGGTGGAGTCGGGCACGGTGCGGTTCAGCGGGATGGTCGCCGGACGCGGTGTGGTCTCGGTGGTGCACGCCGATGGGCTGATCTCGACCTACCAGCCGGTGCACGGGCTCCTGGACGAGGGGAGCCCGGTGCAGGCGGGCGAGGTGCTGGGCACCCTCGCGCGCACCTCAGGGGCCTCGCACTGCCCCGGGAGCGGCTGCCTGCATCTCGGCGCACGGCGAGACGGGAGATATCTGGATCCGCTGCCGCTGCTCGGCGGGCGGGGCCCGAGCGTCCTGCTGCCCTGGGAGGAGTCGTCCGGCGCCGAAGGGACGCCGGTGGCGGCTGCGGCGCCCAGCCCCTCCGCCGAGGCTCGGGCGATAGGGCCCCTCCTCGTCGCGGCGGCGCCGTCGAGGGGTGATCCGGGGCGTTCGCTGCCGGCGGCCCGCATCCGGTGACCACGCGGCGCGGTCGGCGTGCTGCGCGGACCACGTCGGCCGTCGGCTGCTCGGCTGCTCGGCTGGTGATGCCGCCCCTGGTGCTCGGGGTTCAGGCGCGTGGATGGGCCTGGTCGACGGTGCGTCGCAGCCGCTCCGCGCTGACATGCGTGTAAATCTGAGTGGTGGCCAGGGAGGAGTGGCCGAGGAAGTCCTGGATGCTGCGCAGATCCGCACCCCCTTCGACGAGATGGGTGGCGGCGCTGTGCCGGAGGGTGTGCGGGGAGATGTGCCGGGTGATCCCCGCCTCGCTCGCATGACGATCCACCAGCGTGCGCACTGCCCGGTCACCGAGGCGCCCCCCTCGCACCCCCAGGAACAGCGCGTCACCGGCCCGGCCCGCGCTGCCTCCGCTCTCCAGCAGCACCGCCCGGCCCTCGGTCTCCCACCTGTGCATGGCCTCCAGGGCGGGGATGCCGACGGGGACGACCCGTTCCTTGTCCCCCTTTCCGCAGACGCGGACGGTGTGCTGGCTGCGGTCGATGCCGGAGCGGTCCAGGGCGACCAGTTCGGAGACCCGCAAGCCGGAGGAGTAGAGCAGCTCGAGCACAGCGATGTCCCGCAGCAGCACCGCCCGCTCGATCGGCCCCCGTGGGTCCGTCGCGCCCTCTGCCGCGTGATCGGGAGCTTCCTGCTCGATGGCGCTCTGCTCGCGTTCCTGCGGCTCACCGCCGTTCTGCCGGGGGGTGCGCGGCGCGGAGGATCGCGGGCTGGGCCGCTCCGGTGGCGGAGCCGGCGGCCGCGTCGTCGCCTCGATCCCGTCCAGCAGTCTTCCGGCCTGGTCTTCGGTGAGCACGGTGGGCAGGTGCCGGCCGCGACGTGGTGCACGCAGACGCCCGCCGACGTCATGCGGTATCCGCCCGGTGGCGGCGAGCCACGTGGTGAAGGTGCGGGCCGCTGCCGCGGAACGTGCCAGCGTGCTCGCGCCGGCACCGGAGCCGGCCCGCACGGCGAGCCAGGAGCGCAGCTCATTCACGTCCAGCTCATCCACGGTGATGCGCTCGACCTCGCGGAGGTGCTGGAGCAGCCCCGCGGCCTCGCGCCGGTACGCGCGCACGGTGTGCTCCGAGCGCCCCCGCTCCAGGCGGAGATGCCCGGCGAAGTCGTCGACGAGGGACTCGTCGTCCTGCTCACGCTGTGCGCTCATGCTTCCCAGTGTCGCCCACCAGCGGCGAGAGACCGCTGCTTCAGGCGGTGGCACGGGCGCGTCGTGCCCGCTGCGCGGACCTCTCCACCAGTCCCAGCAGCTCCAGGCGCGCCAGGGCGGCATCCACCTCGTCGGGCCGGAAGCCGATATCGTCCGCGATCCGATGCTCGGCGATGCTGGAGCGTGGCGGCACCGCATCGAGCACCCGGCGGTCCGCGGGGGTCAGCAGGTCCAGCTCGTCCTGGACGGCGAAGCTGCCTTCCCCGGCGGCGGGACCGCCCGGGAGCAGATCCAGCAGATCTCCCGGCTCGGTGATGAGCACGGCACCGCGTTCTCGCAGCAGTCGGTGGCTTCCGGCGCTGGCGGCGGAGGTCACCGGGCCGGGGACTGCACCGACCGGTCGGGAGAGCTGATCAGCCAGCCGGGCGGTGGACAGGGCTCCCGAGCGCCATGAGGCCTCGACCACGACCGTCGCGCGCGACAGCGCGGCGATCAGCCGGTTGCGGGCCAGGAAGCGCCACCGGGTCGGCGCGGTGCCCGGCGGCGCCTCGCTGACCAGCAGATGCCGTTCACGGATCGTTTCCAGAAGCTGGGTGTTGCCCCGCGGATACAGGCGGTCCAACCCTCCGGCCAGGACGGCGATGGTCGCTCCCCCGTCGGCCGCCAGTGCGCCGCGATGGGCCGCAGCGTCGATGCCGTACGCCCCGCCGGAGACCACGGTGCCGCCGCCGGCGGCGAAGGCCGATGCCAGCATCGCCGCAGTGTCCTCACCGTAGGGGGTGGACGCCCGAGATCCCACCAGCGCTGCGGTGCGCGCCCCCAGCAGGGAGTACAGATGCCCCGGGCCCTGCAGCCAGAGGCAGTGCGGGGCGGTCTCCTGCAGATCGTCCAGCAGCTGCGGCCATTCGTCGTCCTGCGGGGTGAGGATGCGGATCCCACGACGCCGAGCGTCCGCGCGCACAGCCTCGACGTCGATCCGTGACAGGCGTGCTCCCCAGCGCTCGACCGCGCGTTCCATGCGGGTCTTCGGTGCTCCGCGCTCGGGGTCGGCGCTCTGGCGAGGGAGCTCTTCACCCAGCTCGTGCAGCAGCGCTCCTGCATCGCCGTGTCGGGCGAGATCGAGGGCGGCGACGGGGCCGAGCGCCGCGCAGGCGGCATAGGCCACCGGGTCCGAGGGCTCAGCGATCAACGACCAGGTGATCCGTGCGGTGCGGTCGGATCCGGTGGCCGGTTCCGTTCCCTCACCGGAGGTGTGGCGGGTCATCGCGGTTCTCCTTCGCGCAAGGTCAGTGCCTGGCCGATGTGCTCGGCGGCGGGTCGGTCGGCTTCGACGAGGTCGGCGAGCGTCCAAGCCAGTCGCAGCACGCGGTCGTGCCCGCGAAGTGTGAGCCGGCCCTGGGCGACGGCGTGGTCGAGCAGCCGTCGCTCAGAGCGCTCCGGGGCGAATTCCGTGCGCAGCAGAGGCCCGGGCAGCTGCGCGTTCAGGGTCCATGCCCGCCCGGCGAAGCGTCGGCGCTGGCGTTCGCGGGCGGCGCTGACCCGTTCCGCGATCTCGGCGCTGGACTCCCCCGGCACGCCGCCGCTGCCGTGCAGATCGACCGGCCCCACGGACACTCGCATATCGACCCGGTCCAGCACCGGACCGGAGAGTCGCGCCCGGTAGCGACGACGCTGCTGGGGTGTGCAGCTGCAGGCATCGCCCTTGCCCCAGGCCTTCCCGCAGGGGCAGGGGTTCGCGGCCAGCACCAGCTGGAACCGGGCCGGATACCGGGTCACGCCCCGCGTGCGATGCAGGGTGATGTCCCCGGTCTCGAGCGGCTCCCGCAGCGCTTCCAGCACCCGGGAGGAGAACTCCGGCGCCTCATCGAGGAAGAGCACCCCCGCATGGGCTCGGGAGATGGCGCCGGGGCGGGCGATACCCGCCCCTCCCCCGACCACCGCCGCGGTGGAGGCCGTGTGGTGGGGGCTCTCGAAGGGTGGGGTGCACAGCAGCCCGGCCCGGGCATCGAAGCGGCCGGCCAGGGAATGGATCGCGGAGACTGCCAGAGCATCCTGCGAGTCCAGGGGCGGCAGGATGCTCGGCAGACGGGAGGCGATCATGGTCTTGCCGGCTCCTGGCGGCCCGGTCAGCAGCAGGTGGTGGGCTCCCGCGGCCGCCACCTCCGCGGCCCGCCGCGCCGTGGCCTGTCCCAGCACATCGAGGAAATCGGGTGGGTGCGCCGACTGCGCAGCCGGATTCGGCTCGGGCAGGGCTGTGACCGTCGGCGGCCTCGCCGGGGAGGCCGGCACGTCGGCGCCGAAGCGGAGCAGGAGCTCGGTGAGATCACCGGCACCCGCGATGTCCATCCCGTCGACCAGCCGGGCCTCGGGCAGGTTCCCCTCGGGGACGACCGCATGGGTGAGGCCGTGGGCGCGAGCGGCGAGCAGGGCCGGCAGGATCCCGGGGACCGGCCGCACCCGGCCGTCCAGTCCCAGCTCCCCCAGCAGCACCAGATCCGCCGGGACCGGCACGGCCAGGCCTCCCTGGGCATCCAGCACCGCCATGGCGATCGCCAGGTCGAAGCCGGAGCCGTGCTTGGGCCGCCAGGCCGGCGTCATGTTGACCGTGATCCGGCGCGCGGCGAGGCGGATGCCGCTGCGGGCGGAGGCGGCGCGCACCCGGTCCCGGGCCTGGAGCGTGGAGGAGTCGGGCAGCCCGACCACGCAGAACGCCGGCAGTCCCGGGGAGACATCGGCCTCCACCTCCACGAGAGTGCCGTCGAGCCCGGCGAGGCTGATCGAGAGGGTGCGTGCATGGCCCATCAGGAGACCGCCTCGAGGTGCTCGAGCGAGAAGGTGCCGTCGAGGTGGGCGTGCACGGCGACGACGTCGACCCGCACGTCGCGGTGCGGGGTCGAGCGCTCCATCAGGTACTCGCCGGCCAGGCGTCGCAGTCGCCGCATTTTGTCCGGGGTGACGGCGGCCTGGGGCACGCCGGTGACGAAGGAGCGCCGCGTCTTGACCTCGACGAAGACGAGCGTGGTGTGGGCCAGCGCCACGATGTCCAGCTCGCCCTGTCGCAGGCGCAGGTTGCGCTCCACGATCTGCCAGCCGCAGGCGCTCAGATGGGCGGCGGCGAGGTCCTCGCCGGCGCGGCCGAGCTCGGCGGTGGTCATGTCCCGCACCCGGCGGGGCGGCGGCGCCGCGACCGGGCCCGTCATGGGCGGATCCGCGGCCGGGCCGGGAAGGAGGGCGGGCCCCGGCACGCCGGCAGGATCGGGGCCGGGGACTGGTCCGGGGGTCTTCGCGAGGTGGTTCATGCGGCCAGCGTGACCGGATCCGGCGGCCGGTGCAGGCGCTGCATCGCGGATGGGGACGACACGGCGCTGTGGAGGAACGGTGCGCCGCGCTCGAGGGTCAGGGCAGGGAGATGTCCTGCTTGTTGAGCTCCTCGATGTTGACGTCCTTGAACGTCACCACCCGCACGGAGCGCACGAAGCGGTTCGAGCGGTAGATGTCCCACACCCAGACATCCGCGAGCCGCAGCTCGTAGAAGACCTCGCCACCCCCGGAACGGACCTGCAGGTCCACCTGGTTGGCGAGGTAGAAGCGGCGTTCCGTCTCGACCACGTAGGTGAACAGGCTGACCACATCGCGATATTCGCGGAACAGCTGGAGTTCGAGGTCGGACTCGTAGTTCTCGAGTTCCTGGGCGCTCACCGACGCTCCTTCCCATACTGCGGGTGCCATTGGTCGTCCCACAGTACGCCAGCTTCTGCGGGTTCCGAGGTCGTCACGGGCACTGCGCGCGGTGTGATGGCGGGCCGGGAGCCGAGCCGCCAGCTGCGCCGGTGGTGCTCGTGGACGCCGTGCAGATCGATGGCCTCGCGGTGCGCCGCGGAGCCGTATCCCTTGTTCGCGGCCCAGCAGTAGCGGGGGGCGTCCGCATCGAGCTCGACCATGCGCGCATCCCGAGCCACCTTGGCCAGGATGCTGGCCGCGGCCACGCTCGCGCAGTCACGATCCGCCGACACCTGCAGGTGGACCAGTGGCGGCAGGTGATCCGCCGCGGCGAGCGCCGGAGTCAGGACGTCGACGTCGCCGTCGAGCAGGATCGCGTCGGCCGCTGCGTCCAGCTCGAGCGCCTCCAGCGCGCGCAGGGCGGCGCGGGTCAGTGCGGGCATGATCCCGAGCTCGTCGATCTCGGCCGGGCTCGCCCAGCCCACGGCGCCGGCATGCACGCAGTCCAGGATCGGCACCACGAGCGCTTCGCGGCGGCGTGCGGTCACCTTCTTGGAGTCCCGCACACCCTCGGGCAGCGGGGCGATGACGCCGTCGACCACCTCGAGCGCGCAGGCACCGACCGCGACCGGACCCGCGAGCGCGCCGCGGCCCACCTCGTCGATCCCCACGATGATGCGCCGGCCGCCACCGCGGCGAGCGGCGAGGGCACGTTCCACCTCGAGGGTCGGGACGGCTGCGGTCACGGCTGATCCTGCACGTCGGTGAAGGCCCCATGGCCGTCGTTCAGACGGTCCCACCGGCTGAGCGGCCAGAAGATGACCTCGGCACGACCGGTGATGTCGGACTCGTCGACGAAGCCGCCCTCACCCCGGATCTCGTGCCACGCGGAATCGGCGGAGGCATAGCGGTTGTCGCCCATCACCCAGACCTTGCCCTCCGGCACGGTGACGTCGAAGGCGTCCTGACAGGCCGGGGTCTCGGGATTGATGTACGGCTCCTCGAGCGTGGTCCCGTTGACCTCGAGCGCCGCCCCCTCGGATTCGCAGACCACGTGATCGCCGGATACCCCGATCAGTCGCTTGACCAGATGGTCCTGGGAGGGGTCCGGCGCCAGTCCGACGAGGCTGAGCAGCATCATCACCCGCACCCGCGGGGTGGGGTTCTCGGTGGCGTCCCCGGGGATCCAGTCATCGGGGTCCTCGAAGACGATGACATCGCCGCGCTCGAGGTCGAAGACTCCGGGGCTGAGCTTGGAGACCAGGATCTTGTCGTCCTCCAGCAGCGTCGGGTTCATCGAGGCCGAGGGGATGTAGAAGGGCTGGATCAGGAAAGTCTTGACCAGCACCGCGATCAGCAGCGCCACCACCATGGTGACGAAGGTGTCCAGCCAGAGCGGCATGCGCTGCCGCCGGGGACGGCGCGGTGCGGGGTGCTGCGCGTCCCGGCCCGCGGGGTCCCTGCCGTCTGCGGGGTCCTCATGGGAGGACTCAGCAGGGCGGGAATCGTGGGACGCGTTCATCGCGAAGATCCTATCGGCAGATGCTGGGCGTCAGAGCGCACTGCGGCGCGAGAGCGGCCACACGATGCGATCCGCTTCCCCGACCACCCGGTCCACGGGGATCATGCCGCCTCCCGGAGCGCCCAGCAGATGACGGGAGTCGGTGGAATCCGTCCGGTTGTCACCCAGGACGAACATGCGCCCCTCCGGGACCCGCAGAGAGAACTCGATCTCGCTGGGCGCGGTGCCCTCGGGCAGGTAGGGCTCCTCCAGGGGGGCGCCGTCGACGGTGATCGCGCCGTCCGGTGCGCAGCACTCCACCCGTTCACCGCCGACGGCGATGACACGCTTGACCCAGAACCGATTCCCGTCGGCCGCGGACGGGGCGAAGTAGCCCCGCCCGTCGAAGACCACGATCTCGCCGCGCTCCGCGGTGCCCCGGGTGGAGCGGTCGGCCAGCAGCACATCGCCGGGCCGCAGGGCCGGGGCCATCGATGCCGAGGGGACCCGGAACGGCTGGGCGACGTAGTGCCGCACCAGCAGCGCGCCGAGGAGCAGCAGCACGACACAGACGGCGGCGACCACCACCGGGTGGGGCCGCCGCCGTCCGTTCACGCTGTCGCAGGACATGCCTGAGATCAGGAGTGGCTGCGCTTCTCCTTGATGCGGGCCTTCTTGCCCGTGAGGTTGCGCAGGTAGTAGAGCTTCGCGCGGCGCACGTCGCCGCGGGTGACGACCTCGATCTTGTCGACGGTCGGGGCATGCACGGGGAACACGCGCTCGACGCCGACGCCGAAGGAGATCTTGCGGACGCGGAACGTCTCGCCCACGCCGTGGCCCTGACGGCCGATGACGTAGCCCTGGAAGATCTGGATACGAGAGCGGTTGCCCTCGATGACCTTCACGTGCACCTTGACGTTGTCGCCGGCGCGGAATGCGGGGACATCCTCGCGCAGGGACGCCTTGTCGAGCTCATCGAGCTTCTGCATAGTCTTTCTCCAGCCCTCCGCCTCAGGTCGGACGGCATCGTTCGCGGGACTCCCCGACGGGGGTGTCTATCTGGAACCGTCGATCCGGCGGGGAGCATGCTCCCCGTACCGGTGTGCTGGGCCTCTGGCGGCGACTCCCATCGCCACGGACCTGCCCGACCGCTTGCTGCGCTCTCCCCTGAGGCAGAGGGGCGCGCGGTGCGCACGAGGGGTCATTCTGCCAGCGCGGTGCGGGTGCGGCAAGCCCGCAGCTCCGGCCGTGCTGGTCATCACGGTGGCGCGCTGCCGGGTCCATCACCACCGAAGCGGTGAGGCGCTCAGGAGACCGCCGTATCCCCGTCGGCCGGTGCCAGCAGATCGGGACGGCGCTGCCGGGTGCGGGCGAGCGACTGCTCCTGTCGCCAGGTCGCGATCCTGCCGTGGTCCCCGGACAGCAGGATCGGCGGTGCCTCACGGAGCACGCCGGCGGGATCCGTCCAGCGGGCGGGCCGCGTATAGAGCGGGTACTCGAGCAGACCGTCGGAGTGGGACTCCTCGACCAGCGACTCGGCGTTGCCGACGACCCCCGGCACCAGGCGCACGACGGCCTCGGTGATCGCCAGCACCGCGACCTCGCCGCCGTTGAGGACGTAGTCGCCGAGGGAGGCGAGCGCGACCTCACAGCCGATGTCCGACAGGTGCTGGTAGACGCGTTCGTCGATGCCCTCGTAGCGTCCGCAGGCGAACACCAGCCACTCGCACTGGGACCACTCCTGGGCCGTGCTCTGTGCGAAGGGGGCGCCCGCCGGGTTCGGGAAGATGATCAGCGGTTCGGTGTCGCCGCCCACCACCGCCTGCCCGGCCTCGCGCACTGCGGAGAAGGCCGCCGCCCATGGTTCGGGCTTCATCACCATGCCCGCACCACCGCCGAGGGGGGTGTCGTCGACCGTGCGGTGGCGGTCAAGGGTCCACTGCCGCAGGTCGTGCACGTGCAGGTCCACGAGGCCCTCACGGCGGGCCTTGCCGATCAGGGAGAGCTCCAACGGGCTGAGGTACTCGGGAAAGATCGTGATGACGTCGATGCGCATGGTGGCCCTCAGCGCTCCGTGCGGGCCGGGGCGGAGGTCTCCGGCTCAGGGCCCTGCTCGTCCTCGGGGAGAGCGTCGAACAGCCCGCCGGGCGGGTCGGCGATCACCACTCCTTCGTCGAGATCCACCTCGGGCACGAGCTGCTCCACCAGCGGCAGCTGCACTCTGCGGCGATCCGTCGTACGCACGACCAGCAGGTCCTGCGCCGGGTAGTGGTCGACTCCGATCACGGTGCCGAGTTCGTGCCCGTCCACATGCTTCACGCGCAGGCCCTTCAGCTGCGAGGGGTACCAGGCATCGGGGTCCTCGTCCGCTTCCTGCGCGGCGTCGACCCCGACCTGCAGGTCGATTCCGCGCAGGGACTCGGCATCGCTGCGGTCGGTGACCTCCTCGAAGCGCACGTACCAGCGCTCCTGCTGCGACCGGGTGCTCACGATGGTCAGGGTGCGGGGGCGCCCCGCGGCCTCGACCTCGAAGGCGGTGCCGGGCTGCAGGCGCTCCTCGGGCTGATCGGTGCGCAGGGTCAGCGCGAGCTCGCCGCGCAGCCCGTGGGCCTTGCCGATGGTCGCGATGATGACGTCGAGCGTGTTCATGAGCGTCCTCCATGGTTCGTGCCGTGCCGGTCCTCGGCGCTGGCGCCGACGACTGCCTCGCTGTCGATCTCCCCGACGCCCGGGGAGGCATAGCCGACCGCCTCGCAGGCCGTGCCGAGCTCAGCCAGCGGCTCGCTCAGTCCCTCGGACCAGGTGTCGCCCTCCAGCACCTCCAGGAACGGGGTGCGCACCTCCTCGAGGGCGGCACGCACGGTGCCATCGTCCACTGCGGCGATCTCCGCCGTGAGCAGATCAGCGGTGTCCTGCACGTCCTGCTCGCGACCAGCGGGGACCGCGCGGGGATACAGACCCACCAGCTTGAACATATTGGATGTCAGCACGTTGGCGTTGGCGAAATGGGTGAGGGTTCCCGGAGTATCGAAGACATCCGCGCAGACCAGAGAGGCGGGTTTGGTGCCGTCCTCCCCCGGTGCCACGGCCCACCGTGCCGCTGTCGAGATCTCCTGGCAGCTGCCGGCCAGGCCCTCCCAGGCGCTGCGGAACGCATCCCGATCGGCGTCGGCACCGCGCGCAGGCTCGGTGCGGAACCACTCGGCCAGCACCCCTGCGGTCTCCTGCGCCGGCGCCGGCGCCTCCTCGAAGGCGGTCTCGATGGCGTCGCCGGTCACAGCGTAGAAGTCCGGGTCCGAGGGGCCGACCTCAGCGGCGGACGCGGCATGGGCCAGAGCGGTCCGGGACAGGGGGTCGACGTATTCGGGATCGCCCCAGAACGCGGTGCAGGCCCCGCTCAGGCTCGCGTCGTCCGTCGTCTCCTGCGCGGCCGAGGGGGCCGCCCCGGCATCCGACGGGGACGGAGCGGACCCCTGTCCCGCAGCGGTGCATCCGCTCAGCAGCAGTCCCGCGCCGAGCAGCGACGCCCCGGCCCGGCCCCCGCCGCGGAGCACCTGTCCCAGCCGTGAATGCCAGGAGCGGTGCTGCCCGGACCTCTCGGTCCGATCGGCAGCACCGCTCCGCAGAGTGGCTCGCGGCACCTCAGCGCCGGTCGACGTCGACGATGTCGACCCGCACGTCATCATCCGACAGCGCCGCAGTCACCGTGCGCAGGGCACGAGCGGTGCGACCGGACCGGCCGATCACCCGGCCGAGGTCGGCTGCGCCGACCCTGACCTCGAGCAGCGGGCCGCGGCGCGTGGACTTCTCGGTCACGGCCACGGCATCGGGATCATCGACGATGCCGCGAACGAGGTGGTCGAGGGCTTCGGCGCGGGAGCTCATGTCAGGCCTCGTCGGTCGCCGCGGCGACGGCGTCCTCGGTGGTCTCACCCTCGGCCGGGGCCTCTTCGGAGCCCGGTGCGATCTCAGCGGACTCGGCGGACTTGGCCTCGTCAGCGGACTTGGCCTTCTGCGCGGTCTCGCGGGACTCGGCTGCGGCCTTATCGGCATCAGCGATGAGCTCCTCGGCGGACTTCTTCGCCTCGGCACCCTTCATCGAGCCGGCGGCGTCGCCCTCACCCTTGAACGTCGCCCAGTCGCCGGTGACCTTGAGGAGCGCGGCGACCTGCTCGGTCGGCTGCGCGCCGACGCGGAGCCAATACTGCGCGCGCTCCGACTCGACCTCGATGAGCGAGGGGTTCTCGGTGGGGTGGTACTTGCCGATCTCCTCGATCACGGCGCCGTCGCGCTTCTTGCGCGAATCGGCGACGACGATGCGGTAGAACGGTGCACGGATCTTGCCCATGCGCTTCAGACGGATCTTGACAGCCACGTGGGTGGACTCTCCTTCAGGGATGTTCGGGTGAGTCCCGCCGCAGCCTGTGGGGTCATGCGGGCGCTGACGGTTCTCGGGGTGTCGCGCACGGACGGGTAGAGGGCCGACCCATGCACATACAGGGGTTGAGTATGCCAGGCGAAGCGCCCCTCGCACCAGCCGCGAGCATGTGCACCAGGGCACACGCGACGCCGGGGCCCGGAAAACTGGACCGGGCGTGGCCGAGCTGGGCTGCGCCAGGTGGGTCGGGCCGGCTCGCCCCACGCCGTGAGCCGAAAAGTACCGTTCAAGTGGAACTTTTCTCCTCACCACATCACCACCTACGCGTCGCAGTGAAAAAGGTACCGCCGCAGTGGAACTTTTCCCGCCGCGGCACCAATACCGGAACCTTCGACCAGGCGCAGGAGCACCGGGGCTGGGACTGGGAACTGGGCACCAGGGCACCGGGGCACCGGGGCACCGGGGCACCGGGGCACCGGGGCGAGAAAAGTACCGCTGGGGTGGAACGTTTCTCGCCGCGGCGGCATGGCTGGCCAGCCGCGCGCCGGCGCTGCCCGGATCGCTCAGGCGATGACCTGCCCTCCCATCACGATGTGGCTCCGCTCGCGCAGGGCGCGGTGGTCTGCGCGCGGGTCCCGGGACAGCACCACCAGATCGGCCGGAGCACCGTCCTCCAGACAGGGCACGTCCAGGAAACGGCGGGCCGCCCAGGTCGCGGCGTCCAGGATGGTGATGGCATCGAGCCCCGCCCGCGCGAACTCGTCCAGCTCATCGTGAATGATCCCGTGGCCGAGCACTCCCCCGGCATCGGTGCCCACCAGCAGCTGGATACCGGCGTCATGTGCGTCCCTGGTGCGCTCGTACCGGGCGGCACGGAGTCGACGCATGTGCGCAGCGTATCCGGGGAACTTCTTCTCCCCCTGGGCCGCATAGCTCTCGAACTCTCCGACGTTGACCAGTGTGGAGACCACGGGGACGCCGGCCTCGGCAGTACGGCTGATCGTCTCGTCGGTGAGCCCGGTGGCGTGCTCGAGGCAGTCGAATCCGGCGTCGAGGGCGAGCGGCAGGGTCGATTCGTCGAAGGTGTGGGTGGTGATCCGAGCCCCCGCACGATGGGCGGCGCGAGCTGCGGCGTCGAAGTCCTCGGCCTCCCAGCATGGGGTGAGGTCGCCGACGCCGCGGTCGATCCAATCTCCCACCAGCTTCACCCAGCCGTCGCCGCGCTCCGCTTCTCGGGTCACGGCCGCCGGGAGGCCCTCGGGCTCGATCTCGTCCGCATAGCCGCGCAGATAGCGGCGGGTGCGGGCCAGATGTCGGCCGCAGCGGATCAGGCGCGGCAGATCGCGCTGCTGTTGCAGCGGCGAGGTGTCGGTGATCGAGCCGGCGTCCCGGATCAGCAGCACGCCGGTATCGCGGTCCGTCAGCGCCTGCTGCCGGGCGGCCTCCAGGGTGGTGCCTCCCCCACCGTCGCCGATCCCGAGGTGGCAGTGCAGATCTGCGAGGCCCGGGATCACGTAGCCGTCGATCTCCCGGATCTCGGTGCCCGCAGCCAGCTCGGGACGGCTGTGATGGATCCGGCCGTCGACCACCCAGGCATCGAGGATCTCCTGGTCAGGACCGAGCAGGACCGGTCCGCGCAGATGTAGGACCGGGGCAGGGCTGGCATCGGTGCGCATGTCATCAAGCTTAATCTCCGCTGTCACGACGTCGGGCGGGATCAGAGCACCACCCGGCGCCGCTGCAGCGCATCTGTGAGCCGAGCGAAGAATGCTCCCGGCTGGTGGTAGTCGGCAATGGTGGCCCTCACGACCTTCCAGCCGGCCTCGTGCAGGACATCGGTCTTGTTCAGGTCCTTCTGCCAGGTCTTCCGGTTCTTCCGGTGATCCTCGCTGTCGTATTCGATGGCGATCTTCTCAGCCGGGTAGGCGAGGTCGATGTAGAACTCGGTCCCCGTCGTCTCCTCGAGGACCCGGACGTTCAATTCGGGCTCCGGGAACTCCCGCCGCAGCATCTGCAGGCGCAGCTTCGTCTCCATCGGTGACCACGACCGCTCACGGACATGGGGCAGCGCCTTGCGCAGCGCCGGGGCTCCGCGCCCCCGCAGCTCCCCGATCAGCTCCTCCATCTCGGAGCGGCGCACCCGACGGTGAGCTCCGCACTGATCGGCCGCCAGGGCATCCATCGCCACGATCAGGTCCACCTGCGAGAGCTGTGCGGCGATGTCCTGCAGAGCGCTCAACGGATGTGACATCACCACACTGCTGAAGGTGATCTCCGGCTGAGGAAGGGAGCGGTGCACGACGACGAGGGACCCCGCGGTCGGGCTCGAAGCGAAAGGCCCCCGGCAATGGATCGCAGAGCCGCCATCGGCGGTGAGCTTGCGAGGGAGCGGGATGCCGATGAGCTCGGCAGCAGTCTGATGGCTGAGCACCGCTCCCGGCCTGACATGCTTCTGGAAGAACGCGGCGAGCACCGCCAGCGTGAGCTCGGTGTCGGCACGGGCCCACCATCCGGGGAACACCCGACGCATGGCATGAGAGGCGAGGTCACGGCGGTGCATCCCACCCCTGAGCAGGTGGGCACGACTGTAGAGGGTCTTGGTGCGCAGGTCAGAGGGCCGAAGCGACATGTTCGGAGCGTACGAACCCGAGGGGGTCCGGCGCGGAGGCAGCCGTCCGCTGTGGACGAGACGCCGCTGGGGAGGGACCGTGGCACCGGAGAGACCAGCCCCGTCAGGCGGCGCGCCGATTCACCGCCGGCTCATCGCAGTGCGGAGCAGTCGGGACGAAGCACGAAGTGCCAGCGGGCGGGAACCTCCCGGCTCACCGCGCATCACAGCTCTATGAGGCGCTCAGCCACGACGAGAAACGTGCCAGAGAGATGGAACTTTTCTCACCGCCAGTAGGGCCGCCCCGCCGGATTCCCGGCCACGACGAGAAAGGTGCCAGGGAACTGAAACTTTTCTCATCGTCGCCTGGGCGGTCCCACCGGATTCCCGATCACGTTGGGAAACGTGCCAGAGAACCGGTACTTCCCTCACCGCCGCCGGAGCCGCCCCACCTAGCACCCGGCCACGACGAAAAACGTGCCGGGAAACTGGAACTTTTCGCACTGCGACGGCACGACGGCACGGGGTGCTGGGAGACAGCGGCACAACGGCACGGGGGCGGGGCGTGGGGCGTGGGGCGCGGCGGGACTGCGGCACGACGCGCGGCGGGACCGCGACCGCGGCACCGCGTTTCCGCGGTGCGGCGGTCACTTGCCGCCGAGGAGCTTCTGCATCTCCGGCGGGAGCTGCTTGGGGTCGAAGTCGGACAGGTCCGGCTGGCCGGCCTGCTGGCCCGCTCCCCCGGCGCCGCCGCCGAAGGCCGAGCCTCCCTGACCCCCGGTGCCGCCGCCTGCCGCGGCTTTCTTCGCCGCCTCGGCCTGCTCGCGAGCGGCCTTGGCCGGGTTCTTGGACTTGGACTTCTTCCCCTGCTTCTGCGGAGCCTGCTTGCCACGGGACTTCTTGCCCATTCCCATCCCGGGGCCGCCGGGCATGCCGGGCATGCCACCGCCGCCCATGCCCTTGCCCATCGTCTTCATCATCTGCTGGGCCTGCTTGAACCGCTCCAGCAGCTGGTTGATCTGCTGGACGGTGGTGCCGGAGCCCTTGGCGATGCGGGTGCGGCGCGAGCCGTTGATGACCTTGGGGTCGTTGCGCTCCTGCGGCGTCATCGAACGGATGATCGCCTCGACCCTGCCGATCTCGGATTCGTCGAAGTTCTCGAGCGCCTCGCGGTGCTGGCCCATGTTCGGCAGCATGCCGAGCATCTTCTTGATGTTGCCCATGTTCTTGAGCTGCTGCATCTGGGAGAGGAAGTCGTCGAGGGTGAAGTCCTCGCCGGAGGCGAGCTTCGCCGCGGCCTTCTCGGCCTCCTCCTGATCGAACGCCTTCTCCGCCTGCTCGATCAGGGTGAGGACGTCACCCATGTCGAGAATGCGGTTGGCCATGCGGTCCGGGTGGAAGCGCTCGAAGTCGTCGGGGCCCTCACCGGTGGAGGCGAACAGGATCGGGCGCTGGGTGACCCCGGTGATGGACAGCGCGGCACCGCCGCGGGCGTCGCCGTCGAGCTTGGAGAGCACCACGCCGGTGAAGCCGACGCCGTCGCGGAATGCCTCCGCGACGCGGGCGGCGTCCTGGCCGATCATCGCGTCGACCACGAACAGGGTCTCGTCGGGGTTGACGGCGTCGCGGATGTTCCGCGCCTGCTCCATCATCTCCTCGTCGATGCCGAGACGACCGGCGGTGTCGACGATGACCACGTCGTGCTGCTGGAACTGCGCGGTGGACACGCCGTTCATCGCCACCAGCACCGGGTCGCCCACGCCGTTGCCCGGCTCGGGAGCGAACACCGGCACCCCGGCGCGCTCGCCGACGACCTGCAGCTGGGTCACGGCGTTGGGACGCTGGAGGTCGGCCGCGACCAGCATCGGGGTGTGGCCCTCGGACTTCATCCACTTCGCGAGCTTGCCGGCGAGGGTGGTCTTGCCGGCGCCCTGCAGGCCGGCGAGCATGATGACCGTGGGCGGGTTCTTCGCCCAGTGCAGATCGCCGGTGGCACCGCCGAGCACCTCGACCAGCTCGTCGTTGACGATCTTGACGACCTGCTGGGCGGGGTTGAGCGCCTTGGAGACCTCTTCGCCGAGCGCGCGCTCGCGGACGCGGCCGGTGAACTCGCGCACCACCGAAACGGCGACGTCGGCGTCGAGCAGGGCACGGCGGATCTCGCGGATCGTCTTGTCGACGTCCGCTTCGGTGAGGCGGCCATGGCCGCGCAGACCCTTCAGCGATGCTGTGATGCGATCGGAGAGGTTGTTGAACACGAAGCGCTTCCCCTTGGTCGTACGGACCGCATCAGTGTAGTGCGCCCGGCGCTGTCACCCCAGGATGCGCGGTCAGACCCACAGGAGAGAACCGACACCCTGCCCGCTCGGCCCCGGCATGTCCCCGGGGCGTCCTCCCGCAGGTGCGGCCCGCTCAGGTCTCGGCGGCCTCCATCAGCGCCGCCGCTATCCGGCCCGTGGAGGGCGGATCCAGCATCCGGCCGTGCTGGTCGGTGAGGTACAGGACGTCGACGGCCCGCCGCCCCAGCGTCATGACATGCGCGCTGCGCACCTGCATCCCGTGCAGGGCGATCGCCTCGGCGACATCGGCCAGCAGGCTGGGGCGGTTGCGCGCGTTGACCTGGACGACGGTCGCTTCCCGCGCGGCGCCGGGCAGCAGCGTCACCACCGGGGTGTCCTCGCTGGTGCGGGGCGGGAGCGAGGGCGGCAGCTCGAGCACGCGGGCGTCGGCCCGTTCGCGGTGGGCGAGCTCGCGCTCCAGCGCCGTGCGCAGCACCGAGGGGTGGGGCAGGTCGGCGGGTGCGGCCGCGACCCACCAGGTGTTCACGGCGATCCCGTCACCGGTGGTGACCACGGCGCTGTGCACGTCCAGCCGCAGCCGCACCAGCACCCTCGCCATCGCCGCGAACACCCCGGCGCCGTCCGGGGCACCCAGACAGATCTGGGAGATCGGCTCGGCCTCGAGGTGGGCGGGGTAGAGAACCTGGGCCCCGCCGCTGCGACGGACAGCCCCGAGCACCGCCTCCTGGGCGGAGCGCTGCGGGGCCAGTCGGGTGCGCGGCGCGGGGACGGTGCCGCTGAGGGCGGTGCGGGCGAGAGCGGTGAGGTGGCCGACGAGGTCGGCGCGCCAGGTGGACCAGGCCGCCGGGCCGGCCGCGATCGCATCGGCCTCGGTGAGCGCACGCAGCAGTTCGAGGGTCTGGAGGTCCTCGTCGACCGCGTCCAGCAGCGCACGGAGCGTGGCGGGGTCGGCGAGGTCGCGGCCGGTGGCGAGATCGACGAGGGTGAGGTGCTCGCGCACCAGGGTGCCGATGGTGCGGGCATCGTCCGCATCGCATCCCAGATGCGCAGCGGCGGCCTCGGCGAGCGGAGCGCCGGCGGCCGCATGATCCCGTGCGTCGGCGTGCTTCCCCAGGTCGTGCAGCAGGGCGGCGACCAGCAGCAGGTCCGGCCTACTGACCTGCCCCACGAAGCGCTGGGCCTCCAGCACGGTCTCGATCTGGTGGCGGTCCACGGTGAAGCGGTGCACGGCAGAGCGCTGGGGCCGGTTGCGGATCTTCTCCCAGCCCGGCACCCAGCGGGCCACGATCCCTTTCACGTCCAGTGCCTCGTAGGTCTCGGCGAGGTGCCGCCCGGCCAGAGCGTCGACCAGCACGTCGCGCTGGCCGGGCTGCAGCGGGCCGGCAGGGGCCTGCGCCATGCGGGCGAGGGTGGCGGCCGACAGGGCCAGGCCGGAGATCGCGGCATGACGGACCGCCGCGACGTCCCGCAGCGGGTCGTCGGAGTCCGGATCCACGGAGACCTCACCGGCCTGGATCAGCACGCCGTGGGCCAGGCGCTGCAGGGCGGGACGGCGGGCGGTGCCGGTGCCGCGGGTGGCGGCGCCGCCGGGGGCCAGCCCTGCCTCGGCCGCGCGCACCGCACGGTGCAGTTCCCAGGTGACGGCGCGGGCGGCGTCGGCCAGCACCCGGTGGTGGTCATCGGCGGTGGCGTGACCGGTCAGGGCCGCGACCGCATCCTGGTCGGCGCGGCGCAGCCGGGTGCCCGAGGTGCCGGTGACGGCCTGCAGCGCGTCGCGGGCATCGCGCAGGGTGGTCGCGGCGGCGTCGACCACGGCATGGTCGTGGTCGGCCAGCCAGCTCTCGGCGAGGGCGCGGATCACGGTGATGTCCCGCAGCCCGCCGCGGTCGGACTTCAGATTCGGCTCCGAGGAGTGGGCGAGGGAGCCGTAGCGGCGCTCCCGGTCGGTGGCGAGCTCCGCGAGCTCTCCCACGCGGCGTCTCGCCTCGCGGCGCCACTGGGTGCGCACTCGCGTGGAGGTGTTCTCGACCAGCTGCGCATCTCCGCAGAGGCGTCGCAGGTCGAGGAGCGAGATCGCGGCCCGCAGGTCCGTCCGGGCGACCTCCGCGCACTCCTCAGGACTGCGCACCGCATGGTCCAGGGAGGTGCCCGAGTCCCAGATCGGGTACCACAGTGAAGTGGCGAGCTGCTCAGCATGCGCCGCATCGATCTGCGCGGGGTCCAGCAGCAGCACCAGGTCCAGGTCGCTCGCCGGTCCCGGTGAGCGCCGGCCCAGGGAGCCGATGGCTGCCAGTGCGGCCCCCTGCGCGGGGCCGTCGGCCCTCCCCCACAGCTCGCGCAGCCAGTCGTCCACGAGGTCCGACTGGGCACGGCGGCGGGAGGGGCCGACGGTGGGGTCCGTGAATCCCTCCTCGAGAACCTGGGAGATCCGACGGGCCGCGAGCGGCTCAGAGGGCATCCGCCCCCCGTTCACCGGTGCGGACCCGGACCACGGAGCCGACGTCGCTGCTCCACACCTTGCCGTCCCCGATCCGTCCGCTGCGCGCGGTGGCGACGACGAGCTCTATGACCGCTTCCTCGTCCTCCTCGCGGGCGAGGATCTCGAGCTTGAGCTTGGGGATGGTGTCGATCCGGTACTCGGCGCCCCGATACACCTCGGCGTGCCCTCCCTGCCGTCCGAAGCCGGCGACCTCGGTGACGGTGAGCCCGCTGATTCCGTGCTCACGCAGGGAGTCGGCGACGTCCTGCAGGGCATGGGGCCGGATGATGGCGGTGATGAGCTTCATCGGTTCTCTCCTGCCGTGACGGGGTGGGGTTCCCCGGTGCGGGCGTCTGCTGGCCGGGTGGTGATGGACCCGGGCCGGCCGTGGGAGGAGCGCTCCCGTCGGGTGGCGAGAGCGCCGCTCAGATCGTAGCCGGACTCCGCGTGCTGGGAGATGTCGATCCCGGCGAGCTCCTGGGCCTCGGGGATCCGCCAGCCCAGCGTGTGCTTCAGCATCAAGGAGATCACCGCGGTGAGCGCGCCGGAGAACAGCATCGCCGCGAGGGCGACGAGGGTCTGCACGAGCAGGAGCGAGATCCCGCCGCCCAGCAGCAGACCACCCTCAGCTGCGAGCAGACCGACGCCGAGGGTGCCGACGAGCCCGCCGACCAGGTGCACCCCGACCACGTCGAGGGAGTCGTCGATGCCGAACCGATGCTTCAGCCCGACGGCCAGTGCGCAGGCCAGGCCTGCGAGGAGCCCCAGCACGATCGACGTGAGCGGCGTCAGCGCGGCGGCGGCCGGGGTGATCGCGACCAGACCCGCGACGACGCCGGAGGCGGCACCGAGAGAGGTCACGTGCTGATCGCGGATCTTCTCCACCAGCGCCCAACCGAGCATCGCGCCTGCGGTCGCGACGGTAGTGTTCACCCAGGCCAGCCCTGCGGCGCCATCGGCCGTGCCGGCGCTGCCTGCGTTGAAGCCGAACCAGCCGAACCACAGCAGCGCGGCTCCCAGCATCACCAGCGGCAGGTTGTGAGGCTTCATCGGCTCGGTGCCGAAGCCCTGGCGGGCACCGACCACGAGAGCGAGCACCAGCCCGGCGACGCCCGCGTTGATGTGCACGACGGTGCCGCCGGCGAAGTCGACGGGCTCGGCGATCGCGGCGAAGGGTCCGTCGGCGCCGAGCAGCCCGCCGCCCCAGACCATGTGGGCGAGCGGGGAGTAGACGGCGAGCACCCAGATCGCGGCGAACACCAGCCAGGTGCCGAGCTTGACCCGGTCGGCGATCGCCCCGGAGATCAGGGCGGTGGAGATGATCGCGAAGGTCAGCTGGAACCCGGCGGCAACCAGGAACGGGACGCCGCTCCCGGCGAGCAGGGACTCCTCATCGCTGCCGACCAGGCCGAAGTGCTGCAGCGGGTGGCCGAGGATCCCGCCGAGGTCGTCGCCGAAGGCGATCGAGTATCCGGCCAGGGTCCAGGAGATCGCGACGACCGCCATCGCCCCGAAGGACATCAGCATCATGTTCAGCACGGTGCGGGCGCGCACCATGCCGCCGTAGAAGAGGGCGAGTCCCGGGGTCATCAGCAGCACCAGAGCGGCGCTGGTGAGGATCCAGGCGGTGGCTCCGGTGTCGAGTTCGAAGGTCTCCATTGCGGCTCCTGAGAGGGCGGAGGGCCGGCCCTGGAGAGGGGTCCTCGACTCCGGGCCGAACGACCGTACAGGTCGTGCCCCCATGGTGTGCCCGCACCCCGCGAGCGCCTGGTCCGCAGGGTGGCCGTGACCTCTCCGTGACCTGCTGTCCCGCGCGCTGGACGCGCACGGCGACGACGGACCCCCGCCGCGGTGCGACGGGGGTCCGGGGAACGAGGCGCGAGGCGGCCGGGCGCTCAGCCCTCGAGCAGGGCGTCGACGAATCCGTGGGGGTCGAAGGGGGTGAGATCGTCCATCCCCTCGCCGAGCCCCACCATCTTCACCGGCACGCCGAGCTCGCGCTGGACGTTGACGACGATGCCGCCCTTGGCCGTGCCGTCGAGCTTGGTGAGCACGATGCCGGTGATGCTCACGGCCTCGGAGAACACCCGGGCCTGCTGCATGCCGTTCTGGCCGGTGGTGGCGTCGATGACCAGCAGCACCTCGGCGACGTGATCGCCGTGCAGGCCCTTCTCGGCGACTCGCCGCACCTTGCCGAGCTCGTCCATCAGGCCCTTCTTGTTCTGCAGGCGGCCGGCGGTGTCGATGATGACCACGTCGACCTCCTGCTCGATGCCCTCCTTGACCGCATCGAAGGCGACGGCGGCAGGATCGGCGCCGTCACGGTCCGAGCGCACGGTGTCCACACCGACGCGGGCGCCCCAGGTCTGGAGCTGGTCGGCGGCGGCGGCACGGAAGGTGTCGGCGGCGCCGAGCACGACGGTGCGCCCGGCGGCGACCAGTACCCGGGCGAGCTTGCCGACCGTGGTGGTCTTGCCGGTGCCGTTGACACCCACCATGAGCAGCACCGAGGGCACCTCCGTGCCATCGGGCGCCTCGCGGCGAGTGGCCGCCAGGCGGCGGTCCAGCTCGGGATTCACCAGGGCGACGAGCTCCTCACGCAGGGCTTCGCGCACCGCTTCGGCGTCGTCGGTGCCGAGCACCTGGATGCGGCGGCGGAGGTTCTCGAGCATCTCGTCGGTGGCATCCGGGCCGAGATCCGCCAGCAGCAGGGTCTCTTCGATCTCGTCCCAGGTGTCCTCGTCCACGCCGCTGCCACGGGTGAGCAGGGTGAGGATGCCACGGCCGAGCGCGCCGGAGCGGGAGAGCCGCTCGCGCAGCCGCACCATGCGGTCAGCGGGTGCCTCGGGGGTCTCGATGACCGCGGCGGATGCGGCCGACGGTGCGTCCTGCTGGGTCGGCTCCCCCGGAGCGTCCGGCTCCGCCGGGACGGGCTGCTCACGGACGGAGGACTGCTCGGGCCCGGTCGGCTGCTCTGCCGCGGCGGGCTGGTCCAGGGGGGTGGGGGCATCGGTCCGCGGCTGTTCGACAATCCCGGTCTCCGGCGCGGTCTCCTGGTCGAAAGGCAGGTCAGCATCGGCGGGTGCGGTCTCCGCCGCCGGACCGGCGGCGGTCTGCTCAGCGGCGGGGACCGGTCCCGGTGCGGACGGGCCCGGAGCAGCCGTCTCCGTGCCTGCGGCGTCCGTCGTGGGCTTCGTCGGCGCCGGCGCCGAGAGCGTGTCGTCCCAGGTCGGTGCGGCGGGACGTTCCTTGAGCGCGGTGCTGCTGCGCGACGTCTGCGCATTCGCGGAGTCCGTGGGAGTGCCGTCCGCGCCGGTGCTGTCGTCGCCGGAGCGTTTGCGCCCTCGGCTGCGGAGGTATGCCCAGGCGCCGGCGCCGAGTACGAGCACACCACCGCCGCCACCAGCGATCAGTGCGAGTAGAGCATCGGGATCCACGGGTCACCTCCGAGGTCGGGGAAGCCGACGATGCGGCGAGGTCGGCTGTCAGTGTAGGTGGGTTTGCTCGGCGAACCGGATCGACCGCTGCCTCTGACCGGGATCTCTCAGCGACCGGTGCGGGAGGTGTGCCGACGATCCGCCTGATCCTCGTCCTCGTCCCGCTCGGACGAGGCCCGCAGCTGCGGCAGCGCGACCATGAGCAGGATCCCGATCGAGAGCAGCACGGCGAAGCCCAGGAAGGCGATGACGATCAGGGACAGGCTCATGCCTCATATTCTGCACGCCGTGGCACGCCAGTGGTGAGGCGCGCCGTGCGGCGCGCCTCACGCGATCAGCTGGTGCCGGTCAGGCGTGCTCGGGGAACCAGATCGCGATCTCACGAGCGGCGGACTCCTCGGAGTCCGAGCCGTGGACGAGGTTCTGGATCACGGGCAGGTCGTCCTCGCAGGCGAGGTCGCCGCGGATGGTGCCGGGGGCGGCTTCGGTGGGGTTGGTGGCTCCGGCCAGCGACCGGAAACCGGGGATCACGTTGACCCCCTCGGCCACGACGGCGACCAGCGGTGCGGAGCCCATGTACTCGACGAGGCCGGGGTAGAAGGGCTTGCCCTCGTGCTCGGCGTAGTGCGCTGCGAGCTCCTCGGCAGTTGCGGTCCGCTGGGTGAGGGCGAGGATTCCATAGCCCTTGGCCTCGATGCGGCGGAGGATCTCTCCTCGCAGGCCGCGCTGGACGGCATCGGGCTTGAGCAGGACGAGTGTGCGCTGTGCGGTCATGGCACCAGGGTACCCACGGATCCGCGGGTGCTCGGCGCACCGGCGAGCGCGGATCACGACCTCGGCGCGGTCGAGCTCAGAGCGTCGGGTCCCCGTCCTCGCGCGCCCTCTTCTCGTGCACGGCGGTGTCCACGCTGTCCTTCTCCCCATCGAGCTGATGGCCCTTGAAGGCGCCGTAGGCATAGAGGGCGGCGAAGCCGAACCCCACCACCCACATGGGGGTGAGCTGCAGGCCGAGCAGGATCACGGGCAGCTGCAGCGCGAGGCCGAGCCAGTAGGGCCATGCGCCGCGGCGCAGCATCCCGGAGCACAGCACCAGTGCGAGCAGGGTGAGCAGCCCCCAGGACCAGGTCAGCACGCGTTCCCCAGGGACCAGCTGGTGGGCGGCCAGCACGGCGAAGAACACCACGAAGGCCTCGATGATGAGGATCGTGGCCGAGAACATGCGCTGCGCGCCGTGCGGGCGTGGAGAGGGGGTGAGGTCCAGGTCCATGCTCACTCCTCCTCGGGGACGCCGAGCAGGTCGCGGACCTCGCCGGCGAGGGTGACCGAGCCGGCCACCACCACGCCGCCGAACTGGTCGCCGTCCGTTTCGGCGAGGTCCACGGCGGCCTGGATCGCGTCGGGCAGGTTCGCCTGCTCCACGACCCGGTCCTCGTCGTCGAAGATGTCTCGTGCCAGGTCCGCCAGACGATCGGTGGGGATGGCGCGCGGCGAACTCGACTGGGTGATGACCACGCTGTCCAGGAGCGGTTCGAGGACGTCGAGGATCTCCGCGGCATCCTTCTCCTGCAGGATGCCGACCAGGCCGACGGTGCGGGTGAAGCGGAAGTTCTCCCGGACCGTCTCGACCAGTGTCATCGCCCCTGCGGGGTTGTGAGCGGCATCCAGCAGGATGGTCGGCGCCTGGCGCACCACCTCAGCGCGCCCGGGGGAGGTCACGCTCGACAGCGCGGTGCTCAGCAGCTCTCCGTCCAGGACGGTGCCGCCGTCGCCGAGCAGCGCTTCCGTCGCGGCGACCGCGAGCAGGGCGTTGCGTGCCTGATGCTCGCCGAGCAACGAGAGGAAGACCTGTTCGTAGCGTCCTGCGATGCCCTGGAGGGTGAGCATCTGCCCACCCACTCCGGGGGTGTGGGAGAGCACCCCGATCTGCTGGTCCTCGATCGCCGCCTCGGTGCCGAGCTCGGCGATCCGCTCGCGCAGCACGTCGGCGGCGTCCTCGTAAGGCTGCGAGGCGATGATCGCGGTGGCCCTCGCCGTGAGGATGCCGGCCTTCTCCCCGCGATCTCGGCGATGGTCTCGCCGAGGTAGTCCTGGTGGTCCAGGGAGATCGGGGTGATCACGGTGACGTCGGGGTCCACCGCGCCGGTGGCGTCCCAGGTCCCGCCGAGGCCGGTCTCGACCACGGCCACATCCACAGGGGCGGAGGCGAAGGCCTGGAAGGCCATCGCGGTGAGGTATTCGAAGTAGGTCAGCCGCACTCCCCCGGCGGCCTCCTGCTCGGCGTCGACGATCTCTGCGAACGGCTCCACGTCGCGGTATGCCTGGAGGAAGCCCTCCTCATCGATCGCGGAGCCGTCGATGGCGATCCGCTCCACGGGCGATCGCAGGTGCGGGCTCGTGGTGCGGCCGGTGCGCAGCCCGGATTCGCGCAGGATCCGCTCCAGGATCCGGGCGGTGGTGGTCTTGCCGTTGGTGCCGGCGATCCGGATCGACCGGTAGGAGTTCTGCGGGTCTCCCATCAGCTCCATCACTCGCGTGATGCGGGAGAGGTCCGGTTCGATCCGGTTCTCCGGGGCGCGTTCGAGCAGCGCCGCGTAGACCTCTCGCAGCTCGGGCGACATGGCCGGGCGGGATGTACCCGGGCGGGGAGAACTCGGCACTGCGGCTCCTGGGGGATGACGGGCGGGTGGGGCGCGGATCAGTGTACGAGGGGAGGCTGGGACCGTTCCTCCTCACCGGGCCCCGGTCCACATGGGCAGAAGTGCCCATCGCCGTTCTGTGACGGCGAACATAGCCTCGGGGCAGGAGCGACGGCCGACGGGGCCGCCGGGAAGCGAGGGAGGCTGCGATGACCGAGGTGATCGCGACCGTCGAGCAGGCGGCGGAGTGGGTGGGCCGCGAGTCGGGGTCGCCTGCGGGATGGAACCCGGTGTACCGGGCGCTGGTCTCCGAGCCTCGGCCGGTACCGGCCGGCGCCCCCGGCGTCGCAGGCCTCGACGAGGCGGGCACGGACCTCGTGCAGCGGCAGCTGACGGCCCCGGCCGTGCTGGTCGTGGCGGTGACCGAGGGTGCGCGGACGCGTCGTCTCCGGATCGGTCTGGACCCCGCAGGGGCGACCATCGAGCGGGCCGACGGAGACCGTCCCTCGCACTGGATGGAGTGCGATGTGCGGGAGGTGCCTGCGACGATCACGGCACTGCTCGAGGACGCCGGGATCGACCTCGCTCCCGCACAGCTGAGCATCCGGCGCAGCGGGGATGCGCTGCGACTGACGCCCGAGCAGAACCGCTTCGCTCACGCCGCCCTCACCCGCGGCCTCCCTGCCGCGGAGGCCTTCGCGAGCGTCCCCGGTCTCGACGACTCCCTGCGTGACGCGCTGACGGCGACCGGACCGCGTCTCTCCCTCGCGCTGACGCTCCACGATCCGCACGGGCAGATGACGCAGGAACCGGTGACCTGGTCTCGCCTCTGGGCGGTCGGGAGCAGGGGATTGTATCGACTGGATCAGCCCGCGACGCCGGCGCTGGAGGTCCATCCCGTGGCAGGCGGCGACGTGCTCGGCACCCTCCTGCCGGTCCTCGAGCAGGGGCTCCGCTTCACCGCCGCCTGCGCCGTATCGGGGGGTGCACGGTGAACGCCTTCTGGGGTATGGACACCGCACAGGTGCGCGAGCACGCCGGGCGGCTGCGCACCGCCTCCGGCGAGGTCGAGGACCTCACCGCTCGCCTCACCAGCGCGGTGCAGGGAGCCTCCTGGGCCGGAGCCGATGCCGAGGAGTTCCGGGGCCGATGGGCGTCCCTGGCCAAGGACCGACTGGCGGCCGTGCGCGCAGAGCTGCTCGCGCTGAGCGATGGTGCACTCGGCGAGGCGGACCAGCAGGACGTCGTCTCCACCCCGGACGGAACCTACGCGGGCCCGGGAGGGGACCCGAGCACGATCCCTCCGAGCGATGCCTCCGGGTCCAGCAGCGGGTATCGCCAGGAGGACAACCCCTGGATCCCGAACTGGCTCGAGAATCCGGTCGAGGGCGCCGTCTCAGACCTGGCAGGGATGGTCTCCGCAGGGATCGGCCAGGGGTTCGACACCGGAATCGACCTGCTCGAAGGCGGCCTCGGCCTGTTCGGTGTGAACACCGACGGGATCGCACAGTTCCAGCTGGATGGCGACCACTTCGGCGACATTCTGGAGGACTGGGCCACCGGTGAGCGGGTCCCGACGATCGCCGAGGTGGGCGCCGCCGGGCTGCTGAGCGTGGGCTCGGCGGGCGTGGGGATCTACGAGGCCGCCACCGGCCAGGACACCGCGCTGTTCGATGACCGCCCCGGCGGCATCGTCGAGTCGGTGGCCACCGACTCGGATCCTGCGCAGAGCCCGCAGACCCTGCAGGACCTGATCCTCCAGAACGATGCCCTGCGCATGGAGAACCCCGGGGGTCCGCTTCAGAACGGGCAGATCGGCATTCAGGAGATCCGCAGCGCCAGCAGCGATGAACCCGTGTACATCGTGCAGGTGCCGCCCACCGAAGGTGCGGACATCTCGGATGTTCCCGGCGCCTACGGCGGGCAGGGCAACTCGCGCGACTGGGGCTCGAACCTGCGCCTGACCGCCGGTCAGCATCCTGCCGCGATGGACGACGTCCAGGCCGCGATGGAAGCTGCCGGGGTGCCGCCCGGGGCGGACGTGATGATCGTGGGCCACTCCCAAGGCGGCATCGTCGCGAATCATCTCACCGCTGACCCCTCCTTCAACAGCGCCTCCGGGGAGGCGGGCACATACAATGTGACTCACGCTTTCTCGGTGGGCTCTCCGGTGCAGACCGTCGTCCCGGCGCAGGGATCGACCCAGTCGGTGAATGTGAGTCACGAGGGAGGGATCGGCGCCGGCGGGATCAGCGGCGACCTGATCCCCGGACTCGACCTCGGCGGCGCGCAGGTCGATGGTGGGACACTCGGGGTCCCGAACCGGCACGAGGTCTCTCTGCCGGGGTATCCGGTGGACTCGCTGAACCCCGTGAAGATCCTGGAGTCCAATCACGATTCGGTGGGACTGCAGGGCCAGGCGGAGGGCGGGTACTCAGGCAGTGTGGGCAGGACCACCGCGACCGACCCGACGCTGTCAGCGCTGCAGGACGACCTCACCGGGCGATATCTCGGGGATGGCACCTATGTGGCCGAGTCCCACGTGGTGTCGGTAGGCCGCGGGGCTCCGTGATCCCTCTGCTGCGCTGCACCACCGCGCCCGTCCTCGGCTGCGGTTCACCAAGTGGCCCGGGCGCATCCCGGATCCAGCCCGGTTCTCAGCCCAGTCCGTACTTGGTGTAGAAGGATTCCGCTGTGATCCTGTCGCGGCGCGGGTTCACCGCTGGCATATAGGGGTCGAGCTCCATCGGGGTGATCTCCTCGCCTCCGGCGAGCACCCCGGTGATCCAGCCGACGCGGAGGCTCGTGGCATCGACCTCGTCGAGCTCCTCATAGATGACCGTGATGATGCTGCGCATCGCCTCATCGAAGACGAGAAGTCCGCTGTCACGGTCCTTCGCCTCGAGGGCGACGGTTCCGCGCAGGAGCTGCTCGAAGTTCGCCCCGTCAGCCATCTCGAGCTCCACACTCGCGACGCCCTCCACGCCGGAGGCAGCCTCCTTGGCGGCCGTCACCAGCGCCGTGCGGTCGCGGCCGCACCCACCGAGGATCACGGTCGCCATCGCGGCCGCCCCTCCCAGGAGTCCCCGTCTGCTCACCATGATCATCCCCTCATACCTGCGCTCACGACTGAGCATGCCACGACCGTCGCCTCTCGGGGCCCCGAAGCGATCAGCCGGCACGCCGGCGGGTGCAGTCGAGCGTCGTCCGGTAGATGAAAGCGGCCAGCGGCTCTCGGAAGTCGGTGCAGAACCGCACCGAGACCATGTCGCGATGCGAACGACCGGCGGCGCCTCCTCGCAAGGACGGGGCGCCGCCGGTCGTTGTCCCCCGGTCAGGCGCCGGCGCGGGCCACGGAGACTGTCACGGTGCCGCCGGAGACCTTCTCGCTCGCCGCGTGCGCGCCCTCGGCCGGGCCTGCTGGGACATCGAGCTCCACCGCGAGCACCTCCCCGGCGACGAGTTCTCGATGTGCGGCGACGGCACCGATCACGGACTCATCGCCGTCCACGGTCAGCAGGATCCGATCGGAGACGTCCAGGCCGGCGCCGCGGCGGGCGGCCTGGATCACCCGCACCACGTCGCGGGCGGTGCCCTCGGCCTCGAGCTCGGCGGTGACCCGGGTGTCGAGCGCGACGAAGTCCCCGCCGCGCAGGACGCCGACGACATGGCCGTCCATCGCGGAGGAGTCCCCGGCCACCAGGTCCAGCGAGTACTCGCCCTCGGCCAGAGCGATTCCACCGGAGGTGACCTGGCCGGACTCGTCCACGGACCAGTCGCCCGTCTTGGATCCCTTGATGACGGTCTGCACCTGCTTGCCCAGGCGGGGGCCGGCGGCGCGGGCGTTCACGCTGAGGCGCTGCTCGACGCCCATGCCCTGGGCCTCCTCGCTCGCGACATCCAGCAGGCGCACCGCCTTGACGTTGAGCTCGTCGGCGATGATCCCCGAGAACGCCTCGAGGGAGGTCGGGTCGTGGTGGACGACGGCGAGCTCGGCGAGCGGCAGCCGTGCTCGCAGCTGCTCCTTCTTGCGCAGCGAGTTGCCGACGCCGGCGATGGCGCGGACATCGTCCATCCGGGCCACCAGCTGCGGGTCCTGCGGGAAGAGATCTGCGTCCGGCCAGTCGGTCAGGTGCACGGAGCGACCACCGGTGAGCTGCTTCCAGATCTCCTCGGCGACCATCGGCAGCAGTGGGGCCACCACCTGGCACAGCGTCTCCAGGCAGGTCGAGAGCACGTCGATCGCCTGCTCATCGCCCTCCCAGAAGCGGTCACGGGAGCGGCGCACGTACCAGTTGGTGAGCATGTCGAGGTAGTCCTCGATCAGCTCGGCGGCGTCGGCGATCGCAAGCGCGGTCATCGACTCCTTCACCTCCCGCACCAGATCACCGGTGCGGGCCAGCAGGTAGCGGTCCATGACGTCGGTGGAGTCGTAACGGGTCTTCCCGCGGTATCCGGTCGGCTTCCCGGCCGCGTCCTTCTCACCGGCAGCGTTCGCGTACAGCCCCAGGAAGTACCAGACGTTCCACAGCGGCAGCACTACGTGGCGGGTGGCGTCGCGGATCTTCGGCTCGTCGACCACGAGGTTGCCACCGCGCAGGATCGGGGAGCTCATGAGGAACCAGCGCATCGCGTCAGCGCCGTACTTGTCGAACATCTCGCGCACATCGGGGTAGTTGCCCAGCGACTTGGACATCTTCTGCCCGTCCTCGCCGAGCACGATGCCGTGGCAGATCACCGAGGTGAAGGCGGGGCGGTCGAACAGCGCGGTGGAGAGCACGTGCATGACGTAGAACCAGCCACGGGTCTGCCCGATGTACTCCACGATGAAGTCCGCGGGGTTGTGGGACTCGAACTGCTCGGTGTTCTCGAAGGGGTAGTGCATCTGCGCGAACGGCATCGAGCCGGAGTCGAACCAGACGTCGAAGATCTCCTCGACGCGGCGCATGGTGGACTGCCCGGTCGGGTCATCGGGGTTCGGGCGCGTCAGCTCGTCGATGTACGGCCGGTGCAGGTCCATTTCGCCGTGCTCGTTGCGCGGCAGGGTTCCGAAGGCCTCCTCGATCTGCGCGAGAGAGCCGTAGACGTCGATCCGCGGGTGGTTCGGGTCGTCGCTCTTCCAGATCGGCAGCGGGGTGCCCCAGTAGCGGTTGCGCGAGATCGCCCAGTCGCGGGCGCCTTCGAGCCAGCGGCCGAACTGGCCGTGCTTGACGTTGCCGGGCACCCAGTCGATCTGCTCGTTCAACTCCAGCATCCGCTCGCGCTGGTCGGCGACCTTCACGTACCAGGAGGAGACGGCCTTGTAGATCAGGGGGTTCCGGCAGCGCCAGCAGTGCGGGTAGGAGTGCACATAGCTGGCCTCGCGCAGCAGACGCCCGGAGCGCTGGAGGTTGCGGATCAGCGGGCGGTTCGCCTCGAACACCTGCACGCCGGCGATCTCGTCGAGCTCGGTGCCGGCGAAGTAGTCCAGGAACTGTGCGCCCTCGTCGACCGAGACGATCACGGGAATGCCGTAGGCGGCGTTGACCTGCTGGTCGATCTCGCCGTAGGCGGTGGCCTGATGGACCACGCCGGTGCCGTCATCGGTGGAGACGTAGTCGGCGACGGTGACGATCCAGGCGTTCTCGGTGCCCCACTTCTCCCGGTCCTCGGAGTAGACCGTCCACAGCGGCCGGTAGGCCATGTGCTCGAGCTCGTGCCCGGCGAAGCTGCGCTCCTCGCGGGCGGCGAGCGCGTCCTCGGCGCTCTCGTAGCCGAGCTCCTTGGCGTAGCCGCCCAGCAGTGCGCTCGCCATCAGAAAGCGGCCCTCGCCCGCGGCCGTGCCGTCGGCGGCGCCGAGCGGCCCGGCGGGGACCACCGCGTAGTCGAGCTGCGGGCCGACCGCGAGGGAGAAGTTCGTCGGCAGGGTCCAGGGGGTCGTGGTCCAGGCCAGCGCCCTGACGCCCTGGAGGCCGAGCTCCGCAGCCTTCTCCCCGGTGAAGGGGAAGGTGACGGTGACCGTCTGGTCCTGGCGCTCCTGGTAGACGTCGTCGTCCATCCGCAGCTCGTGGGCGCTCAGCGGCGTCTGGTCCTTCCAGCAGTAGGGCAGCACGTAATAGCCCTCATACGCGCGGCCCTTGTCGTAGAGGGTCTTGAAGGCCCACAGCACCGATTCCATGAAGGTGACGTCGAGGGTCTTGTAGTCGTTCTCGAAGTCGACCCAGCGGGCCTGGCGGGTGACGTAGTCCTCCCACTCCTTGGTGTACTTCAGCACCGAGGCCTGGGCGGCGTTGTTGAACTCCTTCACGCCCATCGCTTCGATCTCGGACTTCTCGGTCATCCCGAGTTCCTTCATCGCCTCGAGCTCGGCGGGCAGCCCGTGAGTGTCCCAGCCGAAGCGGCGGTCGACCTTGTTCCCGCACATGGTGCGGAAGCGCGGGATGACGTCTTTGACGAAGCCGGTCAGCAGGTGACCGTAGTGGGGAAGGCCGTTGGCGAAGGGAGGGCCGTCATAGAAGACGAACTCCTCGGCGCCCTCGCGCTGCGCGATCGAGGCGCGGAAGGTGTCGTCGACGCGCCAGAACTCCTGGATGGCGTTCTCGAGCGCGGGCAGGTTCGGTGAGGGGACGAGGGAGTCTCCGGTGACCGGGTAGACCATGAGGACGGACCTCCGAGGAAGGACAGGGGCTGGGCTGGGACGACATGCGCTCCGAGGACGCTTCCCGACCCTGGGGTCGGTGGCGCGGTACCACCTCGGTTGATGCCTCGCGCCGACGGATGCGACGCAGGGGCCTCCCCTTGTTCCTCAGCGATGACGGGCTGGTCCCGGCGGGTTCTACTGGGCCCGTGCCCGGAGACGGACGGTGGGCGGTTCTTCCCGCGGCTCTCCGGTGATGGCCGGGTCGATGCCGATGGCCAGCAGTGTACGCGGGCCATCGCGAAGGGTCACGCCCGCGGCGAGCGGAGGAGACGCGGGGAACAGCCATCGGCGCCGGGCGGCGGGTCGTGGTCCCAGGCGCACCGGACCGGATGCCCAGCACCCGCCCAGGAGCGGAGGGTGCAATGGGCACAGCGGCGATGAGGACGCCGCTCCCCCCACCAGGAGGAGACGAGATGGACGACGACACCGTTCCGCACCGCAGCAGGGCGACGGCCGGGGCCTCGGCGCTGGGCGCGGCGGCACTGCTGGTGCTCAGCTTCGGCCCCTCCGCCCTCGCAGTCACTCCCTCCGCGCAGCCCGCGCCGACGGTGCGGGCGGCGATCTCCGCCCCCGCCCCTGCCCCGGCGACGGCGGCCGAGACGCCGCGTCGAGCGTCCGACGAGGCCGATCCCACCGCCCGCTGAGCGGTGCGCGCGCCGCTGCGGGAGGTTCTGACGAGGCACGACTCACCTCGTCGCAGACGGGTTCTCGTGGAAGACTAAGACCTTCATGGATCCGCCCCGCGTCACGGGGCGGACGATGCAGAAGGAGCGAGGATGTCGCTGTTCGGAGAGCCCTTCACCGCGAAGTGCCTGAAGTCCGGGATCACGGTCGAGGTCGACGAGGGGCAATCCCTCCTCCAAGCGCTCCTCGATGCCGACATCCCGATGGACTACTCGTGCGAGGGCGGCGTGTGCGGCACCTGCGTGGTGCCGCTGGTCTCCGGCGAGGTCGAGCACATGGACGAGTTCCTCATGGACGACGAGCATGCCGATCAGCTGATCACCTGCGTCTCCCGCGGCGAGGGAGAGATCGAGATCGACGTCTGAGAGAGAGCCGATCCGGGCACCCCCTCAGGCTGTCCTCGTCCGATCAGCCGTCGTCGGCCGCTCTCATCATCGCCGTCGGGTCAGAGACGCGGCCCGGTGAAGATCCAGGTCAGCACGACCAGGGTGATCAGCGCTGCGGCGCTGCCGATCGCGAGCGGCAACCCGATGCTCGGCCCCGTCACCAGCAGGAGCAGCGTCCCGAGGGCGGCCGCGGCGAGCAGGAACGAGAACAGCAGCGGGTGGCCGACGGCCGGCTTCGACCGGCGCAGCGGGGTCACGGCACTCTCGGGAGGCGTCGTCGCCATGCTGGGATCCTCTCCGCCCTGGGGCCGGGTGCGTGCTGAGCCGGTGAGCGCACCCGCCCGTCTCATGCGATGCCACGTGAGGATATGCGATGCGCTCCGATGCTCTTATCCTCTCCCGCACGGTGCGGGTGGCGCATCCCGCCCAGGGTGGAGGGCGGCCTCCACCTTTGGTCGTATTCCGTCGCCGCCCGGTCCCGCTGCCCGCGTCGAGCAGACCCCCTGACTGCCCTGCCCCGACAGCGTGCTGCCGGCTTCTCGAGGAGGGGACGGGCACCGGTTCATGCCGTCGTCCCGCCTCCGGGGACCTCGTCCTCGCGCCAGGCGTCCTGGCGGGCCAGCTCGGCGAAGCTGCCGCCCCGGGCCACGAGCTCCGCGTAGGTGCCCCGTTCGATGATGCGTCCGTTCTCCATCACGAGGATCTGATCGGCGTGGCGGATCGTCGAGAGCCGGTGGGCGATCGAGACCGTTGTGCGCCCGCGGGCGGCGGCGGCGAGGGCCCCGGACATCGCCCGTTCGGTGGCCACGTCCAGAGCGGAGGTCGCCTCGTCCAGCAGCAACACGGGCGGATCCCGCAGGATGGTCCGGGCCAGCGCCAGGCGCTGCTTCTCCCCGCCGGAGAAGCGGTATCCGCGCTCCCCCACCACCGTGCCGTACCCCTCGGGCAGGCCCATCACATGGTCGTGGATCTGGGCGATCCGGCACGCCGCTTCGAGCTCGTCGTCGCTCGCGTCGGGACGTGCGAAACGCAGGTTGTCCGCGACGCTGGCGTGCAGGAGGTAGGTCTCCTGGGTCACCACCCCGATGCTCGCGGCGAGGGACTCCAGCGTGATCTCCCGCAGGTCATGGCCGTCCAGGGTGATCCGCCCGGCCGTCGGCTCGTACAGCCGCGCCATCAGGTAGCCGGTGGTGGTCTTGCCCGAGCCGGTCGCCCCCACCAGCGCCGTGTGCTGACCGGCCGGGACCACCAGGTCCACGCCGGCCAGCGCGGGCTCCTCGGCGCCGGGATAGGTGAAGGCGACCTCCTCGAAGCGGAGCCGGCCGTGCACCGTGGCCGGGTCCAACGCCACTGCCTCCGGCGCATCCTGGATGAGGATCGGCGCATCGAGGTACTCGAAGACCCTCGTGAACAGCGCGAGAGATCTGTTGACCTGGTTCGCCACCCGCAACAGGCCGTTCACCTGCGGGAACAGGCTGGACTGCAGAGCGATGAAGGCGACCAGGGTGCCGATCGTGACTCCCTTCCCCTCGGGGTCGGAGAACAGCAGATGGCCGCCGAGCAGATAGGTCAGCGCCGGGAACAGCGCCATCAAGGTGGTGAAGACGGCCATCTGCCAGCGGCCGGCCATGGTGGAGCGCACCTCGAGATCGGCGAGCTCGCGCGAGTCGGTGGAGAAGGTGCGGGTGAGCGCCTCCGTGCGGCCCATCGTCACCCCGAGCAGGATCCCCGAGACGGACAGCGACTCCTGGATGCCGGCGGACAGGTCGGCCGCCTTCTCCTGGCGGGTACGCACGATCTCGCGCCGACGGCGGCCCACGCGCCGGTTCATCCACACCGCGAAGGGCAGGGCGATCAGGGAGAACAGCGTCAGCCGCCAGTCCAGGGCGACCATGGCGACCAGAGCCATCAGCACCCCCGCACCGGAGGAGACGATCTGTGTCATCACCGAGGTGACCACGGCCTGCATCGAGCCGATGTCCGAGAAGATCCTCGACTGGATCTCGCCGGTGCGGGTGCGGGTGAAGAAACCCAGCCCCATGCGCTGCAGATGCGAGAACACCGAGACCCGCAGATCATGCATCACGGCCTGCCCCACCCGGGTGGAGAGCATCGCCTGGGTGACACCGAGCGCGCTGGCCACCACGGTGACCGCGATCAGCCCGCCGACCGACCAGGCCAGCACATCGGCCCGCTGGCGGGGCAGGGCGACATCCACGATCTCGCGGATCAGGAACGGGGAGACCACCCCGATCGCGGCCGCCAGCACGATCAGCAGCAGCACCCCGACGAGGGTGGCGCGGTAGGGCCGGAACAGTGCCAGCATGCGGCGCACGTCGGGGCGCTGCCCGGGGGCGAGCCGGAGGTCGTCCGGCATCCGGCCGGCGCCCGGCCTCGGGCCCATGCCCCCGCCGTGGCCGCCACCTCCGAAGGCCATCAGGCCCCGTGGTGGCGCGCGATGCGGTGGGCCGCCGCCTGGGCGAGGGGGCGCACGGTGACCAGATCGAGGTTCACGTGATGCGGGGCGTTCAGGGCGTAGGAGATGACGTCGGCGCAGTCCTCGGCGGTCAGCGGCTGTTCGATGCCGTCGTAGACGGCGTCGGCCGCCTCCTGGTTCCCGAGCCGCACCAGGGAGAACTCCTCGGTGCGGACCAGACCGGGGGCGATCTCGATGACCCGCACCTGCTCGCCGTTCAGCTCGAGGCGGAGGGTGCGGGCGAGCATGTGCTCCCCGGCCTTGGCGGCGTTGTAGCCGGAACCGCCGGGATAGGCCTCGTGCGCGGCGACCGAGGTCACGAAGAGCACGTCGCCGCGACCGCTGCGGCGCAGCGCGGGCAGCAGCGCGCGGGTCACCCGCAGGGCTCCGAGCACGTTGGTCTCGTACATCCCCTGCCACTTCTCGATATCCGCTTCGGCGACCGGCTCGACGCCGAGCGCGCCACCGGCGACGTGGACGACGGCATTGAGGGTGTCGCCGAACAGCTCCGCCGCCCGCGTCGTGAGCGCTGCGACCGAGTCATCGTCGGTGATGTCCACGCCGAGCACGGCGCAGCCGGTCTCCTCGGCGAGCGTACGCAGACGCTCCTCTCGCCGGGCGATGGCGAGGACCTGCCAGCCGTCCGCGACCAGGCGCTGTGCGGTGGCCCGGCCGATGCCCGAGGAGGCTCCGGTGACGATGGCGGTCAGGCGGGACGGGTGCTCAGGATCTGTCGAGGCGTTCGCGGAGGTCATGGCGTCACAGTACGCGGACCGATGCGGCGGGCACCACGTCTGAGGAAGGTTCTCACCAGCCGATCTCCAGGCAGCCGTGGTGATCGGTGGGCTCGGTCTGGACCGTGGCGTGCGCGATCCCGTGGGTGGTGCTGAGCAGCTCCTGGGCGGCATCGAGCACCGGGTGCGGATCCCTGCCCGGATCCACCACCAGATGCACGGTGGCGACCTCCATCCCGGAGGTGAGGGTCCACAGGTGCAGGTCGTGGGCGTCGACGACCCCGTCGATCGCGGTCAGGTCGGCGCGCACCCGCTCGGGGTCGATGCCGGGTGGGGCGGCCTGGCCGAGCACCCCGAGCACCTCGCGGGCGAGGATCACGGCCCGCACCGCGATGAAGACGCCGACGGCGAGCGCGACCGCGGTATCGACCCAGGTGGCACCGGTGAAGCGCAGGAGCACAGCGGCGAGGATGACCCCGATCGAGCCGACCGTATCGGCCATGACCTCGAGATAGGCTCCCTTGACGTTCAGGCTCTCTCCCGCGCCGCCCCGCAACAGCATCAGCACCACGAGGTTCACGATGAGCCCCAGGACGCCGACGACGAGCATCGGGCCGGAATCGACCTCGACCCGGTGGCCGAGGCGTCCGATCGCGGCGATCACCACGCCGACGGCGACGCCCAGCATGATCAGCACCGCGAGCAGGGAGGCGAACACCTCGATGCGGTAGTGGCCGAAGGTGCGCCGGCCGCTGCGGTCCGGGCGCACCGCGATCACGGTCGCGGCGAGCGCGGCCGCGAGGGTGACGACATCGGCGGCCATGTGCCCGGCATCGGAGAGGAGCGCGAGGGATCCGGAGAGCAGACCGGTCACCAGCTCGACGACGAAGAAACCGCCGATCAGCACCAGAGCGAGGACCAGGCGCCAGCGGTGGGCGCCGCCGGCGTGGCCGCTGGGCGGACGGTGGTCGTGCGTCATGAGGCGACCTCCGTCGCGCCCTCCCGCTCGGGGTGCTCCATCCGGCTGTGCGCGGTGTGCGAGATCGCGAGGTCCAGCAGCATCCTCACGTGCGGGTCGTCCAGGCGGTAGAACGCCCGGCGGCCCTCCCGGCGCACGGCGACGATCCGGTGGGCCCGCAGCAGCTTCAGGGCGTGGGAGACGGCCGACTCGGAATGCTCGGTGACCTCGGCCAGATCGCTCACGCACAACTCGCCCTCGAGCAGTGCGAGCAGGAGCCGCAGCCGCGCAGGGTCACCGAGGAGGGAGAAGACGTCCGCGACATCCGCCACCGCGGACTGCCCGGGGATCCTGGCGCGGATCGCGTCCAGCGCACCGATCCCCATATCTGCATGATTGCTCATATGTTCAGTATGGCAGAGATGGCCGCGGGATGGTGGGCGGGGGGATCCGGCACCGGATCCGCAGCGGTCACGGCCTAGGCTTGGACAGCATCGGCCGCGGCAGGCGCTGCGCCCCGGATCGCTGCGAAGGAGGACCATGGCTCGCTCGTACGCCACCGTCGGACAGATGCTGACCTTCGCGATGGACCGCTCCCTGCAGTCGACGGGGCTGGAGGGCTGGTCCTTCCATCCCGACCGGTCCGACGTCATCCTGCGGCACATGCTCGAATTCGTGCTGATGGCACCCCGCAGCCGCAGCGCCTTCCTGCGCACCGTGGCGCGCACCGCGCACACCACCGGCAGCATCGTCGCCGCGCCGCGGCTGCGCCGCAATGCTCCCGACCTCGTCGCCGAGATGTTCCCGGCCACCGCCGCGGAGGAGGACGGGGCTCGGCTCGGGATCGCGCTGCGCACCGGCGGCGCCTTCGACGTCCCCCGGCTGCAGAGCCTGCGGGCCGCGCTCGGCTTCTCGCCGCATCACCTGCTGATCGCCATCTCCCGCCGCTCGGACCTGCAGGACTGCCAGGATGCGCTCCCGCCTGGCGTGATCTGCCTCAGCTGGGACCGGCTGAGCAGGCGGATGACCGAGGCCGATCCGGGGCACGCCGCACTGTGGGAGACCATCGGCGAGATCGGCGAGAACTCGGGCCGTCCGGTCGTGCAGTTCCCGGTGGACCCGAAGAAGCTGCTGACCAAGCGGCGTGTCGCTCGGGAGTTCCGAGCCCATCTGGACGTGCTGCACCAGGCCGGCCGCACCCTGCTGGGCTCCAGCGCGCACTTCTCCACCCGGCGCGGGCAGGCGACCGCCCACCTGCAGGTCGGCGTGGGCCTGCACCGCACCGGGCTCGAGTTCGGCGAGGTGAAGCACGGCACGCCGGTCCACCTGCTGCGCACCGGTCAGGAACCGACGCCGCTGGGCATCGGACGGCTCGAGGATCCGACGGCCCGCGCCGCGGCGCGGGAGCGCCTGGACGCTCTCGCCCGTCGCCGGTCCTGGCGCACCGGGGCCCGCCTGCCGCAGGTGCCGACGGAGCTGGTGGGCACTCCCGCCTCCCCGGAGGTCGAGGGGGCCCGGCTGCTGCTGTGGGGGATCTTCAATCCGATGCTGCTGCGCGATCGCGGCTTCGACCTCGCCGCGGCCCGTCGACAGCCGGCGCTCACCGCCTCGACCCTGGGGCTGCGCCTGCATCATCGCGGGGACGACAGCCGCACCACGTACCGGATCTGGGTGGGCGGCGAGCGGGAGTGGCGTCAGCTCATCCCCAACGTGACCCGTGAGGCGAGCGATGTCCGCGGGGAGGAGACCTATGCGATCGCCCCGCGCAAGAACCAGTCGACCGCGGATTTCGTCTGGGAGGTCCATCGCGCGCTGCGCTCGCTGACCATCACCTGAGCCGCGCGGCCGAATCACGCCACCGAGCATGCCGCTGCGCGACAATGGCCGCATGGATGAGCGCAGCGACAGCACGGTCAGGCACGGCGAGTACAAGGTCCGCGACGGGAAACTGGTGGCCGTCGACGTGACGGTCGCGGACGGACGGATCGACACCGCCCATGTCTTCGGGGACTTCTTCCTCGAGCCGGATGACGCCCTGGAGGACCTGGGCGCCGCCCTGTCCGGGATGTCCACCACCGCCACCACCACGGAGCTGGCCGCCGCGATCACCGCGCGGCTGGCGGCGCGCCCCGACCCGGTGCAGCTGATCGGCTTCGACGAGGAGGCGGTCGCGATCGCGACGCGACGCGCCCTGGGCCATGCCACCAGCTGGAGCGATCTCACCTTCGATGTCATCGATCCGGTGGTGCTGCCGCCGGTGATGCACGTGGCCCTGGACGAGGTGCTGCCGCTGGAAGTCGTCGCCGGGCGCCGCAGCCCCCACTTCCGGATCTGGGACTGGGACTCCCCGCTGGTGGTGATCGGCTCCTACCAGTCGCTGCGCAACGAGATCGATGCCGAGGGCGCCGCCGAGCACGGCATCGGCGTGGTGCGTCGGATCACCGGCGGCGGCGCGATGTTCATGGAGCAGGGCAACTGCATCACCTACTCGCTGGTGGTCCCCACCTCCCTGGTGGAGGGGCTCAGCTTCGAGCAGTCCTACGCGTATCTCGACGACTGGGTGATGGGGGCGCTGGCCGAGATCGGGGTCAGGGCCCGCTATGTGCCGCTGAACGACATCGCCTCCGAGCAGGGCAAGATCGGCGGCGCGGCCCAGCGCCGATTCGCCGGCGGCGTGCTGCTGCATCACGTGACGATGAGCTACGACATCGACGCCGACAAGATGGGCGAGGTGCTGCGGATCGGCAAGGAGAAGCTCTCCGGCAAGGGCACCAGGAGCGCGAACAAGCGGGTGGACCCGATGCGCTCGCAGACGGGTCTGGCCCGCGAGCAGATCATCGACGGCTTCTTGGAGTTCTTCCGCGCCCGCTACGACACGGTGGACTCGACCTACACCGAGGAGGAGCTCGCCCGGGCCCGCGAGCTGGTGGAGACCAAGTTCGGCACCCAGGAGTGGACTGCGCGGGTGCCGTGACGCTCAGTCCGCCCCGGGGGTGAGGCCCAGTGCCGCGTGGGCCCCGCGGTAGATCCCCGTGCGCAGCTCGATCTCCCACGCCCCGGCCTCGGGCATGCCCAGCGCGCGGGCCAGCTCGATCTCGGCCTCGACGTCGTAGGGCACCCGCACGAACTGGATCCCGAACGGGGCGTCGGTCCCTCCGTCGGGGTCTCCCTCGAGGATGGCGTAGGAGGGCGTGGGGTCGTCGAGCTGGTTGCCGACGCTGCCGACGTTCACCAGCGTCCCCTCCCGGCCCGAGCGCAGGAACGGATCGTGGATGTCGCCGTAGACGACGATGTCCGCCGATTCCCCGCCGCCGGTGAACGGTGTCGGGGCGAACATCATGGTGAACTCCTCTTCACTGTGCCCTCGCAGGACCCGGGTGAACTCATCGACCGGGGACGCGTGCAGGGCACGCACCCGTCGGCCGGAGAGCCGGACGTCCAGGCTGCCCGGCAGAGCGAACAGCCATCGCCGGTCCTCGGCGGAGAGCTCCTGGCGCCACCAGGCCTGCCCCTCGCTGCGCAGCTCCCCGTCCCCGGCGATCACCACCTCCCAGTTGCCGCGCACCGTCGCCTCGCAGCGCTCCCGGGTCAGTGCGGTGCAGGCGGCGCCCCGCGGCCCCTTGCCCACCACGTCGCCGAGGTTCAGGATCCGGGTGATGCCCCGGGCGGCGATGTCGGCGAGCACCGCCCGATAGGCGGTGAGGTTGCCGTGCACGTCGGAGACCACGGCGAGGCGCTGGAGAGGCATGACTCCACCGTACGGCTGCCGGTGCCCCGTCCGTCTCGTGACCGGGTCCGCACGGCCGCGCTCTGAGCGAGGGCGCTCACACTGTCGTCGCCTGCGTTGCACGTCGCGGCAGACCTGGAACAATGGCCCCCATGACCGATACTGCGCCGCGCCCCGACTCCGCCCTCCCCGATCGTCCCTCCCTCGAGGGCCTCGAGGAGAAGTGGGACAGCGTATGGAGCGAGCAGGACCTCTACTCCTTCGACCCGGAGACCACTCGTGACCAGGTCTTCAGCGTCGACACCCCGCCGCCCACCGCCTCGGGCTCGCTGCACGTGGGCCACGTGTTCGGCTACTCCCAGGCGGACATGATCGTGCGCTATCAGCGCATGCGCGGCAAGAACGTGTTCTACCCGCTGGGCTGGGACGACAACGGCCTGCCCACCGAGCGTCGCGCCCAGAACTACTACGGGGTGCGCTGCGACCCCTCGCTGCCCTACGAGGAGGACTTCACTCCCCCGCAGGAGGGCGGCTCGAACAAGTCGGCGAAGGCCGCGAACCAGCTGCCGATCTCGCGCCGCAACTTCATCGAGCTGTGCGAGCAGCTCACCGCGCTGGACGAGAAGTCCTTCGAGGACGTGTTCCGCGCCCTCGGCCTCTCGGTGGACTGGGATCACAGCTACCAGACGATCAACGCCGCCTCCCGTGCCACCTCCCAGCGCGCGTTCCTCGAGAACCTGCAGCAGGGCCAGGCCTACCAGTCCGAGGCCCCCACCATGTGGGACGTCACCTACCGCACCGCGGTGGCACAGGCCGAGCAGGAGGACCGCGAGCGGGAGGCCGCCTACCACCGGATCGGCTTCACCCGCACCGACGACACCGGGGAGACGGTGCACATCGAGACCACACGCCCCGAGCTGCTGCCGGCGTGCGTGGCCTTGGTGGCCCATCCCGATGACGAGCGGTACCAGAGCCTGTTCGGCTCGACCGTCACCTCGCCCCTGTTCGGGGTCGAGGTGCCGGTGCTGGCGCATCCCCTCGCCCAGCCCGACAAGGGCGCGGGCATCGCGATGATCTGCACCTTCGGTGACTCCAACGATGTCACCTGGTGGCGGGAGCTCTCGCTGCCCACCCGCTCGGTGGTGGGCCGTGACGGCCGCTTCCTGCCCGAGGCGCCCTGGATCACCTCCGAGGAGGGCCGGGCCCGCTACGCGGAGCTCGCGGGGCTCACCGTGTTCAGCGCGCAGAAGCGCGTGGTGGAGATGGTCACCGAGTCCGGCGACCTGGTGGGCGAGCCGGAGAGGATCACGCATCCGGTGAAGTTCTACGAGAACGGCGACAAGCCGCTGGAGTTCGTCACCTCGCGTCAGTGGTACCTCACCAACGGCGGCCGGGACACCTCCGAGGGCGGTCTGCGCGATGAGCTGATCGCCCGTGGCGCGGAGCTGACCTGGCATCCCGCCTACATGGAGTCCCGCTACCGAAACTGGGTGGAGGGCCTGACCGGCGACTGGCTGATCTCCCGCCAGCGCTTCTACGGCGTGCCCTTCCCACTCTGGTACGCGGTCGACGCCGACGGCGAGACCGACTACGACACCGTGCTCACCCCACCGATCGAGGCGCTGCCGATCGATCCCACCACCGACGTGCCGGCCGGTTTCACCGAGGCCCAGCGCAACCAGCCGGGCGGCTTCATCGCCGATCCCGACATCCTCGATACCTGGGCCACGTCCTCGCTGACCCCGCAGCTCGCGGGCGGCTGGAACTCGGATCCTGAGCTCTTCAGCAAGGTCTACCCGATGGATCTGCGCCCGCAGGGCCACGACATCATCCGCACCTGGCTGTTCTCCACCATCGTGCGCTCCCACCTGCAGCAGGATTCGCTGCCGTGGAAGCACGCCTCGATCAACGGCTGGATCCTGGACCCGGACCGCAAGAAGATGTCCAAGTCCAAGGGCAACGTGGTCACCCCCATCGGGCTGCTGCAGCAGCACGGCTCGGACGGGGTGCGCTACTGGGCCGGTCGCGCCCGCCAGGGTGTGGACACCGCCTTCGACGAGGGGCAGATGAAGATCGGCCGCCGCCTGGCGATCAAGATCCTCAACGCCTCGAAGTTCGCCCTCGGCTTCGGCGCCGCCCCCGCCGATCCGGCGGGACGTCTCGCCGCGGACCCGGCAGTGGTCACCGATCCGCTGGACCGGGCGCTGCTGGCACAGCTGGCCCAGGTCGTCGAGCAGGCCACGACCGCTTTCGAGGACATGGACTACGCCCGCAGCCTGGAGGCGGTCGAGCCGTTCTTCTGGGCGTTCTGCGATGACTACATCGAGCTGGTCAAGGAGCGAGCCCACGGCAACTCCCCCGCCGGCGAGGCCGGGGCCGCCTCGGCCCGCGCCGCGCTCGCGATCGCGCTCGAGGTGCTGCTGCGCCTGTTCGCACCGGTGGTCGTGTTCGCGACCGAGGAGGTCTGGTCGTGGTGGCGCGAGGGCAGCGTGCACACGCAGGCCTGGCCGCAGGCGGCACCGCTGCGTGAGGCCGCCGCCGGTCAGGACGCGGCGCTCGTGGACACGGTGGCCCAGGCCGCGATCACGCTGCGACGCCTCAAGTCCGACGCCAAGGTCTCCCAGAAGACCCCGATCCTGAGCGTGAGGATCGAGGCGCCGCAGCAGGCGCTCGCCCATCTCGAGGCCGCCGCCGCGGATCTCACGGCGCTGGGCCGGATCGAGCAGCTCGAGCTGGTCGTCGGGGAGGGCGAGGAGATCCTCACCCGCGACGTCGAGCTCGGCGAGCCGCCGGTCAAGCAGCCGCGCAGCAAGGGCTGAGCTCGCGCCACGACGACGACCGGACCGCCATGGGGCTGCCCACCCCGCTCGTGCGCTGTCGAATCACCAGGGAGTCAGGGCGTCGTACGCATCGCCCACCATGCTCGCGGCGCTGTCGAAGGCACCGGCGGCGTCGGAGATCGCATCGTCCAGGTTGTAGTCGCCCGGCGTGAAGGTGTCGACGATGTTGTTCGGACTGATCGAGATCGCGATGTCTCCCTGGAGGCCCAGCCCGGCTGCGATGTCGCCGCCGAGGCTGAGTCCGACCGCGTCGGTCGAGACGACCGCTCCGGCGCCGCCGCCGATCGATGCCCCGGCCTCCGCTCCGAAGGATCCGGAGGTCGTCATCCAGCCGCCGGGCGAGACGGAGGTGAACTCGGCATCCGCCTTTGCCCCGGCGAATGCCCCCGCATCCATCCCGATGGTCCATCCGCTGAGATTCCCCTCGTCGCTGCGGGTCGCGTGGGAATACGCATTCGCGTGCGCTTCGGCACCGGCATACCCGTCCACGCCGATCGTGTTGCTGGAGCCATCGGGACCGGTGGCGGTGGCACTCATGTCGCCGTACACCCCGGCCCCAGCGCCCGCACCGGCGCTGAAGCCGTCGCCGTAGGTCACGCCGGCCTCCGCGTAGGCCTCGGCTCCGGCCCGTCCGTCGGCCGCGAGCGAGGAGCTGAGGGGCAGGTTCAGCTGTTCGTCGATCCCGACCTCGGCACCTGCCCGGGCACCGGCGGTATGGGTGGTGTTTCCGAACTCGTCGACCGTGGTGCTCGTCCCCGCGCTCGCCCGGGTGTTCGCGTAGACGTCGAGATGCCCGAAATCCTCGTCGATCTCCCGGCCGTCCCCGTGCGGGCCCCCGGCGTCGTGCTCGCCGACGGGCCGCTCCTCCCCGGCCGCGCCGCCCGTGCCGTAGCCCTCATCCCCGTAGAACAGCGGCGATCCTCCCGCTCCGGGTCCACCGGGGCGCGGCAGCGGGAACGGGAAGGGCATCGGGGTGCCGAAGGGCGGAAAGGTCGCCCCACCGCCGTCGCCCGCGGAGGCGATGTCCTGCTGCGCGGCATGCTCGCTCAGCTCGTCGGAGCGGCTCCGGAGCGCCTCGGCCCGCTCCGTGAGTCGCGCCCTCGCCTCGCACGCCCAGCGCTCCCGGAAGGCCTCGGCATCGGGTCCCGTCCACGGGACGGACGCGATGAGCGCGGAGACGGTGCCGACGAGGTCGTCCAGCGTCCCGGAATTCCGCCGGCAGGCGTCCGCCTGCCTCCGCAGCTGCTCGGTGTCCGCTCCGCAGAACCCGGTCATCCCGCCACCATCCCTGTTCGCTCTGTCCACTGCCCCGACGTTGCCACGAGCCTATGGCGGCCTGCGCGTGCTGGCGATGGGGAGCACTCCCCATGCCTCCCCTAGAGTAGATCTCATGGAGTCCACGTTCCGCTCGTCCGCCTCGCGCATCAATGTCGTCGTGGGGCCGATGGTGATGCTCGTCGGGGTCCTCGCGGCGATCGCAGCCGTGGTCCTGTCGCTCGTGATGGAGACCGCCGGATTCCTGGCGCTGCTGATCCCGGCTGCGCTCGCGCTCGGCGGCGGGGCGTTCGTGCTCTGGGGCGCCCGACGCTCCCGCCTGCGCATCGATGCGGACGGCTTCGTGTGGGCCGGGTTCGTCGGGGCGCAGCGAGCGGTGCGCTGGCAGGTGCTGGAGCGGCTGGTGCCGCCTGCTGCGGGCGACCGGCGTCTGGTCGCGACCGCGCTCCTGCGCGACGGCTCCCGGGTCCCGGTGCGTGCGCTGTGGGAGCCCGCGACCGTCCCCTCCGCCCTCAGCGGCGGCCCGGATCACTCCCGGGTGCAGAACGCCCTGCTCTCGGCCCACCGGCAGTGGCTCGCCAGGAACCGGTGAGCGCGCCCGCTCAGCGCACCACCTGACGATGACCGGCATCGATCCGACGGGTCCAGCCGCGGGCGTCGAGGTGCTCGAGCAGCGGGATCGCGACCCGGCGGCTGGTGCCGAGCGCCTGCCGCGCCTGGGAGGTGGTGAAGGGCTGCTCGAGCCGGGCCAGCTCCCGCATGGCGAGCGCCGGGGCGGTGGGCAGCAGGATCACCTCGCCCGGCAGGCGCAGCAGACGGCCCTGCCGGGCTGCGGCGGCGAGCTGTTCCGGGCCGAGGCCCAGCGCGGTCAGGCCATCCGCCTCCGGGGCTGCGAAGGGATCGCCGCGCAGGCGCTGCTCGAGGGAGGCGGTCGCGGTCTCGGCCGCTCCGAGCCCCGTGGAGCGTCGCGGGTCCAGGATCCGTCCGTCCTGTTCGATCAGGCCGGCACGATCGATCAGCTCGGGCAGGAGCTCCGGGTGGGTGCCGAGCACGTCGAGGGCCGCTTTGCGGGCCAGCCCCGCGGAGAGCGGATGCTGCTCGTGCTCGGCGGTGACCACCTGGCGCAGCTGTGCGGACCAGGCGGTGTGCGCGGCCTCGGCGACCAGCAGCGTCCCGGACCGGAGCACGCCGGCAGGCAGCATCTCGGGCACGGGGACCCCGTATCGGCTCAGCTGTGCGGCGGGCACCGCACCGCGCCGCGCCACCTCGGCGGCGAGGTCGCCGGTCTCGCTGGACGCGGCGAGCGCGGCGGACCGTCGGGCCGCGTCGCCACGCCGGGTGAGTGCGGGCGGGTCGACGTCGAGCACGAGGGCGCCGGTGCGGACGACCCGGTCGCCGCTGCCGCGCAGCACCATCCGATCGCCGACGCGCAGCGGCAGCGAGCGGTCGAGGGCGAGCCGGGCGTGGTCGGGCCCCAGCGGCCGGACCCGGGCGGGCACCGCAGCGGTCCCGGCGTGGACGACGAGCTGTGCGGGCGCCTCGGCGAACGCACCCCGCGCCGTCGCCCGCACGTCCAGCAGGGCCGTCATCGTCCAGGCGCCGAGGCTGAGCAGCGCATCGCCGCGGGACACCGAGTCCGCGTCCACGCCGCGGAGGTTCACGGCGGCGCGGCTGACGGGACCGAGCTGCTCCACCGTCTCCTCGCGCGACTGCAGGCCGCGCACCTGGACCCGTCGCGCCGGACCCTCGCCCGTCCGCTCGAGCGTCTGCCCCACCCGGAGGGTGCCGCCGCTGAGGGTGCCGGTGACGATGGTCCCCGCCCCGGAGATACTGAAGGAGCGGTCCACCCACAGGCGCACGCGCTCCTCCGGGGCCGGCTCGTGGGCGGCGGCGACCACGGTGCCCAGCACGCGGCGCAGCTCCTCGATCCCCGCTCCGGTGAGCGCGGAGACGGCCACGGCGGGAGCTGCGGCGAGGCCGGTCCCGGCGAGCTCGGTACGGGCCTGGGCCAGGACCTCCCCGACCCGGTCGGGAGCGAGGTCCGCCCGGGTGACGACGAGCAGGCCCCGGTCGATGCCGAGCGCGGCGATCGCATCGCGGTGGTCGCAGGACTGCGCCTGCCAGCCCTCGTCGGCCGCCACGACGAAGCACACGATCGGGGCCGGGCCGAGGCCGGCGAGCATGTTGCCGAGGAAGCGCTCGTGGCCGGGGACGTCGACGAAGGACACCTCGTCGCCCGATGCCAGGGTGGTCCAGGCGAAGCCGAGGTCGAGGGTCAGCCCGCGACGCTTCTCCTCGGCCCAGCGGTCCGGGTCGCTGCCGGTGAGGGCGCGGATCAGGGTGGACTTGCCGTGGTCGACGTGACCGGCCGTGGCGATGACCTGCCTCATCGCGGGTCGACCTCGCCGGCGGTCCGGGAGCGGGCGGCGGCGACCGCACGGGCCACGCGCTCGTCGTCTTCGGCAGGCAGGCAGCGCAGGTCGAGCAGGCACTGCCCGCCGTGCACGGTCGTGACGAGGGCCGGGTCCCCGGTGCGCAGCGGGCCGGCGAGCTCGGCCTCGAGGGAGATCGCCCATCCGGGCAGGGGCACCTCGGCGCCTCCCCCGCCGCCGACGCGGCCGTCGTGCGGGACCACGGTGCCGTCGAGCTCAGCGGCGAGGCGGGCGGTGCGCTCCCGCAGGGCGTCCGGGTCGGTGCGCAGCGCCTCGAGCACGGGCGGGGCCGGGCCGTCCAGGGTCGCCTCGAGCGCGGCGAGGGCGAGCTTGTCGGCGCGCACCGCCCGCGCCAGCGGGTGGCGGGCGAGGCGGGCGATGACGTCGGCCCGGCCCAGCAGGATCCCCGCCTGGGGGCCGCCCAGGAGCTTGTCGCCGCTGACGACGACGACGTCCGCGCCGTCGCGCAGGGCGGTGGCGACGTCGGGCTCGTCCGGCAGCCGGGGCTCGGGCGCGAGCAGCCCGCTGCCGAGGTCCGCGATCAGCGGGACGTTCGCGTCCCGGCAGGGCCCGGCGAGCTCGGTGAGGGGGACCTCGCTGGTGAATCCGATGATGCGGTAGTTGCTGGTGTGGATGCGCAGCACGCAGCCGGTCTCGGGGCCGAGGGCATCGGTGTAGTCGGACAGGTGGGTGCGGTTGGTGGTGCCGACCTCGCGCAGTCGGGCCCCGGTGGAGGTGATGAGATCCGGCAGGCGGAATCCGGCGCCGATCTCGATCATCTCGCCGCGGCTGAGCACCACCTCGCCGGTGCCGGCGAGCGCGGTGGTGGCCAGCAGCAGGGCCGCGGCGCCGTTGGTGACGACCAGTGCGTCCTCGGCCTCGGGACAGGCCGCGAGCAGCGCGGCCCGTGCGCCGGCGCCGCGCCTCGCCCGCGCACCGGTGGCCAGATCGAACTCGACATCCGTGTATCCGGCAGCATCCTGCAGCGCCTCCCGAGCGGCCGGGACAGCGGGGCCCGTCCGAGGTTGGTGTGGATGAGGACGCCGGTGGCATTCAGGACCGGCCGCAGGGACCCGGCGGGGCGGTCCCCGAGGGCGGCGAAGACCTCGTCCTGCACCTGCTCCGGAGTGATCTCTCCGGACCGGGCCCGACCCTGCACGGCGCGCACGATGCCGAGCACCACGCGCCCGCTCATGGTGCGGCTCGCGGCCGCGACCGCCGGGAGGGCCAGCAGGTGGTCGGTGCGGGGGATGCGGCGGCGCGGGTCCGCGCCCGTCGCACCGTGCGCCGGATCCTCGGGCGCATCGGTCCCGGCCGCGGGACCCTCGGGCACGGGCGTCTCGGGCACGGGACCTCCTCGAGGGCCGACGGGCGGGCACCACCCGCATACGGGTGATGAGGGCGTGGCGGAGGCGGACGGGAATCGAACCCGCCAGACCGAGGTGCTCGGTCTCACCGGTTTTGAAGACCGGGGCGCCCACCAGGACACGTACGCCTCCGCCGCCCAAGCTATCACCGTGGGATCGGCCATGATTCGCTCCGCACGGGCTGGTCGGACGCCATAGGCTCGGGGCATGAGCGCGCATCCGATCCGTCCCGCGGCCCGGCCCTCGATCCGTCTGACCACGATGGCGCACGGCGGCGGCTGTGCGTCGAAGATCCCGCCCGGCGAGCTCGAGGACGTGGTCTCGGCGCTCTCCGGGCAGCAGTACGACCAGGTGATCGTGGGGCTGGAGGACGGCGACGACGCGGCCGCGGTGCGGATCGGCGGGCCCGACGGGGCGACCGCGGTGCTCTCGACCGCGGACTTCTTCACCCCGGTGGTCGATGATGCCTTCGACTGGGGCCGCATCGCCGCCGCCAATGCCCTGTCGGATATCTATGCCATGGGCGGGGACCCGGTGGTGGCGATCAACCTGGTGGGCTGGCCCCGCGGGGTGCTCTCCTACGAGCTGCTGCAGGAGGTCCTCGCGGGCGGGCTGGCGATCGCGCAGGAAGCCGGGGTGCCGGTGATCGGCGGGCACTCGGTCGATGATCCGGAGCCGAAGTACGGCATGGCGGTCACGGGTACCGCGCATCCGGACCATCTGCTGCGCAACGATGCCGCTGTGGCGGGTCTGCCGATCACCCTGACCAAACCGCTCGGGGTGGGGCTGCTGAACAACCGGATGACGTCCACCGGGGAGGTCTCCGCCGCGGCGATCGAGACCATGACCGCTCTGAACCGCGATGCCTCCCGGGCCGCGCGGGCCGCGGGGGTGAGGGCCGCGACCGATGTCACCGGCTTCGGACTGCTCGGGCACCTGTTCAAGATGGGCCGCGCCTCCGAGGTGGGGATGGTCATCGACCGCACCGCTGTCCCGCTGATCGACGGTGCTGCCGAGGCGCTGCGCGACGGCTTCGTCTCCGGCGGCACCCGGCGCAACCTGGACTGGGTCCGGCAGCACCTGCGCACCGGCGCCGGCGTCACCGAGGAGGACCTGCTGCTGCTGGCGGACGCCCAGACCTCCGGCGGGCTGCTGGTGATCGGCGAGATCCCCGGCTATCCGATCATCGGCGAGACGGTGGAGGGCACAGGCCTCACGGTGCGCTGAGCGCGGGCCGGTCTCAGCCGCCGGTGGTGATCGAGTCGTCGGTGATGCCTGCGGCGCGTCGCGCCGCCAGCCGTTCCTTCTGCGGTTCGACGACCCGCCGCGGATCCTTGACGGACTCCAGCCCCGCGTACAGCACCCCGAAGCGGGTCAGCGCAGAGGAGGCCAGCAGCGCGGCGCCGCTGGCCGCGGCGACGTAGCGGTTCCGGCCGCCGAGCACGGCGCCGATGCCGCCGGCGATCGCGAGGCGCTCGGCCCAGGTCAGCAGCGCTCCCGCCCTGCCGGTCTCCAGGGGTTCCGCCTCGAGCGGATGCATCGACTGCTTCATGCGGCGCATGGAGACCACATCGCCCACCACGCCCGCGGTCGCCAGCAGCCGCGCGGGCCGGGTCTCGGCGACCGGGCTGGTGAGCATGGCGCCGCCGCCCGCTGCCAGGCCCGCCGAGGAGACGAAGAGGTAGGAGAGATGGTCCCGACCGGCCTCCCAGGTCGGGACCACGGTGTTGCCCAGCAGCGCTCCCGTGTACGAGGCCAGCAGCGGCGCCAGCACGACCTGGCCCAGCGAGGCCGGTCCTTCCGCGGTGTCCAGGAGCCGGCGCAGGATCCCCAGCGGCAGCCTCCGCCCCGTCATACGATCCACCTCGAGCGCGGCGAGGACCCCGGAGAAGGTCGCGAAGCCGCCCAGGATCCAGCTCCCCAGGCTCATCGGGGAGGTCACCTTCACGGTGCGCATCATGTTGAGGAATCGTTCGGGCCGGCCGAGATCCTCGATCAGGGCGACCGTGCCCGCTCCCACCGCGCCGAGCGCCAGCAGGCGGGAGTTGCGACGCAGCAGCGGGCGCCCGGTGCACTGCGCCCCGAAGGCGAGCAGTCCGGAGCCGCCCGCCACTCCGCCCAGGAAGAGATAGATGGCGATCGGCTCGCGCCACGGCGGCGCCTTGACGATGGGGCGGCCGTAGTACGAGTCGAACTCCCCCGCACGCTGGATCTCGACGTCCTCGACGACGGCCCCCTCCCTGGAGCCGTCCCCCATACCGACCTCGGTGAGGCTGCGGCGTCGACGGCCGCCTCCTCGGCGGCGCCGGCGCGGTGACTGCGGCGGCCGGTCAGCATCGAACTCGCTGATGCTCATCGGCGACCGCCCAGGAACGAGAGCGCGGCCGCTGCCACCATGCCGGCCGCCGCGAGGCCGACCTTCGCATAGCTCGCCGGCAGTGATGCGGTGGGGACCTGCGGATCCGGCGGGAGACCATAGACCTCGGGCTCGTCCAGCAGCAGGAACAGCGAGCCGGTGCCGCCCACGCCGTCCTTCGGGTTCGCTCCGTACAGGCGGGCCTCGGTCATGCCCTGCTCGTGGAGGTCGGCGACCCGGCGCCGCGCATCAGCGGTGAGGTCCGGGTGCTCGCCGAAGGTGATCGACTGGGTGGGGCAGGTCGCGGAGCAGGCGGGCTGCTCGCCGTCGACCAGACGGTCGTGGCACATGGTGCACTTGCTCGCAGTGCCCATCCGGTCGATCTTCTCGTCCCGATTCGCGTGCGGTGAGACGGTGCCGTCGTCACGCCGCTCGATGACGCCGAACGGGCAGGCGCTCACGCAGGTGCCGCAGCCGTTGCAGACGTCCTCCTGGACCACCACGGAGCCGTGCTCGGAGCGGAAGATCGCCCCGGTCGGGCACACGTCCAGGCAGCCGGCGTTGGTGCAGTGCTTGCACACGTCCGAGGACATCAACCAGCGGAACTCGGGGGTGTCCGGGGGCGTGCGGTCCGCGGTCGAGAGATCGCCTGCGGGCGTCGCACCGCGTGGTCCCGAGGTCTTCGGCCCGATCCCGGGCATGCCGAGGCTGACCAGCTTCCGACCCGATTCGCGCGCCTCCTCGATCCGCTCCTGACCCTGTTCGACGAAGGCCACATGGCGCCAGGTGTTCGCCCCGAGCTCCCCGGTGTTGTCGTAGCTGGACCCGAGGATCTCCAGATTGCCGTCGATCGGGTTGCGGTTCCACTCCTTGCACGCCACCTCGCACGCCTTGCAGCCGATGCAGATCGAGGTGTCGGTGAAGAATCCCTTGCGCTCGTGGTCATGGCCCCAGCCGGAATCCGCCGCGGGACCGGCAGGTCCTGAGAGCAGGCTCATCGGTTCCTCATCTCCTTCATCGAGGGCTCGCCGGTGGGGACCGCCTGGGCCTCGTCCGGGCCGCGCACGTGATGCGGCGTCGAGGAGTCGGCAGGACCGGCGCCGGGAGCGCCCGCAGCCCCGTCGACCGCCGGGTGCTCGGCCTCGATCAGACCGGCCCGTCGACGGTATGCCTCCACCAGCTCGCCGCGCTCCGGGCCCCGCGGGCGGCGCCCCGGGATGATCGTGCACGAGTTGTTCTTGCTGTTCTGGATCTGGGTGTTGGCATCGAGGTTCATACCGATCAGGTCGTTGGCCCCGTCCCCTTGGACGAGGGCCTCGGTGCCGCGCCCCCAGTGGAACGGCAGCCCGATCTGGTGGACGGTGCGCTCGCCGACGCGCAACGGCTTCATCCGCTCGGTGACCAGCACCTTGGCCTCGATCGCGCTGCGTGCCGAGATGAGCGTCGCCCAGCCGTAGGGCTCCAGGCCCACCTCCTCGGCCAGTTCCGGCGAGACCTCGCAGTACATCTCCGGCTGCAGCTCGGAGAGATAGGGCAGGAAGCGACTCATCCCCCGGCCGTGTGGTGCTCAGTGATCCGATACGTGGTGAAGATGTACGGGTACACCTCGCCGCCGCGGCTCGAGGCGCCCGGGGAGCTGAGGTTCTCCGGGCTGCGGAAGGTGACCCGGGTGGGGTTGGACTGCTGCGTGTACAGCGGGTTGGGGATGTTCGACTCCGGCGACTCGTAGTGCGTCGGCAGCGGCCCGTCCACCAGACCGGTGGGGGTGAACAGCCAGCCGCGGCCGTCGGCCTGCATGATGAACGCATCCGTCCCCGCGAGCGCTGCCGCCCCGCCCCCGCTCGGATCACCGGGATCGTCCGGACGCTTGGTCAGCGGGAAGTCGGGGACGTCGTGGCCGGTCCAGGCCCCGGCCTCCTCATCCCACCACACCAGCTTCTTCCGCTCGCTCCAGGGCCGGCCCTGGGGATCGGCAGAGGCCCGGTTGTAGAGGATCCGGCGGTTGGCCGGCCAGGCCCATCCCCAGTCGGCGGCGGTCTCGTCCTGGTCCTGACCGGGCGTGCGGCGCCGGGCCTGGTTGATGCCGTCCGCGAAGACACCGGAATAGATCCAGCATCCGCCGTCGGTGGAGCCGTCGCCCTTCATCTCGCCGAAGGAAGACAGCGGCTGTCCCGCCCGTTCGCCCTCCAGATGCCGACCGTTGATCTCGGCGAGCACCGCTTCGGCATCCGGTTCACCGTGTTCACCCACGGGATAGTCCCAGGTCAGTTCCAGGATCGGTCGGTCGCGCGGGTCGGTGGAATCCCGGAGCTTCTCCCGGATCCGCTTACCGAGCTCGTGCATGAACTCCAGGTCGCTCCGGGCGTCGCCCGGCGGTTCGACGGCCTGGTCGCGCCACTGCACCATGCGCTGGGTCTGGGTGAAGGACCCGGCCTTCTCAGTGTGGTTCGCGGCCGGCAGGTAGAACATCTCGGTCGCGATCTGTTCCGGGGTGAGCTCTCCGGACTCGATCTCGGGGCCGTCACGCCAGAAGGTGGCGGACTCGATCATGTAGAAGTCGCGCACCACCATCCACTTCAGCTTCGACATGGCCAGGCGCTGGAGGCGGCCGTTGGCCGAGCCCACGGCCGGGTTCTGCCCGAACAGGAAGTACCCGTCGACCCCTCCCTCGAGCATCCGCATCGTGGTCTGGTAGGTGCCGTGGGCACCGGTCAGCTTGGGCAGGTAGTGATATCCCCAGTCGTTCTCCGCTGTCGCATGCTCTCCCCACCAGGCCTTGAGCAGGTTGACGGTGTAAACATCCGCATCGGCCCAGAAGCCCTTCTGCTCCTTCTTGCCGATCGCCCGGGTGAACTCGGCGAAGTCGTCCTGCCCCACCTTCGGCATCGGCAGGTAGCCGGGCAGGATGTGGTACAGCGTGGGGATGTCCGTGGAGCCCTGGATGGTGGCGTGCCCGCGCAGGGCCATGATCCCGCCGCCGGGACGGCCCATATTGCCCATCAGCAACTGCAGCACCCCGGCGGTGCGGATCATCTGCGCCCCGCCCTGATGCTGGGTCCAGCCCAGCGCGTAGGCGAAGGCCGTGGTCCTCTCCCGTCCGGAGTTCTCGGCGATGGCGGTCGCCAGGTAGGAGAAGTCCTCTGGGGAGATGCCGCAGGTGTCCTGGACCATCTGCGGGGTGTACCGGGCATAGTGGCGCTTCAGGATCTGGAAGACGCTGCGCGGATGCTGCAGGGTCTCGTCCCGCTCCGGCAGTCCCCTTGCGAGCCTCTCCGGGTCTCCCGCATACGCCCATCTGCTGTTGTCGTAGGTGCTGGTCTCCGGGTCGTAGCCGGAGAACAGCCCGTCGAGGTCCTCGGGATCCGCGTACTGCTCGGAGATGATCGTCGAGGCGTTGGTGAACGCCTGGACGTATTCCTTGAAGAACAGCTCGTTGTCGAGCACATGCCTGATCACCCCGCCGAGCAGCACGATGTCGGTGCCGGCGCGGATCGGGATGTGGCGATCAGTGTTCGCCGAGGTGCGCGTGAAGCGAGGATCGACGTGGATGACCCGGGCACCGCGCTTCCTGGCCTCGACCACCCATTGGTAGGCCACCGGATGGGCTTCTGCCATGTTCGAGCCCTCGATGACGATGAGGTCTGCATTGGCGAAGTCCTGCACCGACTGCGTGGCACCGCCACGCCCGAACGAGGCTCCCAGACCGGGAACCGTGGCGGAGTGTCAAATGCGCGCCTGGTTCTCGATCTGTATCGCACCCGCAGCGGTGAAGAACTTCTTGATCAGATAGTTCTCCTCGTTGTCGATGGTGGCGCCGCCGAGGCTGGCGATCCCCATCGCGCGCTTGAGCGGGCGCCCCTGCTCGTCCTCGTCCTCCCAGTGCGCACGGCGAGCTTCGATGAACCGGTCAGCGATCATGTCCATCGCGACGTCCAGCTCGAGATCCTCCCACTGGGTCGCGTAGGGACGCCGGTAGCGCACCTTCGTCTGCCGCAGATAAGAGTTCGCCAGCTGTTGGCTCGCCGCCCCCTTGGGGCACAGACGGCCGCGGGACACCGGGGAGTCCGGGTTCCCCTCGATCTGGATGACCCGCCCGTCCTTGTGGAAGACCCGTTGCCCGCAGCCGACGGCGCAGTACGGGCAGATGCTGTCCGCCACCCCGTCGGCAGTGACGGTGCGCGGGACGATGTCGCGGGTCGTCGCCGACGTGACCGCGGTGCCGCGTCCGGTCGGATCCGCCCCGCGAAGCTGCCGGATCACCGGCCAGTCGAGGAACGTGAGGCGTGCCATAGGGGCATGCTATCAGCGCTGCTCTGCACCGTGGCGGAGACGGTGCCGAGCTGTCAGCTGCGGTTCGCCTCCTCGTCACCGCCGTCGCGGATCCGCTCGTGATGGCGGATCACCTCGGTGACGATGAAGCGCAGGAAAGCCTCGGCGAAGGTGGGATCCAGCCCGGCCTGGTCAGCCAGCTCCCTCAGATGGGCGATCTGCTCCTGCTCGCGCGACTGATCCGCTGGCGGGAGTCCGTGCGCGGCCTTGAGCTGGCCGACCCGCTGTGTGTGGGAGAAGCGCTCGGCGAGCAGATGGACCAGCGCAGCATCGATGTTGTCGATGCTGCGGCGCTCCTCCGCCAGCAGCTGCCTGGCCCGTTCCACGTTCTGTGCGCGCTGCTCGGAATCGGTCGCGTCCGCGAGCGTCATGCGGAGCGCTCCTGGCGGCCGCGCCCGCTCTCCGAGTCGGCGTCCTTGCCGGTGAGGATCATCGGGGCCCGGCCTTCAGCGACCACGCCCTCGGTGATGACGACCTTGACCACGTCATCGCGTGAGGGGACCTCGAACATCACCGGCTGGAGGGCCTCCTCGAGGATCGCCCGCAGCCCGCGGGCGCCGGTCTCCCGCTCGATCGCCTTGTCGGCGACCGCCTCCAGCGCGCTGCGCTCGAAGTCGAGCTCGACGCCGTCCAGCGCGAACATCTTCTGGAACTGCTTCACCAGTGCGTTGCGCGGCTCGGTGAGGATGGTGATCAGGGCGTCGCGGTCCAGATTCGCGACGCTGGAGATCACCGGCAGGCGGCCGATGAACTCGGGGATCAGCCCGAACTTCAGCAGGTCCTCCGGCAGCAGCTTGCCGTAGAGCTGCTCCTGGGCGAGCGGCGAGTGCAGCTCCGAGCCGAAGCCGATGCCGCGCTTGCCGATCCTGTGGCCGATGATCTCCTCGATGCCGGCGAAGGCACCCGCGACGATGAACAGGACGTTCGTGGTGTCGATCTGGATGAACTCCTGGTGGGGATGCTTGCGCCCACCCTGCGGCGGCACCGCGGCGACCGTGCCCTCGAGGATCTTCAGCAGCGCCTGCTGCACCCCCTCCCCGGAGACGTCCCGGGTGATCGACGGGTTCTCGGACTTGCGCCCGATCTTGTCGATCTCGTCGATGTAGATGATGCCGCGCTCTGCCTTCTTGACGTCGTAGTCCGCGGCCTGCAGCAGCTTGAGCAGGATGTTCTCGACATCCTCGCCGACATATCCGGCTTCGGTGAGCGCAGTCGCATCGGCCATCGCGAAGGGGACGTCGAGCATCCGCGCCAGCGTCTGAGCGAGATAGGTCTTGCCGCACCCGGTGGGGCCCACCAGCATCACGTTGGACTTGGCGACCTCGATGCCGTCATCCTCGGTGCCGGCCTCCTCGGCCAGGGCCGAGGCGGCGCTCCTGGCCGGACCGGACGGCTGCTCCGCATCCTGGGCGCGGACCCGCTTGTAGTGGTTGTAGACGGCGACCGAGAGCGCACGCTTGGCGGGCTCCTGCCCGACGACGTACTCCTCGAGGAAGTCGAAGATCTCGCGCGGGGCGGGAAGCGGCTCCTGCTCCTGCGAGGCGGGCTGGGCGGCCTGGATCTCCTCGGCGATGATCTCGTTGCACAGCTCGATGCACTCTTCGCAGATATACACCCCGGGGCCGGAGATCAGCCGCTCGACCTGCTTCTGCGACTTCCCGCAGAAGGAGCATTTGAACACGTCGGCCCCATCGCTCGTACGCGCCATGTCCGTGTCCTCTCGTCAGGCCGTCAGCAGTGCTCTGCGCAGCTCCCGCGGGAACGTCCCGGGGCCCTGCGAACCCCCACTACGGTATCGCGGGGAACTGCCCGATCACGGGAGGCGACGCGTCGGGGGCGGCGCGTCCCGCACCGGGCGACCGTCCGCGTCGATGATGTCGCGCACCGGCGAGGACGGGGTACGACCGCGCCGCTGCGGACAGGCTCCGGGCCTGCCCGCAGCGGCACCGGGTCACTTCGAGATCTGGGCGGCAGGAGCCTTGCGGGACTCCAGCACCTGATCGATCATCCCGTACTCGAGCGCGGACTTCGCGGTGAGGATGTTGTCGCGCTCGATCTCCTTGCTGACCTGCTCCTTGGTGCGACCGGAGTGGAATGCCAGCGTCTCCTCGAGCCATTCGCGCATGCGCATGATCTCGTTCGCCTGGATCTCCAGGTCGGAGGCCTGGCCGCCACCGCCCTCGCCGCCCATGGCCGGCTGGTGGATGAGGATCCGGGCATTGGGCAGCGCGAGCCGCTTCCCCGGCGCGCCGGCGGCCAGCAGCACCGCGGCGGCCGAGGCGGCCTGGCCGAGGCACACGGTGGTGACCTCGGGCTTGATGTACTGCATCGTGTCGTAGATGGCGGTCAGCGCGGTGAAGGAGCCGCCGGGGCTGTTGATGTAGAGGGTGATGTCGCGGTCCGGGTCCTGGGACTCCAGGACCAGCAGCTGGGCCATGACATCGTCGGCCGAGGCGTCGTCGACCTGGACGCCCAGGAAGATGATGCGGTCCTCGAACAGCTTGGTGTAGGGGTCCTGGCGCTTCATGCCGTAGGCGGTGCGCTCCTCGTACTGCGGGAGCACGTAGCGCGAGCTGGGCATCGGGGCCAGGCGGCCCGCCTGGGCGGTCGGCAGCGCGCCGAGGGTGCGGGGATCGAAGGTCACAGGGTCTCCTTGCGTGAAGGGCGGTCGGTGAATGCCGGGGCGGTCACTCGGCGGTGCCGCCACCGCCGGTGACATCACCGGAGCCGCTGACGATCTTGTCGATGAAGCCGTACTCGAGCGCCTCGGTGGCGGTGAACCACTTGTCACGGTCGGAGTCGGCGGTGATCTGCTCGACGCTCTTGTCGGTCTGCTCCGCGATCAGCTCCGCGAGGGTGCGCTTCATGGACAGGATCAGCTCCGCCTGGATCTTGATGTCCGTGGCGGTGCCGCCCAGGCCGCCCAGCGGCTGGTGCATCAGCACCCGCGTGTGCGGGGTGGCGTAGCGCTTGCCCTTGGTGCCGGAGGAGAGAAGGAACTGCCCCATCGACGCGGCCATGCCCATGCCGACCGTCACCACGTCCGGCTTGACGAACTGCATGGTGTCGTAGATGGCCATGCCGGCGGTGATCGAACCACCGGGGCTGTTGATGTAGAGGTAGATGTCCTTGTCGGGATCCTCCGCCGCGAGCAGCAGCAGCTTCGAGCAGATGGCGTTGGCGTTCTCATCGCGCACCTCCGAGCCGAGCCACACGATGCGCTCGCGCAGCAGGCGCTGATAGACGTTGTCGTCCAGTCCCATCGGGGTGTCGCCGGCCGCATTGCGGGGCGGGGAGGTCTGAGTGCTCTGCGAGGACACGGGGTCTCCTTCATGCCGGAATTCGCTGATGGGTCGACTCTAGGCGCTGGGCGGTCCCCGCACGGGCCCTGTTCGCCGCAGGCGCACTGCGCCGGACCCCTCCGGCGCCGCTCCACCCTCGCGTCCACCATGCGCTGTCGCGCCCGCCGGTGTGCGTCACCCCTCGCTGCTTCGTCAAGTCATGGTGCGATCAGGTCACGGAGGAACCCGATGCGTAAAGACCGTCAAAAATCAACGGTCGGGCTCTGCCAAGCCCGCAGACCTCCAGCACCTCCTGCTCCTACGGTGGTCACATCGCCACGACATCGATGGTCACAGACCACGGCACCTGTGGCCCCGAGCATCCAGCAGTACATCCCCGGCCCCTGGCCGGGACCGGAAGGAACGAACCGCACATCATGGCTCAGAACAACACTCACCGCCTCGCCGGCCGCGCCCAGCTCCCGACCCACCACGCGCAGCGCGCGGCGCGAGGCCTCGGCGGAGCAGCCGTCCTCGGCGGCGTCGTCCTCGGAACTGCTTTCACCGGTGGTGCGGCGCAGGCCGCCCCCGCCGCCCCGGCAGCCCCGGTGGCTCCGGCCGCGAGTGTCCCCGCGATCCAGGCCGCTCCCGCCGCGCCGTCGATCGTCGCCCCGGCGGCCGTCCTCGACTCCTCGCAGAAGCTCCGCTGGGGCTCCCGCGGCGGTGCGGTCCAGGATCTGCAGTCCGCGCTCAACGATCACGGTGCGAACCTCTCCGTCGACGGCGTCTTCGGCCCCCGCACCCACTCCGCGGTGAAGAGCTACCAGTCCTCCAACGGCCTCCTGGTCGACGGTGTCGTCGGCCCGCAGACCCGCGGCGCGCTCAACGGTGCCGGCGTCTCCACCGGCGGTGCCTCGGTCTCCACCTCCTCCTCGAGCTCCTCGAGCTCGAGCAGCTCGATCGTGAACGCCGCCCGCTCCGCCCTCGGCACCCGGTACAGCTGGGGCGGCTCCTCGCTCAGCGGCATGGACTGCTCCGGCCTGGTCAACTACGCCTATCAGGCCGCCGGCATCAACCTCCCGCGCACCTCCGGCCAGATCGCCAACGGCGGCCGCTCGATCTCGCAGTCCCAGGCCCAGCCCGGTGACATCGTGAGCTGGCCCGGGCACGTCGCGATCTACGCCGGCAACGGCCAGATCATCGACGCCTCCGGCTCCAAGCAGCGCGTCGTCGAGCGCGGCATCTGGGGCAACCCCAGCTTCGTGTCCTACCGCTGAGCCACCTCAGCGTTCCCGGTCGGCCCGGCTCCCAGGGGGAGCCGGGCCGCTCTCATGCCCGCTCCGGTCGACGCGGGCGGTAGATCCTGCCGAGGCCCAGCTCGGCTCCGGGAATGGGGCCGGCCGGCTCCCACTGCACACGGCGCCCCCCGGGCACGTCGAAGACGCGCGTGCCGTCCCCCAGCATCACTGGGGCGCTGAACATCTGCAGCTCATCGATGAGGTCGTGCTCCAGGGCCTGCCTGGCGAGGTCTGCGCTGATGATCTGGACGTCCCTGCCGGCCGCGAGCTCCTTCGCCCGCCGCACGGCCTCCACGATGCTCACATCCAGCGCGGTGACCGCGGGGTCGTCCGCGAGCTCCTCCGGCCGATGGGTCAGCACGATCTCGATCCCGGAGAAGGCGCCTCCGTAGGCCTCGGCGGTGAGCTCGTCCCGCACGCTTGCCTGTGCCCGGGCGGCGTCGTAGCCACGACGTCCCGAGAGGATGACACCGACGGCCGCGGCGAGCCGTGCGACCACGGCCCCATCCGTCCTCGGGCCGCTCTCGAGCCAGGACATGTCGTGATCGGGGCCGGTGAGGAAGCCGTCCAACGAAGCGGTGAAGCCCCAGGTGACCTTGCCTGCGGTGGGGATGGTCGATGTTGCCATGGAAACCTCCGGCGACGGGTCCGCGGAGCGTCAGTCCGGGGAGACGAGTCTTCCACCGACGACGGCGGGCCGCCTCCCCGAAGGGTGACGACCCGCCGTCATGCTGCGCCCTCGAGAGGGCGGAGGTTCACTTGCTCTCGGTCGCCTCGTCGGACTCGGCCTTCTTGGCCGGGGTCTTCTTGGCAGGAGCCTTCTTGGCCGGAGCCTTCTTCGCCGGCTTCTCCTCGGCGGCATCCGCCTCGGCAGCAGCCTTCTTCGCCGGAGCCTTCTTGGCCGGGGCCTTCTTGGCCTTCGGCTTCTCCTCGGCGGCGTCCGCCTCGTCGGCGGCAGCGGCCTTCTTCGCCGGGGCCTTCTTCTTCGCGGGGGCCTTCTTCGCCGGCGCCTTCTCGGCGGGCTCGTCCTCGGCCGTCGCGTCCTCCGCCTCGGCGTCGTCGCCCTCGGCCTTCAGGCCCAGGTCGAGGAGGTCACCGGCGGCGTTCTTCACGATGACGTCCGCGAGGACGACGTCGAGCGCCTTGGAGCGCTGGACCTCGGAGAAGATCTGCTCGAGCTGACCGGACTGCGCCAGCATCTGCAGCAGCTGGTTGGACTCGATGCCGTACTGCGCCGAGAGCTGGGACATGTAGTTCATCAGATCGCTCTGGTCGACCTGCACCTCGCGGGTCCCGTTGATCTCGTCGAGCAGGAACTGCGCACGGACGGCCTTCTCGGTGTCCTCGCGGATCTCCTCGCCGTGCTCGTCGCCGGCCTCCTTGCCCTCGTTCTCGAGGTGGGAGAGAATCTCGTCCTCCACCAGCTGCTCGGGGACGGGGATCTCGAGCTCCTCGAGGAGCTTCTCGAGCAGGGCGTTGCGGGCCAGCGCCACACGATTGCCCTCGGCGTCGGCCGCGGCCTGCTGCTTCAAGTCGTCCTTGAGCTCGTCGATGGTGTCGAACTCGGACGCCATCTCGGCGAACTCATCGTCGGCCTCGGGCAGCTCGCGCACCTTCACGGACTGCGCGGTGACCTTGACCTGCGCCTTCTCGCCCGCACGGTCGCCGCCGGCGAGCTCGGACTCGAAGGTGGTGGTCTCCTCGGCGGAGAGGCCGATGAGCGCCTCGTCGAGGCCCTCGAGCATGTTGCCCTCACCGATCTGGTAGGACACGCCCTCGACGGACTCGATCTCCTCGTCCTCGATGGTCGCGACCATGTCGAGGGAGACGAAATCGCCGTCGGCGGCGGGACGCTCCACGCCCACCAGCGTGCCGAAGCGCTCGCGCAGCTCGGTCAGGCGCACCTCCACGGCGTCCTCATCGACCTCGGGCTCCTCGATCTCGACCTCGTAGGTCGAGAATTCGGGCAGCGCGATCTCGGGACGCACGTCCTGCTCGACGGTGAAGAGGAGGTTGCCCTCCTCGGAGCCGTCCAGGCCGGGGACCTCGGCGACCTCGACCTCGGGGCGGCCGACGGGCTTGATCTCCGCCTCGGCGGCGGCCTGCTGGTAGAAGTCGGGCAGGGCGTCGTTGACGGCCTCCTGCATGATCGCGGGGCGGCCGAAGCGCTGCTCGACGAGCTTGGAGGGGACCTTGCCCTTGCGGAAGCCCGGGATCTGCACCTGATCGGCGATCTTCTTGGTGGCGGCCTCCACGGCCGGCTTGAGCTCGTCGAAAGGCACCTCGACGGTGAGCTTCACCCGGGTCGGGCTGAGCTTCTCGGACTCGGTCTTCACTGGTCAGGTCTCCCTAAGGATGGACATCGAATGGACGTTTCTCACGGCGCCCCGGGGCTCGCCCGGTGGCGACCCGTGGCGGAGTCGGGGTGACAGGATTTGAACCTGCGACTTCCCGCTCCCAAAGCGGGTGCTCTACCAAGCTGAGCTACACCCCGGAGGGCAACCCACGGAATATTACCCGTTCCCCGTGCGCGGTGCGGGGGTGGAGACGGCACGCTGTGAGCAGATGCATGTCGACTGCACCACTGCGGATGTGCCCCGAGGCCGCTGATCTGGTTCAATGGTGCCGCAACGCGGGCGTAGCTCAATGGTAGAGCCTCAGTCTTCCAAACTGATTACGCGGGTTCGATTCCCGTCGCCCGCTCCAGATGAGCGGAGAAGCCGCGGCCCCCGGGGGCCGCGGCTTCTCCGCTTCCCGAACGGCGCAACCTCGAGCGCAGCGGGCCCGATCCCGGACCGCACTGTCCGAATCCCGCTGGTGCCGGGGGCTGCGACACGGTTCACTGGTCTCATGGCCGAGATGAACGACGACGAGCGCTACGCCGCGATCCGTGCCCGTGACGCACGCTTCGACGGGATGTTCTTCACCTGTGTGCGCTCCACCGCGATCTTCTGCCGCCCCTCCTGCCCCTCCCGCACGCCCGGCCGGGACCGGGTCGAGTTCGCCCCCAGCGCCGCCGCCGCGGTCGAGCGCGGCTATCGGGCCTGCAAGCGCTGCGGACCGCTGGCGCCACCGGGAGAGGACGGCGGCGGTCCGGCGGACCAGCTGGCCCTCCGGGCTCTCGCACTCATCCACGGCGGAGCGCTGGACCCCGGCCCGGACCGGAGCGCATCAGTGAGCGGCCTCGCCGCTGCCCTGCACGTGAGCGAACGGACCCTGCACCGGTCCCTGGTGGCCCGCACCGGCACCGGCGCGGTCGCGCACGCCCGTATGGCCCGGGCCCGCCGTGCCCATGAGCTGCTGCGCTCCACCTCCTGGCCGATCGCCGATATCGCGACGGCGGCCGGTTTCGGCAGCGAGCGGCAGCTGCATGAGACCGTCAGCCGGATCTACGGTCGCGCGCCGTCGACGATCCGTGAGCACGCCGCTCTGCGACGCGGGGCGGCAGACCCGCCCGGGACGGGCGGGCAGGCGGGTGGGGAGCTGGGAGGCGACGGGACGGACGGTGCCGCGCTGGTCCGCTCCGAGCTGGCTGTGCGCCGCCCCTTCGACGGGGAGGGGCTGGCGGACTGGTTCGCGGCCCGGGCGCTGCCCGGTGTCGAGCACGTCGACGGTCTGCTCTGGCAGCGAGCGGTCCGCCTCCCCCACGGTCCCGCTGTGCTGGAGGTCGACCTCGCACCACGGGCGGGGCCGCTGCCGCTGACGGTGCGTCTGGCAGATCTGCGCGACTATGCCGCGGCGGTCGCCACCACCCGGCGGATGCTGGACCTGGACGCGGACCCCCGCGGCATCGATGCCGGGCTGCGCCGGGCGATGCCGGCCCTGGCACCCCTGGTCGAGGCCCGGCCGGGGGTGCGCATCCCCGGCACGCCGACCCTCGCCGAGGCGCTGCTGTGGGCGATCGTCGGCCAGCAGATCAGCACCACCCGTGCCCGCGCCCTGCTCGAGGGTGCCACGGATCTCGCCGGGACCGCGCTGCCGACCGCGCTGCGCACCGAGCACATCCACCGGCTCGCGATCTCCCCGGCCGAGGCAGGAGCCCGGGCCGAGGAATGGTTCCGGGGCCCGGGCGCTCGGCGGCGCACCCTGACCACCGCGCTCACCGATCCTCCGGATCCCTCTCTCCCCGCGGCCGAGCTGCGCACGCAGCTGCTGGCGATCCGCGGGATCGGCCCATGGACCGCCGACTACGCCCTGCTGCGCGGCGCTCGGGCCGTCGACGTGGCACCCGCCCGGGACGTGGCGCTGCTCGCGGTGGCGCGCGCCCTCGACCTCGCCGTGGACTTCGCCGCCCTGGACGACGTGCTCGGCGCCGCCTCGCCCTGGCGCAGCTACGCGGTGATGCAGCTGTGGCACCACCGCGGCTCACTGCCCGCAGACCAGCGCACCCTGAGGAAGGACCGCTCATGACTCCCCCGCCCGTCGACCCCGCCCGTTCCCACCGTCTGCTCGACACCCGGCTGGGCTCCTACGTGCTGGCGGCAGGTGCTGACGGCCTCGTCGGCGTCTGGCGCCGGGACCAGAAGCACTTCCCGCAGGAGTCGCGACTTGGTCCCAGCGCCACCGGCGCCCATGCCGTCCTCGACGACGCGGAGCGCCAGCTGCAGGAATACCTCGCCGGCACTCGCGAGGAGTTCATGCTGCCGCTGGCCGCCGAAGGCACGGAGTTCCAGCACGCGGTCTGGGACCACCTCCTGACGATCCCCCGCGGCACCACCACCACCTACGGGCAGATCGCGCGGGCGCTGGACCGGCCCCGCGCCGCCCAGGCCGTCGGTGCGGCGGTGGGCTCGAACCCGCTGTCGATCGTGGTGCCCTGCCACCGGGTGGTCGGCAGCACCGGGGCGCTGACCGGATACGCCGGAGGGATCGACACGAAGCAGGCTCTGCTGCTCCTCGAGGGCGCCCTGCTCGCGTGACACCATGGGCACATGACCGCGCCCGCTCCGCATGACCCCGCACCGCAGCCCTTCCGCTTCCCCACCGCCGCGAGGTACTCGGGGATGGAGTCCTCCCCGCTGAAGGACATCTTCGCCCTCGCCGCGCTGGACGGAGTGGTCTCCTTCGCCGGGGGATCCCGGATCCGGAGCTGTTCGCGCTCGAGGACGTCACCGCGGCCTACGACTGGGTGCTGCGCCATCAGGGGCATCGCGCATTGCAGTACGGGGTGAGCGAGGGCGAAGCGGAGCTGCGCGAGCAGGCTGCTCGTCGGCTCTGCCGCAGCCTGCCCACGGACGCCTCCCAGATCCGGGTCACCTCCGGTTCCCAGGAAGGGCTGTTCGTCGTGGCGCAGGCGCTGCTCGAGCCCGGTGACGTGGTGCTGGTGGAGTCGCCCACCTATCTTGCGGCGGTGCAGGCCTTCAGCGTCCACGGTGCCCGAGTGATCGGGGTGGGGACCGATGACGACGGCGTGATCCCCGCCGCCCTCGAGGAGGCGATCCGCGTTCATCATCCGCGGATGGTGTACCTGATCCCCACCTTCCAGAACCCCACCGGGCGCACCATGCCCGTCGCGCGCCGTCAGGCGGTGGCCGAGGTGCTGCAGCGCACCGACGTGCCGCTGATCGAGGACGATCCCTACGGCGCGCTGAGCTTCTCGGGCAGCACCTGGGCACCGATCGCCGCGCTGCCGGGCATGGGTGCGCGCACGATCCTGCTGAACTCGATGAGCAAGCTGATGAGTCCGGGGGTGCGGATCGGCTGGATGCGGGCGGAGGGCCCGATCCTGGATACGCTCGCCGTCGCGAAGGCCGCGATCTCCATGCAGTCCTCGGTGGTGGACCAGCTCACGGTCGCGAGGTACCTCGAGGTCGCGGATCTGGATGCCCATGTGGCGCGGGTGAGCGCGGTCTACCGAGAGCGCCGCGACGCGATGGCGACCGCGCTCGCGCCGGTGCTCCCCGAGGGTGCGCATGTCACCCACCCCGAGGGCGGGATGTTCCTGTGGGCCGCTCTCGGCGAGGGGTACGACACGCAGCTCATGCTCACCGAGGCGGTCGCCGCCGGGGTCGCCTATCTGCCGGGCTGGTCGTTCTTCGCCGATCACGCGGACCGCTCCACGATGCGTCTGAGCTTCGTCACCCACTCCCCCACCGTCATCGAGACGGCCGTCGGGCGCCTGGGCGAGGTCATCGCCGCCCACCCCCGCCGCTGAGCAGGTCCGAGGGCGCAGTCTCCCGGCGCCTCAGCTCCCCAGCGCCCGCAGCCGGCTCCGGGCCATCAGCGCCATCAGCGCGGTCAGGAGCACGGCACCGCCCAGCACCCAGACGGGACCGAGCGCTCCGAGACCGGCCAGCAGCGTTCCCGAGAGCAGCGCGAGCAGCAGGGCATCGGACTGCCAGGCCAGCATCACCAGGACCGAGCCGTCGCCCTGGGCGGTGGGCATCGGGGTCATCAGCTTCAGCGGCATCGGGCCCTTCGCCGCGTCCCTCACCTGCCCGGCGATCAGCACCGGCGCCAGCGCGACCGGCAGCATCACCGCTTGCGCCGCGCCCTCGCCGCTGCCGCCCGCCAGCACGAGGCCGCCTCCACCCAGAGCGGCCAGCACGGTCAGCAGCAGCGCCGGGGCGAGGGCATGCAGCAGCACCTGGCTCGCGACGGTCTGCCCGAACAGCCGGGGAGCCCCGAGGGTGTGGACCCCGTGCCGGATCCCCTCGACCAGGGTGGAGCCCGCACCCCACAGCGCCACCGCGCCCAGCAGCACCGCTGACCAGGCCAGCGGCCCGGTGAGCTGGCTGGAGCCGGCCAGCGCGGCCGCAGCCAGCAGCGCCACCACGATGCCGACGGCGAGCCGATCGGGGCTGCGCAGCCAAGCCACCGCGTCACGGCGGGCGTACAGCAGCACCAGCGGCCGCGGCCCGATGGCCCGCAGGCGACGGCCGGCCGACGGCGGAGGACGGAATGTTGCGGCGGCCCCGGCCAGGTCTCCGCTGGTGGCGACGGTGGCGACCGACTCCCACCGCATCGACTGCTCGCGCAGCACCGTGCCTCGCAGCCGGTCGAGCAGGGCGACTCCGGCCACAGCGGCGGCGATCCCCGCTGCCAGCACGAGCAGTGCCCAGAGCCGGTGAGGCGCCTCCGCCAACGGATAGGCGCCACCGAGTCCCGTGCCCGGGGGCAGCAGCGCGGAGAGGACCGCCGCGAGCAGCAGCACCCCCGCCAGGAGCCGGCGCGGCCTCGCCGTCAGCAGCTCGCCCGCCAGCCATGCCGCACCGAGCAGCAGGCCGGCGCCCGTCGCCGCGAGGACGAACCAGACCGCCGCAGCACCCCCGGTTCCCTCACCGGCGGCGCTCAGCGTCACAGCGATCAGGGAGGCGATCACGGACATCGAGAGCACGGGCACCAGCAGGGCACGCAGATAGGGTCGCCGCAGCACGGTGCGCCGACGGATCCCGCTCGAGGCCAGAGTCGCGGTGAAGAACGGTGCCATCAGAGCCGGTCCGCGGACGGCGCCGAGCAGCACCAGGGCCGCCGCAGCGATGAGGGCGACGCTGCCGGCGATCTGCGGAGCCAGGGGATGCTGCAGGGCCGGGAGCACATCGGGCCGGGACAGGAGACCGCCTGCGGATCGCAGCGCTGGGACTCCCAGGACCAGCACGCTCAGCGCCCCCATGTAGAGCAGGTACAGCGCATCGGAGCCGGTGCGGGCCCCGCTGCGCCCCGCCCAGACCTCGCGCACCGCGGAGAGGTCACCGCTCACGACGCCTCCTCCAGATGGAGGCGGATGTCGCCGAGCGCCTCGAGCAGTCGTGGGCTGTGGGTGGCCAGCACCATCGCGGCGCCCGCGTCGACACGGGCACGGAGGGCACCGATCACCAGCTCCAGGCGCTGTGCATCCAGGCGCTGCTCGGGCTCGTCCAGCAGCAGCACCCGGGCCGGGCGGGCGAAGGTGAGGGCGAGGGCGACCAGCTGGGTCTGGCCGCTGGAGAGCTCGTGCGGGAAGCGGCGGCCCAGCGGCGCGATCCCGAGTTCCTCGAGCAGCTCCTCGGCCCGTCGGGCCGCGGCCGCGGCAGGCACGCCCCAGGTGGCGGCGATGAATCGCAGATGCTCGGAGACGGTGAGGTCGCGAGCCGTCTGCGGCGGCCCGATCAGGGCACCGAGCGCGGTGCGGAAGCGGCGATCGCGGTCGTCGGGTGCCCGCCCGGCGATGCGCACCGTGCCTGCGGTGGGGGCGAGCAGGCCGGCGAGCACCCGCAGCAGGGTCGTCTTCCCGGAGCCGTTGGCGCCGGTGAGCGCCAGCGCCTCTCCCGCCCGCGCGCTGCCGGTCGCCTCGAGCAGGAGCACGTTGTCGTCGCGGACGACTCCGACGTCCTCGAAGCGGACGAGCTCATGCTCGGGGGACGGGGCTGCTGCGGTGCGGGGCATCCCTCCATGGAACCGCATCCGGGGCGCGGATGGTGCAGGCCATCGGTCCGGTTCCGTCGCTCGCCACCCCGACCCGGGGCGCGGGATCCGGGTGTGATCCACATGGAGACGTCACGCTCTGGAATTGTTGTCAGATCCGTGAGAGAATGGGGGTGCGCCGTCGTAGGTGTCGCCACCCTGTTCCTGCAGGTCGAGCGGCACTCGAGCTGCTCCGAGACCACCGTGGATCCGGACTCTGTCCGGGTCCGCGCTGCGCCCTGTGCAGCCGCCTCGACCCCACCAGGGCCGCGGTACCGCCGGCGCGCAGGTCCACGAAGGAGGAACCCTTGCCCGTCGCCACTGCGTCCGTCGACAGCTTCACACCGAAGATCGATGACATGCTCACCCACCCCGTCCACGGGCCGGTGCGGATCGTCTCACTGCGCACCCGGACGGTGCGCGGCACCGAGCGGGAGTACGTCGACCTGGTGGTCATCGGAGACGAGATGCAGATCTCGGTGCCCTCCGACGGCAAGGACATCGTCGGGCTGCGTGCCCTGCTCGAGGAGTCCGAGATCGTCGAGCTGATCGCTCAGCTCGGAGAGCCGATCCCGGCACCGGAGAAGAAGGCCTCCTGGGCCCACCGCATCAAGTCCCTGCAGATGCAGCTGCAGACGGGGCGCCTCACCGATCGCATCGAGGTCATCCGTTCGATCGTGCGCGACTCGGGCGGCACTCCGTCCAGCCTCGCCGAGCGCAACCTGCTCAAGCAGGCCATCGACCCGCTGGCCTCCGAGATCGCCATCGCCCGCTCCGTCTCCCGCGAGGACGCCCAGCTGCTCCTGCAGAGCACGGCCGAGAACGCCCTCGAGGTCGCCGCGGCCTGACCTCGTCGACCGGCCTGACCGCTCCGCTGCGGCCCGCTGGTCCGACGCCCCCACCACTGCCTCGTCTCACCTCCCCCGGGTACTCCCGGACGGGGTGACGCGGGGCAGTATTCGTGTCAGCCACAGCCCTCCCGCCAGACAGATCGCACCGGTGGCGGCACCGGCCACGGCGACCGGTGCGAACAGCGTGATCCCGGTGACGATCAGGGGCGCGGCCAGTCTGCCCGCCCCCAGCATCGTGTTCCACCAGGCGAGGTACCTGGTGCGTCCATGCACCGGGGAGACATCGATTCCGAGCGTCATCACGATCCCCGACCCCAGCCCGTTGCCCAGCCCGATCAGCAGGGTGGGGACCAGAAGTGCGAGGATCGCGAGAGCGGTACCGCTGCCGGCGAGCACCGTGCCGAGCAGTCCCAGCAGCAGGAACCCCAGGCCCATCAGGAGCGCGCAGGGGACGGCCACGGCGGCGCGTCCGTACCGGTCCATGAGCGTGCCAGCGGGCAGCACCAGCAGGATCTCCAGCACGGCGCTGACCCCGAAGACGATCGAGATCCACACCGGGTCCAGGCCCAGCGCATCACCGAGCAGCGGCACGATCACCGGGCGGTTCACCCGGGCCATCATCACCGGGGCGATGCCCAGCCCCACCAGGAGCATCCGCCCCAGGACCGCGCGGTCCAGGTGGATCCGGGCGGGGCTGCGCCGACGGGACCTCTCCTGCGGCGCTGCGGGCTCGGGACCGGACTCCCCCGGCGGCAGGAACACGGCGATCATCACCGTGCCGGCGGCGGCGCTGATGGCGAACAGCAGGAACACCCCGGCCATCGACCCCAGCGCCATCACCAGTGCGCCGAGCAGCGGACCGATCACCTGGCCGATCCGGATCACGCCGCCGAACAGGGTCATGCCGCGGGCACGCAGCGACGGCGGCAGTGCGGTGCCGAGGTAGGTCTGGCGCCCCAGCTGCCATACCTGCATGCTCACGGCCATCACCAGCAACAGGCCTATCAGCGCGAGGCGATGTCCGATGGTGGCGGCGCCGGCCCCGAGCGCCGGGCCGATCAGCGCGAAGGCGGCGAGGTTGGAGACCACCAGCAGTGCACCGGTGACCATCAGCGCCCGCCGCGCCCCGATCCTGTCGATCAGCCGCCCGGCCGGGATCGGCCCGAGGAAGGAGGAGAGTCCGAAGATGACGGTCAGCGCCGCCGCCTGCGGCACCGAGAATCCGAGCTCTCTGGCGAGCAGCGGGATCACCGGCATCAGCGCCGCCAGGCCCACGAACTCCAGCAGGGTCGGGGCGTAGACGGAGGGCACCAGGCCCCGCAGCACTTGCCCCGGGGTACGCGGGTCCCGGGAGGGGGAGCGCGCTGCGGGGGTGGTCACCGACCGAGTCTGTCAGCAGATGATGAGCTCGGGCAAAGAGTTCCGCCGGCCGGACGCCGGCGGGCCGGGCCCAGGTCAGTGCTCGAGGTAGCGCCGGACGGTCTCGCTCTCGCCCTGTCGAGCGGTGCGCTCCTCGACCCCGGCCGCGACGGCCTCCGCCGCCCAGCGGACCGACCAGGCTCGGACATGCCTCGCGCCCTGCGGCCCGTGCAGCCAGTGGGGCGTCGGCACCGGGATCGGTGCCAGGCAGGTGGCCTGCCAGCCGTCGGTGTGCGCAGCCAGTGCGAGCAGCGCGATCTCCCAACCCAGGGCGAGCGCGCCCGGGCCGGTGCGCGCGAAATCCTCGGCGTCGAGCATCGCGCTGTGGCGCAGCATCAGCAGCGTGGTGCCGTCGTCCTCCGGATCGAGCCGGAGCAGCAACGGGTCCTCCCCGCCGCCCGCCCCCAGGTCAATCCGAGCCGGTGCGGCTCCTGCACCTGGAGGATGCGGCCGCCAGCACCTCCGGGTGCCTCGAAGCAACCACCCTCGCGCAGCTCGCCGCTGACCGGACCGAACCAGTGCGCGAGCTCGCGGGGCCTGGTGAGCAAGGGCCACAGGCGGGCTGGAGCGCAGGCGAAGTTCGCGGTCAGGGTGAAGATCACCTGCACCCGGCCGGGCCGCTCGGGGACCTGCTCGTGGATCTCGAGCGAACGTCGCACCGCGTCCACCACGGGCAACGACTCCGTGACAGTCATCTTCTCCTCGGAAGGGTCTCGGCCGCTCCGCATCGGCGCCAGGCACGGATGCGGACCCTCGCAGAGTAGCCCACCGGCACACCGCGGGGCCATGACCCGCTGCCTGCATCCGGCCGCAGCTGCCCGTAGCATGACGGGCGTGACTGCTGAGCAAACTTTCCGACCTGCCGGATTCACGGCGCATCTCTTCGACCTGGACGGGGTCATCACCCCGACCGCCGAAGTGCATATGCACGCCTGGGCCCGCATGTTCGAGGGATTCCTCTCCTCCCGCGAGGTCGCAGAGCCGTACACCGAGGCGGACTACTTCACCCACGTCGACGGTCGCCCCCGCTACGACGGGGTGCGTGCCCTGCTCGCATCGCGCGGGATCACCCTGCCCGAGGGAGAGGACACCGATCCGGGTGACCAGCCGCTGAGCGAGGAGACGGTGCGCGGTCTCGGCAACCGCAAGAACGATCTGGTCCTCACCCTGCTGCGCGCCGAGGGGGTCGCACCCTATCCGGGCACCGTCGCCTACCTCGACGCGCTGCCCGCCGCCGCGCGCCTGGCCATCGTGTCCTCCTCCCGCAATGCCGAGGAGGTGCTGCGCGCAGCCGGCCTGCAGGACCGCTTCGAGCACATCGTCGACGGCAATGTCGCCGCCCGGGAGGGCCTGCCCGGCAAGCCCGCCCCGGACACCTTCCTGCACGCCGCGCGGCTGCTCGGCGTCGAGCCCGCGCAGGCGGTGGTCTACGAGGATGCCGTCTCCGGGGTCCAGGCCGGCGCCGCCGGCAGCTTCGGCGCCGTGATCGGAGTGGACCGAGGGGCCGGTGCCGCCGAGCTCGCCGCGGCCGGCGCCACCGTGGTCGTCGCAGATCTGGAGGAGATCTCATGAGCCGTCGCCGCGTGCTGCCCGCCGATCCCGTCGACCGCACCCACCTGCCGCTGGACGAGTGGCGGCTGGTGGAATCCCGGCCCAACAGCGACCTGGGCCTGATGGAGACCCTCTTCGCAACGGCCAACGGTTACCTGGGGATGCGAGGGACGCCGGAAGAGGGCCGCGACGCCGAGCGCCATGGCACCTTCCTCAACGGGTTCCACGAGACCTGGACGATCAACCACGCCGAATCCGCTTTCGGCTTCGCCCGCAACGGCCAGACGATGATCTCGGTGCCCGACTCCTCCGTGCTCAAGCTGTATGTGGACGACGAGCCGCTGCTGTTGTCGATCGCGGACCTCGAGGAGTACGAGCGCTGGATCGACTTCCGCGAGGGCGTGCTGCACCGCGAGCTGATCTGGCGCACCCCCGCAGGCAAGCGGGTCCGGGTGAGCTCCTCCCGCATGGTCTCCTTCCCGCAGCGGCATCTGGCCCTGATGACCCTGCGGGTCCAGATGCTCGACGGCGCCGCCCCGATCGCGGTCTCCTCCCAGATCATCAACCGGGAGGATTTCCGCGATGACTTCGGGGCGGGGGTCGCGGGCGGCCCGCGCACCGACAAGGCCGATCCGCGGCAGACCACCGATTTCACTCATCGCGTGCTCGAGCCGCTGCAGGACTGGCACAGCGAGCGCCGGATGCTGCTGGGCTATCGGGTGGCGAACTCCGGCATGACTCTCGCCGTCGGCGCCGATCACGAGGTGGAGTCCGAGGCCGAGGTGGAGCGGCTGGTCGACACCAGCGAGGACAAGGGCCGCCAGGTGGTCCGCGCCCATCTCGAACAGGGGCAGTCGCTGACCGTCCGCAAGGCGGTGACCTACCACTCCTCCCGCTCGGTCCCCCACCGCGAGCTGTTCGACCGCTGCCGCCGCACCCTGGATCGGGTGCGCAGCACCGGGTTCGAGGCCCAGTTCCGTGAACAGCGGGAGTACCTCGCGGACTTCTGGCGCACCTCGGACGTCGAGCTGCCCGGCCAGCCCGCTGCCCAGCAGGCGACCCGCTGGTGCCTGTTCCAGATCGCCCAGGCCGCAGCCCGCTCCGACCAGTGGGGCATCCCTGCCAAGGGCGTCACCGGCTCCGGCTACGAGGGGCACTACTTCTGGGACAGCGAGATCTACGTGGTCCCGTTCCTGACGTTCACCCAGCCGCGCTGGGCCCGCAATGCGCTGCGGTTCCGCACGAACCTGCTGCCCAAGGCCCGGGAACGGGCACGCGAGCTCAATCAGCGCGGTGCCCTGTTCCCCTGGCGCACCATCAACGGCGACGAGGCCTCGGCCTACTATGCCGCCGGCACCGCGCAGTACCACATCGATGCCGACGTCGCCTACGCCTTCGCGCAGTACGTGGACGTCACCGGCGACCTCGACTTCCAGCACCGAGATGGGGTGCGGGTGCTGGTGGAGACCGCCCGGATGTGGGCCGATCTGGGGTTCTGGCGGCTGCGGGCCGACGGCACCTCGAGCTTCCACATCAACGGCGTGACCGGCCCGGACGAGTACACGACAGTGGTCAACAACAACATGTTCACCAACGTCATGGCACGGTTCAATCTGCGCCGCGCCGCCCGCGCGGTGGACGAGCTGCGCGCGGCCGACGAGAACTCATACGAAGCGATGCGGGTCGAGCTCGGGCTGGACGAGCTGGAGCTGGAGCAGTGGGTGGACTGCGCGGACGGCATGCACGTGGCCAAGGACGAGTCGCTGGGGATCCACCTTCAGGAGGACCGGTTCCTGGAGCGGGAGATCTGGGACCTCTCCAGCACCGCCGACGAGGCCTTCCCGCTGCTGCTGAACTTCCATCCGCTGGTGATCTACCGCTTCCAGGTGATCAAGCAGGCGGATGTCGTGCTGGCACTGTTCCTGCGCGGCAGCGAGTTCACGGCCGAGGAGAAGCGCGCAGACTTCGAGTACTACGACCCGATCACCACCGGGGACTCCTCGCTCTCGGCCGTGGTGCAGTCGATCATGGCCGCGGAGGTCGGGCATCAGAAGGCCGCGCAGGACTATTTCCGCACCGGACTCTTCGTGGACCTGGCCAACCTGCACCGAAACACCGCCGACGGCGTGCATATCGCCTCCGCGGGAGGTGTCTGGAACGCCCTGGTGCACGGGTTCGGGGGATGCGGCACGACAACGGCCGGGTCTCCTTCGACCCGCGCCTGCCCGTCGACTGGCCCGAGCTGGGCTTCCCGCTGACCGTGCGGGGTTCCCGCATCCGGGTGCGCCTGGTGCGCGAGGAGATCTCCTTCATCCTCGAGACCGGTGACGAGATCGAGGTCACCGTGCGCGGCGAGACCGTCACGGTCACCGCCGACGGCACCTGCGTCGCCCTCGCGGATCAGGGCCCGCTGCTCGATGACTCGGTGCTGGCCAGGCCCGTCGGGCTCGGGGACGAACGCGCCGACGGCTCGATCATGACCTCCTTCGTCCCCTCGGATCCCGAGGAGCCCTGGGAGTACCCCGTCGCCAGCGATCCCGATGACATCATCGAGCAGAGCTGAGGGGCGCGGCAGCATCCCGGGGCCCCGCCCGCCCGGTGGGATGATCTCCCCCAGCGCCCGTCCCGGGCGCCCCGCCTCTGAGCCCGGAGAAGCACGGTGACAGCATCCCGCCCGCGTCGGCCGAGGCCGACGGTCGAGATCGCCCGACCCCGGCTGAGCGTCCTGCACGTCCTGAACCGGGTGCGGATGCGGCTGCTGGACATCCAGGTGTGGGATGTGGCGGGGACCATGACCTTCTACCTGCTGCTGTCGCTGTTCCCCGGGGCTGTCGCCGCGGTCTCGGTGATGTCGCTGATCGGGGTCGAGGTGGACACGCTCCGGGCCCTTTCCAAGCTGATCACCGAGATCTTCCCGACCCTGGATCCCCGACCCTTCCTCCGGGCGATCGAGGCGGTCTCCAGCACCAGCGGCGGCGTGCTCGGCCTGCTGCTGGGCACGGCCGGGTCCCTGCTGTCCGCCTCCAATGGGGTCGCCGCGTTCCACCGCGCCCTCCACCGGGTCTTCGACACTCGGGAGGGTCGCCCGTTCCTGTGGTTCCGCACCATCGTGTTCGGCGAGACGGTGCTGATCATCTCGGTGGTCCTGCTGGCGGCCGGCATGATCATCATGGGGAGCGAGGCCTCGCAGCGCATCGGTGAGTTCATCGGGATCCCCCAGATCGCCTTCGCGGCCTGGAACTTCGTGAAGTGGCCGATCCTCCTGGTGATCCTCATCATCGGGGTCTCCCTGGCCTACTACCTGTTCCCCAATGTGCGCCTGCCCCGGTACCGGCTGATGACGCTCGGATCGACGCTCAGCGTGCTGGTGCTGTTCGGTGCCGCGCTGGTGGCCGGGCAGCTGCTGGTCTACGCGACCCGGTTCGCGGAGGTCCTCACCGCGCTCAACGGGCTGATCGCGATCCTGATCCTGCTGTGGCTGGCGAACATCGTGGTGATCACCGGCGCAGCCCTGGACGCGGAGTTCCTGCGCGCCCGGCAGATCGCCAGCGGTCTGGACGCCTGGGACCATATCGTGCTCGAGCCCCATGCCTCGCACACCTTGGACTTCTTGGCGGCCGATGCCGCCGAGAACGAGGAGCTGAGCCGCTTGGTCGCCGGATCCGCACGCAGCGGGCGGCCGCTGCGGCGGCCGCGCGGCCCCTGGATCGTCGATGCCCGCAATCCGCTCGCGGTGAACCCGCCCACCCGTCACCGCCTCACCAGCGACTCAGCATCCACCGAGGACCGGTCCGGCCCATCGAGCACAGGAGAACCCCCCGCATGACCGTCCGCCCCATCACCATCGTCGGCCACCGCGCCCTCTCCCAGCGCACGCGCCGGGTCCGCGAGGTCACCGACGAGCTCCGCACCCTGGTGGAGGACATGTTCGAGACCAACGACGCCGCGTCCGGAGCCGGTCTCGCCGCTCCCCAGGTCGGCGCGCGATGGCGCCTGTTCGTGTATTCGTGCACGGATGCGGAGGGCGCGCTGCGGCGTGGCGCGATCCTGAACCCGGTGCTGGAGCGCTTCGGCGGCATCGTCCTGGACGAGGAGACCCTCGAGGGCTGCCTGTCCGTGCCCGGCGAGGGCTTCTCCACCGCTCGTCATCGCGGGGCCCGGGTGACCGGCACCGACCTCGAGGGCGCTGAGGTCGTCGTCGAGGACGAGGGCGGTGTGCTGTCCCGCGCGCTGCAGCATGAGGTCGACCATCTCGACGGCTCGCTCTACCTCGATCGCCTCACGCCGGCGCGTCGGCGGGAGGCCCTGGACGCGGTGCGGGATCGTGGCTGGCGCGCCCGTCGGATCCTCACCTGGGACCCTCGGGAGATGGATGCCGCCGACGTATGAGCGGTCACACGGTTCCGACGCCGAGTGCTCCGCATCCGGTGTCCTCGCTATCCTGGAGCAATGGAACGCCCGTGCCTCTCTCGTCGTCATGCCCTCCTGATCCCCGCCACCGCGGCCGGACTCGGTGGTCTCGCAGCCTGCGGCCCCGAGGATGAAGGCTTCGGCACCGCGGAGCCGCTGCGCGCGGACGACGGCGGGATCCCTCTCGAGGAGATCCCCGAGGACGCGAGCACCCTGGTGAACTTCGGTGGGCAGCAGCCCTTCGTGCTGATCGTCCGCGGCACCGGCGATGACCTCACCGCCTACTCCGGCTACTGCACCCACAACGGCTGCGCACTGCGCCAGCACGAGGCCGAGCTCGACTGCCCGTGCCACGGCTCGCGCTTCGACGCCGAGACCGGCGAGGTCCTGCTGGGTCCGGCCACCCGTCAGCTGCCCGAGGTCAAGGTGGCTATCGAGGATGGCACCCTCCGTCGAGTGCGGTGAGGCGTCGATGACCACGGATCCTCACGCCCGTGACACGGGCGTCGACACCTCCGCGCCCGCCGGCCCGGAAAGGAACAGGCGGAAGCAGGGCACGCACCGTGACGTCGTCTCCTTCGTCCGCCGCGGAGAGCGCCTCTCGCAGGGCAGGCAGAAGGCGTGGGACCGCCTCTCCCCCGCTACGTGATCGACCCGCCGCGGGGCCATCGCGACACCTTGCCCGCCGCGGGCACTCGGCTGGAGCCCGCCGAGATCTTCGGTCGCCGCGCCGAGCTGGTGGTCGAGGTGGGCAGCGGCACCGGCGAGAACATCGTCGCCGCCGCCCTCGAGCACCCGGAGCGCGATCATCTCGGCGTCGAGGTGTACCTTCCCGGTCTCGCGCAGACCCTCAGCCGCGTGGAGCGGTGCGGGAGCCCCGACAACCTCAGGATGCTGCCCCTGGACGCCCAGGGGGCGCTGCCGGCGATGCTGCCCGAGGGCTCCATCGACGAGCTGTGGGTGTACTTCGCCGATCCCTGGCCCAAGCAGCGCCACCACAAGCGCCGGCTGATCAATCCTCCGTTCCTGGACGCGGTGCTGCCGCTGCTCGCTGAGGGAGCGGTGTTCCGCCTGGCCACGGACTGGGCGCAGTACGCCCATCACATGCGCTCCCAGCTGGATGCGCGGCCCGAGCTGACCCTGCTGCATCCCAGCGGTCCACGCCCGCAGGGCCGCTCCTCGGACGCGATCCCCCCGGATATGGCGGCCACCGGCTGGGCGCCCCGATTCGAGGGTCGTGTGAAGACCGGTTTCGAGAGCAAGGGTCGCGCCGCAGGACGCCTAATATGGGATCTCGCGTACACCCGGGGGCCTCGGCCCCCGGCGCCGGACGGCACCTCGGACATCGAGGAGTCGACGGAGCAGTGACCGCCCCGAGCGGCACCGTCAGAGAGGGACCTGAATGACCGACCCCGCCGACGTCGAACTCCCCGGCGACTGGGAAGACGATGACCAGCCCGACCCCGGACGGCGTCGCGGACGCCGCGCCGCCCTCATCGCGCTGCTCATCGTGGCCGCGCTGGTGATCGGCGTCGGCCTGGTGATCGGCAACTATCTGAACGGGCTCCAGAACTCCTATGAGAAGCGCACGGTCGTGCAGATCACCCGGGGCGTCTCCGACGGTGAACGGCCCGAGGAGATCGACGGCACCGGCCGCAACTTCCTGCTGCTGGGATCGGACAAGCGCTCCGCGGAGGACGCGGCCTCCCAGGGTGTCAGCGGTCAGCGCTCGGATGTGATGATGCTCGTGCACGTCTCGGAGGACGACGAGAGCGTCTTCATCACGTCCTTCCCGCGCGATCTCTATGTCGATGTGCCCGGGCACGGCAAGGATCGCATCAACTCCGCTCTGGCCTACGGCGGCGTGGGGCTGGCGGTGACCACGGTGGAGAACTTCACCGGGGTCCCCATCGACCACGTCGCGCTGATCGACTTCGACGGCATCGAAGGTCTCGTGGACACCCTCGGCGGGGTCGACGTCCAGGTGCCCCAGAGCTTCCAGGCGGGCGGCCACCAGTTCACCGAGGGCGTCCAGACGCTCGACGGCGCGGAGGCGCTGACGTTCGTGCGCGAGCGCAAGCAGTTCGCCGACGGGGACTTCCAGCGCAATCGCAACCAGCAGGCGGTCCTCAAGGGCATCGCCGACAAGCTCATCAGCGCCGATACGCTCAGCGACCCGCGCAAGCTGGCCGACACGATCGAGACCATCTCCCCGTTCCTGACCACCGACGACGGGCTGAGCGCCACGACGATGGTGGAGCTGGGCCTGTCCATGCGGTCCGTCCGCAGCGGCGATCTGTACTTCCTCGCGGTGCCGCACGGCGACCCGTACATGACCAGCGGCGGCGCGAGCGTCGTCGCGACCGATGAGGAGGCCATGGACGTGCTGCGGGACGCTCTGCGCACGGACGACATGGGAACCTATTACGCTCAGCACGCAGGGACGTACTGAGCACCTCGATCCCTCGCACCGGCAGCACCGCCGGTCCACCCGACGCCTGGAGGAAACAGTGGCCAATCCGCTCGTGAGCATCGCCGTCCCCGTGGCGGGCATCGTCGCTGCCAAGCTCGGCACCAAGGCCGCCGCGGCGGGCTGGGGTGCCGTCTTCGGCGAGGAGGCCCCCACCGTCCAGGCCGAGAAGGCCGCGAAGAAGAATGTCGCCAAGCGCCGCAAGCAGGCGAAGAAGGACGGGCTCCCGAAATCCGAGATCGCCGCCATCAAGGATCCCGTGGACGAGCAGCCCGTCTGGAAGATGATGCTGTGGGCGACGGTCTCCGGGGTCCTGCTCCAGGGGCTGCGGATGGCCGCCAAGCGCGGCGCGAAGTCCGGGGCCGAGCGGCTCACGATGCGGCGTCCGCGCCCCAACCGCGGCTGAGCGGGCTGCGGCCGGCTGTGGTCCGGGCCCGCAGGAGGGCGTCCCGCTGAGCTGCGGGACGCCCTCCTGCGGCATCGGGGTGGGGAGGTTCAGAACACCTGGACGTCCACGCCATCACCGAGCGCGTCCAGGGAATCGCCGGTGACCAGGAAGCCGATGCGACGCACCAGCGAGACCGCGTGGTCCCCGATCCGTTCGTAGAAGCGGATCAGCAGGGTGAGGTCGATCACCTGAGCGTTGGTGTACGTGTCCTCATCGCTGCCGGAGATCTCGCGCGAGATCGTGAGCATCAGCTCGTCCAGCTCGTCATCGCGCTTCTCGACCTGGGCGGCGAGCGCCAGGTCCCGGCTCTCGATCACCTCGGAGGCGGCCTGCAGCGCGGCCGATCCCAGCACTGACATCCTGGCGATCTGGTCGCGATGCTCAGTCGGCACCGCGAGCTCGGGATGTGCGCGGCGCGCGATCAGCGCGACATGCGCCGCCAGGTCCCCCATCCGCTCGAGCGAGGAGCTCATGCGCAGCGTGGCGACCAGCAGGCGCAGGTCGGTGGCCACGGGCGACTGGCGGGCGAGCAGCTCGACGGCCTTCGCGTCCAGCTCCACCTGCCGTGCATCCAGGTGAGGGTCGGCGGTGACCACCCGCTCCGCCAGCGCCAGATCGCCCTCGAGCAATGCGGTGGTCGCGCCCTCGAGCGCTGTCCCGACCATCTCGGCCATATCGACCAGGTCGTCGACGATGTGCCGCAGGTCGCTCTGGTACGCCTCGCGCATGGTGGGTTCTCCTGACGTCGTGGGGCCTCGTGCCGCGAGCCTCCCAGCCGGGCGTGAACGGGAGGCGATGCGCTGTGAACCCGAAGCATCTGCTAGATGAACTCGTGGTTCAGGCGATGGCGCCGCCCGCGCCGGGCGCTGGATCCAGGGCGCCGGGGGCCTACGCTGTGCAGGTGCCCCTGTCTGCGCTCCTCGTGCTCGCCGGCGCGATCGGTCTGGTGATCGGTGTCGCGGCGACGCTGACGCTCGCCAGGATGGATCGCCGTCACGGTGCGGGCCTCGCCCCGCTAGACCCGGTGATCCCCGAGGCCGCGACCGAGGTGCTGGCGATCCTGTCGTCCGCGTACGTGGTGCTCGACGCCGCCGGCGACGTGCTGCGCGCCTCGCCGCTGGCCTACTCCTACGGGATCGTGCGCGCGGCCGAGGGCGACTATCCGCGGCTGGCCAGCAGCGAGCTGATGGAACTGGCCGCCGATGTGGGCCGCAATGGCGGATTCCGGGATGAGCGCCTGACCCTGCAGCGCTCGAGCCACGGTGATGCCGAGGCCGTGATCGACGTGCGGATCGGGGCGCTGGGCGTGCACGGCGCGCTGCTGCTGGCCGACGACCTCACCCGTGCGGTGCGTGTCGAGGAGACCCGACGGGATTTCGTGGCCAATGTGTCCCACGAGCTGAAGACCCCGGTCGGTGCCATCACGCTGCTGGCCGAGACGATGGAGGACGCCGCCGAGGACCCGGAGGCCGTGCGTCGTTTCGCCGGGCGCATGCAGAGCGAGACCCACCGCCTCTCCCATCTGGTGCAGGAGATCATCGAGCTCTCCCGCGTCCAGGGGAATTCAGCGCTGCCGGATGCGGAGCCGATCACGATCGATGAGGTGGTCGAGAGCGCGGTCGCCCTGAACCGCAACCTCGCCCTCGGTGCCGGAATCGAGGTCGCCGTCGGCGGGACGGACGGCCTGCAGGTCTTCGGTTCCGCCTCGATGCTCACCACCGCACTGTCCAACCTGGTCTCCAACGCGATCGCCTACTCCGACCCGCGCACCCGGGTCGGGATATCCGTCCGCCGCGATGAGGGCATGGTCGAGGTCTCCGTCAAGGACCAGGGAATGGGCATCTCCAAGGAGAACCTGGAGCGGGTCTTCGAGCGGTTCTTCCGGGTGGACCGCGCACGCTCACGAGCCACGGGCGGGTCCGGGCTCGGCCTCGCGATCGTCAAGCACATCGCGAGCGACCATGGCGGCGAGGTCACCGCCTGGTCGCTGCCGGGGCAGGGATCGACCTTCACCCTCCGGCTGCCCGAGATGGGCCGCACCGAGGCCATCACCGCGGGGGCACGACAGGCTGCGGCCTTCGAGACCGCACGCTCCCCCGCATCCACCGAGGCGACCGGTCACCGGTCCGGGAAGGCACACTGATATGACGCGCATCCTGATCGTGGAGGACGAGGAGTCCTTCTCCGATCCGCTCTCGTACTCGCTGCGGAAGGAGGGGTACGAGGTCGCCGTGGCGGGCACCGGCACCGAAGGGCTGCGGATCTTCTCCACCCACGGCGCCGACCTGGTGCTGCTGGACCTCATGCTGCCCGGGATGAGCGGCACCGAGGTGTGCCGGGAGATCCGGCGCAGCTCGAGCGTGCCCGTCATCATGCTGACCGCCAAGGATGACGAGTTCGACAAGGTGCTGGGCCTGGAGCTCGGCGCCGATGACTACGTCACCAAGCCCTACTCCTCACGGGAGCTGCTGGCCCGGATCAAGGCGGTGCTGCGGCGCGGCCAGGACTCCGCAGAACCGGAGGACGACGCGGTCCTGAGCGCCGGCGACATCATGATGGACGTGGAGCGTCACGTGGTCGAGGTGCGCGGCGACGGGGTGGCGCTGCCGCTGAAGGAGTTCGAGCTGCTCGAGATGCTGCTGCGCAACCTGGACCGGGTGCTCACCCGCGGCCAGCTCATCGATCGGGTCTGGGGGGCCGACTACGTCGGCGACACCAAGACTCTGGACGTGCACGTGAAGCGGCTGCGCGGGAAGATCGAGGAGGACCCCCGCAACCCGGTGCGCCTGGTCACGGTGCGAGGCCTGGGCTACAAGCTCGAATCCGGCAGCTGAAGCGCCCTCCGCCGGCACGGAGACCGCTGGGAGCCGGGAGGCGACCGTCCCGGGCGGGATGACGAACGCCCCGCAGCCTGTGCTGCGGGGCGTTGTGTGACGGTGTTCGCGAGGATCAGCTCGCAGCCGGGTCCTCGACCTCGTAGTACTCGAGAGAGCCGTCCAGGACGGGCAGGGAGATCGTGGTGCTCTGACCGTCGGCGGTGACCTCGAGGTCCAGGACGGTGCCGGGGGCCACGTCGGTCGCATCGATCGGCACCGGCTGCTGGCCCTCTCCCGGGCCCAGCTCCACGGAGCCGTGCGCGGGCACCTGCGTCTCGGTGGAGAAGATCGAGGAGCCTTCGGAGGTCAGCCCCTCGAGGGAGACCGTGATCTCCTCGTCCGCATAGCTCACGACGGAACCGAAGAACGTCGGGGTGCCGTCATCGGCGACGACCAGCACGGCGTCGCGCACGCCGGCGAAGAAGGCGTCATCCTGCGTGATCGTCGCATTGGTGCCATCGGCCGCCTGATAGAAGTCCTTGGTCTGCACCGGGGACATGTACGTGCAGCCGGTGGCCGCGAGCGCAAGGCCCAGGGCTGCGGCAGAGAGCACGGAACGGCGGGAACGGCGCACGGGGAACTCCTGTTCGATACCGCTGAGCGGCGGGGACGTACTGGGACAGCTCTGACAGGGTACCCCACCGTGAGCCCCCGGGATGCCGGGCACCACGCCGCAGCCGTCTGCGGAGAAATGCCTTTCGAAGGCGCTATCCGCCAGGTCGGCAGGCATTTTATCACGAGCCCTCGATGCTAGAGTGAGGCGCGGAAAGGGGACCCACCACATGAACTTTGCCGTCGGCGAGACCGTCGTCTACCCGCACCACGGTGCCGCGCTCATCGAAGAGGTCAAGACCCGCACCATCAAAGGCGAGGACCGCACGTACCTCAAGCTGAAGGTCGCCCAGGGAGATCTGACCATCGAGGTCCCCGCAGAGAACGTCGATCTCGTCGGCGTGCGGGATGTCGTGGACAAGGAAGGCCTCGAGGAGGTCTTCGAGGTGCTGCGCCAGCCCTACACCGAGGAGCCCACGAACTGGTCGCGCCGCTACAAGGCCAATGTCGAGAAGCTCGCCTCCGGTGACGTGAAGAAGGTGGCGGAGGTCGTGCGCGACCTGTGGCGTCGCGATCAGGATCGCGGGCTGTCCGCCGGGGAGAAGCGGATGCTGGCGAAGGCGCGGCAGATCCTGGTCTCCGAGCTCGCCCTGGCCGAGAAGACGGATGAGGCCAGCGCCGAGTCCATCCTCGATGAGGTCCTCGCCTCCTGAGCACGCCCTCGCTCATGTCGTCCGCCCCGTCCCCGACCACCGTGCGTCCGGTCGTCCTCGCGCTCGCGCCGACCGCCCCGGGCCTGTCGCAGGGCGCGTCGATCCCGTGTCTCGAGCGGCTCGGGGGCTCCCGGCTCATCGACCGGCTCCTGGGCACCCTGCACGGTGCCGGCCTGCCGGCGCCGCTGGTGATCACCACGGCGCCCGCTCACGCGGTCCTGCGCGCGACGCTGGGGCGCAGCATGCCGGTGATCGCGAGCGCCGGCGGCCGGGACGGGGCGCTCCGCGCCGCTCTCGAGCGCAGCTCGGAGGAGCTGCTGCTGGTCCACGATGCGGAGCGTGCGCTCACCCCGGGGACGGTCGTCCGCGACGTCCTGGCAGCCCTGCGCCAGGAGGATGACGCCGTGGTCCCGGTGATCCCGCTGACGGATTCCGTCAAGGAGGTCCGCCCCGACGGGCTGCGCAACATCGATCGCTCGACCCTGACGGGGCTGCAGAGTCCGCGCCTGGTACGGCGCCGAATGCTCGAGTCCGTGCTGCCGATGGACTCCTCGGCGCCGCAGCAGCCGGCATCGAGCGCCGGGTCCGGCCACGCGGAGCACGCCGACGCCGGCGGCTTCGACGAGATCCGGGCCGCGGTCGCCCAGGGGCTGCAGGTGCGCACAGTGCAGGGATCGCACGCCGGGTTCGCGGTGCGGGACCGACTGAGCCTCTGGCAGGCACAGATCTCCCTGGGGCTGGCGCGGGACACCTCGCACCGCCACGGACTGGCACGACCCAGCTGATCCGCCGGGCGGCGCACCACCGCCCGCACCGGTCTCAACGGCCTCGCCGGCTCCTCCACACGATCCGGAACTCCGCTGCCATCCGGCCGGGCTTGGACAGCGTGCTCCTGGGCAGGCTGCTCGCCAGCTCGCCGGGATCCCGGCGCAGCCTGCGCATCAGGCGCCGGGGTTTGCTGGAGATGCGCTGACGCAGATCGGGCAGATAGTCCTCGGAGACATCGAGCCTGGTGACCGCGCCGCAACCGGCGCATTTGATCTGCGAGACGAAACGGCCCGCGTAGACCACCACGTGCTCCGCGTCCTGCTCGCAGGCGGTGCAGCGCAGGAAGCTCTCCTCGATGTTCATCGGCCCCTCCTCACCCTGACCTCAAACCTAGCGCGCTGACCACGTCCTGTGCCAGGAGCAGGTCCTGTGCATAGGTGATCTTGAAATTGGTCTCCTCGCCGCGGACCCAGGTCACGGGGATATCGGTGTACTCCTCGGCGCAGGAGGCAGTATCGGTGCCCACGAAGTCGGCGCGCGCGGCAGACTCATAGGCGTCCAGGATCGTCGCGGCGTGGAAGCCCTGCGGGGTCTGCACCCGCACCAGGGCGTGCCGATGGTGCCGGGAGCTCCCCGAGAGAGCATCGCCCCGCCCGGCCGCGGCGATGTCCGTGGCAGGGATGCCGGGAACGGCGCCCCCGGTCTCCCGGGCGGCGTGCAGCACCGCCGAGACCAGCCCGCGGGAGACCAGCGGGCGGGCGGCGTCATGGATGAGCACGGTGTCGATGGCCCCGCTGTCGATGCGGTCGGCGAGGTGCCGCAGGGCGAGCAGCTCGGACTCCTGGCGGGTCTCTCCCCCGGTGATGATCTCCAGCGGGGAGTCCGTCTCCCGGGCATCCACGAAGCGTGCATGCTCGAGGTCGTCGGGGCGGACCACGAAGACGAGGATCCCGATGCCTTCGACGGCGGAGAGCGTGTTCAGGCCCCAGGCCGCGATGCTGCGCCCGGCCAACGGCAGGAACGCCTTGTTGATCCCGGCCCCCACGCGGGTGCCCGACCCACCGGCGAGCACCACGCCGGCAGCCCGGCCATGCAGGCGGGTGTGGCGGGCGCGGCGGGGCTGGGTCACGCGGGCAATCGTAGACGCCCCCGCCCCTCTCGTGGATCGCCCAGCAGGGACGTGAGAGAATCTACCCTCGCCGGTGCCGTTGCTGCGCAGCAGCGCAGCAGATCGGCGCACAGACCCCACACCACCACAGTCCAGGAGATCGAATGCTCACCATCGCCATCGTGTGCGGCGCAGGAATCGCCACCTCCGCACTGATCGCGGAGCAGGTGCGCGACCACATCGCTTCCCGCGGCCGCGAGGCGCACGTCGTCCAGGCCACCGTGATGGATCTGCTCTCGGCAGATTTCCACGCCGACCTGGTGATCAGCACCGTGAACCTCCCGGACGCCCTCGGGATCCCGCAGATCTCCGGGATGCCGCTGCTGCTGGGAACGAACCCGCAGGTCACCTACGACGACATCGATCGGCTGCTGGCACGGATCGATGCCGAGGGCACCGGGTCCGGGAACCAGCAGCGATGACCGCGCCCGCCCCGGCACCGCTGCCCCGGACCGGCATCGGGGTGGACGTGCACGCCTTCGCCCCGACCGGCACCGCTCGTGAGCTATGGGTGGCGGGGCTGCGCTGGGAGGGGGAACCGGGGCTGGTCGGCCACTCCGACGCCGACGTCGCCTGCCACGCCGCCTGCGACGCCCTCTTCTCCGCTGCCGGGATCGGCGACCTCGGCTCCCATTTCGGGGTGGATCAGCCGGAATGGGCCGGAGCCTCCGGTGCGCGGCTGCTGGGCGAAGCGGCTCGCCGGGTGCAGGCGGCCGGATTCCGGATCGGCAACATCTCGGTGCAGGTGATCGGCAACCGCCCGCGGCTGTCCCGACGCCGCGACGAGGCCTGCGCCGCGATGAGCGAGGCCGCCGGAGCACCGGTCACGGTCTCCGGCAGCACCACCGACGCCCTGGGGCTCACCGGTCGCGGCGAAGGTGTGGCCGCGATAGCGACGGCCCTGGTCATCACCCGTGCCGAGTCCATCGAGGAGGGAACAACGTGAGGGAACCGACGACGACGGAGACCGTGCAGGCTGCGGACCTGCCGGTGCGAGCCCCCGACATCGAGACAGCCGCGGAGCGGCTCGCCCCGGTGCTGCGGCGCACCCCGCTCCAGCTCAGCGAACGGCTGAGCGAGCTGGCCGGGGTGCCGGTGTGGCTCAAGCGGGAAGATCTGCAGTCGGTGCGCTCGTACAAGCTGCGCGGCGCCCATCTCTTCCTCGACTCTCTCGATCAGACGGCGCGGGAGGCGGGCGTGGTCGCGGCGAGCGCGGGCAACCACGCCCAGGGCGTCGCCCAGGCCTGCAGGGCGCTCGGCATCCGCGGGCGCATCTACGTGCCCGGCACCACGCCACGCCAGAAGCGCGAACGGATCACCGCGATCGGCGGCGAGCTGGTCGAGCTGATCCTGATCGGCGACACCTTCGATGACGCCGCCGAGGCTGCGGCCGACGACGCCGAGCGCACCGGCGCCACGCAGGTCCCTCCCTTCGACCACCCGCTGATCATGGCCGGTCAGGGCACCGTCGCCCTCGAGGCGGCGGAGCAGTTGCGCACCGAGCACGGCCGCGAGATGGGCACGATGGTGGTGCCGGTCGGCGGCGGCGGGCTGCTGGGAGGCTGTGGGGCCTGGCTGCGGGAGCGCAGCCCCTCCACCCGGATCGTCGGGGTCGAGCCGGCCGGGGCGGTCTCGATGGCCGCTGCGGTGCGGGCCGGGCGCCCGGTCACCCTCCACGAGATGGACCGCTTCGTCGACGGGGCCGCCGTGCGCCGGGTCGGCACCGGACCGCTGCGGATGGTCCAGGCCATCCACCCCGAGCTGATCTCGGTGGAGGAAGGGGCGGTCTGCACCGAGATGCTCGAGCTCTACCAGGTCGAGGGGATCATCGCCGAGCCCGCCGGCGCGCTGACCGCGACCGCGGTCGCGATCGGCGCGATCGAGCACCTCGGCCGGGCCGGGCACGACGCCACCGATCCCGCGGAGGAGACCGGCGACGTGGTGGTGGTCGTCTCCGGCGGCAACAACGACGTCTCGCGGTACAACGAGATCGTGGAGCGCTCCCTCGTGCACGAGGGTCTCAAGCACTACTTCCTGGTCACCTTCCCGCAGGAGCCGGGTGCGCTGCGCCGCTTCCTGGACCGGGTGCTGGGCCCGGACGACGACATCGTGCTGTTCGACTACATCAAGCGCAACAACCGCGAGGCCGGCCCGGCCCTGGTCGGTCTCGAGATCGGTGACCGCGAGGATCTCGAACCGCTGATGGCGCGGATGGCCGCCTCGAACATGGAGATCGAGCGGGTGGATCCCGAGGATCCGATCTACCGCTACCTCACCTGAGCCGACCTCCGTCCGGCACGCGCCCCGCGTGCTCTGCGGCCCGGGGCACCCGCGTGACTCGCAGCACGGGTGCCCCATTGCATCCACTGGCGCTGAGCCAGCAGGTAAGTCCCTGTACAGGCCTCCGTGCTGGCTGAGCGCCAGTAGATGCACCCGTCGCTCGACACGGAGGACGCGACACGGCCCCGGCCGAGACGCGGGCCCCGGCAGGGATGCGGGGCCCGGCAGGGATGCGGGCCCCGCCGATGCGCCGCTCAGGCCTCCGGGTAGGCCTCGACGTCGGGGGTGATCCCGGCTGCGCGCGCCTCGACCGCGGAGCGGACGATGTCGTCCAGGCCGTGCTCGGACTTCCAGCCGAGGGTCCGGGCGATACGGTCGCCGGAGCAGATCAGTCGCGCCGGGTCCCCGGCGCGCGCCGGCCCGATCTCGGGGGTGATCTCGATGCCCTTGGCGCGAGCGATCGCGTCGATCACCTCGAGCACGCTGGAGCCCTCACCGGTGCCGACGTTGAAGGCGCGATGCGGGCGCTCCTCACCGCGCAGGTAGTCCAGCGCGGCGATATGGGCATGGGCGAGATCGAGGACGTGCACGTAGTCGCGGATGCAGGTGCCGTCGGGCGTGTCGTAGCCGTCCCCGAAGACCACCGGCGCCAGCCCCCGCTCGAGCCGGTCCAGCACGATCGGCACCAGGTTCATCACCGCGGTGTCCGCCAGTTCGGGCCAGCCGGCCCCGGCGACGTTGAAGTAGCGCAGGGCGACGGTGCGCATGTCATGGGCGCGCTCGGCATCGGCGAGCATCCACTCCCCCACGTACTTGGTCGCGCCATAGGGGTTGATGGGCTGCGGGGCGAGGTCCTCGGTGACGAGGTCGACGTCGGGCATGCCGTACACGGCGGCCGAGGAGGAGAACACGATGTCGCGGACCTCGGCCTGCGAGCAGGCGGCCAGCACATTGGCGAGACCGCCGATGTTGTCGTGCCAGTACATCTCCGGCTTCTCCACGGACTCGCCCACCTGCTTGTGGGAGGCGAAATGGATCACGGAATCGACGCCCGAGGCCTGCATCTGGAAGGCGAGCCTCTCACGCGCCTCGGGGAGGGTCACGTCGAGCTCGATCAGCTCCGCGCCCTCGGTGCGGCTGCGCAGGCCCGTGGAGAGGTTGTCGACCACCACCACCTCCTGCCCCTGCTCCAGGAGGAGTCGCACCACGTGCGATCCGATGTATCCAGCGCCGCCGATCACAAGAGTCGTCATGAGGTGATCGTACCCGGGGCAGAGGGGTCGTCGTCCCGCCGCCGGCACCGGAACGGTGGCGACCGCCGGGCGGATCGTGCTCGCACGGATTCAGCTCCAGGAGCTGGAGACCGGCCGTCCCTCGTTGTATCCGGCCGCCCCCTGCAGACCGATCACGGACCGCTCCCGGAACTCGGCCGTGTCCGCGGCTCCCGCATAGGTGTAGGAGGAGCGGACGCCTGCGGTGATCTCGTCGAGCAGGTCCTCCACTCCGCCCTTCCCCTCTGCGAGGTACATCCGCGAGGTGGAGATGCCCTCCTCGAACAGGCCCTTGCGGGCGCGGGCGAAGGCGTCCTCGTGCGCGGTGCGGTGGGAGACCGCTCGCTTGGAGGCCATGCCGAAGGACTCCTTGAAGCGTCGGCCGCTCTCGTCGGTCCGCATCTGGCCGGGAGATTCGTAGGTGCCGGCGAACCAGGAGCCGATCATCACGTTGGAGGCGCCGGCGGCGAGGGCGAGCGCGACATCGCGGGGGTGGCGCACTCCCCCATCGGCCCAGACGCTCCCGCCGAGGCGGCGGGCCTCGGCCGCGCACTCGAGCACGGCGGAGAACTGGGGACGCCCCACCCCGGTCATCATCCGGGTGGTGCACATCGCGCCCGGCCCGACGCCGACCTTGACGATGTCGGCGCCGGCCTCGATCAGCTCCCGGGTGCCCTCGCCGGTGACGATGTTGCCCGCCGCGAGCCTCACGGCAGTGCCCTCGCGGGGCCCCAGCGCCTCACGCGCGGCCCGCAGCGCCTGCAGCATCTTGTCCTGGTGGCCGTGGGCGGTGTCGAGCACGATCACGTCGGCGCCGACCTCGACCAGTTCACGCACCCGGGCGGCGACATCGGCGTTGACGCCGACGGCGACCGCGATGCGGAGCCGGCCCTCGGCGTCCGTGGCAGGGCGGTAGATGGTCGAGCGCAGCACGCCGGTGGCGGTGAGGACGCCGCGCAGCGCGCCGTCCTCATCCACGACGACGGCCGCATCGTGGTGGGTCGCGGCGATGCGGGCATGCAGCTGTGCGGGATCGACCGTGAGATCCTCCGGCCGCAGGACGGGCACATCCTCGCTGAGCACCTCCCCCACCTCGGAGAAGGAGTCGCGCCCGGCGATCTCCTCCGCGGAGACGGTGCCCAGCGGACGGCGCTGCTCGTCGATCACCACGACGATGCTGTGGGGACGCTTGGGCAGCAGGTCCGCGGCCTGGCCGAGGGTGCCGGAGACGGTGAGGGTCAGCGGATGATCGACCAGCAGGTCACGGGACTTCACCGAGCGGACGATCGAGTCGGTCCGCTCCGGGGAGAGGTCCTGGGGGAGCACGGCGAGGCCACCGCGACGGGCCATCACCTCCGCCATCCGCCGCCCGGTCACGGCGGTCATGTTCGCCGCGATCAGCGGGATCGTGGTGCCCGAACCGTCATCGCTGCTGAGGTCGACGTCGAAGCGGGAGGTGATCGCCGAACGGTTCGGCAGGAAGAAGCAGTCGTCGTAGGTGAGGTCGGTCAACGGGGTGTGGATCAGACGCATGCCTCCAGGATACGGATCCGTCCCCGCCGCACCTCCACGACCTCCTCACAGGTCGCGGTATGACGATGGGTGCTCGTGAATCTAGGATGGGGCATATGACGGACCACTCCTCGGACTCCCGCCGCAGACGCCGTCGGTCCGGCAGACACCAGCAGCCGGCCCGGCGACCTGCCTCGCCGCCGCTGCCACCGGACGAAGCACGACGGAACCGGGATGCCGCTTTCGGCACGACCGGAGAGAAGCGCACCTGGCCCGGGGGCAGTCCTGCCTCCGCTCCGTCCGCACCCTCGCCGTCTGCAGCTGCACCCTCGCCGTCCGAGCCCTCCCCCTCCGCGCCGCGCGCCGCCCACCGTTCCTCCGACGAGGGCGAGTCGTACCCCGAGCAGTCGGAGACGCGCGCTCGCGGCCGCCGTGCCGCGTTCCCGCTCGAGCAGCTCTCGCAGTCCTCCACCGCCCCGGAGGGCGGCGCCTCCGCCGCTGCCCGGTCCGATGAGGCCGAGAGCAACGATCAGGTCGGCGGCTCCGCCGGCGCGGCGCCCGCTCCGCGCGGTCGCCGCCGGGCGGCTCCGGCGACCGGGCACGCCGCCGACCAGCAGGATGTGTGGGCGACGAGCTCCCCGCAGAGCCCGGCCACCCCGGTGCCCGGGCGGACGGGCTCCGCCGCTGCAGCCGCTGCGGACCCCGTCGCCGAGACCGACGCCACCGCTGCTGGTGCGGCCGAGGCCGAGGCGGATTCCGGGTCGCTGCCCATGGTCGCCTTCTGGACCGTGCTGACTTCCCTCCTGCCCGGGTCCGGCCTGGTCACCACCCGGCTGCGCCGTCTCGGCTGGGCCCTGCTGGCGGTGCTGCTGCTGATCCTCGTCGGCATCGGAGCCTTCCTGCTGATCGGCGATCCGCTGCGCACCGGCGCGATGCTGGCGACCAAGCGCGGGGTCCTGATCGGGGCGATGATCGCCGTCGGTGTGGTGGGCATCGTCTGGGCCCTGCAGATCGTGCTGGCGAACCTCGCGCATTCCCGTCGGGAGCGGCTCGCCGGTGCGAAGCGCTACCTGGCGCTGGCGCTCGCGGCGCTGATGGTGATCGCGGTGGCGGTGCCGGCGGCTCGCGGGGTCCAATCGCTGTGGGCGCTGCAGGGGCTGTTCGGCTCCCGGACCGTGTTCGGCGGCGGCGAGGGCGGGCATCATCCCTTCACCTCCGGCAAGGATCCGTGGGCGGATGCCGGGCGGGTCAACATCATGCTGCTGGGCCAGGACGCCGGCGCAGACCGCACCGGCACCCGGCCGGACACCATCATGGTCGCGTCGATCGATACGGCCAGCGGCCGCACCGCGCTGTTCTCCATCCCGCGCAACCTCGAGAAGGTCCAGTTCCCCGAGGACACCCCGCCCGCCGAGGTGTTCCCGGACGGCTTCGACTACTTCGGGAAGAACCAGAGCCTGATCAACGCGGTCTGGACCTGGGCGGAGGATCGCCCGGACCTGTTCCCGAACGACCCCGAGCCCGGGCTGACCGCGACGCGCTGGGCCGTCGAGGAGACCCTCGGGCTCGACATGGACTACTACGCGATGGTGAACCTGCAGGGCTTCGAGGACCTCGTGAACGCCCTGGGCGGCGTGGACCTGGTCGTCGAGCGGCGGATCCCGATCGGCGGCGGGGCGAGCAAGATCGACGGCTACATCGAGCCCGGGCTGCAGAAGCTCGACGGCTTCCATGCGCTCTGGTACGCCCGGTCCCGCGAGGGCTCCAACGACTTCAACCGCATGTGCCGTCAGCAGCGCATCGTGCGCGCCGTGACCGAGGAGGCCGACCCCACCACGCTCGCCTTCTCGATCCCCCGGCTGGTCGATGCCACCGAGGCGAACATCCAGACGAACATCCCGGTGAAGAACCTGGACGCCTTCGTGGATCTCGCGCTGCGGATCAAGGACGCCGGGTTCACGTCCTACCCGATCACGCAGGACGTCACCTTCTCCGGGAACCCCGACTACGAGTATCTCGAGGAGTGGGTCCAGGCCTCGATCGAGGACTCGATGGAGCAGGAGGCGCCGGAGTCCGTGCTCGGGGAGACCGAGCCGGGGTCCACCGACCCCGCCGAGACCGGGGACGCGCCGGAGGAGAGCGGCGGCAGCGGGGACGACGAGCAGGAGTCCACCGAGGGCACGACCACCGAGGAGGAGAGCTCGACGGACGACTCCGGCCAGGCCGAGGAGTCCACCCCGGCCCCCGAGATCGAGCAGGATCCGCTGAAGTCCTGCCTCCCCGGTCACGAGGAATGAGCTGAACGCGGACGGCGCGGCCCCGATCACCTGCGGGTGGTCGGGGCCGCGCCATCTCCGGGCTCCCTCGGACGGGCCGCCGGGCCCGCCGGTCAGGGCACGAGCTGCAGCAGTGCGTTCTCGATCAGCTCGGGCATGGCCGGATGGATCCAGTACTGGGTGGTGGCGATGTCCCGGGCGGTCTGCCCGGTGCTCATCGCCTGGATCAGCTGCTGGATGAGGGTGGTGGCCTCGGCGCCGATCAGATGCGCGCCGAGGATCTCGGTGGTCTGCGCATCGATGATGATCTTCGCGAAGCCGGTGGTGTCCTCGAGCGCCCAGCCGTAGGCGATCGAGGCATACTCCTGGACCGCGACCCGCACCTCCCGTCCGCTGCGCCGAGCCGCCTCCTCGTCCATCCCGACCCAGGCGACCTGCGGATGGCTGAACACGCCGCTGGGCACCGGCATGGTGTCGCTGCGACGCAGCTGCTCGGGATGCAGGATGTTGTGCCGCACGATCCGCTGCTCATGGTTGGCGACGTGCTTGAGCTGATGCGCGCTGGAGAGGTCGCCGAAGGCCCACAGGCCCTCGAGCACCTCCCCGTCGCCGAGCACGCGCTGGTGGGCATCCACCTCCACCCTGCCGTCTGCGGCGGTGTCGATCCCTGCGGCGGCGACGTCCAGCAGGTCGGAGTTGGGGCGTCGGCCGACGGCGACCAGCAGCTCCTCGGCCCGGATCAGCACCTCGGCGCCGTCCTGCTCACCGCGCAGCTCGATGCCGTCGCCGGTGCGGCGGACGGAGGTGGTGGACAGCCCCTTCTCCAACCGGAGCCGCTGCTCGAGGATCTCGGTGAGCCGGGCGGAGACGTCCGCGTCCGCACTGCTGAGCACCTGCTGGGACCGGGCGATCAGGGTGACCTCCACGCCGAGGGAGGCGAAGATGTGCGCCATCTCCACCGCGATCACTCCGGAGCCGAGGATCGCGAGCGAGGCCGGCAGCTGCTCGACCCGCATGATGGTGTCGGAGGTGTGCGGTGCCGCCTCGGCCAGGCCGTCGATCGACGGGAGCACGGGGCGGGAGCCGGCGCCGAGCACGATGGTGTCGGCGCTGATCGTCCGGTCCGCACCTTCGCTGCCGTCGTTCCCGGTCACCTGCAGGGTCTTCGGGCCCACGAAGCGGGCGGTCCCGCGCAGCAGGGTGAGGTTCGCATTGTCCTCGTGGTCGCGGCGGTACTCCTCGCCACCCACGGAGATCGCATCGATGCGGCCGAAGATGCGGTCCCGGATCGCCGGCCAGTCCACGTGCCGCAGCTGCTCGGTGAGCCCGAAGCGGGCGGAGTCGGCGGGGGTGTGGGCGAGGTCCGCGGTATGCACGAACATCTTCGTCGGGATGCATCCGAGGTTGATGCAGGTGCCTCCGAAGACCTGGTCGGGGCCCACCCCGCGATCGATCTGCACGATGCTGCGACCGGCGAACTCGGGACCCGGGAAGGAGTTCGCGGAGCCGGAGCCGATCAGGGCGATGTCAAAATGCGTCGTTTCGGTCACCGGCCCAGGCTAGCCCGGGCCGTGGCAGCCGGTGGCAGAATGTTCCCGACGTGGGACGCACCGTGCCACGCCGCACGCCGAGGAGCCGCCCGATGTCCGCTTCCGCCCATCCGGCCGACACCCACGATCTGATCAGGGTGCGCGGCGCCCGCGCGAACAATCTCCGCAATATCTCCCTTGACCTGCCCAAACGTCGATTGACGGTCTTCACCGGCGTGTCCGGGTCCGGGAAGAGCTCGCTCGTCTTCCACACCATCGCTGCGGAGTCGCAGCGGATGATCAACGAGACCTACAGCTCCTTCGTGCAGGGTTTCATGGCCACGCTCGCGCGCCCCGACGTGGATGAGCTGCAGGGGCTGACCACTGCCATCATCGTGGACCAGGAGCGGATGGGCGCCAACGTGCGCTCCACCGTCGGCACCGTCACCGACGCCAACGCGTATCTGCGCGCCCTGTTCTCCTCGCTCGCGCAGCCGCATGTCGGCGGCCCCGGCGCCTACTCCTTCAACGTCCCCAGCGTCACCGCCGCCGGAGCGATGACCGTGCAGAAGGGCGCGAAGGCCCTCGCGAAGAGGACGACCTTCTCCCGGGTGGGCGGGATGTGCCCGCGCTGCGAGGGCATGGGGCACATCTCCGATGTGGATCTCACCGAGCTGTACGACGAGAACCTGTCGCTGGACGAGGGCCCGTTCACGATCCCGAACTACGTCCCCGGCGGCTGGTTCGTGAAGATCTTCGCCTCCAGCGGCTTCTTCCCCGCGGACCGGCCCATCCGGTCCTTCACCGAGCGCCAGCTCCACGACTTCCTGTACAAGGAGCCCACCAAGGTGAAGATCGACGGGGTGAACATGACCTACGAGGGTCTGCTCCCGAAGATCCAGAAATCCATGCTCAGCAAGGATCGGGACGCCATGCAGCCCCATGTGCGGGCCTTCGTGGACCGGGCGGTGAAGTTCGTGACCTGCCCCGACTGCGAGGGCACCCGCCTGGCGGAGCACGCCCGCAGCTCACAGATCGACGGGGTCTCGATCGCCGAGGTCACCGCCTGGCAGATCACCGATCTGGCGGACTGGGTCGAGACCCTGCGTGCCCGCCGCCACGGACCGACCGTCGCACCGCTGCTGACGAACCTCTCCGCCCTGCTGAGCTCCTTCGTGCAGATCGGCCTCGGCTATCTCAGCCTGGACCGCCCCTCGGGCACCCTCTCCGGCGGGGAGTCCCAGCGCACCCGGATGATCCGCCATCTCGGGTCCGCCCTGACGGACGTCACCTACGTCTTCGACGAGCCGACGATCGGGCTGCACCCCCATGACATCGCCACCATGAACCAGCTGCTGCTGGCACTGCGGGACAAGGGCAACACGGTGCTGGTGGTCGAGCACAAGCCCGAGACGATCACGATCGCCGATCACGTCGTCGACCTGGGCCCGCGCGCCGGCATCCAGGGCGGCGAGCTGCAGTACGAGGGCGATGTGGCCGGGCTGCGCGCCTCGGACACCCTCACCGGCCGCCACCTGGACCGCCGGGTGAGGCTGAAGGACCAGGTGCGTGAGGCGAGCGGCGTCCTGGAGATCCGCGGCGCGGATCGGCACAACCTTCGCGAGGTCGACGTCGACATCCCGCTGGGGGTGCTGACCGTGGTCACCGGGGTGGCGGGCTCCGGGAAGAGCTCCCTCATCCACGCCTCGATGCCGAAGGAAGCCGGGGTGATCGTGGTGGATCAGAACGCCATCCGCGGGTCCCGGCGCTCGAATCCTGCCACCTACACGGGGCTGCTCGACCCGATCCGCAAGGCGTTCGCCCGAGCGTGCGGTGTCAAGCCCGCCCTCTTCTCGAACAACTCCGAGGGGGCGTGCCCGGTCTGCCGGGGTGCCGGCGTCATCTTCACCGAGCTCGGCTTCATGGAGACCGTCCAGACAGTGTGCGAGGAGTGCGAGGGCCGTCGCTTCCGGGCCGACGTGCTCGAGCACACCTTCGGCGGGAGGAACATCGCCGAGGTGCTCTCCCTGTCCGTCGCCGAGGCACAGGCGCTGTTCTCCGCCGAGGGGACCCGGGTCCCGGCTGCGGCGACGCTGCTGGGCCGGATGGATGATGTGGGGCTCGGCTATCTCACCATCGGCCAACCCCTGACCACTCTCTCCGGTGGTGAGCGCCAGCGCTTGAAGCTCGCCACCCACATGGGTGACGAGGGCGGGATCTACGTGCTCGACGAGCCCACCACCGGTCTGCACCTGGCCGATGTGGACCAGCTGCTGGGCCTGCTGGACCGCCTGGTCGATGCCGGGAAGACGGTGATCGTCATCGAGCACCATCAAGCGGTGATGGCCCACGCCGATCACCTCATCGATCTGGGACCCGGCGCGGGCACCGACGGCGGCCGCCTCGTCTTCGAAGGCTCCCCCGCCGAGCTCGTCGCCGACGCCTCGACCCTCACCGGGAAGCATCTGAAGGAGTACCTCGGCACGTGAACTCCGCCGCGCGAGGCGGGCCGGCCCGACCAGACGTACCCTGGCAGGTGTGACCCGCCCTGCCCCTGCCGCTCTGACCTCCTGGCTCGAGGCACTGCAGTGCCCGCACTGCCGTCACCTGCTCAGGCTCGGCGAGCGCAGACTGACCTGCTCGTCAGGCCACAGCTTCGACCTGGCACGAGCCGGATATGTCTCCCTGCTCACCGGCGCTCCGGCGACCAGCGCGGATGACGACGACATGGCTCGGGCGCGGGACAGCTTCCTGGCCACCGGCGCCTATGCACCGCTGCGCGAGGCGCTCGGCGAGCTCGCCCCGGAGACCGCCCGAAGGATTCTCGACATCGGCGGCGGCACCGGGTACTACCTCGCCGGACTGCTGGACGAGCTGGAGTCGGCCCGCGGTCTGGTCATCGACACCTCGGTGCGGGCGCTGCGCTTCGCCGCTCGCGCTCATGAGCGGGCCGCCGCAGCGGCCTTCGACGTCTTCACCCGCTTCCCTCTCGCCGACGGATCGGTGGATCTGGTGCTGGACGTGTTCGCTCCGCGCAATCCCTCGGAGTTCGCTCGCGTACTGGCACCGGGCGGTCACCTGCTGGTGGTGCGACCGGCGGTGGATCATCTCGCCGAGCTCCGCGCCGCTGTCGCCGGGATGGTGGGTCTGGACCCGCGCAAGGAGGAGCGGCTGCATGCCGTGCTGGATCCCCTGTTCACGACGGAGGCGGTGCGGGAGGTGCGCTTCCCGCTGGCGGTCTCCGCCCAGTCCGCTCAGGACCTGGTGGCGATGACCCGAGCGCCCGGCACGTGGCACCGCAGGTCCTCGAGGAGCTGTCGGAGGGGACCGTCACCGTCTCAGTGGTGGCGAGCCTCCACCGGCGGCGCTGACCACCCGCCGCTTCCCCGGGCCGGATCCCCCGGTGATGCCCAGCCCCCGTCACCTATCCTGGAGGGTCCGAGAACATCAGGGAAGAGGGAGCGTCCGTGGCAGATCGCCGCTGCGTATTCATCGATTTCGACGGCACCTTCGCGCATCGCGGGGTGGCCCCGCGCGCACATGCGGAGGCCGTCCACCGGGCGCGTGCGAGGGGGCACGTGGTGCTGCTGTGCACCGGTCGCCCGGCCTCGATCGTAGCCCCCGAGGTCGCGGCCCTGTTCGACGGGGTGGTGGCCTCCGCCGGCGGCTGGATCCAGGTCGGAGGTCAGCTGCTGCAGGATCAGCGCTTCCCCGTGGAGCTGGGTCGGCGCGCCGTCGAGGTGCTGCAGCAGCACGACATCCCCTTCAGCCTCGAGACCCCGGAGGCACTGCTGTGCACCCCGCGCTCCGCCGCCGAGCTGCGGGCCCGGGTGCGCCCTCCGCTGCCCGAGGACGGTGTGGGCAACGGACTGCAGGATCTGCTCGATGCGGTCGTCCTGCCGAGGACCTGGCTGCGGAGTCGTTCGCGAAGATCTCTCTGTGGGGATCCCCGATACGGGTGGAGCAGCTGGCCGGCGAGATCGGGCCCGAAGTGGGGGCGCTGCCCAACTCGATCACCGATGACGTCAGCTCCGGCGAGCTGCACCTGGTCTCGGTCGACAAGGCCGACGGGGTGCAGGTGGTCGCCGAGCACCTGGGCATGGACCATGCCTCGACGGTGGGCATCGGCGACGGCATGAACGATCTGGGGATGCTGCGCGCCGCCGGCACCGCGATCGCTGTCGCGGGCGCTCCGGCCGCGGTGCTCGAGGCGGCGGGCGGCGTGAGCGTCCCCGGCCCGCAGCAGCACGGCATCGTCACCGCCTTCGAGCGCCTCGGACTGCTCTGAGCTCTTCTGCTGCGGCGGCGTCCGCGGCGAACGGGGCTCAGCGCCGGTGCAGGCCCATCAGCACCACTCCGGCCGCTGCCACCAGTGCCCCGGCACCCAGCAGGATCACTCCCTGCGGCAACATCGCGGCCTGGAACCGACTCTCGAACTCCTGGACGATCGGGCCCAGGAAGGCCACCTGGTCCACGGCGTCGGGCACGACGGTCTCGATCCGGGCGGCGAGCCACCACACCCCGGCTCCGGCCAGGATCCCTCCCAGCCCGGCCAGCGCGAGCAGGGTGCGGCGGTGCGCGCCGAGGACCAGTGCGAGAAGCAGGAGTGCGAGTGCGGCAGGGCCGGCCCAGTGCGCCCAGGGGGTCACGGCGGACAGTGCGGTCAGCAGCGGGAGATCGGGAACGGTGGCCAGGGTGATGGTGGTGTCCTCCGGGCGGGGGATGTCGATCGGGAGGCGCTCCTCCACCGGGGTGAGGATCCGGTCGATCGCAGGAGCCAGGTCGACGTCGAGCCCGGAGGCGCCCGGGGTGAACAGGGCATGATGCAGCTCAGCCATCGACGCTCCCCAGATCGTCCCGTAGACGTCGGTGCCGGTGAGCTCCGCGGCCTGCTCCTCGGCCAAGGGCGTCAGCTGCTCCTGGATCCAGCCCGGGACGGCGTCGCCGCCGAGGATCTCCTCGACCGCGCTGTCGCTCAGCATGCGCTGGAACTCGGGATCATCGGCCAGGGGCACAGTGATGGCCAGGAAGCCGTCTTCTGCGACCACGTTGTCGTGGATCCAGGTGGCCGGCAGCCAGAGGGCTCCGAGCACGGTGGCGCCCAGCAGCAGGGCGAGGGCGAGGAGGTCTCGGGCGGTGGTCACGCGCCTACGCTACCGGGAGCGTGCCCCGCGGGCATCCGCCCCGGGTCTGGTCGGACTATGAGGTCATGCGCAATGCGGCGGTCGCCCGGGGCGTGAAGGTGGACGCGGAATGGGAGCGGCCCCGCCCCACGTGTCGTGGGCGGGGCCGTCGTGGCGTGCGGACTCAGCCGACGCGGATGAAGGTCCAGCTGCCGGAGTAGATGTTGCGCTCGGAGGTGTCCACGCGGGAGTTGCCGGCGTCGACGAACTGGTTCCCGCCCGCGTAGATGCCGATGTGGCCGGGCTTGTAGACCAGGTCGCCGGGCTGCGCCTGCGAGCGCGGGATCACGGTACCGGCGGCGGCCTGGCCGGCGGCGCCGCGGGGCAGGTTGATGCCGTGCTGGGCGTAGACCCACTGCACGAAGCCGGAGCAGTCCCAGCCCGAGGTGGAGGTGCCGCCGTAGACGTACGGGGTGCCGACGCCGGAGCGTGCGGTGGCGAGGATCGAGCTGCCCTTGGCGGCGGACGGCGCCGGGGCGGACTTCTGCTTCTGCGAATCCTCGGACGACGACGACGACGAGGAGGAGGAAGAAGAAGAAGACGAGGACTGCTGGGAGGAGGAGTCGTCCTGGTCGTTGTCGCGGCTGGAGCGATCTGCGGAGCGCGAGGAGCCCTCGTCCTGGCGGGTCTCGGTGCCCTGGTCGTCCTGCTGCTCGGCCTCGCGCTCAGCGGCGGCGCGCTCGGCGGCCTCACGCTCGGCGGCCTCGGCGGCAGCGATCTCCTCCTCCGTGGGGCCGACCTCGATGGAGATGGCCCCGGCGGCGGGAGCGAGGGCGGGCTCCGCATCCTCGGTGGCGGACTCGGCGGCGGGGATGCCGACAGCGGGCGCAACGGCAGGAGCGATCACCGAAGGAGCGGCCTCGGCCTGCGGGGCATCGGCCTGGGTCTCCGCCGTGGCGGCAGAGGCGCCGCCGAACAGCATCGCCGCGGCCATGGCGGCTCCGGCGCCCGCACGGCCCGCACGGGCGGCAGGGGTCACGGCGCGCGCGGTGCGACGGTGGGTGTGGTTCGCAGTCTTCGACACGTATGGCTCCCAGCCCCAGGACAATGCCCTCGCGCGTGTGGACGTCTCGCCTCCCGCTCCGGTGCGCGACGGGGCTCTCCGGTGGGAATGCCGCAACTCTTCTCGCCGCGGCACGCCCTCGAGACTAGGCGGTGGACGCCCGGAAAGTCAGGGTGACTGGAAGGTTCTGGAAAGAGCTTGACGGAGCCTTTACCCGGCCGCGAGCGCTGTCACATGGAGCTGGTCGGCGACGACCTCGGTCACTGCGACCTCTCCCCCCTCGGGACCGGTCAGCATGATGCTGCCACCCACCCGCTCCACGTCCAACTCTGCGCCCGGAACAATGCCGTGACGTGCAAGTTCGCCGAGCAGTTCGACATCACTCTGCACCCGCTCACCGATCCGGGCCAGTCGCACCCGGAGGCTCTGGCCGTCGGCGACACTCTCGCTCAGCTCGCGGCACGGATTGGACGGGTCTTTACCTTCCGCGGTGGCCTGGGTCTCCTTGATCCCCAGCGCGGCGAGGCCCGGGATCGGGTTGCCGTAGGGGTCCAGGTACGGGGGCGAGACCTGCTGCGCGATGCGCTTCTCGACCTCGAGGCTCATCACGTGCTCCCAACGGCAGGCCTCCTCATGGACGTGGGCGTAGTCCAGCCCGATCACGTCCAGCAGATGCCGCTCCGCCAGGCGGTGCTTGCGCATCACGTCGGTCGCGACCTCGGAGCCCTCGTCGGTGAGCCGGATGCGTCGCTGGTCGTCGAGGTACAGCAGCCCGTCGCGCTCCATCCGCGCGACCGTCTGGGAGACCGTGGGTCCCGAATGGCCCAGCCGCTCGGCGATCCGGGCTCGCATGGGAGCGATGCCGGCCTCGTGGAGCTCGAACACCGTCTTCAGATACATCTCCGTGGTGTCGATGAGATCTCCGGACACAGGTCCCCTCCTTGGTCGGGCGCACAACGGGCTCCGGTCAGCTTAGTCGGCGCCGCGGAGGTGCACCCGAGGTTTCGCCCTCGGCGTCGACCTCGACAGCCTGTCAGGAACGCACAGCGCCCCGGATCCGCAGGGGATCCGGGGCGCTGCGCGTCGGTGACGGTCTCAGCCGCCGATGCCGTGAGGGTCGTCGCTCAGGCCTGAGCCCTGATGATCTCGCGCATCAGATCGGCGGCCTCGGTGGGGGTCTTGCCCACCTTGACGCCGGCGGCCTCGAGGGCCTCCTTCTTGGCCTGCGCGGTGCCCGCGGAGCCGGAGACGATGGCACCGGCGTGGCCCATGGTCTTGCCCTCGGGGGCGGTAAAGCCCGCGACGTAGCCGACGACCGGCTTGGTCACGTGCGCCTTGATGTACTCGGCCGCCCGCTCCTCGGCGTCGCCGCCGATCTCACCGATCATCACGATGCCGGCGGTGTCCGGATCGTTCTCGAACGCCTCGAGCGCATCGATGTGGGTGGTGCCGATGACCGGGTCACCACCGATACCGATGGCGGTGGTGAAGCCGATGTCGGCCAGCTCGTACATCATCTGGTAGGTCAGGGTGCCGGACTTGGAGACCAGGCCCAGCTTGCCCGCGCCGGTGATGTTCGAGGGAGTGATGCCCGCATTGGACTTGCCGGGGCTGATCAGGCCCGGGCAGTTCGGGCCGATGATGCGGGTGGCGCCCTTGGCCTGCGAGTAGTTGAAGAACTCGGCAGAGTCCTTGACCGGGATGCCCTCGGTGATGATCACCAGGAGCTCGATCTCGGCATCGATCGCCTCGATCGCGGCGCTCTTGGCGAACTTCGGCGGCACGAACACCACCGAGACGTTCGCGCCGGTGGCCTCCATGGCCTCGGCGACGGTCCCGAAGACCGGGACCTCCGCGCCGTCCTCGAAGGTGACGGACTGGCCGGCCTTGCGCGGGTTCACGCCGCCGACGATGTTGGTGCCCGAGGCGAGCATGCGCTGGGAGTGCTTCATGCCCTCCGAGCCCGTCATGCCCTGGACGATGACCTTGCTGTTCTCATCGAGAAAGATAGACATGTCGGGTGCTGCTCACTTTCCTGCGGCGGCGAGCTCGGCGACCTTCGCGGCGCCGCCGTCCATGGTGTCGGCCTGGGTGACGAGGGGATGGGCGAAGTCCGCGAGGATCGCGCGGCCCGCTTCGACGTTGTTCCCGTCGAGGCGGACCACGAGCGGCTTGGTCGCGGTGTCCCCGAGCTTCTTCAGGGCACCGACGATGCCGTTGGCGACCGCGTCGCAGGCGGTGATGCCGCCGAAGACGTTGACGAACACGGCGGAGACCTGCTCGTCGCCGAGGATGACGTCGAGGCCGTTGGCCATCACCTCGGCGGAGGCGCCGCCACCGATGTCGAGGAAGTTCGCGGGCTTGACGCTGTGCTTCTCCCCGGCGTAGGCGACCACGTCGAGGGTGGACATGACCAGTCCCGCGCCGTTGCCGATGATGCCGACCTGGCCGTCGAGCTTGACGTAGTTGAGGTCCAGCGCCTTGGCCTTGGTCTCCAGCGGGTCCTCGGAGGTGACGTCGACGAGCGCGGCATGATCCTCGTGCCGGAACTCGGCGTTGTCGTCGAGGGTGATCTTGCCGTCCAGGGCGACGATGTCCCCGGCGCCGGTCTTGACCAGCGGGTTCACCTCGACCAGCGTGGCATCTTCGTTCTTGTAGACATCCCAGAGCTTCTCCAGCACAGGGGCGACCTTCGCGCCGGTCTCGGCATCGAACTTGGCGGTCTCGACGATCTCCTTCGCCTTGGCCGCATCGATCCCGACCGTGGGGTCGACAGCAACGCGGGCGAGCGCCTCGGGGCGCTCGACGGCGAGCTGCTCGATCTCCATGCCGCCCTCGACGGAGCACATGGCGAGGTAGTTGCGGTTCGCTCGGTCCAGCAGCAGCGAGAAGTAGTACTCCTCGGCGATGTCGGCTCCGGCCGCGATCATCACGCGGTGGACCGTGTGGCCCTTGATGTCCATACCGAGGATCTCGGAGGCCTTCTGCTCCGCCTCCTCGGGGGACTTGGCGATCTTGACGCCGCCGGCCTTGCCGCGCCCACCGGTCTTCACCTGGGCCTTGACGACGACGACCGGGGTGCCGAGCTTCTCTGCTCCGGCCTTGGCAGTTGCCGGATCCTCCGCGACGACTCCTCCGAGCACGGGTACGCCGTGCTTCTCGAAGAGATCGCGGGCCTGGTACTCATACAGGTCCACGGGGTGCATTTCCTCTCGATGTCGGCAGTGGGCGGCAGGCCGCACTGGCCTCGATGCCACCCCTGGGAACACGGTCAGGGTATCGCTTCCGGCTCGCTGGTCGAGACACGAGGTCCGGGGTGCGGGGAGTCTCACTGCCGACCTCGTCCCTGCGGGGCGCGGCCCGGCCCGCCCGACCGGCACGTCGGGGCGGCGGCTGAGGGGCGCGCCCAGGTGCGGCGACTACGATGGCGGGATGAGTCGACGACCCCGCAGCCTGGTCCAGCGCGTGCGTGATCACATCGGGTTCAGTGTGATCGCGATCGGTGTGCTGTTCATCGTGCTGCGCCTGCTCGGAGTGCGCTCGACGTTCGCCGGTTTCGTCCTGTCCGTGGTGATCACCCTGGGACTGAACGTGGGGCTGTCCTACTACAACGAGCACCGGGCGAGGAATCCGCGTCCGCAGCGACAGCCGCGAAGCGGGGGCGACATCCGCTTCCGCGAGGACGACCGCCGCCACGACCCCCGTGATGTCGAGATCCGTGAGCGCGCGGAGCAGCGCCACCGCGGACCGCGCGACGAGAACCGCTGAGGCGAGGAGACGCCATGGCCGACTGGAAGACCTATGCGAAGGCCGCGCGGAACACTGCACGCAAGCAGGCCCCCGAGGCGAAGGATGCCGCCCGGCGCGCATCCGGGCAGGCGAGCGCCTATGTGCGCGCTGCCGGGAAGGCGATCGACGAGGGCAACCGCCCGCGCGAGGCGCCGCCGAGCACGGTTCGTGACGGCGACGGCCGGGAGCGGGGCGGCCCACGACCCGAAGCGGACCGCCGGACGGCAGACCCCCGGCCCCGGTCCTCAGGGACTGCCACGGCGCCGCGCCCGAGCGTGGACCACGAGCGGCTGGGCAAGGACGCCGCGGCCTACTACACCGTGGCCAGTCGGCGCGTGGCCTCGGTGAACATCGTCCCGCGGGTCATGCGGGCCCTGCGGGACGCGCTGCTGATCGGGCTCTCCCTCGTCGTGATCTGGGGAGTCCTCGCCGCTGCCGGGATCCCGATCCCCTTCACCACGGTGCTGATCATCGTCGGGCTGATCGTGGCGGTGAGCTTCGGCGGCGGACTGTACGCCCAGTGGAAGCGCTCGCGCACGGCACTCGACGCGACCGAGGACCCGCGCGACCGCTGACACGCCCCACCCGGGTGACGGCGCGGCGAGAGATCGCGCGGGGATCGTGCGAGGACTTTCGCCGCGTACGCGGGACTGTGCCCGGTCGTACTCTGGGACCGTCCCTGTCCGTGTCCCGACCTGGTGCCCGTCGCCCCGGCCGGGGCTCCGTCCGAGGTGGTCATGACCGCGTCTCCCTCCCCCGCCGCAGCTTCGTCGTCCCCGCAGCGCCCCTCCCGCGCGGGAGGGACGCCCGGCGGTCGCGACGCGTGGCACCGCCGGGCCTCGCGTCCGGTGATGTGGTGGATGGCGGCATTGGTCGTGGTGGTGCTGATTCATCGGTGGATCCCGCAATCACGCTGGCTGCTGGTGCACATGGTCACGCTGGGGCTGATCACGACCTCGATCATGGTGTGGGGGCAGCACTTCGCCGAGGCGCTGCTGAAGACCCGTCTCGGTGAGGAGTCGCGCCCGCGGCAGGTGCGCCGGATCCAGCTGCTGAGCGTGGGAGTGCTGGTGACGATCCTGGGGATGCTGCCCGCCTGGCCCTGGGTGGTGGTGCTCGGTGCGCTGCTGGTCTCCGCGGCGCTGGTCTGGTACGCCGCAGCGCTGGGCACGCAGGTGCGGACGGCGCTGGCGCCGCGCTTCGAGTTCACGGTCAAGGCCTACATCGCCGCCGCCTGCCTGATCCCGGTCGGGGCGACGCTCGGCGCGCTGATGGCGTTCAGCCCGGGCGAGCCCTGGCAGGGACGCCTGCTGCTGGCGCACCAGCTCGTGAACATCCTGGGCTTCGTGGGTGTGACCGTGACCAGCACCCTGCTGACGCTGTGGCCGACGGTGCTGCGCACCCGGATCGAGCTGGGCGTCGCGAAGCGGGCCGGCGGCGGCCTGCTGGGCATGCTGCTGTCCGTGCTGGGAGCCACTGCCGGTGCGCTCCTCGGCTCGACGCTGCTGGGCTGCGCGTTCCTGATCGCCTACCTGGGTTCCTTCACCTGGGTGGCGGTCACCCTGGTGCGTCTCGGGATCCGTTCGGCCCGCCAGGACCGGCGGGTCCCGCTGCCGCTGTTCCCGGTGCTCTCGATCGCGGTCGGGGTCGCTTGGTTCGCGGTGACCGTCCTGGGACTGCTGGTGGTGTGGTGGCGTGCGGCCGATGAACAGCTCTCCAGCGCCCTGGCGGCCGCGGACGTCCAGCAGCTCACCGTGCCCTTCGTCGCCGGGTTCCTGCTGCAGGTGCTGTTCGGGGCGATGAGCTACCTGCTCCCGGTGACGTTGCGGGGCGGTCCGCGCTCGACGACCGCGGCGCTCGCGGCCATGAGCCGGTTCGCCGTTCTGCGCGTGGTCACCTACAACCTGGTGCTGACGCTGTTCGTGCTCGCCGGGATCGGGGCACCGGTGCCGGGGCGCTGTTCTCCGCCCTCACGTTCGGCACGGCGGAGGTGGCTTCCTTCGGTTCGCTCTCACGGGTGGCGCTGTCGACGCTGGCCTTCCTCGTGCTGGTCTCGTTCCCGGTGCTGCTGGTGACCGCGGTCCGGGCCAGTGCGAAGCATCGCCGGACCGATCTGCCGACTCCCCCCGCCCCTCCGGCGCCGGGCACCGGAGACGGTGCGCGGACGGCTCTGCCGCTGGGCGGCTCCCGGACGGGCAGCGGCACAACTGTGCCGGTCGGGCGCCCCGCCGACGCCGGAGCCGCCCAGCCCGGCGCGGCTCCGGCGCGGGCCGAGGCATCCGGCGCCGCAGCACCTGAGGCTGCGGCGGCGGGCACCGCCGCCTCCCGCGCTCCCGCCGCCCCTGCCCGGACGGCCGCTGCCCCGGGCTCCCGCCCGAACAGCCCCGCGAAGGACCGTCCGGAGATGCGCCCGGGGAGCATGGATCGGCGCGCGCTCACCAGCACCCTGCTCGCTCTCGGCTCCGTGCTCGGGGTGACGGCGCTGGGTGCCGCGCTGGATCGTGCTCAGGGTTCGCTGCCGGACGGGACCGACCGCGGCGGGGTCCTGCCCGGCGCCGGCGCTGTCACCCCGACCGGGCAGACCACCACGATCGAGGTGAGCATGGCCGATATGCGCTTCCGGCCCGATGTGCTCGAGGTGCCGGCCGGGAACACACTGGTGATCGAGCTGGCCAATGACGACCCCCATGACGTCCACGACCTCGTGCTCGCCTCCGGCGTCAGCTCGGGCAGGTTGCAGCCCGGTGCGAGCACCACCGTGGAGGCCGGGGTGATCTCCCATGATCTCGAGGGCTGGTGCTCGATCGTCGGCCATCGGGCGATGGGGATGACCCTCTCCGTCACCGCCACGGGTGCCGGTCCCTCCGCGGCGGGGGCGGAGCCCTCCACCGGCTCTGGCGGCATCGACGAGCTCTCGCGCGTCCCGCTGGATCTGCAGGCCGCGCCGGGCGCCGGATATCAGGTGCGAGATGCACGCCTGCCTGCGGCCTCCGGCTCCGAGCAGCGGGTGCGCTTCGAGGTCACCGACGTCGCCGCCGAGATCGCGCCAGGCGTGCTCATGGACGCGATGACCTACAACGGCACGGTGGTGGGTCCGGTCCTCCGCTCCGAGCTGGGATCGCGCCTCACAGTGGACCTGGTGAACAACAGCGCGATGGGGCATTCGCTGGATCTGCACGCGGGCCGCATCGCCCCCGACGAGGCGATGCGCACGATCCCGCCCGGCGACTCGCTCGAATACGCGATCACCACGGACTACTCCGGGATCTGGCTCTACCACTGCGCGACGATGCCGATGTCGGTCCATATGGCCGCCGGCATGGCGGGCGCACTGATCGTGCCCCCGGTGGGTTCGGCCGAGGTGGATCGCGAGTACGTCCTGGTCCAGTCCGAGCACTATCTGGTCCCCGACGGCGCCCCCGGCTCCGAGGCCGTGATCCATGAGGGCGCCCATCCCGTGAGTCCGGCGAAGATCGCGGCCGAGCGCCCGGATGCGACCGTGTTCAACGGGCACGCGAACCAGTACGTGCACTCCCCCCTCCAGGCCCGTGTCGGGGAGCGGGTGCGGCTGTGGGTGCTCGCGGCCGGCCCCTCCCGCGGGATCTCCTTCCACGTGGTGGGCGGGGTGTTCGACACCGTGTTCAAGGAGGGCGAGTACCTGCTGCGCCCGGAGGCGGAGACCCGCGGCGGGGCGCAGGCGCTGGACCTGGCTGCGGCGCAGGGCGGGTTCGTCGAGCTGGTCTTCGACGAGCCCGGCACCTACACCGCGGTCAACCACTCCTTTGTGGACCTGGAGCGCGGAGCCCGTGCACTGATCGAGGTGACCGCGTGAGCTGGCCGCCGCTCGGGCAGCATCGCCCCATGACCGACGTGCCGCGCAGCTCCGGGCTGCACCACCTCGAGCTGTGGACCCCCGACCTCGGTGTCGCCGAGCCCGCCTGGGACTGGTTGTTGACCACCCTGGAGTGGAGGCGAGAACGGGTCGAGGGCTGGGAGCTGGGTCGCATCTGGCGGCACCTCGATGAGTCCTATCTCGTGCTCGAGCAGTCCGAGGACGTGCTCGGGGCTCGGGCCGAGCGACGCTCACCGGGGATGAACCACCTCGCGCTGCGGGTCGCCGACCGGACTGTTCTCGAGGAGATCCGGGCGGAAGCCCCGGGGCGCGGGTGGCGGGAGCTGTTCGCCGACCGGTACCCGCACGCCGGTGGGGAGGACCATGTGGCGTGGTACGCCGAGGACCCCCACGGCATCGAGGTGGAGCTCGTCGCCGCCGGCTGAGTCGCACGAGGGGTGCCGCCCGCTCGCGCGGCGGCAGGGCCCTCAGAGCTTGGTGATCGCCGCATAGCGCAGCACCAGGCGCTTCGTGCCATGCGGGGCCTTGAACTGCACCTCCACCTGGGTCTTCTCCCCCTGACCCGCGACCTCGGTGACCGTCCCCATCCCGAAGGAGTCGTGGGTGATCCGGTCGCCCACCGCGAGCTGAGGCAGCTTGTCGGCCGGGGTCGCTCTGCGGCCGGAGCCGAGGCTGGGGCGTTTGATGTCGCTGCGCCCACCGCCGATTCCGCCGCTGAAGGAGGGGCCGCGGCGGCTGCTCGAGCTGGAGCCGCCCCCGTAGCTGCCGGAGCCGCTGTAGCCGCCGCCGAATCCGGCGCCGCTGAGCGTGGAGCCGGCGCGCGCCACATCCAGCACCTCCTCGGGCACCTCGTCGAGGAAGCGGCTGGCGGGCATGAACTGGGTCTGTCCCCACATCGATCGCATCTGGGCCCGGGTCAGAAAGAGCTTCTCGCGGGCGCGGGTGATGCCTACGTAGGCCAGGCGCCGCTCCTCCTGGAGCTCCTCGGGATCGCTCAGGGTGCGGTTGTGGGGGAAGGTGCCGTCCTCCATCCCGGTGAGGAACACGACCGGGAACTCGAGGCCCTTGGCGGTGTGCAGGGTCATCAGGGTGACGAACTGATCCTCCTCGCCCGGGATCTGATCCGCATCGGCGACCAGTGAGACCTTCTCCAGGAAGCGGTCCACGAGGCTCGCCTCGGGGTCATCCGGCGCGGTCAGCGCGGCGTCGGGGGCGACGTCGGCCCCAGGGGCGAGGTCCGTCCCCGGCGTCGCGGCGTCCGTCAACGGGTTCGCCGAGCCATCCGCCGCAGCATCCGCCACAGCACCTGTCGCGTCGGATCCCCCTGCCTCGTCCGCGTCCTCGTACTCGCTGGCGACGGCGTCGGCCTCCTCCATCTGCGCCTCGAACTCGGCAGCGACGCTGACCAGCTCGGCGAGGTTCTCCAACCGGGACTCGTCCTGCGGGTCCTCGCTGCCCTGCAGCTCGGCGTAGTAGCCCGACCGCTGCAGGATCGCCTCGAGCAGATCGGCGGGCCCGGCCCCGTCGGCGGCCATCGCCTGGAGGTCCTCGAGCATCGCCACGAAGGTCCGCACGGCGTTCAGTGAACGGGTGGCGATGCCGGGGGCCTCCTCCGCGCGGCGCAGCGCCTCGCCGAAACCGATCCGCTCCCGCTCGGCGAGCATCGCGACCGCCGCCTCGGCCCGGTCGCCGATGCCGCGCTTGGGGACGTTGAGGATGCGGCGCAGGTTGATCTCATCGGCCGGGTTGGTGAGCACTCGGAGATAGGCGATCGCATCCTTGATCTCGCGGCGCTCGTAGAAGCGGGTGCCGCCGATCACCTTGTACGGCAGGCCCACGCGGATCAGCTGGTCCTCGAGCGCGCGGGACTGGGCGTTGGCGCGGTAGAAGATCGCGATGTCCCCCGCCCGGCGGCCGTCGTCGACCAGCGCGTCGATCTGGCGGCCGATGTATCGCGCCTCCTCGCGCTCGTCGTCGGCGACGTAGAGGGTGATCTGCTCGCCCTCGCCCTGATCGGTCCACAGGTTCTTCTTGCGCCGCCCGGCGTTCTCCTCGATCACAGAGTTCGCGGCGGACAGGATGTGCTGGGTGGAGCGGTAGTTCTGCTCGAGCACGATGGTGCGCGCGGTGGGGAAGTCCTGTTCGAACTCGACGATGTTGCGGATCGTGGCGCCGCGGAAGGCGTAGATCGACTGGTCCGAGTCGCCCACCACGGTGAGGTCGGCGCGGGGGTCCTCCCCCACCAGCTCCCGCACCAGCTGGTACTGGGCGGTGTTGGTGTCCTGGTACTCGTCCACCAGCAGGTGCCGGAAGCGGCGGCGGTAGCCCTCGCGGATCGCCGGGTTCTCCCGCAGCAGCGTGACGGTCAGACCGATCAGGTCGTCGAAGTCCACCGCGTTGGCCTGGCGCAGCCGTGCGGTGTAGTTCGTGAAGATCCGTGCGAGGGTCCGCTCGAAGGGATTCTTCGCGCTCTCGGCCTGATCAGCGAAGTCGATCGGGTCCACGAGGTCGTTCTTCAGCGTGGAGATCCTCGAGGCGAGCGCACGCGGGGCGTGCTTCTTCGTGTCCAGTTCGAGGTCCTTGGCGATCGTGGTGATCAGGCGCAGCGAGTCGGCGCTGTCATAGATCGTGAAGGAGCTCTTCAGCCCGGCCGCGGCGGCGTCGCGGCGCAGGATCCGCACGCAGGCGCTGTGGAAGGTGGAGACCCACATGCTGCGGGCGACCGGGCCCACCAGCTCGCCCACGCGCTCGCGCATCTCGGCGGCGGCCTTGTTGGTGAAGGTGATCGCGAGGATCTCCCCCGGCAGCGCTTCCCCGGAGCGCAGCAGGTGGGCGATGCGCCGGGTGAGCACTCGGGTCTTGCCGGAGCCGGCGCCGGCGACGATCAGCAGCGGCGAGCCCCGATGCTCGACCGCTTCGCGCTGCGCCGGGTTCAGGCCATCGGTCAGCACGGTGAGGCCGGGGGCACCGGCCCCTGCTCCCGGTCCCGGGGCGGAGGGCGCGGGTCGATCGGCCGGATGCGGGGCCTGCGCGAGCTCCGGCGGGGGCAGCGGCAGATCCTCGTCCTCCGGCGGCGGGGCATCGTCGAACGGCGGCTCGTCCTCGAACGGCGGCTCGTCCTCGACCGGCGGGGCGTCCGCGTACGGCGGCTCCTCCCCGATCGACGGCCCGGTGTTCGGCCGCCGCCCACCGAGCCGGTCCTGGTCACCGGCGGGCGCCGCGGAGTCCTCCGCGCGCCCCCGGTCGCGGGTTCCCGGGGTCACCGAGACTCCGTCGAGGCGGCGGAAGGCGTCGGGCAGCGACAGATCATCGAAGAGAGAGCTCATGAGGGTTCCAGGATAGGGCCGGGCCCGACAGCGGGGAGGCTGTCGGGCCCGGTGTGGACGGAGTGTGCGTGGGGAGGACCTGTCGTGGCAGGTCGCCCCGGGGCGTCTCAGACGAACACGGCGACGACCACGTTCACGACGATCGCGGTGGGGATGCCGAACCACACTGCGGAGGAGGTCTCGGGACCCTTCTTCTTCGCGATGTAGGCCAGGGCCACGGCGACCAGGCCGACCAGGAGCTTGATGCCGAGCTTCATGTGGTTCGGCTCCCATGGCAGGAGGCCCGGGATCGAGATCAGGACGGCCATCACGATGCCGATCACGACGGCGCCGGCGACGGCGTGGGCCATGCCCGGGTTCGGCTGACGGGTGCGCGCGGCCGCCACCCAGGTGCCGAGCGCCACGGCCCAGAAGATCAGGTGCAGCACGACGAGGAGGGACATCAAAAAGGACATGACACCATGTTAGGTCGTTGCGCCTGGGAGGTCCCTGCCCGCCCCGTGCGAGAATCGCCGCATGCCAGCGGTCCCCTCCGACTCCCCCGACTCCCCGGGCCCCGACACCGATGGGCCGGACGGTGCGCGGCGGCTGTCGATGGACCTCGACCGGCTCCCCGGGGACCTGGCTGCGCTCGACGCCGAGCAGCCGCCACGGCTCACCCGGGGCCGTCTCGTCGGCGGCCTCCTCTCCATCGTGCTGGTGATCGGGCTGCTCGGCTGGGCGCTGCCGTGGGCCACAGGGGCGAACTGGGGCGAGATCGCCGGGACGCTGAGGGCGCTTCCCCTCTGGGCCGTGCCCGTGATGGTGCTGCTCGGCGCCGGCGCCCTGCTGCTCGAGACGGTGACCGTGCGCGCCGCCCTGCCGGAGGCGCGCTGGTCCGCGGTCCTGCTGGCGCATCCGACCGCCGGGGCGGCCTCCCTCGCGGTGCCGGGCGGGACCGTGATCGGGCTGGGGCTGATGGGCTGGATCCTGCGCCGCTCCGGCCTGGTGCTGCCGGTCATCCTCACCGGCATCGTCGCCGCCTCCCTGGTGGAGATGGTGCTCACCTCGGTGCTGATACCGCTCCTGGGTCTGGCCGCCTATGCGCTGAGCCCGGTGCTGAGCACCCTCACGATCACGCTGCCCGGCGCATGGTGGGCGGCGCTGCTGGCAGTGCTCGGTGCAGTGCTCGCCCTGGCCCTGACCGTCGTGCTGCTGCGCCGCAGCGTGCTGGCCGCGCTGCTGACACATTTCTCCGCGCTGGTCCCGGAACAACTCGCCGGGTCGATCCTGCTCCAGCGTGATGTGCTGATCCAGATGCTGCGACGTCGCTGGCCGGCGCTGGTGGCGCCGACACTCGGTGCGCGCGTGCTCCAGTGGCTCGCGCTGGTGCTCGCCATCGAGGCGGTCGGCGCCGAGGTGCCATGGCTGCTCACGGTGGCGATCTTCGCGCTGGGTCGGGTGCTGTCCCTGGTGCCGCTGACCCCCGGCGGCGCCGGGGTCACGGAGACGATCGGGGCGGCAGTGCTGGTCGCCCTGGGCGTCGCGGCGGCCGACGCCGCGGCCGCGATGCTCCTGCTGCTGGTGACGATGCTGCTGGTCCCGCTGATCTCCGGTGCGCTCACCACGGCGATCGCCCTCGCCCTCCTCCCTGACCGGCGCTCGCGGGTCTGAATCCCGCCGACCGTTCAGTCGCCCTCGTCGTACTCGGGGGTGTCGATGCCGAGGGTGTGCGAGGGGTGGGCGAGGAAGCCGTCCTCGGCGCCGGGCAGCAGCGGGAACCCGCCGATGCTGGCGCCCTGCTCGGTGCCGACGAAAGCGGCGACGTCGGCCACGTGGCGATGCGCATCATCCCCGCGGCCCAGGAATCCGGCGCCGGCGTATCCGCCGAGGCGTCGGCCGGTGCTGCGCTCCGCGGCGACTGCGGTCGCGTCCAGCCGACGGGCGCTCGCGCGCAGTCCGCCGGCGATGCGTCCCAGCTCCGGATAGTGCTCCTGCATCCAGTGCTCGTGGATCTCTTCGCCCAGCATCCGGGTTCCGCGGTCCTCCGCACGGGTGAGGTCCACGATCGTGTTGGCCAGGCGCAGCCGCAGGATCGTGAGGCGGTCGGCGGCGCGCCGCAGCGAGTCGGCCTGCCTCCGCAGCGAACGCGCATCAGCGGTCATCGGTCGGCTCCTTCCCGGACGTGCCCGGAGCGGGCGGGCCGAGGTCCTCGGCGCGATCGGACTCCTTCATCGTAGGCATCACCCGGCAGGACGTCTCCAGCCAGTCGTCAAGGATCTCGGTGGCCCAGGAGCGGGCATCCGCGTCGGAGAGGAACACGTCGTGGCGCGCGCCAGGGACCGCGTCGATCTGCACCTGCGGGCCCAGTGCGGCCGCCGCCGCAGCAAGGGTCCGCACGTTCAGCACCGAGTCCGAGCGTCGCATCTGCTCACTGAACCGGTGGCCGATCCGGGTGCGGTCCGAGTGCAGCACCAGCACCGGGATCGTCAGCGGCCCGGCGGCGGCCAGGCGTCGCTGCCCGTCGATGATCGCGTTGAGAGTGACTGCCGGGAAGGGATGGCCTCCCGGCGGTTTCAGAGCGAGATCGTAGTCATAGGCGCCGCCGAAATCCCGGTGGCTGGCACGGGCGACGTGAGCGCTGCCGACGGGGAGGATCGGTCGTCGTCGCAGCCGCTCGGCCAGCAATCGCACCGGCACCCGGGCGAGAGCGCGGGTGACCGGTCCCAGGTGCATCTCCAGCCACGGTGAGTTCAGGGCGAGACCGGCCACCGTGCCCGGATTCCGCTGGGCCCACAGCGTAGCGGTGAGCCCTCCGGTGGAGTGTGCGAGCAGCACCGGGGGCCGGTCACGGCCGATGAGCCTCAGCGCAGCACCGATCTCCGCGTCGTAGCGGCTGAGATGGTCGATCGCCGTCGCGGTCTGTCCCGGCAGCAGGCTCCGGCCGTGCTTGCGCAGGTCCAGCCCCCACACGTCGTGCCCGCGGTGGCCGAGGTGCTCCATCAGCTCCCGGTCGAGGATGTAGTCCGACCAGCCGTGCATCAGCAGGATCGGCGGCCGCCCGGCGACCGCCTCCGGCGAGCTCCCTGGCTCGCGGTGGATCAGTGTGCCGACCAGCGGCCCCTCATCGTCGGACCCGAGATCGATCCGGTACGTCTCGTACCCCTCCCCCAGGAGCGGATCAGTGCTCACACGTCCTTGGAGCTGTCCCGCAGCAGCTCGACGACCTCGTCGCGGCGATACCGTCGATGGCCGCCCAGGGTGCGCATGTACGTCAGCTTGCCGGCCTGGGCCCAGCGGGTGACCGTCTTCGGATCGACGTGGAACATCTTCGCGACCTCGGCAGGCGTCAGCAGCCCGGTGGCGTCCTCATCGCCCGCGGAAGGGTTCTCCGTGGTTGCGTTCATTGGGCGTGTGACCTTTCACTGCGGGATTCGGGGCGCCGCCACGCCCGCTCGGCGTGATCTGGTGCTGGCACCCGCTACAGACTAATCGGTAGGGCCGATGCGCTGGTAAACAAATGACCCGTGTCCGGCCAAGATCCTACGAATCGGGCGTTTCGGTGGGGCTTCGGCCCTCTGAAAGCCCTGAACGGGATGTCCGGCACGTCTCACCCCTTGGAGTTCGCCGGACCGCAGGGCGCTCATGTACCCTGAGCAAACGAAACTAATGCCATCTTCCGGGTCGACAAGAACACCCGGCAGCCGACGCACAGGGGGTCAGATCCATGGGTCGCGGCCGACAGAAAGCCAAGCACACCAAGGTGGCACGGGACCTCAAGTACTACAGCCCGCCGACGGACCTCACGGCACTGCAGCGCGAACTGCAGTCCCAGCGAGGCGAGGCCTCCGGCGCCGACGGAGACGACCGGGCCGAGGACAGTGAGAACTGGGCCGACGAGGACGCACCGTCCGCACGACACCGCTGAGCACACCGGCACCCGCCGGAGAGCACCGTGACACACGCATGACAGCATGAGGGCCGACCTGAGGGTCGGCCCTCATGCTGTGTCGGGAGCATCCCGGCTCAGCTCCAGCCGCCGTGCTGACCGGCCATCAGCACGCCGCCGCCGTCGACGCCCTTGGCCCCGGTGACGACATGCTCCAGCGGTCCGCCGGGCACCGGCAGCGATTCCTCGCCGACGACCTCGCCGATCACCCGCGCGCCGAGCCCGCACTCCGCCAGAACGGCGAGCGTCGCGTCGGCAGAGTCCGCGTCGACCAGGGCGATCATCCCGATGCCCATGTTCAAGGTGCCCTCGAGATCCAGCTGCGGCACCGAGCCCCAAGCGGCCACCCGCGAGAACACCGCTCCCGGCTCCCACCGGGAGCGATCGATCCGGGCGGCGAGCCCGCGCGGCATCACGCGTGCGAGGTTCGCGGCGAGTCCTCCGCCGGTCACATGGCTCAGCGCGTGGACGGCACCGCGGGTGCGGGCATCCCGCAGCACGGCCAGCAGGTCCGCGGTGTAGATCCGGGTCGGCTCCAGCAGCTCCTCGCCGAGGGTGCGACCGAAGTCCTCCACCTCGGAGTCCAGGGAGAGGCCCGCAGCGGCGACCACGGCGCGCACCAGCGAGTAGCCGTTGGAGTGGAGGCCGGAGGCATCCATCCCGATCACCACATCCCCGGGGCGCACCCGCTCAGGGCCCAGCAGGTCCGCGGCCTCGACCACGCCCACCGCGGCGCCGGCCACGTCGTAGTCCTCGGGTGCCATCAGGCCCGGATGCTCGGCGGTCTCCCCGCCCACCAGCGCACAGCCTGCCAGGCGGCAGCCCTCGGCGATGCCGCGCACGATGTCGGCGATCCGCTCCGGCACCACGGTGCCGCAGGCGATGTAGTCGGTCATGGCCAGCGGCTCGGCACCGACGACGATGATGTCGTCGACCACCATGCCGACCAGGTCACGACCGATGGTGTCGTGGATGTCCAGCTCTCGCGCGATCGCGATCTTGGTGCCCACGCCGTCCGTGGAGGAGGCCAGCAGCGGCCGGTCGAAGGCCTTCAGCGCGCTGACGTCGACCAGTCCCGCGAAGGCGCCGATCCCGCCGAGCACCTGGGGGCCGTGGGTCGCGGCGACGGCCTCCTTCATCAGCTCGACAGCGCGATCGCCGGCGGCCGTGTCCACACCGGAGTCGGCGTAGGTGATCCCGGAGGAGCGGGAGTCCTGGGGGCTGGGGCTGGTCTGGTTCATGCGTCCTTCTCGGCGAGGGAGGGTTCGGTGGGCGGAGCCTGGACGATGCCCTGGGCTCGGGCGACGGGCTCCGGCAGGGCGACCGGATACTTCCCGGAGAAGCAGGCGGTGCACAGCGCCTCCTCTGGCTGGTCGGTGGCGGCGATCATCCCCGCCTCGGTGATGTATCCCAGAGAGTCGGCGCCGAGCGAGCGTGCGATCTCCTCGATGCCGAGGCCGTTGGCGATCAGCTCCGCCCGGGAGGCGAAGTCGATGCCGTAGAAGCAGGGCCAGCGCACCGGCGGGGAGGAGATCCGCACATGGACCTCGGCCGCTCCCGCCTCGCGCAGCATCCGCACCACGGCGCGCTGGGTGTTGCCGCGCACGATCGAGTCGTCGACGACGACCAGCCGCTTGCCCTGGATGACCTCCCGCAGCGGGTTCAGCTTCAGGCGGATGCCGAGCTGACGGATGGTCTGGCTGGGCTGGATGAACGTACGGCCGACATAGGCGTTCTTCACCATGCCCTGGCCGTAGGGGATGCCTGATTCCTGGGCGTAGCCGATGGCGGCCGGGGTGCCGGACTCGGGGGTCGGGATCACCAGATCCGCCTCGACGGGATGCTCCCGGGCGAGCTGGCGGCCCATCTCGGTGCGGGCCTCGTTCACGCTGCGCCCGGCGATGCGGGTATCGGGGCGGGCGAGGTAGGCGTACTCGAAGACGCACCCCTTGGGGACGGGGGGCATCACCTGCTCGGAGCGCAGTCCCTGCTCGTCGATCACGATCATCTCGCCGGGCGCGACCTCGCGCACGAAGCTGGCACCGCAGATGTCCAGGGCCGCGGTCTCGGAGGCGACCACCCAGCCGCGCTCGAGGCGCCCCAGCACCAGCGGGCGGATGCCCTGGGGATCCCGCGCCGCATACAGCGTGGTCTCCGTCATCAGGGTGAAGCAGTAGGCGCCGTGGAGCAGCGGCATCAGCTCCCGCAGGGCAGCCTCGAGGCTCCCCTCGACGTTCAGCAGCGCGGTGACCAGAGCGGTGTCGGTGGTGTTGCCCCGGGCGATCTCGCCGGTGCGGGGCCTGCCGTGGCGCTCCTCGATCAGGTCGAGCAGCTCCTCGGTGTTGACCAGATTGCCGTTGTGCGCCATGGCCACGGTGCCGTCGGGACGGGGGCCGAGGGCGGGCTGAGCGTTGGACCAGTTCGAGCCGCCGGTGGTCGAGTACCGGGTGTGCCCGATCGCGATATGGCCCTGGAGCGCCTCGAGCGACGCCTCGTCGAAGACCTGGGAGACCAGACCCATGTCCTTGTAGACCATGATCTGGGAGCCGTCGCTGGTTGCGATGCCCGCGGACTCCTGCCCGCGATGCTGGAGAGCATAGAGACCGTAGTAGGTCAGTTTGGAGACGTCCTCACCGGGGGCGAAGACGCCGAAGACCCCGCAGGCGTCCTGCGGGCCCTTCTCCCCGGGGAGCAGGTCATGGGAGAGTTTTCCGTCGCCACGTGCCACTGGTCCATAGTGCCACAGGCCTCTGGCGCGGCCCAGCACTGTCCGCAGGGACCGGGAGCGGCATCCCTCGCGATCCGGACGCGGGAGTCGCCTCGGCTCAGCGGCGTCGTCTCGACTCGTCGCGGTGCCTGATCGCGTCCACCAGGGCAGCGATCGCAGCCAGTGGGAGGCCGATGAATACCGCGGCCACCAGCATGAAGTTGACCACCCCGCTGAGATCCGCGAAATCGAAGAAGGGGGCGCTGAGCAGAGCCGCCACGGCCGGGACGAGAATCGCGAGAGCGACCCAGAAGCCCAGGGTCGGGGTGCGGCGCCGGCGCACGTACACGCTGGTGACCTCGGTCTCAGAGAAGGCATCGACGGGCTCGGCGCTCCCGCGGCCCGCGGAGTGCGCGGTGTCGGCGCCGCTCTCGATGCCTGCGCCGTCCTCGGGGCCCACCGGGTCCGTGGGGTGTTCTGGATGATTGGGGTTCTCGGAGTCGTTCACAGTGCTCACAGTCCTTCAGCGGCATCGACCGCCGCGGCGACGATCGCCGGGTCGGTGCAGGTCTTCGGGGCGCCGTCCTCGACCGGGGCGCCAGGTCGTCGGCGGGCGGAGAGATGGACATCGGCCACTCCGGTGCGGCGCACGAGATCTCCGATATCGGCGGGGCGCACCCCGCCTCCGGCGCAGATGTCCAGCAGCCCCTGGGCAGCATCGACCATGGCGCCCAGGTCCTCGGCTCCGTCCAGGGCCCGGCTCGCTCCCCCGGAGGTCAGCATCCGGTGGATCCCGAGGCCCAGCAGGGTCCGCGCCGCGTCCTCCCGCCGCGACCGGTCCGCCAGCGCGTCGACCGCGCGGTGGACGGTGAGGGTGACCCCTCGCATGGCGCTGCTGCCGGCGCTCAGCGCGCCGTCGCGGATGGCCTCGATCGCGGGCAGGTCCAGCTCGCCGTCCTCGGTGAGCGCACCGATCACCACACCGGCCGCCCCTGCGGCGACGCTCTCCTCGGCCTGCCTCGCCATCAGTGAGATCTCGTCGGCCGAGTAGGCGAACTCCTCGGGCCGGTCCAGGAAGTCGCCGTGCTCGGCGCGGCAGCGGATCAGCACGTGCACGTCGAAGTGGGGCTTGGCATCGCGCGCCCCAGCCAGGGCGGCAGCACGGGCTGTGCACTCCTGGACCAGCGTCGCCGGCGGGGTGAGCCCGCCCCGGGCGAGGTCCACGCACAGCTCCACCCGGTCAGCACCGGCCTGCGCGGCGACCTCCAGCCCGGCAAGGTCCTCCACCGCGATCTCCACGGCCACGCTCATCGCTCCTCCTGCTCATGGACTGACTGATCCTGGACTGACTGATCCTGGACCGGCTGCTCACGGGCAGCCTGGTCACGGGCCGTGCGCACGACACGGCGCGGGCCCAGCAGCGGAAGCAGCCCGCCCAGGTCGCTGCGCTCACCGCTCGCGCGCACGCGCCCTTCGGCCACCGCCTGCTCCCAGTCGAGATCGCCGGTGGCCAGCCCCAGCCAGGTGGCGGGATCGGTCTCCACGACCGCCGGCGGGGTGCCGCGGGTGTGCCGGGTGCCGGGGATGGCCTGCGCCGCGGCGTAGGGCGGGACCCGCAGCTCGACGGCGCCACCGGGGTACTCCTCGGCGAACAGCTCCAGGGTGTGGCGCACGGCCGGTGCGAGCACCGGGCGCCCTGCCCCCTCCGGGTCGGTCGCCCACGAGGTCAGCGCACGGCGGCCCGCCTCGGGGTCGGTACGACGGGTCACCACGTCAGCTGGTCGTCTCCGGCAGCAGGTCGTGGACGGCGATGGTCGCGGCACGATCCGGGCCCACCCCGATGGCGCTGATCCGGCACCCGGCGAGCTCCTCCAGGCGACGCACGTAGTTCCGTGCGTTTTCGGGCAGCTCCTCGAAGGTGCGGGCTGCGGAGAGGTTCTCGGTCCAGCCCGGGAGGGTCTCGTAGACCGGGGTGGCGTGATGGAACTCCGTCTGGGTCATCGGCATCTCGCGGTGGACGACGCCGTCGACGTCGTAACCGGTGCAGATCGGCACCTCATCGATGCCGGTGAGCACATCGAGCTTGGTCAGCACGATGTCGGTGAAGCCGTTGATGCGCACTGCATGACGGATCATCAGCGCGTCGTACCAGCCGCAGCGACGCGCTCGACCGGTGTTGACACCCACCTCGCCGCCGACGCGCTGGAGGTACTCGCCCCACTCGTCCTCGAGCTCGCTGGGGAAGGGGCCGGCACCCACGCGGGTGGTGTACGCCTTGACGATCCCGATCACGCGATCGATGCGGGTGGGGCCGATGCCGGTTCCCGTGCAGGCACCGCCGGCGGTGGGATTGGAGCTGGTCACGAACGGGTAGGTGCCGTGGTCGACATCCAGGTAGGTGGCCTGGCCGCCCTCCATCAGGACCACCTCGTCGCGATCCAGCGCGTCGTTCAGCAGCAGCGTGGTGTCCACCACCATCGGCCGCAGCCGCTCGGCGTAGCCCAGCAGCTCCTCGACGATCTCGTCGATCTCGACGGCGCGACGGTTGTAGAGCTTGACCAGCAGCTCGTTCTTCTGGCGCAGCGCCCCCTCGATCTTCTGCCGCAGGATCGATTCGTCGAAGAGGTCCTGGACGCGGATGCCGAGGCGGCCGATCTTGTCCATGTACGCAGGGCCGATGCCGCGACCGGTGGTGCCGATCGCCCGCTTGCCCAGGAAGCGCTCGGTGACCTTGTCGAGGGTCTGGTGGTACGGCGCCACGATGTGCGCGTTGGCGCTGATGCGCAGCCGGGTGGTGTCCACGCCACGGGACTCCAGCATCCCGATCTCCTCGAACAGCGCGCCGAGATGGACCACCACGCCATTGCCGATGACCGGCGTGACCTGCGGCGAGAGGATGCCGGCGGGAAGGAGCTTGAGCTCGAACTTCTCACCGTCGACGACCACGGTGTGGCCGGCGTTGTTGCCTCCGTTGGGCTTGACCACGTAGTCGACCCGCTCACCGAGGAGATCGGTGGCCTTGCCCTTCCCCTCGTCACCCCATTGGGCTCCGACGATCACGACGGCGGGCATGGCGACTCCTGAGGAACGGGATGTGACTTTCCGGGCAGTCGGCCACGTGGAGCGCACGGGGCCGCGTGGATCCTACCAAGCACGGCCGGACGCCCCCTGCGAACCGGGGGCGCCCGGCCGGTGCGCTCAGTCCAGCAGGCTCGGGTCGGCCTCGCGGAGGAAGCCGGTGACGCGATCGGCCTCGGCCTCGTCGCCGAGTCGGCGCGAGGTCTCCCCCAGCATCGCCAGCGCCCGCAGGAAACCGCGGTTCGGGGAGTGGGAGGCAGGGATCGGCCCCTGCCCGCGCCAGCCGGCCTGGCGCAGCGCATCCAGGCCACGGTGGTAGCCGGTGCGGGCGTAGGCGTAGGCCGCGACGTCATCGCCATCGGTCAGGGCATCCTGGGCGAGGGTGGCCCACGCGAGCGGGGAGTCGAGATGGCGGGCGGTGATCTCCCGCGGGTCACCGTCGACCAGCTCCTCGCTCACCTGCACATCGACGAAGTCGTCGGGAAGTCGGGTCTCGGGAATCCCCAGAAGGTTCCCGCTGGTGAGGTTATCGGTACGATCAGCCATGCAAGCATCGTAGGCGGTGTCGCCTGATGACCACATGACCGGAATGATTCACCCATGTCACACACGCAGGACGGGTCTGAGCTCCTCACCGGGCCCGGCGCGGGAGGACTGCTCCGCTCGGCCGTCGGCAACTCCGGTGGAGTGCTGCACAGCTGGCAGCTCGACCACGTCGATCACCGTCCCGGGCGCAGCACCAAGGCGCTGTACCGCACCCAGGTGTCCTGGCCCGAGCTGGACGGTCCGCAGGCGCCGGCGCGCGAGGAGCTGTTCGGCGCCAGCGCCCATATCGGCGAGCGCGAGAAGAACCTCCATGTCGCCGAGCAGACCCTGGTGATGACCGACGGCGATATCAACGTCCGAGTGTGGCGCTACCCCCACGACCCCTGGCTGCCGATGCTGCCGCTGGTCTGCTATCCGGACATCGTCGGCCGCACCCTGCACGATCTCGGCGCCGCCATCGGCCCGGACCCGTCGGTGCCGATCGCGATCGACGTCGTGTCCTACCGTCCGGGACGCCGGGCAGTGCTGCGTGCCTCCCAGGGCACCCGGGCCGTTTACCTGAAGGTGATGCAGCCCCATCGCAGCGGGGAGATCGTCGACCGCCACCATCGGCTGCTCGCAGCCGGTGTCCCGGTGCCCGAGGTGATCGCCCACCACAACGGGCTGGTGGTCCTCGCCGAGCTGCCCGGGCGGCCTCTCGCCCGCGCCGTGGTCGACGAGGGCGTGGACGCCTGCCGGGCCGAGGACCTGGTCGCTCTGCTGGACCGGCTGCCCGCCTCGATGTACTCGCTCTCGCTGCGCCCGCCCTGGACCGACTCGGTGGATTTCTACTCCGGCATCGTCAGCTCGTCGGTCCCCTCGCTGGGGCCGCGGCTGGATGCCCTGGTGCGGTCGATCCGCGACGGGCTGTCCGCGCTCGAGCAGCGGATGGACATGCGTCCCCACGACGTGGTGCACGGAGACTTCTACGAGGCGCAGGTATTCGTCGATGGCGGCAGGGTGGTCGGCCTGCTCGACATCGACACCGTGGGCCCGGGCAGGCGCGCCGACGACCTGGCCTGCCTGCTGGCCCATCTCAGCGTCCTGGCCGATTACGGCAATGCCGGCCGCATCGATCGCGCCACGCAGGAGCGGGTCGAGGAGGCCATCCGCACCTGGCACGAGATGTTCTCGGAACGGGTCGACCCCACCGAGCTCGCGCTCCGCTCCGCCGGCGTGGTGCTGTCCCTGGCCACCGGCCCGCACCGTCAGCAGGAGGCGGCGTGGGAGGCCGCGACCGAGGCGATCGTGCGGGTCGCCGAGGAATGGGTCACCGCGGCCCGGCATGCCGAGTCCCGGCGGCGTGAGGCCGAGGCCGCGAAGCAGGCCGCAGCTGCTCCGATCACCGATTCGCGACCGGCCGTTCCCGTCCCACCGACACAAGGCCCGACGGGGGTGCGCCAGGTCCCGCCACCGCAGAGCCCCGGCCCCGCTCAGCAGCCCGCACCCCCACAGCGGGCCCCGGCGCAGCAGCAGGCTCCGGTGCAGCCCTCCGGTCCCTCGGCGTACTCGGCGCCGCCGGAGAACACCGCGCCCCTGCCCCCGCAGAGCCTCTCGCCTCGACCGGTCCAGGCCGCCGAGCCGCATCCGCCCCAGCCGCAGGTGTCCGGTGGCCGCTCCGATGACGGTGACGACTCCCCCACCCAGGAGCGACGGATCGACTCGATCCTCCCGAGCTGATGGCCTCCGTGACCGGCGCCCGCCGGCGGCGCCGGGCACTGCGGAGCTGTGCCACCATCGGGGCATGCGTGCAGTGCTCCAGAGAGTCGACGGTGCCCAGGTCGAGGTGGACGGCGAGGTGGTCGGTGCGATCGACGGCGAGGGCCTGCTGGCCCTGGTGGGAGTGACCCATCAGGACGGCCCCGAGCAGGTGGCCACGATCGCTCGGAAGATCTGTGAGCTGCGGATCCTGGACGGTGAGCGCTCGGTGCTCGATGCCGGGGCGCAGGTGCTGGTGGTCTCCCAGTTCACCCTCTACGGCGATGCGCGCAAGGGGCGCCGGCCGTCCTGGAGCGGGGCCGCACCGGGCCCGGTCGCCGAGCCCCTGGTCCAGCAGGTGGTCGAAGCCATCCGGGAGCGCGGCATCACCGTCGCGACCGGACGCTTCGGCGCCATGATGCGGGTGGCGCTCACGGGCGACGGCCCCTTCACGATCCTGCTCGAGGCCTGAGCACCGCTCACCGGGCGGCCCGTGAGCAGGATCTGCACTCCCCCGCCCGGCCCGCGTACCCTGGCCCCATGACCTACACACTCGTGCTGCTCCGCCACGGCGAGAGCGACTGGAATGCGAAGAACCTGTTCACCGGCTGGGTGGACGTCCACCTCACCGAGAAGGGCCGCCAGGAGGCGATCGAGGGCGGTGACCTCCTCAAGGAGGCCGGGATCCTCCCCGACGTGGTGCACACCTCCCTGCAGCGCCGCGCCATCATGACCGCGAACCTGTCCCTCGACGCGGCGGACCGTCACTGGATCCCCGTCAAGCGCGACTGGCGTCTGAACGAGCGCCACTACGGCGCACTGCAGGGCATGAACAAGGCCGAGATCCGGGAGAAGTACGGCGAGGAGCAGTTCATGGCCTGGCGCCGCTCCTACGACACCCCGCCTCCCGAGATCGAGTTCGGCACCGAGTTCTCCCAGGACCAGGACCCGCAGTACGCGGACCTCGGTGACCAGCTGCCGAAGGCCGAGTGCCTCAAGGACGTCGTCGAGCGCTTCCTGCCGTACTGGGAGGAGGGCATCAAGCCCGACCTGGTCGACGGCAAGACGGTGCTGGTCGCCGCGCACGGCAACTCGCTGCGCGCACTGGTGAAGTACCTCGACGGCATCTCCGACGAGGAGATCTCCGGGCTGAACATCCCCACCGGCCAGCCGCTGGTGTACGAGCTGGACGAGGACTTCCAGCCCGTCGAGAAGGGTGGCCGCTACCTCGACCCGGTCGCCGCGAAGGCCGCCGCCGAGGCGGTCGCGAATCAGGGCAAGAAGTGAACTGACGCTCCCGCGCGGACGGCGCCCCCACCTTTCGAGGTGGGGGCGCCGTCCGCGTCGGGCACTCTCAGCGGCGGCGTCGGGCGCCGAACAGACTGCGGGTGACATCCCGGCCCAGCTCACATCCGACGGACGGCGGAGGCTACGGTGTGCGCATGAACGATGACGCCCAGTTCGAGGTCCTCGGGGATCCCCCGCGCGCCGTCCGCGCCACCGAAGAGCTGTCTCCCGCCGCGATCGCAGCGATGCTGCGGGCCCCGTCGGCCCCTGCGCTGTACGAGCTGTTGGGCATCACCGGAGAGGATCACACCGAGCTCAGTGCCCTGATCGGTCCCGCCGTGGAGGATCAGGAGGTCCTCGCGGAGATCACCGCCACCGCGAACCTGCTGCGTGCCGGTGCCGGACTCGACGTCCCGAGGCCGCGCTCGGCGCCCGGGAGGAGGAGCAGACCGCCCTGCAGCAGCGCCTCGCGCCGGGCGTGGGCCTGATCGCGATCCTCGCCCTCATGGTCAGCACCTCCACGGTGCGCGCCTGGCATCGCGAGCGAGGGTTGAGCGCCGAGCAGTCCTGGCAGGTGCTCGCGGATCTCGGCCAGCAGATGCGCATCCACCGGCGCAGCAGCGGCCGACTGGGGCTGCACCAGCTGCCCTGGATGGCGCTGAACTGGCGGGGCCGGCTGGTGCACCTGGGAAGGCTGCAGTTCGATCTGCACCGGGCAGACCGGGGCACGGCGCAGGAGCGCTGGGTGATCGGCACCCATATCCCGGCCACGGGCCCGCTCACGCCCGCCGCGGTCGACGACTCGCTGGCACGCGCGACCGCCTATTTCAGCACCCGCTACGCCGATCTCGATACGGACCGCCCGCAGGGAGCGCCGCCGTTCGGCCACGAATTCCACTGCGACTCCTGGCTGATCAACCCGCTGCTGACCGAGGAGTTCGGCGCGGGCTCGAACCTCGGCTCCTTCGCGCAGCGCTGGGAGCTCCTGCACCATGACCGCTCCGACGATTCCGCGGCGTTCTTCGTCTTCGGCGAGCGCCCGCCGTACGACGCCGCATCGCTGCCGCGCGGCACCCGTTTGGAGCGCCTGGTCGCAGACCGGTTGGCCGACGGCCGCGGCTGGGAGGTCGGACTGGGGCGCCTGGTGAGGTGAGGGGTCCGTCCCCGGTGCGCCCGGGGCGGCCGTACCCGGGTCAGAAGACGGGGTCGCCCTGGTCGTAGTGCGCCAGGACGTCATCGAAGGCGGTGCCGAGGTCCAGGCCGCGGGCCATCGAGATCGCGAACGCCGTGCGGGTCACGGCGAAGCCCAGCTGCACCGCGAGCATCGCTCGCTCGTGGGCGTCCTCTCCTGGCAGAGCCTCCGTCAGCATCGCGACCATCTCGGTCTGCACCGACATCAGGTTGCCGGAGGAGAGGGCGTGCAGCTTCGGCTCCTTGACCATCACCTGCTTCTTCAGCTCCCGCAGCTCCGCATCCACCGGGGCGGAGCAGACGAACTCCCGCAGCACCGTGCGCAGCGCTCCCAGCGGTCCGGTCTCCTCGATCTGCTGGCGCAGGTGCTCGGAGATCTCCTGCCCGCCGGCGCCGAGGATCCCGATGATCGCGGACTCCTTGGTGCTCCAGTGGTTGAAGAAGGTACGGGTGGAGACCCCTGCGCGATGGGCGATCGCCTCGGCGGTGACACCGGAGAGTCCGTGCTCGTTCACGAGTTCGAGGGCTGCACGGTGCATGGCGATGCGGGACTGGCGCTTCTTCAGCTCGCGCAGCCCCAGGGTCTTCTCGGTCGGGTGGTTCTCGTCGGTCACGGCTCCATCGTAGGTCCGACAGATCACAGAAACTGCACTCAGTGAAATAGTGCATCGACTGCAAGAAGGGGATATTCTCTTCCGGTCGAAGCCCGCTGAAGTGCTGCGGCCGTCGGACGCTCCCCGCGCCCGTCCCCACCGTCACCGTCCGCACCACTCTCCCCGAGGGGCTCAATGAGCACAGCATCGACTGTTGCGCCATCACCTGATGCCGCATCCACCTCCCCCGACACCGCAGCCTTCACCGGACTGGACCGGCAGGGCAAGCTCGTCTTCGTCGGCCTCATGCTCGGCATGTTCGTCGCCTCCCTGTCCCAGACGATCGTCGGCCCCGCGATGCCCCGCATCGTCGGCGAGCTCGGCGGGATCGAGCACTACAGCTGGATCGCCACCGCCGCGATGCTGGTCTCGGCCGTCACCGTGCCCGTGGTCGGCAAGCTCTCCGACCTCTACGGCCGCCGCTGGTTCTACCTGGGCGGCCTGGCCGTCTTCATGCTCGGCTCGATCCTGGGCGGCATGGCCCAGGGATTCTGGTTCCTGGTGCTCGCCCGGGCCGTGCAGGGCCTGGGGATGGGCACCCTGATGCCGCTGTCCCAGACCATCATCGGCGACATCATCCCGCCTCGTCGGCGGGGGAAGTACCAGGGCATCATGGGCGCCGTGTTCGGGGTGACCTCGATCGCCGGCCCGCTCATCGGCGGCCTGGTCACCGACCACCTGGGCTGGCGCTGGCTGTTCTACCTGACCCTGCCGATCGGTATCGCGGCCTTCGCCTTCATCCTGAAGTTCCTGCACCTGGAGCAGTCCTCGCAGCACGGCAAGGTCGACTTCGCCGGCATCTTCACCCTCACGCCGGGCCTGGTCCTCGCACTGCTCGCGACCACCTGGGGCGGCGGCGACTTCGCCTGGAGCTCGCCCGTGATCCTCGGGATGTACGCGCTCGCCGCGGCCTTCCTCATCTCCTTCGTGGTCATCGAGACCAGGGTCGAGGAACCGCTGCTGCCGATGCACCTGCTGCTGCGCCCGATCGTCGCACTGTCGGTCGCCGCCTCCTTCACCATCGCGGTCGCGATGTTCGGCGCGATCATCTATATCCCGGTCTACGCGCAGGGCGTGATGGGCGTCTCCGCCACCGCCTCCGGCATGATCCTGATCCCGCAGTCCCTCGCGATGATCCTCACCTCGATCACCGTGGGCCTGCTGATCTCGAAGACCGGCCGATACCGGCCGTTCCTCATCACCGGCGGCATCGTGATGGTGATCGGCTACGGGCTGCTGGTCGCGCTCGAGTACGGCGATTCCCAGTGGCGCCTCACCCTGGCGATGATCGTGATCGGTCTGGGGCTGGGCCTGTCGATGCAGGTGTACACGCTGATCGTGCAGAACGCGGTGGCGCGGCGCGAGCTCGGCACCGCGACCGCAGCGGTGCAGTTCTTCCGCAACATCGGCTCCACCGTGGGCACCGCGGTGCTCGGCACCGTGATGACCGCCTCGATGACCACCTCGATCAGCGAGCGGATCGCGGCGCTGCCCGCGAAGGACCTCGCCTCCCTGCAGGCCTCCGGCGGCATGGACGTCTCCGGTCTCGAGAACGCGGCGCTGGATCCTTCGGCCCTCTCGCAGCTGCCCGACGTCCTCGTGGAGCCGATCCGCATGGGCATGGGCGAGGCGATGCACATGGTGTTCCTCACCGCGGTGCCCTTCGCGCTGGTCGCCCTGGTGCTCTCGCTGTTCATCAAGCATGTGCCGCTGCGCGAGACGGTCCAGACCGCTGAGGAGCTCGCCACCCGGCCCGGGGTCGACGCCGCCGCGGAGCTCGGCGGCACCGGCGCGGAGCCACAGGAGCTGCACCCGCGCACCGGCCCGCTCCCGGTGATCGATCCGGAGCGGCTCGGCGCCGCTGATGCCGAGGCGGCCGCGGACTCCCCTCGCACCTCGGCGGAATCATGAAAAGATGGGCGGATGCTGCTGACCGATCACTTCCCGCCCACGATGCCCGTGCCCCTGGAAGGTCTGCTGACATCCCGGGTACCGATCGAGGCTGACGTCCCAGCAGTGGTCGCACTGGTCACCGCGGACATCCGCCGCCACACGCCCGACGGGGCGGCCGACGAGGCCGGGATGCGCTCGCGGATGGTGGGGCTGAAGTCCTGGGCACGACGGGAGGTGGTGGTGGTGCCCGTCGCCGCCGACGGCTCACCCACACTCGATCAGCCGCCGGTCGCCTGGATCGCCCTCGAGGACCGCGCCACCGGTCGCACCAACGTCCAGTTCGTGATCGCCCAGGACTGCCCGGAGCGTGACGCCCTGGCCGGCGCGCTGCTGGACTGGGCGGTCGAGGTGGGGGGATCCTTCGCCCGGGCGCGCGGGGTCGAGCGCACCCAGCTGGACGCCGATGCGAACGAGCTGGACACCGACCGCAGCCGACTCCTCGAGGCGGCGGGCTACGAGAGGGTCCGCACCTGGCTGCACATGCGCCGCCCCGTCGACCCGGCGGAGCTGACGGAGCTGCCTGCGCCGCGCGAAGGGACCCGCGTGCGGCAGGTCCACCGCCACGAGTCCGGCCTGCCGGTCGCCCAGGACGTGCGCACCGTGCACCGGATGCTCGAGGAGTCCTTCGCCGACCACTTCAACTCCTACCGCGAATCCTTCGCCGAGTTCGTCCAGCGCCTCATCGAGAACCCCGAGGAGGCGGGCTGGGACCACTGGTGGATCGCGGAGATCAACCGCGAGGGGATCTGGCTGCCGGCCGGCGGCCTGGTCGCCGCCGTCGTCCCGGCGACGCAGAGCTGGGGCGAGGGGACCTATCTGGAGTATCTGGGCGTGCACCGCTCCGCTCGCGGCCACGGCATCGCGAAAGCGCTGCTGAACGCCTCGATCCGGGACGCCGCCGAGCGGGGACGCACCCACGTGGACCTCGAGGTCGACGACGACTCCCCCACCGGCGCCGACGGCCTCTACGAAGCGATGGGCTGGCAGACCTACGAGCGCACGCAGTCCTGGCACTCCTCAGCGCCCTCGCACCCCTCCCGCCTGCTCGAGCCGCCGAGCGCCTGAGCGGGCCCGCGGCGCAGAGCATTCAGTCGATGCGCGCGCCACGACGGCGCAGCCACCGCCAGATCCGCAACGGGAACATGCCCAGCAGGGGCGCGTTCTCCCCGAGCCGGGCATCGCCCCTCCGGTCGAAGGCCGCGGCGAACTGCTGCGCCTCCGCCGCAGTGGCATAGACCTTCTCGCCGCCCTCACCGCACCCGCGCTCGCACTCCCAGCGCATGACGGGGCCGTCCGCGCGGAAGGCGGGGCGATGGCCGAAGATCAGGCATCCCACCGGCATCAGGTGCGCTCCTGCGCCGGGCCCGGGCCGCGGTCGCCGTGGTCGGAGGAACCACCGGCGCTGTCACCGCCGCCCTCCTCGTCGGCCTCCTCGGCCGTCAGCGGAGCGGCGATGTCCTCGAGCTGCTCGCCCTCCGCCTTGACGCCGAAGAACAGCTCGGCCAGGCCGCCCACGGCCATCACGACGGCCGCGATGAGGAAGCCGACTGCGACCGGCATCCTCTCCCCGGTCGCGATGAGGTTGCCGAACAGCAGCGGGCCGGCGATGCCGCCGACCGCCGTGCCCACTGCGTAGAAGAAGGCGATCGCGAGCGCCCGTGTCTCCATCGGGAAGATCTCGCTCGCCGTCAGATAGGCGGCGCTGGCCCCGGAGGAGGCCAGGAAGAACGTCACCACCAGCAGGATCATGAAGGCGGTGAGTCCCCCGGTCTCGCTGAGGAAGACCCAGGCCAGCGGCAAGGTCACCAGTGCGCTGCCCAGGTACGCCAGCATGATCATCGGCTTGCGCCCCACGGAGTCGAAGAAGTGGCCCAGGATCACCGGACCGGCGAAGTTCGACAGCGCCCAGAAGATGATGAACAGCGGGGCGAGGGCCTCACCGATCCCGTAGAAGGAGGTGAGCAGGAGGCCCAGGTTGAAGGTGATGCCGTTGTAGAGGAACGCCTGTCCGACGAACAGCGCCAGGCACAGCAGCGAGCGCTTGGGGTAGGTCTTGAACGCCACCTTGGCGATCTCCCGGAACGGGATGGCGGTGCGCTGACGGACGGTGAGCGACTGCTCCGCGGGAGGCAGCTCGACTCCCTTCTCGTCCTCGATCGACTCCTCGATACCGCGGACGATCCGTTCGGCCTCGTCCTCGTGGCCGTGGATGAACAGCCAGCGCGGGCTCTCCGGCACGTGGCGCCGGACGAGGAGCACGACCAGCCCGAGCACGGCGCCGAAGCCGAAGGCCAGACGCCAGCCCAGGTCGATGGGGAAGAACGCCGTGCTGAGCAGCACCAGCGCCAGCGCGGAGCCCGCGGCGGAGCCCAGCCAGTAGGAGCCGTTGATGACGAGGTCCACCCGGCCCCGCACCTTCGCGGGGATCAGCTCGTCGATCGCGGAGTTGATGGCCGCGTACTCACCGCCGATCCCGGCACCGGTGAGGAAGCGGCAGAGGAAGAAGAACCAGGGGGAGAACGAGAACGCCGTCGCGACGGTCGCGACCAGGTAGAGCACGAGCGTCCACAGGAAGAGCTTCTTGCGGCCGAGCCGGTCGGTGAGCTGGCCGAAGAACAGCGCACCGAGACAGGCGCCGACGATATAGATGGCTCCGGCGACACCGATCTGGGCGGTGCTGATGTCCAGCCCGCTGCCGTCCTCGGTGAGCCGGGCGGCGACGTTGCCGACCATCGTCACCTCGAGGCCGTCGAGGATCCAGACCCCGCCGAGCCCGAGCACGACCCGCCAATGGAAGCGGGACCAGGGCAGCCGGTCGAGTCTGGAGGGCACCTGGGTCGTGATGGTGCCTGTCTGCGGCTGGGTCATCTCTCTGCCCTCCCTGCGGTCGACGGCGCCGCGACGGCCGCCAGAGGGCCCCGGTTGCGCAGCGTCCCGGGAAGATAACCCCTCCGCCTCCGCAGCGGCAAGCGATCGCCCCGCCGATCGGTCGGGCCGGGAGCGGTCAGCCCACGGCGGGAGCGCGGCGCGCTGGCGAGATGTCGTCGGCCCGGCAGCTGACGGCGGGGCTCAGCGGGAGGTCACTCCCACTCGATGGTGCCGGGGGCTTGCTGGTGATATCGAGGGTGACGCGGTTGATCTCGCTGACCTCGTTGGTGATGCGGGTGGAGATCCGCGAGAGCACGTCGTAGGGGACCTTGGCCCAGTCCGCGGTCATCGCGTCGTCGCTGGTGACGGGGCGCAGCACCACGGGGTGGCCGTAGGTGCGGCCATCACCCTGCACGCCCACGGAGCGCACGTCGGCCAGCAGCACCACGGGGCACTGCCAGATGGTGCGGTCCAGGCCCGCGGCAGTGAGCTCGGCGCGGGCGATCGCGTCGGCGGCGCGCAGGATGTCCAGGCGCTCCTTGGTGACCTCGCCGATGATGCGGATGCCGAGTCCCGGCCCCGGGAAGGGCTGGCGCCAGACGATCTCATCGGGCAGCCCCAGCTCGGAGCCGACGGCGCGCACCTCGTCCTTGAACAGGGCGCGCAGCGGCTCGACCAGCTCGAAGGAGAGGTCCTCGGGCAGACCGCCGACGTTGTGGTGGCTCTTGATGTTCGCCGCGCCCTCACCTCCGCCTGATTCGACGACGTCGGGGTACAGGGTGCCCTGCACGAGGAAGGCCGTGGCCTCGGCGTGGTCCCCTTCGACGACGCCCTGCTCGCGCAGGATATCCGCCTGGGCCTGCTCGAAGGTGCGGATGAACTCGCGGCCGATGATCTTGCGCTTCGTCTCCGGATCGGTGACCCCGGCGAGCGCGCTCAGGAACTGCTCCTCGGCATCGACCATCACCAGCCTCGCGCCGCCGGTGGAGGCGCCGAAGGCCTGCTCGATCTGCTCGGACTCGTCCTGGCGCATGAGCCCGTGGTTCACATACACGCAGGTGAGGCGATCCCCAATGGCGCGCTGCACGAGCGCGGCGGCCACGGCGGAGTCCACCCCTCCGGAGAGGCCGCAGATCGCTGAGCCCTCGCCCACCTGGGCGCGGATCCGCTCGAGCTGCTCCTCGATGACGCTGCCGGTGGTCCAGGCCGGCGCGATGCCGGCGCCGCGATGGAGGAAGTTCTCCAGCACCTCCTGGCCGCGGTCGGAGTGGCCCACCTCGGGGTGCCACTGCACGCCGTAGAGCCGCTTCTCGGTGTTCTCGAACGCCGCGACGGGGCTGCCGGAGGAGGTGGCGAGGACCTCGAAGCCCGCGGGGGCGGCGGTCACGGAGTCGCCGTGGCTCATCCACACGTTCTGCTCGACATCCTGGTCGCTCAGCAGCTGCGAGGAGCCCTCGATGCTCTCCAGGCGGGTCGCGCCGTACTCGCGCACCCCCGTCGGCGCGACGGTGCCGTCCAGCGCCGCGGCCATGGACTGGAAGCCGTAGCAGAGCCCCAGCACGGGCACCCCGGCCTCCAGCAGGGCCGGGTCCAGGCGCGGGGCTCCCTCGGCGTAGACGGAGCTGGGGCCGCCGGAGAGGATGATCGCGCGGGGCCGCTTGGCGAGGATCTGCGCGGTGGTCATCGAGTGCGGGACGACCTCGGAGTAGACCCGGGCCTCTCGGACTCGCCGGGCGATGAGCTGTGCGTACTGGGCGCCGAAGTCGACGACGAGGACGGGGCGCTGGTCGGTGTCGTTCACCCGAGAGAGTCTACGTGGGTGCCCGGCTCCAGGGCGCGGGAGTCCGGCAGCGGCGGGGGCAATCCTCGTCACGCCTGCGGCCGGGGCTCAGCCCCGCGGGGGCTCAGGCGCGGGCCTCGTCCTGCAGGGTGGGACGGCGGGCGAGGTCGGACTCGACCCGCTGATGGGTCCAGCGCTCCCCGAAGAAGGACAGCACCGGGATCACGCCGAAGAACATCAGCAGCAGCATCCGCGGCAGTCCCCAGCGCATCTTCAGCCACAGGTCGAAGCCGAGGACCACGTAGACCATGTAGATCAGGCCGTGGATCGGGGACCAGACCTTCGAGATCTGGGTCCATTGATCCGAGGTGGTGGTGAAGGCGACATCGCCGCCGAACACCACGTACCGCATCACCATGATCGAGACCAGCACCAGCAGGGCGATGCCCTCCACGATGGAGGCCACGCGGAAGCGGGCGAAGGAGGTCCTGGCAGCGACTTCGTCGAGGGGGCGGGGAGCAGGCACGGGTCACACGTCCTTGTCGGAGGGAGGGCCGGTCGTCGTGTCGACGGCCGAGGTACGGGAGGGACCGGCACTGGCCGGCTGGGGCTCGGGTGGGGAGCCCCGGTCAGCGGGGGCCTCGTCTGCGCTGGGGTCGGCGGCGGGAGCCTCAGCGCTCGAGTCGTCGTGGCCGAGCAGCGCCTGCATCGCCTCGCGACGATCGGCGACCTCGTCGAGGTGGGTCGTCCGCACCGAACGCCACCACAGGTAGAGGAAGAACCCGCCGAAGATCACCCACTGGAAGGAGTAGCCGATGTTCCGCCAGTTCAGGCCGCGCGAGAAATCGGACTCCGCCGCCGGCAGCGGCTCGAGCGCTCCGGAGGGCTCGTCGAGGGAGACGTAGCCGGAGTACATCGGAGATCCCCATTCGTTGACCAGCAGCGGGGTCGCGATCTCGCCCACCACTCCCCCGTCCACGCCGCTGCGGGCCGCTTCGCTGGCTTCCAGCTGCCCGGAGATCTCGATCTCGCCCTGCGGGGCGACGGGGGCGAGCGCGGGATCGATCTGCCCGTCGGCCCCGGTGACATCGGTCGCGGGCAGCCAGCCGCGAGCGACCGGCAGGCGGGCCTGGGTGCCGTCGTCCAGGTCCACGAGGAAGGAGGAGACCACCAGCACGGCCTGGGTGCCGCCGATCTTCCGATCCGGCACGAGCACCTGCTCGCCCGTCTCGAAGCTGCCTGTGGCCGTGACGGTGTCCCCCGCGATCTGGTTGGTGACCGGGCTCCCCACGTCGAGCACGCCGCGGATATCGCCCAGCTGGGCGGGTCCTGCGGCCTGGTCGGTGATCACCTCGTGCGCCCGGTCCCACTGCCAGGTGGCCAGCAGCCCGCACACGACGGTCGCCACGACCATCAGGGCGAGCATCCCCAGGAACCGGGGACGGAGAGCGACGCGGAGCATGCCCCCATGGTACGAGCCGCTGCTGGGACGAACCCTGGGCAGGGACGTCTCTCACATCCTGCCGCGCGGGCCCGGGCGGCCGCGTCGGGCCCTCAGCCCTTGACCGCTCCGGCGGCGAGGCCGGCCTGCCAGAACCGCTGCAGGCCGAGGAACAGCACGATCAGGGGCAGCACACCGAGCAGGGCGCCCTGCATCACGGCACCGTAGGTCGGGTCGAAGTAGCTCATCATCCCGTACAGCCCCAGCGTGATCGGCTTGAGCGAGTCGGAGTTCAGCATCATCAGGGGCAGCAGGAAGTTGTTCCAGGTCGCCACGAAGATGAACAGGAAGATGGTGACCATCGCCGGGGCCAGCAGTCGCAGCACCATATCGAAGAAGATCCGCAGCTCGGAGGCGCCGTCGATGCGGGCCGCCTCGATCAGCTCGGTGGGGACCGAGGAGTCCGCGTAGATCATCCCCAGGAAGACGCCGAAGGGGCTCACGCAGGAGGGGAGGATGATCGCCCAGATGGTGTCGGTCATCCCCAGCGAGTGGAACACGATGAACATCGGGATCGTCAGCAGAGCGATCGGCAGCAGCAGTCCCGCCGAGATGATGCCGACGCTCGCGGTGCGCCCCGGGAAGCGGAACTTCGCGATCGCGTAGCCCGCGGAGACCGAGATCAGCGTGCCCGCCGCGCCGGCCACGGTGGAGTAGAGCACAGAGTTGCCCACCCAGCGCCAGAAATAGCCGCGGGTCCAGCCGATCAGCGTCTCGTAGTTCTCCTTCAGGCGGAACTCGTCCGCGAACCAGAAGCCGTTGCTCGTGGTCATCGCCGCGTTGGACTTCGTGGAGGCCAGCAGCAGCCAGTAGATGGGGAACAGGAAGTAGATCAGCACCACCGACAGCACGATGATGGTGAGCACCTTGGCGCTCCGACGGGTCCGCAATGCAGCGCTCACTTGGCAAGCCTCCTCTGGACCAGCATGTACACCAGCGCGAGCAGTCCGGCCAGGACCGCCATCACCAGGGAGATCGCGGAGGCCGGTCCCACCCCGGAGGGCGAGATCTGGCCGCCGATGGCGGTGTTGTAGGCCATCATCATCGGCGTGTAGCCCGGGCCCATCCAGCCGTTGCGCACCGCCAGCACCGTGGGCTCGTTGAACAGCTGCACCGTGCCGATGATCGACAGCAGCACGGCGAGCATCGCGGCGCCGCGGACCATGGGGACCTTGATCCTGGTGGCGACCTGCCAGGCGTTGGCGCCGTCGATCCGGGCGGCCTCATACAGCTCGCCGGGGATCGCCTGCAGCGCGGCGAGGAAGATCAGCATGTTGTAGCCGGTGAAGGTCCAGGTGGTGATGTTGGCCATCGACCACAGCAGCAGGTTCGTGGAGAAGAAGTCGACCTCGAGACCGAACCAGCCCAGCACGTCGGAGATCGGTGAGAGCTCCGGGGTGTACAGGTAGGTCCACACCAGGGCGGCGATCACGCCGGGGATCGCGTAGGGCAGGAAGTAGCCCAGCCGGAAGACCGTCACCCGCTTGAGGACGGTGGAGTCGATGAGGATGGCCAGGGACAGCGAGGCGATGATCATCACCGGCACCTGGACGGCGCCGAAGAGCATCACGCGGCCCACCCCGGACCAGAACATCTCGCTGGTCAGCACGTAGACGAAGTTGTCCCACCCGACGAAGCTGCTTCTGACCACCTCATCGGCGGATCCGGTGGTGCAGCCGTAGAGCGGATTGGCGCATTCCTCGTCGATGGTCGCGACCTGGCGGAAGAAGGACTCCTTCACGGAGGCCAGGATGGGGACGATGAAGACCAGGAGGAACAGCAGGGCGAAGGGGGCCATGAAGGCCCAGCCGACCATCCCTCGCGGCGCCGTGCCCGGCTCCGTCGTGGCTGCCGCACCGTGGGAGGTGCGGTTGCGGTCTGAGTGCTCACCTGTTCCTGCTCTCCTTGCTGGGTGTGCGTGCGGCCCGCACGACGGGCGGGGTGGGACGCCGTGGTCCCCACCCCGCCCGCCGACGGTCATGCATCTGGGCGCTCCGGCCTCGGCCGGATCACCCGGGCTCCTCGGGAGCCCGCGGGGTCACTCGACGACGGGCAGTCCGGCATCCTCGAGGGAGGTGACGGCAGCGGTCTGGCCGGCCTCGAACAGCTCCTCCATCGAGGTGCCTCCCTTGGAGACCGTCGCACCGGTCTCGTTCAGGACCGCACCGACCGAGGGCCAGGTGGGGCCGAAGGCGAAGTCGGGGTTCATACGGTCGTTCGCCTCGGCGAGGACGCTGTAGACGTCCTGGCCGTTCCACAGCTGCTTGATGTTCTCCGGGGTCTGCGGCTCCTCCGTGGTGGCGGCGACCACGAGGCCCTGCGAGACCAGATCCGGGACCTGGGTGTTGTACCAGTTCGCCACCAGCATCGCCTCCTCGGGGTGCTCGCAGCCCTTGACCACGGCGACTCCGGAGCCGCCGTCGGGCCCGGTGGAGGGGTTGGCGGGATCGAAGGCGGGCAGATGGGCGACCTCCCAGGAGGTCTCCTCCTGCTCGAAGTCGCCGAGGAAGAAGGCGGGCTCCCAGCCTGCGCCGACGGTGCCGATGATCTCGCCGCCGACCAGGGCGTCGGTGAAGGAGGTGTCCCACCGGCCGACGACCTTGATCAGGTCCTCGTCGATGAGCTTCTGGTAGACCTCGGCGACCTGCGCGGTGGCCTCGTCATCCAGGCTCACCTCCCAGCCGTCCTCGGTGCCCTCGAACCAGGTGGACCCGGCTGCTGCGGCCTGCCCGGACATGAGCGCCTTGACCTCGTCGGTCTGGAAGGTGCCGATGTACTTGCCGTCCTCACGGGCGGTCTTGGCGGCCTCGTAGAACTCGTCCCAGGTGGTGGGGACCTCGATGCCGAGCTCGTCGAACGCGGCGGTGTCGTACATGTAGATCAGCGGGCCGGTGTCCTGCGGGAGGCCGACGACGGCGCCGCCCACGGTCATCTGGGCCATCGGCCCCTCGGCATAGTTGCCGGTGTACTCGTCGGCATAGTCGGTGACATCCATCAGATCGCCGGCGACGAACGTCGCGCCGATCGAGTCGTACCCGACCTGTGCCAGGCACAGTCCGTCGCCGGCGACCACGCTCTGGTGGATCTTCGCGTAGGACTCGTCGGGCTGGCCATCGAACTTGGTGGCCTCGACCCGGATGCCGGGGTGCTCGTCGTTGAAGCGGTCGATGGAGTCCTGGACCAGGGTCATGCCCTCGCCGTCGGGGAGACGGTGGAGGTACTGGATGACGACGGGGTCCTCGGCGGTGCCGCCGGTGGTCCCCTCGTCGGTCGACTCTGCCGTGCCGCCGCATCCGCTGATCACGAGGACGGAGGCGACGAGGGCACCGAAAAGTGCCTTGTTACCTTTCTTGACACTGTGAATCATTTCTCTCCCTTGAGATACCTGCCGCTCTGTGCGGCACCGGATGCTGGATGGCCGTTCGCGGGCCCCAGCGCGAGATGAGGCGTCGACGATGGTCGGAGTGAGCCTGAGGACCAGCCGCGAGGCGATCCCTCAGAATCGTAACGAACTTTAACACTATGAGGTATGTCGTTTCACAGCGGTGCAGCCCTGCGCGTGCTGATCTCACATCGAGGTCCCGCCGACCAGTGGGGTCCCGGCGGCCAGTGGGGTCCCGGCGGCCAGTGGGGTCCCGGCAGCCCCGCCTCCCTGCCGCGCGGCCATCCGACTGCAGGGCCGGGCCACGAACCTGCGCACGGGAACCGGACCGGTCCCATCGGTCCCGCGCCCCGGGCGGGTGGCGCGCTTATGCTGGGGACCGTGTCCAAGAGTGTCTATATCGCCAGCCCGGAGGGGATGACCGGCAAGTCGATGGTGGCTTTCGGCCTTCTCGAAGCCCTCGCCTCACGATCCGACCGCGTCGGGGTGTTCCGCCCCGTCGTCCAGTCCGGCCGCTCGCGCGACTACGCCGTCGACCTCCTCACCAGCCATCCAGCGGTGGATCAGACGTATGAGGACGCGCTGGGGGTGGATCACCAGCTGGTGCTCTCGGACCCCGATGGTGCCCATGAACAGATCCTCGCCCAGCACCGCGAGCTCGCCGAGCGCTATGCGGTGCTGGTGATCCTCGGATCTGACTACAACGACCTGGCCAACCCCACCGAGCTCGCGTTCAACGCCGAGGTGGCGGCCAATATGGGCGCGCCCGTGGTGATCGTCCTGTCCGGTCTGGACCGCAGCCCCGACCAGATCGCCGCCCTCGCGACGGTATCCGTCAGCGAGTTCGGCGGGCACCACGCCCTGCCGATCGCCATCGTCGTCAACCGGGCCGAGCCCGGCTCGCTGGACTCGGTCCGAGAGGCCGTCGCCGCACGGGTGCCCGGGGCGCTGGTCGCCGCGATCCCCGAGAACCCGGTGATCCTGGCCGCCACCGTGCAGGAGCTCAAGGATGCTGTCGGCGGCACCCTGCTGCAGGGCAACCCCGAATGGCTGGACCGGGTCGCCGTCGGGACGGTCATCGCGGCGATGAGCCTGCCCAATGTGCTCAGCCGGCTCACCGAGAACTGCACCGTGATCGCCCCGGAGACCGGTACGACCTGCTGCCGGGGCTGGTGATGGCCCAGCAGTCCGGTACCTTCCCCGCGCTCTCCTCGATCGTGCTGACCGGCGGTTACGACGTGCCGGACGAGGTGGGACGCCTGATCACCGGCGTGCAGCAGGACCTGCCGATCATCACCACCGATCTGTCCACCTTCGACACCGCCCTGATGGTCGCGAGGTCCCGGGGCCGGTTGGACGTCGCCAGCCCCCAGAAGGTGGATGCCGCCCGGCGCGCTGTGGCCGAGCACCTGCCGATCCCGGAACTGCTGGCCGCCCTGGAGGTGAGTCGCAGCGAGGTCGTCACGCCGATGATGTTCGAGTTCGAGCTGCTGGGCCGGGCGCGCGGCGAGAAGAAGCGGATCGTGCTGCCCGAGGGCGATGAGCCGCGGATCATCGCAGCCGCCGAGGCGCTCCTGGCCCGCGGCGTCGCCGAGCTGATCCTGCTGGGGGACGAGAACTCCATCCGGGCGAAGGCCGCCCAGCTGGGGCACGACATCTCCGAGGCCGGGATCGTCTCTCCGCACGATGAGGAGCATGTCCAGCGCTACGGGGCCGAGTACGCGCGGCTGCGGGCGAAGAAGGGCGTCACCCTGGAGCAGGCCCGCGAGAAGGTCCAGGACGTCTCCTACTTCGGCACCATGATGGTGCAGATGGGCGAGGCCGACGGGATGGTCTCCGGCGCGGCCCATTCCACCGCCCACACCATTCGACCCTCCTTCGAGATCATCAAGACCAAGCCGGGCGCGAAGATCGTCTCCTCGGTGTTCCTGATGGCTCTCGAGGACCGGGTGCTGGTCTACGGCGACTGCGCGGTGAACCCCGATCCGACCGCCGAGCAGCTCGCAGACATCGCTGTGCAGTCCGCGACGACCGCCTCCCAGTTCGGGGTGGATCCCCGCATCGCGATGCTCTCCTACTCCACCGGCACCTCCGGGACCGGGGCGGACGTGGACAAGGTCCGTGAGGCCACCGCGCTGGTGCGGGCGGCCGATCCGCAGCTCGACGTCGAGGGTCCCATCCAGTACGACGCAGCCGTGGATGCCTCGGTCGCGAAGACGAAGCTGCCCGACTCCTCGGTCGCCGGCCGGGCGACGGTGTTCGTCTTCCCGGACCTGAACACCGGCAACAACACCTACAAGGCCGTCCAGCGCTCCGCCGGCGCGATCGCCATCGGCCCGGTCCTGCAGGGCCTGAACAAACCGGTCAACGACCTCTCCCGCGGCGCCCTGGTGGACGACATCATCAACACCGTGGTCATCACCGCGATACAGGCGCAGGCCGAGCCCTCCTCGTCCGCCGCCCACTGACGGCCCTCCCTCCCCAGCGCCTAGGAGCTCACCCCATGGCAGATCCCACCGCCCCTCGCATCCTCGTCATCAACTCCGGTTCCTCCTCGCTGAAGTTCCAGCTGCTGGACCCGGTGGACGGTGCCGTCGATGCCTCCGGCATCGTCGAACGGGTCGGGCAGGACAACGGCAGCGCGACCATCGCCGCGGGTCAGCAGGAGTCCGGCTTCGAGGGCCCAGTGGCGGACCACAAGGCGGCGATGACGATCGTGCAGTCCCTCTTCGAGGACGTCGGTCTGTCGCTGAGCGACGACCGGATCCGCGCCGTCGGCCATCGCGTCGTCCAGGGCGGGGCCCGGTACTCCGAGCCCGTCCTCATCGACGACCAGGTGCGCTGGGACATCCACGACCTCGGCAAGCTCGCACCGCTGCACAACTATGCGGCAGTGGACGGGATCGACGGGGCCCTGGCGCTGCTGCCCGAGGTGCCGCATGTGGCCGTGTTCGACACCGCCTTCTTCACCGCGCTGCCCGAGGCGGCGGCGAACTATGCCCTGAACCCCGAGATCGCGGCCGAGTACAAGGTGCGCCGCTACGGCGCCCACGGGACCAGCCACCAGTACGTCTCCCGGGCGGTCTCCGAGCACCTGGCCGGCCAGGGCCACGAGGTGTCGGGGCTGCGGCAGATCGTCCTGCACCTGGGCAACGGCGCCTCGGCCTCCGCCGTGCTCGGGGACCGGGCGGTGGAGACCTCCATGGGACTGACCCCGCTCGAGGGGCTCGTGATGGGCACCCGCACCGGCGACATCGACCCCACGATCTACTTGCACCTGCACCGCCGCGCCGGCTTCGCCACCGCCGAGATCGACGACATCCTCAACAAGCGCTCGGGGATGCTGGGCATGTGCGGGATGAGCGACTTCCGGGACATCACCCGGGCGGTCGAGGAGGGCGATGAGGCCGCGACCCTCGCCACCGAGATCTACGTGCACCGGCTGCGCAAGTACCTCGGCTCCTACACCTACGTGCTCGGCGGGCTGGACGTGCTGACGTTCACGGCGGGCATCGGCGAGAACGTGCCGATGGTGCGCGAACGGCTGCTGACGGGCCTGGAGGAGCTCGGCATCGAGCTGGATCTCGAGGCGAATGCCGTGCGCAGCAAGGAGGCTCGGGTGATCTCCACGCCGCAGTCCCGGGTGACGGTGATGATCGTGCCGACGAACGAGGAGCTCTCGATCGCCCAGCAGGCCGCCGAGGTGGCGCGCACCGCCTGAGGATGCCCGGCGCCGGGCGCCGCCCCGGAGCTGCTCCCCGCCGCGGCCCGGCTCCTCAGCGGCGCAGCGTCGCGGCCCGTGCCTGCGCGGCCTCGAGACAGGCGACCGCCCAGCTCTGGTGATCGTGGATCAGCTCATCCCGCCACGGGATGCCGAGCGCCGCGGCCATCTCCCGGCGATGGCCCGCATCCAGCTGCCGGAAGGTGCCGGTGGGGACGCGAAGCCCGTCCCCACCCGCGCTGTCCGTGCCCTGCGACCCGGCCGGTTCCGACTCGGCGGACGCCGCCTCCCCCGTCTGAGGGGCGGATCCCCCGCTGCGCCGCGCTCCGCCCAGGAAGCGCAGGG